>JAVEZY010000001.1:0-145241 GCA_034002745.1 Gammaproteobacteria bacterium
ACGTGAACCGGCTGGCTTCCGCGCTCACCCGTTAGCCAGATTCAACATTCAGGGGGATTGTGTATGCAGTTCAACGCAGCGGAAATCAGCGAACTCATCCGGCAACGGATCGAGAAGTTCGATCTGGCCACGGAAGCGCGCACGGTAGGTTCCGTCATCAGCGTCACCGACGGCATCGTCCGTATCCACGGGCTGAGCGACGTGATGTACGGTGAAATGGTGGAGTTTCCGGGCAACACCTTCGGCATGGCGCTGAACCTCGAGCGCGACTCCGTCGGCGCCGTGGTGCTCGGCAGCTACGAGCACATCAGCGAAGGCGACACCGTCAAGTGCACCGGCCGCATCCTCGAGGTGCCGGTCGGCGAAGGCCTGCTCGGCCGCGTGGTCAACTCGCTCGGTCAGCCGATCGACGGCAAGGGTCCCATCGCTGCCGATGGCACCTCGCCGATCGAGAAGGTGGCGCCCGGCGTCATCGCCCGACAATCCGTCGACCAGCCGGTGCAGACCGGCCTCAAGGCGATCGACGCGATGGTTCCCGTCGGCCGCGGCCAGCGCGAGCTGATCATCGGCGACCGCCAGACCGGCAAGACCGCGGTGGCGATCGACACGATCATCAACCAGAAGGGCACCGGCGTTAAGTGCATCTACGTGGCGATCGGCCAGAAGGCCTCCTCGATCGCCAACGTCGTGCGCAAGCTGGAAGAGCACGGCGCGATGGATCACACCATCATCGTTGCCGCCAGCGCCTCCGATCCGGCCGCGATGCAGTTCATCGCACCGTATTCTGGCTGCGCCATGGGCGAGTACTTCCGTGATCGCGGCGAAGACGCCCTCATCGTCTATGACGATCTGACCAAGCAGGCCTGGGCCTACCGCCAGGTTTCGCTGCTGCTGAAGCGTCCGCCGGGTCGTGAAGCCTATCCGGGTGACGTTTTCTACCTGCACTCCCGCCTGCTCGAGCGCGCCGCGCGCATCAACGCCGAGTACGTGGAAAAGCTGACCGGCGGCAAGGTCAAGGGCAAGACCGGTTCGCTGACTGCGCTGCCGATCATCGAGACGCAGGCCGGCGACGTGTCGGCGTTCGTTCCGACCAACGTGATCTCGATTACCGACGGTCAGATCTATCTGGAAAGCGACCTGTTCAACGCCGGTATCCGTCCCGCCATCAACGCGGGTCTGTCGGTGTCGCGAGTCGGTGGCGCGGCCCAGACGAAGATCGTCAAGAAGCTCGGTGGTGGTGTCCGTCTCGACCTGGCGCAGTACCGCGAACTGGCGGCCTTTGCCCAGTTCGCTTCGGACCTCGACGATACCACCCGGCGCCAGCTCGAGCGTGGCCAGCGCGTCACCGAGCTGATGAAGCAGAAGCAGTATTCGCCGCTCAGCGTGGCGGAACAGGCGGTTTCGCTGTTCGCCGCCAACCAGGGCTATCTCGACGATGTGGAGCTCGCCAAGGTCGGCTCCTTCGAGGCCGCGCTGCACAGCCACATGCGCAGCAAGCATGGCGAGCTGATGAATCGCATCAACGCTTCGGGCGACTACAACGACGAGATCGAAAAGGGGCTGCGGGCGGCGCTGGACGCTTTCAAGCAGACCAAGATGTGGTAAGGCGGAACGGGTAAAACGCTATGGCCGTCGGCAAAGAAATTCGCGTCAAGATCAAGAGCGTACAGAATACGCAGAAGATCACTCGGGCGATGGAGATGGTCGCTGCGAGCAAGATGCGCAAGGCTCAGGACCGCATGGAAGCGGCACGGCCCTACGCGAGCAAGATCCGCAACGTCATTGCGCATCTGGCGCATGCGCATCCCGAGTATCGCCATCCCTACATGGTGGAACAGCAGAGCAAGGACATCGGCCTGATCGTCGTTTCGACCGATCGCGGCCTGTGCGGTGGCCTGAACTCCAACATGTTCCGGATGATGGTCCGCGAGATGCGGCAGTGGCACGAGGAAGGACGCAAGATCGAGCTGTGCACGATCGGCCGCAAGGCGGCAGGCTTCTTCTCGCGCTTCGGCGGCCGGGTCATCGCCCAAGCTTCGCAGCTCGGTGATGCACCGCAGATCGCGGATCTGATCGGCACGGTCCGGGCGATGCTCGAGGCCTATGACGAAGGCAGGGTGGGGCGCGTCTATCTGGTGTACAACGAGTTCGTGAACACCATGACCCAGGCGCCCAGGCTGGAGCAGCTGCTCCCCATCGTGCCCGACGCGGACGAACGCCTGAAGCATCACTGGGATTACCTGTACGAGCCCGAGGCGAAGGACGTACTGACGGAGTTGCTGACACGCTACGTCGAATCGCTGGTCTACCAGGGCGTGGTCGACAACCTCGCCAGCGAGCAGGCAGCGCGGATGGTGGCGATGAAGTCGGCATCCGACAACGCCGGCTCCCTGATCGGGGATCTGCAGCTGGCGTACAACAAGGCGCGCCAGGCAGCGATCACGCAGGAAATCGCCGAAATCGTGGGCGGCGCGGCAGCGGTCTGACGGCGCGGAATACCGCCCGGGTCGCATCGAATTCAGAAATCTTGATCCAGGGACCTAATCATGAGTGGAAAAATCGTACAGATCATCGGCCCGGTCATCGACGTGCAGTTCCCGCGCGGCGAAATGCCCAAGGTTCATGACGCGCTGATCGTCGACGACGCCCAGCTCACGCTCGAGGTGCAGCAGCAGCTCGGCGACGGCGTCGTGCGTACCATCGCCATGGGTACGACGGACGGTCTGACCCGCGGCAAGAACGTCAGCGATACCGGCGCACCGATCTCGGTTCCGGTCGGCACCAAGACCCTGGGCCGCATCATGGACGTGCTCGGCACGCCCATCGACGAGGCCGGTCCCATTGGCGCCGAGCAGACCTACCCGATCCACCGCAAGGCGCCCAGCTACGAAGATCAGGCGGGCAGCACCGAGTTGCTGGAAACCGGCATCAAGGTCATCGACCTGCTGTGTCCGTTCGCCAAGGGCGGCAAGGTCGGCCTGTTCGGCGGCGCCGGCGTGGGCAAGACGGTCAACATGATGGAGCTGATCCGCAACATCGCCATTGAGCACAGCGGTTATTCGGTGTTCGCGGGCGTCGGCGAGCGTACCCGAGAGGGCAACGACTTCTATCATGAAATGAAGGATTCGAACGTTCTCGACAAGGTGGCGCTGGTCTACGGTCAGATGAACGAGCCGCCGGGCAACCGTCTGCGCGTGGCGCTGACCGGCCTGACCATGGCCGAGTTCTTCCGTGACGAAGGTCGCGACGTGCTGCTTTTCGTCGACAACATCTATCGCTACACGCTGGCCGGTACGGAAGTGTCGGCACTGCTCGGCCGCATGCCGTCGGCGGTGGGTTACCAGCCGACGCTGGCCGAGGAAATGGGTATGCTGCAGGAGCGTATCACCTCGACCAAGACCGGATCGATCACCTCGATCCAGGCCGTATACGTCCCCGCGGACGACTTGACCGACCCGTCGCCGGCGACCACCTTCGCCCACCTCGACGCCACGGTCGTGCTGTCGCGTAACATCGCCGAGCTCGGTATCTACCCTGCGGTGGATCCGCTCGACTCGACCAGCCGTCAGCTCGATCCGCTGGTCGTCGGTCAGGAGCATTACGACACCGCCCGCGCAGTACAGCAGACCCTGCAGCGCTACAAGGAACTGAAGGACATCATCGCCATTCTGGGCATGGACGAACTGTCCGAAGAGGACAAGCTGACGGTGGCCCGCGCGCGCAAGATCCAGCGCTTCCTGTCGCAGCCGTTCTTCGTCGCCGAAGTGTTCACCGGCGCCCCCGGCAAGTACGTGTCGCTGAAGGATACGATCTCGGGATTCCGCAAGATCGTGGATGGCGAGTACGATCATCTGCCGGAGCAGGCTTTCTACATGGTCGGTTCCATCGAGGAAGCGGTCGAAAAGGCGAAGAAGCTGCAGTAAGACGGCGCTTCCGATCCAAGCGGAGAAATACAGATGGCCATGACCATGCACGTCGACATCGTGAGCGCAGAAGAGGAGATCTTTTCCGGAGCAGCGGAAATGGTTTTCGCTTCGGGCGTGATGGGCGAGCTCGGCATCCTTCCGCGCCACACACCGCTGCTCACCAAGCTGCGGCCGGGCGAAGTACGGATCCGCACGCCGGAGGGCGAGGAGCTGTTCTACTACATTTCCGGCGGCATGCTGGAGGTTCAGCCCCACGTGGTGACTGTGCTGGCCGACACGGCCGTTCGCGCCAAGGATCTGGACGAGGCAGCGGCCCTTGCGGCGAAGGAGCGCGCCGAGCAGGATCTCAAGGACAAGGTGTCGGAGTTCGAGTACGCCAAGGCACAGGCCCAGTTGGCAGAAGCGGTGGCGCAGCTGCGCGCCATTCAGAAACTGCGCGAACAGGCCAAGCGCTGATCTGGTTCCGGCGCAGGCTTGGGGCCTGCGCCGCCCTCCCTCCAGTCCTGAGTTCTGCAGCCTTCACCCGACGCTGCCGATAACCCTGCCGACGCTGGCGTTCCTTTTCCAACTGCGTACAATTGGCCTATGTCACTGGACGTCATTATTCTGGCGGCAGGCGAGGGCAAGCGCATGCGTTCGACGCTGCCCAAGGTGCTGCACCCGCTTGCCGGCCGCCCGCTCATTGCCCACGTACTGGCAACCGCCGGTTCGCTCGATCCCGCGCGCATCCATATTGTCCATGGTCATGGAGGCGAACAGCTGCGTGCCCGGCTGGAGAAGGAACCGGTGCACTGGGTGGAGCAGACCGAGCGCCTCGGTACCGGCCATGCCGTGCGCCAGGTCGCGCCCTTCCTTGGGGATGATGCGACCGTCCTGATCCTCTATGGCGACGTGCCGCTGATCACTGCCGCAACCTTGCGTGACCTCCTGGCGCGTACGGCGGAAACCGGCATTGCACTGGTCACCGCCGCAGTCGAGGATCCCCGGGGATACGGACGCATCCTTCGCGCTCCCGATGGTGGCATCACCGGCATCGTCGAAGAGCGCGACGCCAGTGACGCGCAGCGCGCGATTCGCGAGGTCAATACCGGCATCCTGGCTGCGCGCGCCAACCTGCTCCTGCCGCTGCTGGACCGATTGCAGAAGGGCAACGCTCAGGGTGAATACTATCTGACGGATGTCATCGCCATGGCCGCCGCGGCCGGATCCGCGCCTGTCGCGGTGTGCGCCAAACGGATCGAGGAAGTGCTCGGCGTCAACGACCGGATCCAGCTCGCCGCGCTCGAGCGACACTTCCAGCGCCTGCAGGCCGAGGAGCTGCTTACCCGGGGCGTGACGCTGCTCGATCCCGCACGCTTCGATCTGCGCGGCGAACTCTACACGGGGAGCGATGTCGTCATCGACGTCAATGTGGTGTTCGAAGGCCGGGTTGAGCTCGGCGATGGTGTGTATATCGGTCCGAACTGCGTGATCCGTGATGCCCGCATCGGCGCTGGCACCCGGGTTGCGGCCGGCACGGTGATCGATCAGGCGGAAGTCGCCGAGCATTGCCGCATCGGTCCCTATGCGCGCCTGCGTCCGGAGACGCGGGTAGCCGCCGAGGCGCACATCGGCAACTTCGTCGAGGTGAAGAAGGCCTCGATAGGTCGCGGCAGCAAGGTCAATCACCTGAGCTACATTGGAGACGCCGAAGTCGGCAGCGGCGTCAACATCGGCGCCGGCACCATCACCTGCAACTATGACGGCGCCAACAAGCATCTGACCCGAATTGGCGACGGCGCTTTCATCGGCTCCGACAGCCAGCTGGTGGCGCCGGTGACCGTCGGCGCTGGCGCCACGATCGGCGCCGGTTCGACGATCACGAAGGATGCGCCGCCCGGCGAGCTCACTCTCAGCCGTTCGCCGCAGCAGACACGCGCCGGCTGGAAGCGTCCAGTGAAGAAACAACGCTAGGACGGCTGACGCCGTCAGGCCTCCAGGAAAGGACGAGATACATGTGCGGAATCGTGGGTGCAGTCGCAGAACGCGATGTCGTGCCGATCATGATCGAGGGACTCAAGCGGCTGGAGTATCGCGGATACGACTCCGCCGGAACGGTCGTTCTCGATCGTGACAATACGCTCATGCGCGTGCGCGCGGTCGGCAAGATCAGCGCGCTGGAGGCGGCGCTGCAGCAGCAGCCACAGCACGGCACTACGGGCATAGGTCACACCCGCTGGGCTACCCACGGCGCGCCCAAGGAGGCGAACGCCCATCCCCATATCAGCCGCGACATGGTTGCAGTGGTGCATAACGGCATCATCGAAAACCATGACGAGCTGCGCGATCGGCAGATCGCGATGGGTTACGAAATCAGTTCCGATACCGATACCGAAGTGATCGTGCACCAGGTGCACAGTCACGTCACCGCCGGCATGGGTCTGCTCGAAGCAGTACAGCAGACGATCACCGAACTGCAGGGCGCCTATGCTCTCGGGGTTATCAGCGTCACCGAACCGGAAAAACTGGTAGTGGCGCGCCGCGGCAGCCCGCTCATCATCGGCATCGGCATCGGCGAGCGTTTCGTCGCTTCCGATGTGAATGCGTTGTTGCCGGTGACGCAGCAGTTCATCATGCTGGAGGAGGGCGACGTTGCCTGTCTTACCCGCGACAGCCACGTCATTTACGATCAGAGCGGAAGCATCGTCGATCGCCCGGTGTACACCAGCGAGCTCACCGCCAGCGCGGTCGAACGCGGCGAGTACCGCCACTTCATGCTCAAGGAAATCTTCGAGCAGGTGCGCGCCATCGGCGAAACGCTCGAAGGCCGCATCGGAAAGCATCGCGTGCTCGAGGCCGCTTTCGGCCCGAAAGCGAAGGAAATCCTCGATCGGATCGATCAGGTACACATCATCGCCTGCGGTACGAGCTATCACGCCGGCATGATTGCGCGCTACTGGCTGGAATCGATCGCGCGCGTTCCCTGCACCACCGAGGTCGCGAGCGAGTTTCGCTACCGCAAGCCGGTGGTGCGGCCGAACACGCTGGTAGTCACGATCTCGCAATCCGGCGAGACCGCCGACACGCTTGCCGCCTTGCGCGAAGCGCGCGAAATCGGCTTCGCCGGCTCGCTTGCCATCTGCAACGTGCCTGAAAGCTCGCTGGTGCGGGAATCGGATCTGGTGCTGATGACGCGCGCCGGTCCGGAGATTGGCGTTGCGTCGACGAAGGCATTCACCACGCAGCTCGCCGCGCTGCTGTTGCTGGTCGTCGTGCTCGGCCGACGCCATGGCATGAGTGAGCAAACCGAGCAGAGTATCGTCGATCAGCTCATTCAGCTGCCGGGGCGTATCGAGAGCGTGCTCGGCCTCAACGCGCAGATCGAGCAGTTGTCGCAGATGTTCGCCGACAAGCACCACGCGCTGTTCCTGGGACGCGGAACGCAGTATCCGGTGGCGATGGAGGGCGCGCTGAAGCTCAAGGAGATTTCGTACATTCACGCCGAAGCCTATCCCGCAGGCGAGCTCAAGCACGGGCCGCTGGCGCTGGTCGATGCGGAAATGCCCGTCATAGCGGTTGCCCCAAGCAACGACCTGCTGGAGAAGGTGAAGTCGAATCTGCAGGAAGTGCGGGCGCGTGGTGGCCATCTCATCGTGTTCACCGATGCCGACGCTGGCATGCGCGCGGGAGACGGCATCGAGATCGTTGACGTCGCTCCGACAAATGACTGCGTGGCGCCGATCGTATATACCATTCCTTTGCAGTTGCTTGCCTATCACGTCGCGGTGCTCAAGGGCACTGACGTCGATCAACCCCGCAATCTCGCCAAGTCGGTTACCGTCGAATGAATGACGCTTCGCGGCCCGCCGGTCCGCCGGCTGGCCGCGAGCCGCTCCCTGTCCTATAATGACAGCTTGATCACGGGGTCACGCCTGATGTGATGGCGTGATCCTCCTCGCCCGCTTTCTCGCGCGGGCACCGTACCTCTGACGGCGCCGTAAGGCGCCGGCGCGACACGTCGTGCAGAAACATCCTGTATCCACACGCATGGGATGCACGGAACTTGAAAGCTCAACGACTGTGGACGACCGACATCAAGAGGACGCACGGCCGCTGATTTTCGGCGAAGTGCTGTTCGACATCTTCCCCGACGTCGCTGTCATTGGAGGCGCGCCATTCAATGTCGCCTGGCATCTGCACGGTTTCGGTCTCAGGCCGGTATTCGTCAGTCGTGTCGGCGTCGATTCCGCAGGCGAACAGGTGCTTTCGACCATGCGCTCCTGGGGCATGGATGTGTCCTGCATGCAGATCGATGACACGCATGCCACCGGGGAGGTGCGCGTCGAGCTGACCGGCAACGGACATGCCTTCGACATCCTTCCGGATCGCGCATACGACTATATCGATGCCGATGCGGCCATGCGCTCACTGGCCGGGCAGGACATCGGACTGATCTATCACGGCACGCTGGCGCTGCGTTCGGATGTTTCGCGCGCATCGCTGCGCCTGCTGCGCAATCGGCTTTCGCCGCTCCACTGCATCGATATCAATCTGCGTTCTCCCTGGTGGCAAGCGTCGGAGGTGAAGTCGCAGATCGATGGCGCGACCTGGGTGAAGCTCAATGACGAGGAGTTGATGCTCATCGGGAATGACGCGGTTGATGTTCAGCCGATCCAGCAGAGGGCGCGAGCGCTGCGCCTGCGCCACCACATCGACACATTGATCGTCACGCGCGGAGCGCAGGGCGCGCTGCTCGTGGATGCGGACGGCATCGTCGAGGGGGCCGCGGCCAATGCCGGCGAGCTGGTCGACACGGTCGGCGCCGGAGACGCTTTCTCGGCCGTTGCGTTGATCGGCCTGATGCGGCGTTGGGAGGCGAGGGACACGCTGCGCCGGGCTCTCGAGTTCGCCGCCTGGATATGCACGCTGCGCGGTGCCGTAATCGACGCGCCCGAACGTTATCAACAATTTATGCGTGAATGGGAGGTGGATCAGGCGTGACACGCGACAGGGGTCTGTACATCGTCCTGATCAGCATTCACGGGCTGATTCGCGGACATGAAATGGAGCTCGGTCGGGATGCCGACACCGGCGGCCAGGTGCTGTACGTGGTCGAACTGCTCCGCGCGCTGGCCGAGCATCCCGCCGTGGCCCGCGTCGATCTGCTCACACGACGCGTCGTCGATCCGCGTGTGCATGCGGACTACGGTGAACCCGAAGAGGAGATAGCTCCGGGAGCGCGCATTATCAGGCTGCCATGCGGACCGCGACGCTATCTGCGCAAGGAGGCGTTGTGGCCGCATCTCGACAGCTTCGCCGATCAGGCGCTCAAGCATGTCCGCGGCGTTGGTCGCGTGCCGGATATCGTTCACGCCCATTACGCGGATTCCGGCTACGTCGGCGTGCGCCTGTGCTCCCTGCTCGAAGTTCCGCTGGCTTTCACCGGTCATTCGCTTGGACACGTCAAGCGGATGCGGCTGCTCGAAAAGGGCGTCTCTTCCAAAGTGATGGAGAGCCAGTACCATATTGCTCAGCGTATCGAAGCGGAGAACATGACGCTCGACAACGCGGCCTTCGTGGTTGCGAGCACCGAACAGGAGGTCGAGGATCAATACGGGCTCTATGATCACCAGCCCCGGCGCGCCGTGGTCATTCCGCCAGGAATCGACCTGCAGCGCTTCCACCCTCCGCGCCGCAGCGCCGCCCGTCCCCCTATCCATTCCGCCCTGCGGCGCTTCCTCACCGATCCCGACAAGCCGATGATCCTGGCGCTCGCCCGTCCGGATCCGAGGAAGAATCTCGCTGCTCTGGTGCATGCCTACGCCAGTCGCCCGGAGCTGCGCGAGCGGGCCAATCTGGTGCTGATCCTCGGCAATCGCGAAGAGGTGGGGACGATGGAGAAGGGGCCGCGGCGGGTGTTCACCGAGCTGATGCAGCTGATCGACCGCTATGATCTCTATGGCCACGTCGCCTATCCAAAGCATCATCACCCGGACGAGGTGCCCGATCTCTACCGCCTTGCGGCGCGCAGCCGGGGACTGTTCGTCAATCCGGCGCTCACCGAGCCGTTCGGGTTGACGCTGCTGGAGGCGGCGGCGAGCGGCCTGCCGATCGTCGCCACGCGTGACGGCGGACCGCGTGACATCGTGCGCTATTGCCGCAACGGCCTGCTGATCGATCCGCTCGACATGGATGCGCTGGCCGCCGCTCTGCACGAGGCGCTCAACGATCGCCAGCGCTGGCAGCGCTGGGCCCGCGCCGGGCTTGCCGGAGTACAGCGGCATTTTTCGTGGACGGGACACGTGCGCACGTACCTGCGCGAAGTCCAGCGCGTTACCTCTTCGCACGTCAGGCGGCAATCGGGAGTGGCCGTTACGCGCAGCCGTTTGCCGACCGCGGATCGCATGCTCGTGTGCGATATCGATAATACGCTGGTGGGTGATGCTCCGGGTCTGGCGCGGCTGCTCGATGCAATGAAGCGCGCGCCCTGCCAGATCGGTTTCGGTGTCGCCACCGGCCGAACTCTACAGAGCGCTCTCGCCCTGCTGCGGGAGTGGCGCGTGCCGATGCCGGATTTCATCATTTCGGCAGCCGGCACGGAGATTCATTATGGACCGAGGCTGGTAGAGGATGAAAGCTGGAAGCGGCATGTTGATTACCGCTGGGATCGCGATCGGGCGTCGGCGGCCATGCGTGGGTTCCGCGGGTTGCGTCAGCAGTCGGTCGATGAGCAGCGGCGGTTCAAGCTCAGCTATTACATTGATCCGGATCGCGCACCGCCGTTGCGCGACATTGCGCGGCATCTGCGCCGCAGCGATGTTCATGTCAACGCGGTTGTTTCCTACGACGCGTTTCTCGATCTGTTGCCGGTTCGCGCGTCCAAGGGAGCGGCCCTGCGCTGGGTGGCGGACAAGTGGGGCATTCCGATCGACAGGGTGCTGGCCGCCGGCGACTCCGGCAACGATGAGGAAATGCTCACTGGCGAGACAATGGGCGTGGTGGTCGGCAACTACAGCCCTGAACTGGAGGGGCTGCGCGGTCGCGAGCGCATCCATTTCGCTCGCGCCAGCCATGCTCGCGGCATCCTCGAAGGCATAGCGCACTACGGGTTCTTCGATCGGGTGTACGCCACGGACAGCGGTGCGGGCGTCGTGCCGACACCAGCGGACAGCTCACGGGATAGCAGTGGAGAACGCCATGCAAGCGAGTCTGGAAGAGTACCTGCAGGATAACCGTGACGCCTGTTATGCCCTGCTGCGTCGCTACATTGCACTCGGCAAGCCGTTTCTCCTGCGCTCGGAGATCGTCGACGAATGCCGGGCCTTCTGCGAGGAGAATCCGGAACTGCGCCTCGAAGACACACCGCTCTACCCGCTGGTGCTGTCGATCCAGGACGCCACCGTAGAGTCACCCTGGATCCATTTCGCGGCGCGGCCCTCGGTTGCCCGCTGGACCTACTACCGGGTTCACGCCGAGTCCCTGTCCGGCACGGAGATCAGCGTCTCCGAATATCTCGCAGTCAAGGAGCGGCTGATCAATGGCGCATCACCGGTGGACGAGCGGGCGCTGGAATTCGATATCGGGCCGTTCCAGCGCGGGTTTCCGCGCATGCGCGAATCGCGCTCCATCGGTCGCGGCATGGAGTTCCTCAACCGCCGCCTTTCCAGCCAACTGTTCCAGGACATCACCGCCGGTGACCAGCGCGTGCTCGATTTCCTCTCGGTCCACCAGGCTCGCGGACGTCAGCTGATGGTCAACGACCGCATCCAGAGCATGGTGGATCTGCGTCGCCAGCTGCGCCGGGCCAGCGACTATCTGGCCAAGCAGCCCGCGGATGCAAGCTGGGACGAAACCGCTCACGTGCTGCAGAACATGGGTTTCGAGCCGGGCTGGGGACGCACGGTCGCGCGCATGCGCGATACGTTCTCCCTTCTCACCGATATTCTGGAGGCTCCCGATCCGGACCGGCTGGAGCGTTTCCTGAGCCGGATTCCGATGATATTCAATCTGGTGATCCTGACGCCGCACGGCTATTTCGCTCAGGCCAACGTGCTCGGCCTGCCCGACACCGGCGGCCAGGTGGTCTACATCCTCGACCAGGTGCGGGCGCTGGAGCAGGAGATGCGCGCCCGCATCTATGAGCAGGGCCTGGACATCGATCCGCAGATCCTCATTGTCACGCGCCTTATTCCGGAGGCGAGGGGAACGACCTGCGATCAGCGCATAGAGGAAGTCAGCGGCGCGCGCCATGCCCGCATCCTGCGTGTGCCGTTCCGCAATCCGGAAGGCGACGTCGTGCCGCACTGGATCTCGCGCTTCGAGGTCTGGCCCTATCTGGAGCGCTTCGCCGCCGACGTGGAAACCGAGGTGCTCGCCGAGCTCACGGCTCGCCCCGACCTGATCGTCGGCAATTATTCCGATGGCAATCTGGTGGCCACCCTGCTGTCGCAGAGTCTCGGTGTGACCCAGTGCAATATCGCCCATGCGCTGGAGAAGTCGAAGTACCTGATGTCGGATCTGTACTGGCGGGCGAACGACGAGCAGTACCATTTCGCCTGCCAGTTCACTGCGGATCTGATCGCCATGAATGCCGCCGACTTCATCATCACCAGCACATACCAGGAGATCGCCGGCAACGGCGACAGCGTCGGCCAGTACGAGAGCTATGGCAGCTACACGCTGCCCGGTCTGTATCGCGTGGTCAACGGCATCGACATGTTCGATCCCAAGTTCAACATCGTTTCCCCGGGCGCCGACGCGGAGATCTACTTTCCGTACTCGGAGCGGGAGCGCCGCCTCACCGCGCTGCATCCCGAGATCGACGAATTGATCTATGGCGCGAGTGCCCGGGACGATGCCCGCGGGGTGCTGAGGGACCGCGAGCGGCCATTGCTCTTCTCCATGGCCCGGCTCGACAGGATCAAGAACATCACCGGGCTGGTCGAATGGTTCGGGGCAAGCGAGCGCCTGCGGGAGCGGGCCAACCTGCTCATCGTCGCCGGACACATCGATCCGGCCCGCTCGGGGGATCGCGAGGAGCAGGCGCAGATCGCGCACATGCACGAACTGATGGATCGCTACGGGCTGGATGATCAGATGCGCTGGCTCGGTGTGCTCCTCGACAAGAACATGGCTGGCGAAATCTATCGCTATGTCGCGGATACTCAGGGGGCCTTCGTCCAGCCGGCACTGTTCGAGGCCTTCGGCCTGACGGTGATCGAGGCGATGAGTTCGGGGCTGCCCACCTTCGCCACGCGGTACGGCGGACCGCTGGAGATCATCGAGGACGAGATCTCGGGATTTCACATCGATCCCAACCACGGCGAGGATGCCGCGGAGCGGATCACGGCGTTTCTGGAGCGGGCGGCGGAGAATCCCGACTATTGGCAACAGCTTTCGTCGCACACCCTGGAGCGAGTGCGCTCCCGCTATACCTGGACGCTGTATGCGGAGCGCATGATGACCCTGTCTCGGGTCTATGGTTTCTGGAAATATGTGACCAATCTGGAGCGCAGCGAAACACGGCGCTATCTCGAAATGTTCTACGCCCTGCAGTACCGGCCGCTGGCCCGCCAGCTCGGTCCGCGCTGAGAGGGCGGCGGTTGATTCGTTCGCCGCGGTGTCATATGCTTGGCCCCTTCGCTCCGGTGGGCGGGCAGCCGTCCTGCGCCAGCTCATGGGGCTTGTCATCATTGCGCCCTTAGCTCAGCTGGATAGAGCGTTGGATTCCGATTCCAAAGGTCAGAGGTTCGAATCCTCTAGGGCGCGCCATTTACCCCGCGGGACGCCGGCGCTCGTGGGCCCCGCGCATCCACCCGTTTCATGCTTCCGATTCAATCGTCGCGCGTGCAGGTCCGGCTGGCGGGAACGCTCTGTTCCTGCGTCTGCGCCGGAACCGGCGGCCGCGCCGCTTCGTCTCTACTTCTACCTGCCGGTCGCCGGGGACGAACGGGCGAGCGGCTGCAAGTTACTGTATGGCGGAAATATTATGACGCATTGAGCGTGCCGAAAACGTGCTGGATACGCTATACTCCCTGACCGCAATCGTGAACTATGCCCCGATCGATCATCTCCAATGCTCGCGCGCATGCCGTCCGGTGCGCTCGGAACCGCTGCGTGCTGATCGCGTGCAGGTTACGTACGCAGCGATCCGGGGCTGCTGATGAATCGGGCGTAGCGAAATGCCACCCAATGAATAGACCCGCTTTTCTGTTTGCGGTCTTTTTGTCGCTGGCTCAACTGCCAGCCATATCCGCCCATGCGACGGATTCCGGCTATCGTCCGCTCGACGAAGCGGCGCGGACCGCCCACCGCCTGTATACGCAGGCCGGTGGCGTGCCCGCGGAATCCTCCGTCGGCTTCCTGCTGGCCGTCGACCCGGCGCGTCCCGATACAGCGTCGATCGCCGCGCAGCTGCCATCCGCCATGGATCCGCTGGCCTGGCTCGCCAGAGAGTGGATGTACCGTGACCGCCGGGCCGAAGCCGAGTCGCTGCTGTCGACGCCAGCCAGCGCCGCCCAGGCGGAACGCATCGTGCTTCGGGCGCAACTGCTGTTGTCGGCCGGCCGTTACGCCGCTGCCGTGACAGCGCTCGAGCAGGCGGGGCGCCTGTCTCAGCCCTGGGCCGCCTATGCCGATTACAACCGCGCGGCGGCGCTCGAGCGCGCCGGCCAGCACGACGCGGCCTTGCAGGCCCTGGATGCCCTGGGTCGGATCACCCCGGCGGACCCGGAGGTGGCGGCTTTGCGTGATCGCGCCAATATCACGCTCGGGTTCCGTCAGCTCGTCCGCAACGATGCCGCCGCAGCGCGCGCCGCTTTCGAGCGCGTGCGCCTGGATAGCCCATTTTCGTCCGGCGCCCTGCTTGGCATGGGGTGGGTGGAGTTCAGTCAAGGCAATCTGTCCCGCGCGCTCATTCCCTGGTCCGCGCTGAGGCAGCGCGATGCCGCCGATCCGGCAGTTCGCGAAGTCATGCTGCTGGTGCCCTATGTCCAGTGGCGCGTGGGCGCTCACCGCGACGCCGTGAAATCATACCGCGACACGATCTCCGGGCTCGATGCGGAACTCGTTGCCGTCGACCGCATCCTTGCCGGCCTTCGTAACGGGGCGATGCTCGACAATCTGCTCGGTGAGGTGCCGCAGCGGGTGGGTGCAATACTCGCCGACGGTACTTTGCGCGCGGCCCTGGACACCTGGCAGTACCTGCGGATTCTGGAGGCGCGGGCGGCGACCCTGCCGCAGCCGGTGCGCTCCAGTATCGCCAGGGCGAATGCGGACCATCGCGTCTGGCTGCAGGGCCGGATCACCGCAGCGCTGGAAGCCGAGCGCCAACGTGTGGATGCGCAGCGCGCCCGCGCCCACTTCGAGCTTGCGCGCCTGCTTGATGATGTCGCCGCGCGAAGGGGCGAGCCATGAGACCTCTTCTACGTCGTGCCGTCGTCATGGGCAGCATTTCGATCCTGATGGCTGCCTGCGCTTCGTCTCCGCCCGCCACCAGCCAGGCTGATCTGACGCTCAAGAGTCTGGATGAGCAGCCTACGGTGGTGCTGCGTGAGGTCGCCTCCAGCGATCTGCAACTCGCCCAGGACAGCTATCGCGCCTATGCGGCCATCACGGCAGACCAGGCCCGGCGTGAATACGCGCTGCGCCGGATCGCCGATCTGCAACTGGCGATCGGCGAGGAGGCGCTGGCCAGCGGACGGCCCCATCGCCAGGCATTCGCGGACGCGGTGGTGGCCTTTCAGGAACTGCTGCGCCAGTACCCCGATCATGCCCGTGCGGACGAGGTGCATTATCAGATCGCGCGCGCCTGGGACAATGCCGGCGATGAGGCGCGTTCGCTGGCGGCGCTGAAGCACGTGACCGACCGTTATCCGGACTCGCCTCTGTATGCCGAGAGCCAGTTTCGTCGTGGCGAAATATTGTTCGCTCGTCGCGACTACGCCGCGGCACAGACCGCCTATACCGCCGTGCTTGCGGCGAATGACGGTGGCGTGTTTCAGGATCAGGCTCGCTACAAGCGGGGTTGGTCGTTCTATCTGCGAGGCGCGGTCCCCGAGGCGCTCGCCGACTTCATGGCGGTGCTTGCACGCAGTCTGGTGTCCGGCAGCGAGTTCCGCACGCATCTCGCGCTGGAATCCTTGCCACGCACCCAGCGCGAGCTGGTGGACGACACCCTGAGGGTGATCAGCCTTGGCTTCGCGCGTCAGGGCGGTGCGAATGCCGTGACCGCCTGGTTCGAGCGCCACGGCGGTGCGCCGTTCGAGCCGCTGGTCTATTCGCGGCTTGCCGAACATTACCTCGCCGAGCGGCAGTATGAACAGGCCGCAGATACCCTGCATGCATTCGTCGCGCGCCATCCGCTCCATGAACAGGCGCCCCTGTTCCAGATCCGCGTTGCTGAAATCTACGATCGTGCCGGGGAGGATGCGCGCGCCGATTCCGCTCGCAATGAGTTCATCGCCGGCTACGGACGGGAGAGCGCCTATTGGGAGCAGCGCGATCTGGCGCGCATGCCGCTGGTGTCGCAAAAGCTGCGCGACGAATTCCTGACCCAGGCCCAGCGCTCTCATGCCGAAGCGCAGCGCAGCGGTCTGCAGGCCGACTACCTCACGGCGGCACGCTGGTACCGTGATTATCTGGCCTTCTTCCCCGATGACGGGCGGGCGCCGGAGCTTTCATTCCTGCTGGGCGAACTGCTGTTCGAAAGCGGCCGCTACGCCGAAGCGGTGGAGCATTACGAGCAGAGCGCCTATCGCTATTCGCCCCATCCGAAAGCGGCCGACGCGGGATACGCCGCGCTGGTGTCCTACCAGCGTATGCTCGAGGAGACCGCCGAGGGCGAAGCCCGCCAGCTGCTGCTCGCGCGATCGATCGACGCGGCGGTGCGTTTCACCGGTCAGTTTCCGCGCCACCCCGAAGTGTCGACGGTGATGACGCGGGCCGCGCAGCACCTCTTTGCCGCCGGGCAGCATTCACGCGCTCTGACCATGGCGCTGCGCATCACCGGCGGCAGCTCCGCGGCGCCCGAACTGCGGCGGACGGCGTGGGTGGTCGCTGGCGACGTGCAGTTCGAGCGCGCCGAGTACGGTCTGGCGGAGACTTCGTATACTTCCGCGCTGGAGATCGCCGAGGATCCGCAGCTGCGTGAGCGACTGGCGGTCGCGATCTATCGACAGGGAGAGGCCGCCCGCGAGCTTGGCAGCCGGGGCGAGGCGCGACAGCATTTTCTGCGCGCCGCCGCGGCGGCGCCGCGGAGCGCCATCGCCGAAACCGCGGAGTACGATGCGTTGGCGATCACCCTCACGCTGCGTGACTGGCCGGCGGCCAGAGATCAGCTCGAGCGCTTCCGCATGGCCTGGCCCGAGAGCCGCTTGCAGAAGGATGTGACGCGCGAATTGGCGCTGGTTTATCTCGAACTCGGCGAGCATGCGCGTGCCGCGGAGGAGTTCGGTCGCATGGCTGCGAGCACCGATGACGAGGAAGAGGCGCGCGCCGCGCTGTGGCGGTCGGCGGAGCTGTACGATCAGGTCGGAGACATGACCCGGGCGTCCCTGGCCTGGCAGCGCTATATCACGCTCTATCCCGAGCCGGTGGACCGCGCGATCGAAGCGCGCCTGCGCATCGCCAAGGCTTTTCAGTCACGAGGGGATGTGGAGAGCCGTCGTCAGTGGCTGGGCGAGGTCGTGTCCGCATTCGAGAGCGATGGGGGGAGTGCGGGCAGCGACTTCAGCCGCCAGGCCGCCGCACAGGCGGCGCTCGAACTTGCCGCTCCGGCGCGCGAACGGTTCGAGCGCCTGCGATTGGTCGCGCCGCTCGACCGCAGCCTGCGCCAGAAGCGCGCGGCGATGGAAGCGGCGCTCGAGGCCTATGGGCGGGCGGCACGCTTCGGCATTCCCGAAGTGGCCACCGCCGCCACCTATCACATCGGCGAGATCTATCATGGCTTCGGTCGCGCCCTGCTCGAATCGGAGCGTCCGGCGGACCTGTCCGAGGATGAACTGGAAGAGTACGACGTACTGCTCGAGGAGCAGGCCTATCCCTTCGAGGAGGAGGCCATCAAGCTGCACGAAGTCAATTTCCGCCGCATACCCCAGGGTTTCTACGATCGCTGGGTGCGCGCGAGCATGGAGCAGCTGGCGACCCTGATGCCGGTGCGTTACGGCAAGATGGAAAAGAAGGTGGAGATCGTTGAAACGCTGCATTGAAGCGCTGGCAGGGGCGATTGGAATCGCGCTGATTCTCGGCGGCTGCGCCGGCGTTCCGAGCGCGCCTCCCCCGTCCGACGCCGCGGCCGATCGGGTGCCGGAGGCGCAGTCACCCGCGCCCGCGACGCCGTCATCGGCAGCGCAGATGCACTTTGACGCCGCGCTCGATCTCATGCGCCGTGGCCTGGACGAAGAAGCGGCAACGGCATTCTTTGCCATGACGCGTGCCTATCCGGATTTCACCGCACCGCTCCTGAACCTGGCCATCATCCGCGCGCAGGCTGGCCGCACCGAAGAGGCGGAAAACGCGCTGCTTCAGGCGCTTGAGCGTGATCCGAACAATGTGCTGGCCGCCGATATGCTCGGCGTGCTGTACCGCGAGGCCGGGCGATTCGATGAGGCGCGAGAAGCCTATGAGCAGGCGCTGGTGATCGACCCATCGCGCGCGGATACGCATTACAATCTTGGCATTCTGTACGATCTGTATCTGCAGGCGCCGCGCAAGGCGCTGGCGCACTATGAGCTCAATCGTCATTATGGCGGCGAGGACAATGCCGTCGTCGAGCGTTGGCTCGCGGATCTCCGGCAGCGTCTGGCCGCGGAGCATGCGCCGTCCGCGCAAGAAGGGGAGACTCGATGACCCGCTCGGCGAGTTTCGCGATGGTTGCATGGCTGGCTGTCTTTTCGGCCGGCGCTGCTGCGCAGACGCCGACGCTCACGGCCGTTCCCTCGCAGGATATGCCTGAAGTGCTGTACGTCGTGCCCTGGAAGGACAGCGAGCAGGGGCCGCCGCTCGAGCCACCACGCATGCGCGTCGATGACGCGGCGGCGCTGGAACCGCTGGATCGCGAAACCTTCCTGCGCGAATTGCGTTACCGTGGCGGAGCGGCAGCTGCGCGGAGTGCTTCGCCGCCCGGATCCCGAATGCCCTAGGAGATTTGCATGGATATCTACGCAACGACGATCCGCTTTTTCCAGGAAGGCGGCTTGTTCATGTATCCCATCGCCGTCGTGCTCGCGCTCGGTACGGCCATCGCCATCGAGCGCTTCGTCTATCTCGGCGGTGTGCGACGCGCCAATCGCAGGGTATGGCAGGATCTGTCCGGTCTGCTGACGCGACGCGACTTCACGAAAGCACTGGCCTATACCCGTGATTCCGACGCCACCATGAGCCGGATTTTCGCGTATGGTCTCGAGCGCTCGCAGTCGAGCGGGCGCCGCGACGATATCGAGACGGCGATGGAGGAGGGGCTGATCGAAGTGCTGCCGCGGCTGGAGAAGCGCACGCACTATCTGGGGACGCTGGCCAACGTCTCGACCCTGCTCGGGCTGCTCGGCACCATCATCGGCCTCATCCAGGCCTTCACCGCGGTGGCTTCGGCGAATCCGGCGGAGAAGGCCGACATGCTTTCGGCGAGTATTTCCGTCGCCATGAACACCACGGCATTCGGACTCATGGTCGCCATTCCCATGCTGCTGCTCCATACCCTGTTGCAGACCAAGACCACCGAACTGATCGACGGGCTGGAGATGGCGTCGGTCAAGTTCCTCAACCTGATCACCGCGCCCACGCGCGAAGCCGGCACCGCATGAAGCTGCGCCGCTGGCGTCGCCACCGGCAGCAGCCGGGCGAGCTGGACATCACGGCATTCATGAACCTGATGGTCATCCTGGTGCCGTTCCTGCTGGTCACGGCGGTGTTCTCGCGTATCGCCGTGATCGAGCTGGGGCTGCCATCCTCGGCAGATGCCGCTGCGGGAGAGATGCCGCTGCGACTCGAGATCACTGTGCGTGAAGACCGCCT
Source organism: Gammaproteobacteria bacterium (assembly GCA_034002745.1). Taxonomy (GTDB): domain Bacteria; phylum Pseudomonadota; class Gammaproteobacteria; order SZUA-140; family SZUA-140; genus JAITWN01. The sequence goes on from JAVEZY010000001.1 coordinate 19,917, forward strand.
CGAGGTTGCCAATCAGGGTGGCACGCCGCTGCTGCTTCCGCGCAGCGGTGGGGATCACGACTATGATGGGCTTGCCGACGTGCTCAAGGCGATCAAGGCCGAACATCCCCTGCTGAACGACGCTACCATCCTGCTCGAGCCGGATGTTCCCTATGAAGTGCTGGTCCGGGTGATGGACACGACGCGGATCGGTACGGTGGTTCAGCCTGGGACGGTGACGCGGGTCGATCTGTTTCCCGGAATATCGATCGGTGACGCTGCGCCGCGTCCCGGAGACGCCTGAGGCGGCCGCACGATGAAGATGTCGCGTCGCGCATTGCGCATGGAGCGCCATCACCGCCGCCACCGGGCGGCCACCGGACTCAATCTGGTGTCCTTGATGGATATCTTCACCATCCTCGTGTTCTTTCTGCTGGTCAATTCGAGCGAAGTCGAGCTGCTGCCGAGCACGCGTTCGATCGAGTTGCCGGAGTCCATCGCCGAGGAGCGACCGCGCGAGACGGTGGTGGTGATGGTGACCGACACCGACATTCTGGTACAGGGAGAGCGCGTCGCCGGCCTGCAGGAGGCGCTGGGCGATGGTGAGACCGATATCGCTCCGTTGACCCGGGCGCTGGCAGGCCTGGCGGCGCGTGGCCGGTCTGCAGATGATGCAGCGGACGCGGTCGGGCCGGAAGCCACGGTCATGGCGGCACGGCTGCTGCCCTACAGTGTCATCCGTCGCGTCATGCTGTCCTGTGCCGAAGCCGGGTATGGCCAGGTTTCATTCGCGGTTTTGCAGCGGGCGGGAGAAGAGGGATGAGCACGGCCGCGGCATCCCAGGCGCTGTTCTGGGACGAAGGCCCCGATGAGCGCCGCTTTCGCCTCATCGCGTCGAGCGCGGTCATCATTACCCTGTCGTTGGCGCTCATCGTGCCGCTCATCGACATGCCTGCGCCGGCGGTGCGCTTCATGGACGAGGTGTCGCCGCGGTTTGCCCAGCTGCTGCAGGACCGGCCGCAGCCGCCTCCTCCCCCGCCGCCCGCCCCGGAAGAAATGCCGAGGGAGGTCGTTCCGGAGCAGGCGCTGCCGCCTGAGCCTGTTTCGCCACCCGAACCCCTGCCCGCTGCGCCGACGCCACCCGAGCCGCCTGTTCCCGCCGCGCGTGAACGCGCCGCCCGCAGCGGTCTGCTCGCCCTCAGCCAGGAAATCGCCCAGTTGCGCAGTGACAGTCCGCTGCGGTCGCTGGAGAACCAGGAGCTGCGCGCTGCCCAGCCCGTTGCCGAACCACAGGATGTCCAGGCAGTCATTTCCTCGCGGGCGGGGGCCGCAAGCGGTGGCGTAAGCAGTGCGCCGGCGCAGGGAGAGGCTACCCGTCTCGCCGAACATGAAGTGACGCGGGTGGACGCACCGCTCGTGGTGCGAGATACGGACCTTGCCGAAGGCGCCGCACCCGTGTTGCCGGCCCGCTTCAGCGAGGAGATCCAGCGGGTGTTCGACGAGAACCGCGCTGCGCTCAACACGCTCTACCGGCGCGCGCTGCGCAACGATCCGAGTCTGCGTGGTACGGTGGTGCTCAGGCTGACGATTCTTCCCTCGGGCCAGGTGGCTGACTGCGAGATCGTATCCAGTGAACTGGGTGATGCCGAACTCGAGCGCCGCCTGGTGGCGCGGGTGAGGCAGTTCGATTTCGGCGCACGGGAGGTGGCCGTCACCACCACTACCTATCCGATCGATTTCTTCCCCGGTTGAATGGACCGCCCGGCGCGAACGAATGCCGGATCGAAATGACGCTGCATCCTCATTTGCGGGATGGCAGGCGCTTCAAGACACAGTGAGCGATCCCGAGAAGGGCTAGCCGGCGACGCGGGTGAGGGGCTCGTGCGCCATGGCGTCAATGGAGACGTCGGCTGGCAGCGAGATGTCGACGCCGATCGGCAGATGATCGGAAACCGGATGCGGAAGCACCTGAACATCGTTCAGGGTAATGCTGGATGAAACCAGCACATGATCGATGCTGCGGTTGGGGCGCCAGCTGGGAAAGGTCGGCAGATCATCCGCGGGACGACGCAGCCTGGTGCAGTCGGTGAGCACCGATATTTCCTCGCTGCGGGAGTGGCAGTTGAAATCTCCCATGACCACCACGTGGCGGTAGCGATTGACCAGGCGCGCGATGTAGAGAATCTGGCGCATGCGGGCGCGTTTGCTCAGGCCGAGGTGGACCATGAGCAGGACCAGAGGCTGCTCGCCGCTGCCGTAATGGACTTCCATCAGGCCGCGGCCGGGAATGAGACCCGGCAGCCGGTGCTCGACGATATCCATGGGCGCATGACGGCTGAGCAACCCATTGCTGTGCTGGGCGATCTTTCCCAGGTTGCGATTGGTCTGGTAATACCAGTGGGGAAAGCCGCCACGGCGGGCCAGAAATTCGACCTGATTGACGAACGAACTGCGGAAACTGCCCGCATCCGCTTCCTGCAGGGCCACCACGTCGAATTCATTGACCAGCCGGGCAATGCGATCGAGATTGCTGAGGCTTTCGGCATGGGGGAGCACATGCTTCCAGCTTTGCGTCAGGTAATGGTGATAGCGCCGGCAGGCGATGCCGACCTGAATGTTGTAGCTGATCAGGCGCAGCCGGCGGCCGCTATCGACCGGTATCCCGGTTGAGGGCGGCTGAAGGACGAGGTTTTGCAGCTGCGCATTCATATCGGAGCGACCATTTCACCCAGTTTGGCGGTAAGTTTCAGATTCTCGCTGTAATCCACGGGGCAGTCGATGATGCTGACGGTATTATCGGCCAGGGCCCGGCGGAGCACAGGAAGCAGGTCTTCGGCGCGTTCGATGCGGTACCCCTTGGCGCCGAAGGCCTCGGCATACTTGATGAAATCCGGATTGGTGAAGCGCACGTTGCTGCTGCGTCCATACCCTTGCATCTGTTTCCATTCTATCAGACCGTAGCCGTTGTCATTCCAGACCAGAATCACAAAAGCGAGACCCAGCCGCATGGCGGTCTCGATTTCCTGGGAATTCATCAGGAAGCCGGCGTCCCCGGTGACAGCGACGACCGCTCGCTCCGGGCGCGCAAGCTTGGCTGCGATGGCTCCTGGCACTGCGATGCCCATGCTGGCGAAACCGTTGGAAATCAAGCATGTATTCGGGTGTTCGCAGCGGAACATCCGCGCCATCCACATCTTGTGGGCGCCCACGTCGCAGATCACGATGTCTTCCAGGCCCAGGGCGGTGCGCAGATCCCAAATGATCTTCTGGGGCTTGAGCGGGCAGCAGTCATCACGGCCGTGCCGGTTCATGTCCTCGATCAGGGCTTCCCGCAACGGACGGAGCAGGTGGCCCGGATGGGGTGTCGCCGCGGCTGCCACCCGGGTCAGCGCGTGCCTGATGTCGCCGACGACACCGGCCGCCACTTCATAGCTGGCATCGACCTCGGCAGCCGCCGAGGCGATGTGGATGATTTTCCGGTCGCGGGTCGGGTGCCAAAGATGAGGATGGTATTCCACCAGATCGTAGCCGATGCAGATGATGACATCGGCATGATCGAAGCCGACGTTGACGTAATCGCGCGACTGCAGGCCGGCGGTGCCGAGCGCCAGCGGGTGGCCGAATGGAATTATTCCCTTGGCCATGAAAGTGTTGGCCACCGGAATGTTGAGGCGATCGGCGAAATCCTGCAGCTGCGCGCAGGCCCCGGCGCGGATCACGCCGTTGCCGGCAAGGATCATCGGGCGCTGGGCGTTGCTGATGATCTCCGCGGCGCGCAGCACGCTTTCCGCTGCGGGTTCGGGCGCCAGCGGATGTGAAACCCGCAGCGGCTCATCGTCAACGTCCATGGCCGCGATATTCTCGGGAAACTCGATGAAGGCGGCGCCGGTGCGTTCCATCTGCGCCAGCTTGAAGGCCTTGCGCACCACTTCGGGAATGATCCTCGGTGTCAGAAGACGCGAGGAATATTTCGTGATGTGCTGGAAAATGCTTTCCAGGTCCAGTACCTGATGCGATTCCTTGTGCAGCCGGTTGGTGCCCGCCTGGCCGGCGATGGCGACCAGGGGGGCGTAGTCCATGTTGGCGTCCGCGACAGCCGTGATCAGATTGGTCGCGCCCGGGCCCAGGGTGGACAGGCAGACGCCCGCGCGGCCGGTGAGGCGGCCATAGACGTCCGCCATGAAGCCCGCGCCCTGCTCGTGGCGGACAGTCACGAAGCGGATCGAGGAATCCTGGAGTGCATCCATCAGGGCGAGGTTTTCCTCGCCCGGGATGCCGAAGATGTATTCGACGCCCTCGTTCTCCAGGCACCGGACGAACAGCTCGGCTGCCTTCATCGAGGTTCGCGCGCCCACTCTTGCGGGAGGCGCGAACAATCCGGCTCAGGAGTCATGCGATCAGTTGAGCGTGGCCGCTTCGCGGGCAACCAGGTGATCCATGATGTCGATCAAGGATTCGAACGAGCCAGCCGAGGCCGGGCTGGTGCGATACTTGCCATTGATCACCACTGCCGGCGTTCCCTCGATGCCGTAGCGGCGCGTCAGCTCGCGTGCGCGCGACACCTTGCTGTTGACGGCGAATGAGTTGAAGGCCTCCAGGAACTCGGCCTTGTCCACACCCTGGCGGGCGAAGAAATCGGCGAGGCTCTGTTCCGTGTCCAGCCGCTCCTTGCCGACGTGCATCGCGTCGAAGAGCTTGCCATGGATGCGTTCGAGCACGCCCAGAGCCTCCGCAGCGTAGTAGGCGCGGGCATGAATCGCCCAGCGTTCACTCAGGATCGCGGGCAGGCGTATGAACTCGACATTGGCCGGCTCACCGAGCAGCCACCGTTCGACATAGGGCTGAAAACGGTGGCAGTGCGGGCAGCCGTACCAGAACACCTCGACGACTTCGACCTTCTCCGGGTTGGCGGTCGGCTGCGCCGGTACGATCTTATGATAGGCCTGGCCTTCCTGGTACTTGACCGGGCCGGCTGCGATCGCCAGCAGCGGCAGCAGCAGCAGACTGTACACGGCGAGATGGCGCAGAATTCTCATTTCTTTCCTCATCGTTTGTTACTCTTGGGACCGACGCTCGCCGCCAGAGTTCCGCCATCGCGGATGACGGCGCGCACGCATGGGCGAAATTATACGTTAAGATGCGCAGCACCGCGGCCGCGCCGGAGGCGCATTGTGAACGAAACCGTTGATACAGCTCGTCCCTATCGCAACGCCCGTTTCGTGCATGGCGCCGCGAGAGGCGTCCGCCTGCCCGCCGACAGTGGCCGCGAGGTTGCATTCGCGGGCCGCTCGAACTCGGGAAAGTCCAGTTCCATCAACACCATCACCGGCAGGCGCGCGCTTGCACGCACCAGTCGGACGCCGGGACGCACGCAGCAGATAAACTTTTTCGATCTCGACGACGACCGTCGCCTGGTCGATCTGCCGGGGTATGGTTACGCCAAGGTCTCAGCTTCGCTGCGGCGGGACTGGCAGCCATTGATCGAGAATTATCTCAATGGCAGGCGCTCGCTCGTCGGCCTCGTCCTCACCGTCGATTGCCGTCGCGAACCGGGCGAACTCGATGCCATGCTCATCGAATGGTGCCGCCACACGGAGCTGCCTCTGCATGTGTTGCTGACCAAGGCAGACAAGCTGAGCCGCAATGCTGCCGCGCAGGCGCTCAGGCGCTGGCGCGAGTTTCTCGCTGCCGACGACCTGGTGTCCGTGCAGCTGTTCTCGGCGCTTTCCCGCCACGGAGTGGAGGACGCGCGCGCGAAACTGGCCGAATGGCTGGATTTCGAGCAAAAAAAAGCCCCAGTGTAGAGAGAGGGAGGGAAGGCGACTGGGGCGAACGTGCCCGGGCTTGGGGATTGCCGGGCTTCCACTCCCCTCGTCGGGGAACGGAAAACGGCGATTACCTGATAGACCGGGCATGTCGCGGAAAGTTCAGTCGGGGGGAAGAGCAAGGTCTTCAGGGAGAAAAGTGGTGGCCTGAACATGCCGTCCGATGACCGGGGCTGTTTTCCTCTGGCTGTCCGCGCCTAGTGCGCTTCGTCCCAGTTCAGTCCCGTGCCCACGTCGACTTCCAGCGGTACCGTGAGTTCGGCGGCCGCGGACATTTCCTGCGCGATTCGTTGCTTCGCTTCTTCCAGCCGGTCTTCCGGCACCTCGAAAACCAGTTCGTCGTGGACCTGCATGATCATGTGAATGCCGCTGGTTTCCTGCAGCCAGGCGTCGATGCGCAGCATTGCGCGCTTGATGATGTCGGCGGCGGTTCCCTGCATGGGCGCATTGATCGCGGCGCGCTCGGCGTATTCCCGCCGCTGGCGGTTGCGGGAAGCGATTTCTGGCAGGTACAGGCGGCGTCCGAACAGCGTTTCGACATGGCCACGTTCGGACGCCTCGGTGCGCGTGCGGTCCATGAATTCGCGAACACCGGGATAGCGGGCGAAGTAGCGATCCATGTAGCGCAGGGCCGCATCGCGGGGAATGCCGAGCTGGCGCGACAGGCCGAAAGCCGACATGCCATAGATCAGGCCAAAGTTGATGGCCTTCGCGCTGCGGCGCTGATCATCGTCCACTTGCTCGGGCGCCAGCCCGAAGATCTCGGCGGCGGTGGCGCGGTGAATGTCCATGCCGGCGCGGAATGCGGCGATGAGGCGTTCGTCACCCGAGAAATGCGCCAGGATCCGCAGCTCGATCTGTGAATAGTCCGCGGCGAGCAGGCGCTGTCCCGGAGGGGCGATGAATGCCTGGCGTATGCGGCGCCCGTATTCGCTGCGAATGGGAATGTTCTGCAGGTTCGGATTGCTGGAGGACAGGCGTCCGGTGGCCGCGACCGCCTGGTGGTAGCAGGTGTGGACGCGTCCGGTGCGGGGATGAATCTGTTCGGGCAGTCGATCGGTGTAAGTCGACTTGAGCTTGGACAGCGCGCGATGTTCCAGGATCAGGCGTGGCAGCGGATAGTCCAGCGCCAGCTCCTGCAGCACCGATTCGGCGGTGGAGGGCTGCCCGCCCGGTGTGCGGCGCGAGCAGGGCAGGTTCAGCTTGTCGAACAGAATGCGCTGGATCTGCTGCGGCGAGCCGAGATTGAACTCTTCGCCGGCGAGTGCATGGACCTCGGTTTCAAGTGCCTGCAGGCGAATGCCGAGTTCCCCGCTCTGCGCCTTCAGCAAGGGAGCATCGAGCAGAACGCCGTAGCATTCCATGCGCGCGAGCACTGGCATGAGCGGCATCTCGATCTCTTCGAACACCCGGCGCAGCCCGGGCTCGGCGTTCAGCGGCGGCGCCAGATGACGATGCAGTCGCAGGGTGACATCCGCATCCTCGGCGGCGTAGTGCGTGGCGGTATCGACATCCACCGCGTCGAATGATTTCTGCTTCGCACCCTTGCCCGCCACTTCCTCGTAGCTCACCGTCTTGTGCCCGAGGTACTTCAGCGCCAGTGAATCCATGTCGTGGCGTGCCGCCGTGCTGTTGAGCACGTAGGATTCGAGCATCGTATCGGTGAGGTGACCCAGGCAGCGCATGCCATAGCGGTTCAGCACGCAAATGTCGTACTTCAGGTTGTGACCGACCTTCTCCAGCGCAGGATCTTCAAGCAGCGGCTTGAGCTGTTCCAGCACCTCGTCGAGGGGAAGCTGCGCGGGTGCGTCCAGACCCGTATGTCCGAGCGGCACATAGGCCGCGACATTGGGTTCGGTCGAAAAGGAGACTCCGACCAGTTCGGCATCGATGATGTTCAGGCTGGTGGTTTCGGTGTCGAAGGCGAAGGTGCCGGCTTCGCGCAGGCGCTGCAGCCACGCCGCCAACGCTTCGCGGGTGAGCACCATTTCATAGTGCACCGGACCGGGTTCGGAGGCATTGGCGACGGGCGTTGCCTCGCGCTCCTCGGTCAGCACTTCCTCGAGCAGGCGATTGAATTCCAGCCGCTGGTAGAGCTCCCTGAGCGCCGGATAATCCGGGGCGCGCGGACGCAGATCGAGATCCTCATCGAGCGGAACGTCGCAGCGAATGGTGGCGAGTTGCTGGCCGAGCGGCAGCAGCTCGCGATGCTCACGCAGCCTTTCCCCGAGCTTGCCCTTGATACCCTCGGCGGCCGCCAGAATGGCATCAATGGACCCGTATTCCCGCAGCAGCGAGGCCGCCGTCTTCGGGCCCACGCCGGGAACGCCGGGTATGTTGTCGGAGGTATCGCCGACGAGGGCGAGATAATCGATCATGCATGCAGGCGGCACGCCGAATTTCTGTTCGACGCCCGCGGGATCGAGGCGCTGCCGCGTCATCGTGTTGATGAGGGTGACTTGCGGCGACACCAGCTGGGCCATGTCCTTGTCGCCGGTGGAGATGACGACCCGCATGCCGGCATCGTGCGCGCGCCTGGCGAGAGTGCCGATGACATCGTCGGCTTCCACGCCGTCGATCACTAGACAGGGCAGTCCCAGCGCCTTGACAATGGCATGCAGCGGAGCGATCTGGCTGCGCAGATCATCGGGCATCGGGGGGCGATGGCTCTTGTACTGTTCATAGAGATCTTCCCGGAACGTTCTGCCAGGGGCATCGAAGACGACGGCGATGTGTTCTGGATCGAACTCGCGCAGCAGAGTGCGCAGCATATTGGTGACGCCGAGTATCGCGCCCGTGGCCTCGCCCCGCGAATTGGTGAGCGGCGGCAGGGCATGGTATGCGCGATAAAGGTAGGATGATCCGTCGACGAGGACGAGTGTCTGAGCGGGGGCGTTCATCTGGTTGGATTATACTATGTGACCGTCAATAGCGGCGGGCAGGGGATCTGAATGGAATGAGTGATATTCACGAGAGGGCGCAGCGCGGTCGCAGACCGGTCAGCGACGAGATGCTGGTGCGAGAATCCTGGAAGATCTTCCAGATCATGGCCGAATTCGTGGAAGGCTTCGAGCGCCTGGCGCACATCAAGCCGTCGGTCAGCATTTTCGGCTCCGCGCGCGCCCCGGTGGACAGTCCCTGGTACCGCCTGACCGAAGACATCGGGCGACTGCTGTCGCAGTCGGGCTTCTGCGTCGTGACGGGCGGCGGGCCGGGGCTGATGGAGGCGGCGAACAAGGGGGCGTTCGCCGGCAAGGCGCCGACCGTCGGTCTGAACATTCAGCTTCCACGCGAGCAGATATCCAATCCGTATCAGGACATCGCCCTTAGCTTTCGCCATTTCTTCGCGCGCAAGGTGATGTTCGTGAAATACGCTTCCGCTTATGTCATCCTGCCGGGCGGTTACGGCACGCTGGATGAGCTGGCCGAAATCCTGACGCTGGTGCAGACGGGGCGGACGAGACGCATCCCCATTATCCTGGTGGGCAGCGATTTCTGGCGCGGGCTGGTCGACTGGTTCAGGCACTCGCTGAAGCAGCAGGGCGCCATCGATGAGGCCGATCTGGATCTGTTCGAGGTGGTCGACGAGCCGCAGGAGGTGGTCGATCGCATCTTCGCCTTCTATGAGCATCGAGGCTTCGAGCCGTCGGCCGAAGAACGTGAAATTCTGCTCGACCTTTGAGGAAGCCGCAATGAAGACAAGCCGAGTCTGGAGCGCGCTGTCCGCCTTCGCTGCCCTGATCGTGTTCTTGGTTCAGGCCGCGTGGGCGGCCGCTCCGGCGCCCGTGATACCCGAGTCCCGCCCGGGAACGACTCCGCAAATGCTCGACGAGGAGCCGGAAGTCACCATCGTGCCTCGCGGCAGCGATGTCATCGAGGAGTACCGTATCCAGGGGCGCCTCTACATGATCCGCGTCATTCCCAGCCGCGGCGTACCGTACTTCCTCGTCGATACGGACGGGGATGGCGACCTCGAGACCCGCCGCAACGAGCTCACCGAGGATCTGCTCATTCCGAGCTGGACGCTGTTCCGCTGGTAGGGCCGGCAGGAGGGGCGCTGCTGGCGCTGATGCTATAATCGTCCGCATCAAAGATGCGTCCACGACGCCTCCGGATCCATGAATCTCACCCTCGACTGGAAACGAACCGCGGATCTGCTGCTCGCCGAGCGGATGCAGGAGCGGCTGGCCTTCGCCACCCGGCTGCTGCTGCTCGCCCTGCTGGCGGTAACCCTGGCCGGACTCACCTGGCGCCTGCTCGATCCGGGTGATAGCGTTGCCCCGCCCGTTTCGCCACGCGCCGCGCCGCCAGCACAGGCCGGCGGCAACTGGAATCTGGCCCGCTGGCATCTGTTCGGGGAGGCGCCGGTCGCCGGATCGGTCGCTGCTCCGATCGAAACGCTCCCCGAGACCAGGCTGAATCTCGTCCTGAGGGGGGTGGTCGCTGGGGAGAACGGCGGCGCGATCATCGGCACTCCGAACGGCAATGAATCCTTCTATACGATCGATGCCCGTCTGCCGGGCGGGGCTGTGCTCCGGGAAGTGTATGGCGACCGGGTGGTTCTGGAGCGGTCCGGGCAGCGGGAAACCCTGCGCCTGCCGCGCGAGAGTCTGGATGCCAGTCCGCCGCCGGCTGCCCGGCCGGTGATCGAAGAGCCGCAGGTGCTGGAGCCGGAGATGAGCCTGAATCAGTATCGCGACCTCGCCCTGCAGAATCCTGCACAGCTCGCCGAGGTGGTCCAGGTGGCGCCGCGCAACGAGGGCGGACGCTTCGTGGGCTATGAAGTGCAGCCGGGGCGCGATCCCGGGCTGCTCAACCGGGTGGGCCTGATGCCGGGGGATGTGGTCACTTCCGTCAACGGCATCTCGCTGGATACCCCCGCCCGGGCGCTGGGTGTGTTGCGCAGCCTGCGGGGGCGCAACGAGGTCACCATCCAGATTCAGCGCGGAGGCGTTCCCCGGACGCTTTCGGTGAACCTCCAGGACTGACACGCCCACCCGCTTGTGAGCGGCGCCGGTTCTGCTCTACAATAGCCGGTCTTTTCGGCCCGGCCGACCTGCCGGGGGTCATGAGGAATTTTCAGATGAAGCCCGACATACATCCCAACTACGTCGAAATCACCGTCACCTGCGGTTGCGGCAGCAGTTTCAAGACGCGGTCGACGGCGGGAAAGGATCTGCATCTCGACGTATGCTCCCAGTGCCACCCGTTCTTTACGGGCAAGCAGAAGCTGGTCGACACCGCGGGTCGCGTTGACAAGTTCCGCCAGAAGTACGGCATTAGGAAGTGACCTTTCGCGCCGCAGCGGTTTGCGAATGAAGGATCACAGAAAGGCGCGCCATTGGCGCGCCTTTTCATTTTTCGGACTCCTCGTCCTCGGCGCCGGGTCGGCTCTGGCCGACGGACAGGCCCTGGACTGCGGGCCGAATGGTATCGACGAGCGGGCGATCGTCGAGCGGGTACACGATGGCGATACGCTGCGCCTGCGTGACGGGCGGACCGTCCGGCTCATCGGCATCAACGCGCCGGAACTCGCACGCCGCGACGGCAGTACACCTGCCGAGGCGCACGCCGCACGTGCCCGCGAAGCCCTTGAAAGTCTGACGCCCCCCGGCAGCAAGGTCGATCTCGATTTCGACGCCGACCGCGAGGATCGCTACGGACGCCTGCTGGCCCACATCTATCTGGTGCAGGGCCAGGAGCGCGACGTGCAACAGATGCTGCTGGAGCAGGGCCACGCCTTCGCCATCGTGGTGCCGCCCAACGCAGGCAAGGCCGCATGCTACCGTTACGCAGAGCGGCGCGCGCGTGAGCGCAGGGCCGGGCTGTGGGCGTTGCCTGATTACGAGCCGGTGCCCGCGGACGGGTTGGAGCCCGGCGCTTCAGGATTTCGCCTGATCAGGGGGCGCGTGGACCGGGTGGCGGAAACCCGCGGATCCTGGTGGCTGGATCTGGAGGGGGGCACTTCGCTGCGCATCCTCAAGGCGGACATGCTCAACTTTCGGGATTATCCCCTCGCCGGCCTGGCGGGCCAGATGGTCGAGGCCAGAGGGTGGCTGGTCCCCCGTCGTGGCGGGCGTCCCGGCAGCATCATGAATCTGCGCCATCCCGCGGTGCTGGAGATCGTCCCGGCGCCTTCGGAATTCACCACGACCGGCGCAGGGGATGCGGGGCCGGCGGGGGACCCATTTGCAGAGCACCGTGCTATCCCGGATAATTGACTGTCTTTTTTGGACCTTTTCGGCAAAGAGCGATGACCACAGACATCAAGCAGGCCGCCCTGGATTACCATGCCCAGCCCACGCCGGGAAAGATCGGAATAGCGATCACCAAGCCCTGCGCCACGCAACGCGATCTCGGACTCGCCTACACTCCGGGCGTAGCCGAACCGGTGCGAGCCATCGCGCGCGATCCGGAAGAAGCCTATCGCTACACCGCCAAGGGCAATCTGGTCGCGGTCATCACCGATGGCACCGCGGTCCTCGGACTGGGCGCGGTCGGTGCGCTGGCCGGCAAGCCGGTGATGGAAGGCAAGGCGGTGCTCTTCAAGCGGTTCGCGGATATCGATGTGTTCGACATCGAAGTCGAAGCGCCGACGCCGGAAGCGTTCATCGAAACGGTGGTCCATATCGCACCGACCTTCGGCGGGATCAATCTCGAGGACATCACCGCGCCGCGCTGTTTCGAGATCGAAAAGGCGCTACGCCAGCGACTCGATATTCCGGTCTTCCACGACGACCAGCATGGGACCGCGGTGATCACGGGCGCCGGCCTGCTCAATGCGCTCGAATTGCAGGGCAAGACCATCGATGAGGCGCGCATCGTTTGTGTGGGCGCCGGCGCTGCCGGCATTGCCTCGATGCGTCTGCTCGTCGCACTCGGCGCGCGTCGGGACAACATCCGTCTGGTCGATCGCTCCGGCGTCATCCATGACGGACGCACGGATCTGAACGAATACAAGCGCGAGTTCGCGGTGCACGCCACCGAGCGCACACTCGACGATGTCATCACCGGCGCTGACGTATTCATTGGTCTCTCGGGTCCGAATATCCTGAGCGCGGAGCAGGTCAAGCGCATGGCCGCGCGGCCGATCGTGTTCGCGCTTTCCAATCCCGACCCTGAAATCGATCCCGCGGTCGCGCTTGCCGCTCGTGCCGATCTCATCATGGCGACCGGCCGTTCGGACTATCCGAACCAGGTGAACAATGTGCTCGGCTTCCCCTTCATTTTCCGCGGCGCGCTGGATGTCCGCGCATCGACCATCAACGATGAGATGCTGGTTGCCGCCGTACATGCGCTGGCGGCGCTCGCGCGCGAGCCGGTGCCCCAGGAAGTGCTCTCGGCCTATCGCCTGGAGGAACTGGCGTTCGGTCCCACCTACATCATTCCCAAGCCGCTCGATCCCCGGCTGATCGATCGTGTGCCGCCGGCAGTGGCTGCGGCGGCGGTCGACTCCGGCATCGCCCGGCGTGCTTATCCTGCATCGTATCCGCGCGTCGGGCGCATCGAGGCCGCCGCCGCGGAGCGTGCAACGGCGCTGGAAGGATGATTCAATAAACTTCTGGCCCTGCCCGACGAGCGCGCCGGCGGCGCCTGTCGATAGCGCGCCTGCCGGCCGCGGTTCAGTGATCTGAACGCAGGCAAGGAGCAGCCATGAAGAAAATCACCATCGTCGGCGCCGGTCGCGTGGGCGAATCCACGGCGCAGATCCTGGCCCGCCAGGAATGTTTCGCCGAGGTGACGCTCACCGATATCCGCCAGGGAGTCGCGCGGGGGACCGCGCTGGACATCCAGGAATCAGCGCAGCTGTTCGGCTTCGATACGCTGGTGACCGGTGATGATGATCCGGCAGCCATGAGCGGGTCCGACATCGTGGTAATAACCGCGGGGCTACCGCGCAAGCCGGGAATGTCGCGCAGCGATGTGTTGGACACCAACCTGCGGGTGGTCCGCGCGGTCGTCGACGATGTCATGCGTCATGCGCCGGACGCGATCCTGGTCATGGTGACCAATCCGGTTGACGTGCTCACCTACGCGGCATGGAAACAGACCGGCTGGGAACGCAGGCGCGTATTCGGACTCTCCGGAGTGCTCGATGCGGCTCGCATGGCGAGCTTCATCGCGCTGGAAACGGGCTTCTCGACTCGCGACATCACTGCCCTGGTACTGGGCGGGCATGGCGACGCGATGGTGCCGATGTCACGCTATACGACGATCAACGGCATTCCGGTCGATCACTTCATCGACGCGGATCGTATCGCGGCGATCATCCAGCGCACGCGCGGCGGTGGAGCCGAGATCCTGGCGCTGAAGAAGACGAGCAGCGCCAACGATTCGCCGGCTGCGGCGGTGGCGGTGATGATCGATGCGGTGTGCAGCAATCGCCGGCGCATCCTGCCCTGCGTCGGCGTGCTCGACGGAGAGTATGGTGAGCGGGATATCGCCATCGGGGTGCCGCTGGTCATCGGCAGAGCGGGCGCCGAAAGGGTGATCGAACTGCCGCTGCTGGAGGGGGAGCGGCAAGCCTTCGCGGCTTCGGTCGCCCAACTGCGCGAGGATATGGCGACCCTATGAACGAACAGGGAGCAACAGGAGGCGGAACGTCCATGAAGAACCAAACCGTGACGCTCACCGACAATGCCACTGGCAAGACGATCGAACTCCCGGTCCGCCAGGGATCGATCGGGCCCGCGGCAATCGATATCACGAGACTGTACCGGGAATTCGGCTACCTGACCTACGATCCGGGCTTCCAGTCGACCGCCAGCTGCCGCAGCGGAATCACCTTCATCGATGGTGATGAGGGCGTTCTGCTCTACCGTGGCTATCCCATCGAACAACTGGCGGAACGGAGCACCTTCCTGGAGGTCGCTTATCTGCTGCTCTACGGTGAGCTGCCGGACCGTGACAGTCTGATGACATTCGAGCGCGTCATCAGCCGTCATACCATGATCAAGGAGAGCCTGCGCAGTTTCTACCAGGGCTTCTATCACGACGCACATCCGATGGCGAGCATGGTCGGTGTGGTCGGTTCGCTGTCGGCTTTCTATCACGATTCGACCGACATCTACGATCCGGTGCATCGGGAGCTCGCAGCGCATCGCATGATCGGCAAGATGCCGACGATCGCGGCCAGCTGTCACAAATATTCGATCGGCGAACCTTTCATATATCCAAAGAACAGCCTGAGCTACTGCGGCAATCTGCTGCACATGATGTTTTCGTTGCCGAGCGAGGAGTATGAAGTCGATCCGATCGCCGAGCGCGCGCTCGACATGATCTTCATCCTGCACGCGGACCACGAGCAGAATGCAAGCACGGCTACCGTGCGCCTGTCCGGAAGCTCGGGTGCGAATCCGTTCGCCTGTATCTCCTCGGGCATCACCGCGCTGTGGGGGCCGGCTCACGGTGGTGCCAACGAGGCGGTGCTTCACATGCTCGGCGAGATCGGTCACGTCGGCAACATCGCCCGCTACATCGACAAGGCGAAGGATCGCAACGATCCTTTCCGGCTGATGGGATTCGGCCATCGCGTCTACAAGAACTACGATCCGCGTGCCAAGATCATCCGCAAGATGTGTCACGAGGTGCTGAGCAAGTTCGGCGATTCCAGCGACCCGTTTTTCGAACTCGCCCTGCGGCTGGAAGAGATCGCGCTGCAGGACGAATACTTCATCGAGCGGCAGCTTTATCCCAATGTGGACTTCTATTCCGGCATCATCTACCGCGCGCTCGGCATACCCGCCAATATGTTCACGGTGATGTTCGCCATTGCCCGCACCGTCGGCTGGGTGGCGCAATGGATGGAGATGATCGGAGAGCCGGACCAGCGTATCGGACGCCCGCGCCAGATCTATTCAGGCCATGCGCGGCGCGACTACGTGGCGATGGACGAGAGGAAAGGGAAAGGCTGAATAGCGAAAAGGGGGCGCTCCCTTCTTGAGGGGAGCGCCCCCTTTTCCCTTTCCCCTTTCCCTCAAAACAGCGGCTCGGCGCTTGCGCCGCCGGTCTCGGTTCCCGTCCCGACGCTGCGTACTTCCGCGCGTCGCTGAGGTACCAGTTCCGCCTGGAAGGTCTCGAAGATGCCATCCTTCCGATCGCTGTCCGCAAGCAGGCCGGTTTCCGGGTCTATGCGCACGGTGACCAGGCCCGGCGGACGCACCAGGGGATGTTCCGGCGCGCCCCGCAGTGCTTCACGCGTGAAGTGTATCCACATGGGCAGGGCTGCGCGGCTGCCGGTTTCGCCGTTGCCGAGCGAGCGGGGCTGGTCGAAGCCCAGCCAGGTCACCGTCACCAGATCGGAGTTGTAGCCGGCGAACCAGGCGTCATGAAGATCGTTGGTCGTCCCCGTCTTTCCCGCCAGATCGCTGCGTCCGAGTTGCCGCGCGCGCACCCCGGTGCCGCGCGTGATGACGTCCTGCATCATGGAAGTCATCAGGTAGGCGTTCTGCGGACTGATGGCCCGCCGTGCCAGCCGCGGAAGCTGGGGCGGCTCGGCGCTCTGCGCGTCGGCATATGACTTGGCCGCATCCACGCTGGCATCGAACGCGACCGCGATCGACGGGTCGGCATCGCATTCGCGGCAGATGATATCCGGTGCGGCGCTGTAGACCACGGCATCGCTGCCGTCGCGGATTTCCTCGATGAAATAGGGTGCCACGAGGAAGCCGCCATTGGCGAACACCGCATAGCCTGTCGCGACCTGCAATGGCGTCACCGCGCCGCTGCCGAGCGCGAGCGACAGGTCCCGCGGCAGGGAAGAGCTGTCGAAGCCGAAGCGCCCGGCATGGGTGATGGCATGACGGATACCGATGGCGCCGAGGAGCCGGATCGAGACCAGGTTGCGCGAATTCATCAGCGCGACGCGCAGCCGGGTCGGACCGAAGAATTCGCCGCTGTAGTTCCCGGGCCGCCAGGTGTCCTCGAGCGCGGGATCGTCGAACACCACCGGCGCATCGTTGATCATGGAGGCCGGCGTATAGCCCTTTTCCAGCGCCGCCGAATAGATGAACGGCTTGAACACCGAGCCGGGTTGCCGCTGGGCCTGGGTGACGCGGTTGAAGTGGCTGCGATTGAAGTCGAATCCGCCGGCAAGCGCGACGATGGCGCCAGTCTCCGGATCGGCCGAGATCAGCGCGCCCTCGGCCTCGGGCCGCTGGGCCAGGCGCCAACCATCCGTGGCTGTGGATACGCGGATCAGATCGCCGACCTGCAACACATCGGCCGCGCTGCGCGGCGGCGGACCGCGCCGGTCGCTGTCCAGCTGGCGACGTGCCCAGCTGAGGCCATCCCAGGCGATCCGGGCCCGCGAACCATCGACGAAGGCGATCTCCACCTCTCGTTCCTCGACGGTGGTCACCGCGGCCGGAATGAGAACCGGGTTCGCCGGAACCTTCGCCAGCGCCGCCCGGAGCGCCTCCGCATCCTCGAGAGTCGCCGGATCGAGGTGTGATTCCACGCCTCGATAGCCATGCCGGCGATCGTACTCCAGCAGCGTTTCGCGTAGCGCTCGCATGGCGGATTGCTGCAGGCGGGAATCGAGCGTGGTGTAGACCTTGAATCCCGAGGTGTAGGCGGCTTCCTCTCCGTAGCGTCCGACCACGTAGAGGCGCACCATCTCCGCCATATGATCGGCTTCCACCTCGGTCGACAGGCTGTGAAGCCGAGCGACATCAGAGGCTTGCATGGCTGCATCACGCTCCGCGGCGCTGATGAATCCTAGGTCATGCATGCGCCGCAGCACGTAATTGCGGCGGATCACCGCCCGTTCGGGATCGGCGATGGGGTTCGACCTTGACGGCGCCTTCGGCAGGCCGGCGATCATCGCCATCTGATCCAGCGTCAAGTCCTGCAGCGCCGCGCCGTAATAGGTCTGGGCGGCGGAGGCGACGCCGTAGGCCCGGTTGCCGAGATAGATCTTGTTCAGGTACAGCTCGAGAATCTCTTCCTTGTCGAGTTCGTGCTCGATGCGCAGCGCGAGGAAAATCTCACTCACCTTGCGCAGATAAGTCTTCTCGCTGCTCAGGAAGAAGTTGCGCGCGACCTGCATGGTGATGGTGCTTCCGCCCTGGCTCTTCTCGCCGGTGCGAATGAGATTGACGACCGCGCGCAGGATGCCCTGGTAGTCGACGCCGGGATGCTCGAAAAAGCGGTCGTCCTCGGCCGCCAGCACCGCCTGGATCATCCGTTCCGGCGTGTCTCCGTAGCGCACCGGCATGCGGCGCACTTCTCCGAACTCGGCCAGGACCATTCCGTCCCGACTGTAGACCCGCATCGGAACCTGGAGCCGGATGTCGCGCAACGCCTCGATTGAGGGCAGTCCTGGGGCGACCACGAGCCAGGCGGCGCCGACGGCGATTGCGCCGATGGCGGCCATGCCGGCGACTCCGAGGATACCGGCGAAAAGGAGTCTGCGCATGAAACTCGGACCTGTGGCGATGGCGGGAATGGCGACCAGTTAACAAATTTCCGCTACTGAGTATAAAACTTTTTCGGACCACGGACGATAACGTCCGTTGAATAAAGGAAATACGGTGGCAATGGGTGCGGGTGATTCCCCGCCCTAGCCGGCTCCAGAACTCTGTCCGCCTGAACGAGGCCCACGTCAGCATGCTTCAGATGATCAACAGGGCTCCGCCCACCCTGATCGGGCTCGACATCAGCTCCACTTCGGTGAAGCTGCTCGAACTCGGCCAGAGTGGTGGACGCTATCGCGTGGAAAGCTACGCCGTGGTTCCGCTTCCGCAGAATGCGGTGGAGGAAAAGAATATCGCCGACGTCGATGCGGTGGGTGCTGCGATCAAGCGCGCCGTGAGCCGCGCCGGCACGCGTACCCGCAACGCCGCGGTCGCCGTTGCCGGTTCCGCGGTCATCACCAAGATCATTTCCATGCCGTCGTCGCTGAATGACGACGAAATGGCCGATCAGATCCAGCTCGAAGCCGACCAGTACATTCCCTACCCGCTGGAGGAGGTCAACCTAGACTTCGAGGTCCTGGGACCCTCCGAGAAGCAGGAAGGAATGGTCGACGTCCTTCTCGCCGCGTCGCGCAGCGAGAACGTCGACGTGCGCGTCGCGGCGCTGGAACTCGGCGGCCTCAATGCCCGCATCGTGGACGTCGAGGCCTTTGCCATGGAGACCGCGTTCACGTTGCTGCACAACCAGCTTCCCGACAATGGCGCCGACAAGACCATCGCCGTCATCGACGTCGGCGCGACGATGACCACGCTCAGCGTGTCACACGACTTCAAGGTCATCTATACGCGCGAGCAGGTATTCGGCGGCCGCCAGCTGACCGAGGAAATCATGCGCCGCTACGGCCTCTCGTATGACGAGGCGGGCCTGGCGAAGAGGCAGGGCGGTCTGCCGGACAACTATGAAACGGAAGTCCTGCAGCCGTTCAAGGAAGCG
Source organism: Gammaproteobacteria bacterium (assembly GCA_034002745.1). Classification (GTDB taxonomy): domain Bacteria; phylum Pseudomonadota; class Gammaproteobacteria; order SZUA-140; family SZUA-140; genus JAITWN01. Next base: position 39,131 of record JAVEZY010000001.1, read on the forward strand.
ATGGCGCAGCAGGTCAGCCGCTCGCTGCAGTTCTTCTTTTCCTCCAGCCAGCACAATTCCGTCGATCACATCGTGCTCGCCGGTGGCTGCGCCGCCATTCCGGGCGTCGATGCGCTGATCGAGGACAAGGTGGGCATAACCACTTCGGTGGCGAATCCCTTCGCCAATATGTCGCTGACCTCGCGCATCAACCCCGAGGGAATCCGGTCAGACGCCTCATCGCTGATGATCGCCTGCGGGCTCGCCATGAGGAGGTTCTCGGACCGATGACCCGCATCAATCTACTGCCGTGGCGCGAACTCCGGCGCAAGGAAGAGCGGCGCCAGTTCTTCTCGGTGGCTGCAGGCGCAGCCGTCCTGATGGGCGTCCTCGTGCTCTATGCCCACATCCACATCGGCGGGCTGATCTCCGCGCAGGATCAGCGCAACAAGTACATGCGCGACGAAATAGCAGCGGTCGACGCCAAGATCGCCGAAATCAGGACGCTGGAAACCAAGAAGCAGCAGCTGCTGGCGCGGATGAACATCATCCAGGAACTGCAGACGCGGCGACCGGAAATCGTCCACATCTTCGATGAGCTGGTTCGGGCCGTTCCGGCCGGGCTGTCCCTCACCAAGGTCTCACAGCAGGGTGGCAGCATCGTCATCGAAGGAATCGCCGAATCGAATGCCCGCGTCTCCGCCTTCATGCGCAATCTGGACGGCTCCGACTGGTTCGTCGCCCCGCGCCTGGATGTGATCGAGGCTGATGCCAAGGCGGCGACCCGCAGCAGTGTGTTCAAGCTTACGGTCCGCCAGGCGGGCCAACAGCAGGACGCCGGCCTGGAGGGCAGCGTATGAACCTGAATTTCGACCTGTCGCAGTTGCGCGAAATCGACTTCAACGACGTCGCGCGCTGGCCGCGGCCGATCAAGGCTGCCGCGATCGTACTGCTGAGCGTGGCGGTCCTCGGTGCGGGCCTGTGGCTGGATACCAAGAAGCAGTTCGAATCGCTGGAAACGACGCGTCAGCAGGAGAAGGTGCTCAAGGATGAGTTCCTCGTGAAACAGGCCAAGGCAGCCAACCTCGACGCGTACAAGGCCCAGATGGAAGAGATGCGACGCTCGTTCGGCGCCATGCTGCGGCAGCTTCCGAGTCGCACGGAGGTCGCCGAACTTCTGGTCGATGTGTCCCAGACCGGGCTTCAGAGCGGTCTGGAGTTCGAACTCTTCAAGCCCGAAGCGGAAAGGCCCGCTGATTTCTATGCGGAGTTGCCGATAAAGATGAAGGTCGCCGGCAGCTATCACGAGTTCGGCCGTTTCGTCAGCGATGTCGCGGCCTTGTCCAGAATCGTGACCCTGCAGGATTTCACCGTCGGCACGCGCCAGACCGCGGCGGCGCGGGATCCGAAGGCCACCAGAAGCATCGAAGACCCGCTGGTGATGGAAGTGACAGCGCGAACCTATCGCTACCTGGAAGATGAAGAACTTCTGCAGGAGGAAGAATGATCGGCGATGACGGAAGGACGAGCCGGAGCGGTGCGCGATGGCCGGTCGCCCGAACCTTCGTAAAGGCGCTGGCACCGATGACGGCGCTCATTCTGGCCGCCTGCAGCGACAGCGGGACGTCCGATCTGCGCCAGTTCGTCGAGGAAGCGAAGCAGCGCCAGGGTCGGGTCGAGGCGCTGCCCGAATTCGCGCCGGTGCAGACCCACGTTTACGTAGCCGACAGTCTGCGCGATCCATTCACGTCGGAGACCCGCGAGACGATCGCCGAGACGGCCGCGAGAAGCGGCGGCGGTCTGGCGCCCGACGTCCGGCGCCGCAAGGAGGTGCTGGAATCCTATCCGCTCGATTCTCTGAGCATGCTGGGAACGCTGGAATTCCAGAATTCGACCTGGGGATTGGTCAAGGCTCCGGACGGCGTGGTTCATCGCGTACGAACGGGAAATCACCTGGGACAGAACTACGGCAAGGTAAAGGCGATACAGGCGCAGCGGGTGCTGCTGACCGAAATCGTACCCGATGGCCTCGGTGGCTGGGAGGAGCGTGACGCGACTCTGGCCATGAACGAGCAATGAGCACGCAACGGAGGACGTGAAGTTATGGTAACCCGGGATTTGAATCGTCTACGCGCATGCGGAAAAATGCGCGCGTTGCGCAGCGTGTGTGCGGGAATGACACTGCTCGCGGCGGCCGTTTGTGCTCATCCGTCCCTGGCGGCGCAGCGTCTCCAGAGCTGGGATGTCGTGACCCTGCCCGGAAACAAGATCCAGATCAAGCTCGATGTGGCCGCGGACGACGCGCCCAATATGCTGAGCTTCAGCACCGACAACCCGGCGCGGATTGCCCTCGACTTCCCCGAGGCGACCAGCGCGCTGCCGCGGCGCAAGGAGATCGGCGCCGGCGTCGTGCGCAGCCTCAATGCGGTCGAATCCCAGGGTCGCACGCGCGTGGTGATCAACCTGGATCGCATGGTGCCGTACGAGACCCGCGTCGAGGATGGCGCCATCTATATCGTGCTCGAGGGATCGGCTGCCGTTCAGGCGGCGCAGACTCAGTCCTCGCCGCTGTCGATGAGCACTGCGGATCGGCCGGCGCCGGGTGCTGGCGCTGTTACCAACCGCATCACCGGCGTTGACTTCAGTCGCGGCAAGGCGGGCGAGGCGCGCATCACCATCGGCCTCTCCGACGCCGGCATCCCGGTCAACATCGACCGCAGCGGTGGCAAGATACTTATCGACTTCCTGAACGCCCGCCTGGCCGAAGAACTGCGCCGGCGCATGGATGTGGTCGACTTCGCCACGCCCGTGACCACGATCGACACCTTCTCCCAGAACGGGGCCGTCCGCCTGGTGGTGGAAACCGAGGGCGAGTTCGAGCATATGGCCTATCAGGCGGATACCCAGTTTACGCTCGAGGTCAAGCCGGTTACCAAAGAGGTGCGCGAGGCCCGGGCCCGTCAGGAATACACCGGCGAGCGGCTGTCTCTGAACTTCCAGGATATCGAGGTGCGCGCGGTCCTGCAGATCATCGCCGACTTTACCGGGATGAACATGGTGACCTCGGACGCCGTGGGCGGAAACGTCACCCTGCGCCTGCAGAACGTGCCTTGGGATCAGGCTCTGGACATCGTGCTCAAGAGCAAGGGTCTGGCGATGCGTCAGGCGGGCAACGTCATCATGATCGCGCCGGCCGAGGAGATCGCCGCCCGCGAGAAATCCGAGTTCGAATCGCAGAAGCAGATCGAGGAACTCGCGCCGCTGACCTCCGACCTGGTCCAGATCAACTACGCCAAGGCCGAGGATATCGCCTCCCTGCTCAAGGCGCGGGAAAACTCGATGCTGTCCGAGCGCGGTAACGTCACGGTGGATCAGCGCACCAACACCCTGCTGGTTCGCGACACGGCAGACAAGCTGCAGGACATCCGCAATCTGGTCAGCAAGCTGGACATTCCGGTGAAGCAGGTGCTGATCGAGTCGAGGGTCGTGGTGGCCAATGATGACTTCAGCCGCGACCTCGGCGTGCGGGTCGGCGGCGCAGGAGTGCGCAGCAATGGTTCGCGCGGAGCGATTGCGGTTGGCGGATCGCTTTCCGGTACCGACACCATGGTCGGCACGGCGCCGCTGCCGGTGGCCATGCCTTCCCTGGGCGATCGCCTGGCGGTCAATCTGCCGGCCGCCAACACCTCGGGCAGGCCGGCATCCTTCGCGCTGGCGGTGCTGGGCTCCGACTACCTGATCGATCTCGAACTGTCGGCGATGCAGGCCGAAGGCCGCGGCGAAGTGGTTTCCACGCCGCGCGTCATCACCTCGAACCAGAACGAGGCGACGATCAAGCAGGGCGTCGAGATCCCCTATCTGACCGCGGCGTCCAGCGGTGCCACCACGGTGCAGTTCAAGGAGGCCGTTCTCGGCCTGACGGTCAAGCCGCAGATCACGCCGGACGACCGCATCATCCTCGATCTCACCGTGAGCAAGGACAGCGTGGGCCAGGTGTTCCAGGGTGTGCCCAGCGTGGACAAGCGCGCGGTTACTACCCAGGTGCTGGTCAGCAACGGCGAAACCGTGGTGCTCGGCGGCATCTACGAGCAGGAGCGCTCCGAGGGTGTTTCCAAGGTGCCGTTGCTCGGCGATCTGCCGCTGCTCGGCGTGCTGTTCCGTCAGTCCGCCAAGATCGACAGCAAGAACGAACTGCTGATCTTCGTCACGCCGAAGATCCTCAAGGAGTCGCTCACCATGCGGTGAGCGTGAGCCCGCCGCGCGGGCACGATGAAAGGGAACGATTCAGAAAGCGCGCGTGGCGTCCGCCCGATCAGGGCCGGCGCATCACGCAGAACCGGAGGACATGGGGAGATGTGGGCATACTTGCGTAGAACGGTGGCTGTGATGGCCGTGCTGCTGGTCGCAGGCTGCGGCGGAGATGACGATGGCTTTGTCGGCGGCAACGGCGATCCGGCTACCGGTGTTGCGGTGTCGCCCGCTGCCCTCACGCTGCTGGCCAGTTCGCCTCAGCTTGGTTCGAGCGGCGCCAGCAATGTCGTGATCACCGCCATTGTCCGGGACGGCAGCAATAACTTGATCAGCGATGTGCCGGTCAGTTTCTCGTCCGACAGTGGGGCATTGGAAGTAACGCAGACCACGACCGGCGGGGCCGGTCAGGCGCTGGCGCTGCTCACTACCGGAGGAGATGAGACCAACCGCTCCATCACGGTTCGGGCATTCTCGGGTGATCTCGAGGAAAGCGTCAGTGTGAATGTGACCGGGACGAGGCTGAGCATCAATGGCGAAGGTTCCGCTGCTCTCAACGACAGCACTGCGCTGACGATCTCCCTGCGTGATTCGGCAGACAATCCAATATCGGGGCGTACCGTCACAGTAAATTCGGCCCTCGGCAATACGATTGTCAGTCCGACGTTGACCACCAATGCCAATGGCCAGGTTCATCTCGTCCTGAACGTGAACAACCCTGGTACGGATACCATAACGGCATCCGCGCAGGGTGCGAGTGCGGTTCATACGATCGAGGTTTCCGGGGACGAATTCTTCATTACCGCGCCAGCGCCGGATGCGATTATTCCGATCAATACCTGCGTCGCCGTGACCGCCAATTGGCAGCAATCCGGCACTCCGGTGAGTGGCGAGGCGGTGAGTTTCTCGACCACGCGTGGCACGCTGTACGCTGATGATGGCTGTGCTAGCGCGGTGACGCCCGTGTTGACCAATGGCGCCGGTACGGCCGGCGTCTATATTCGTTCGAACAATGCCGGGCCGGCGACATTGCGGGCTTCCGCTTCCGGAGGAGTGACCACCAGCCGGGCGGTGAATTTCGTTGCCACCACGGCTTCCTCCGTCAACCTGCAGGCCAGTCCGTCGACGATTGGTCCTAACAACGGTTCGGAGACCGTGCCGCAGCAATCGACGATCATTGCCACCGTGCGTGACGCCGACAACAACCTGGTAGCAAACAAGGTGGTCAATTTCTCCCTGGTTCAGGACAACAGCGGCGGTCAGCTGCTGTCTCCCACGGCGACCACCAATTTTCAGGGACAGGCCACGACTACCTACGTTTCTTCTTCGGCGACCACCGCTAGGGACGGTGTCCAGATTCGTGCCGATGTGGCCGAGGGTGCAAGCACAATCTCCGGTACGGTGAGTCTGACCGTCGCGCAGAGCGCGCTCTTCATCCGCTTGGGTACCGGCAATACCATCAACGATCTCAACGATACGCAATATGGCCAGCCTTATACGGCGATCGTCACCGACGCCAGTGGTAACGCTGCCGCCGGCGTGCGACTCAATCTTGCCGTGAACCCTGTTGATTCAACCTTGCCGGGCAACCCCGCTGCCTATGCCAAGGGGCGCTATGAATGGGATGGTGCTGTTTGGTACATCCCCGGGTATCTCGGTGCGCCGCTAAGCACGATCAATGCTGAGCATGATCGATCCGAGTGCGCGAACGAAGACCGGAACATGAACGGCATACTGGACCTGATTCCGTCTACCGAGGACAACAACGGAGACGGTCAGTTGACCCCGGGTAACGTGGCTTCGGTGCCGTCCTCGGTGACCACGGGTGCGGACGGAACGTTCCAGTTCCTGATCACCTATCCCAAGCAGTTCGCACAGTGGGTTCAGGTCCGTCTCAGCGCCAGTACGACGGTGGATGGTACCGAGTCGATCGATGTCCAGGATTTCTGGCTGCCGGTTGCCGCCGCGGCGCTGGGCGACGAGAACGTCGCTCCTCCGGGCGCGACCAGCCCCTTCGGGATCGGCGTCTGTCCCTGAGCGCCAGCTTGGAAAGCGCGCCCTGATTGGGGCATGATCGATGGGCGTCAGGCCCGGACGGTTTGCCGTCCGGGCCTTTTCCTTTATACGAACATGACTTTCCTGTTGTGAACCCCCGCCGCTGTGCCTAACATTAGCGACATGGAGGCACAACAGAATGTCTGGCTGATCGGTCCGATGGGGGTCGGAAAGACCACGGTGGGCCGTCAGTTGGCGCGGGCGCTGGACCGCGAATTCATCGACAGTGACCACGAGATCGAGCAGCGCACCGGGGCGAACATCCCCTGGATCTTCGATATCGAGGGCGAGGAGGGTTTTCGTCGTCGCGAGCGGGCGGTGATCGAGGATTTGAGTTCGCGCCGCGCGCTGGTGATTGCCACCGGTGGCGGTGCGGTGATCGATCCGCGAAACCGGGCCGACATGGCGCGCAGCGGGGTGGTGGTCTATCTCAGCGCCTCGCCTGACCGTATCCATGCCCGTACCCGCCGTAGCCAGCACCGGCCGCTGCTCCGCACCGCGGATCCCCGTGCCCGTATCGCCGAGCTGATCGCCGAGCGCGACCCGCTCTATCGCGAAATCGCCGATGTCATCCTCGATACCGAGCGGCGCGGCGTGAAGAGCGCTACCGCATTCATCGTCCGTTATCTCAGCGAGCAGCCGACCGGTGGAGCGGGAAGCGCCGGTCCGCTGGAGATGCGGAGCGTACAGTCATGATGCGGACTCTGACCGTCGATCTCGGCGATCGCAGCTATCCGATCCATATCGGTCCGGGGCTGCTGGCCCGGCCGGAGTTGCTCCGCGATGCCATCGCGGGCAGCGAGGTCATGATCGTGACCAACGAGACGGTGGCGCCGCTGTATCTGGAGCCAGTGCGGGTCGCATGCGCAGGGATGCGCTGCGAGGCCGTCGTGCTGCCTGATGGCGAACGCTACAAGGATGACGCTACGCTGATGCGTATCTACGATGCGCTGCTCGGCGCGCGCTTCAGTCGCAAGACCACGGTGGTGGCCCTGGGCGGGGGCGTGGTGGGGGACATGGCCGGTTTTGCCGCCGCCTGTTACCAGCGCGGTGTGCCCTTCGTGCAGATCCCGACCACCCTGCTCGCTCAGGTGGATTCCTCGGTCGGGGGCAAGACCGGCATCAATCATCCGCTGGGCAAGAACATGATCGGCGCCTTCCATCAGCCGCGCGCCGTGATCGCCGACACCGGCGTGCTCGATACCCTGCCCGATCGGGAGTTGCGTGCCGGCGTGGCGGAAGTGATCAAGTACGGCCTGATCTGCGACGCCGAGTTCTTCGCCTGGCTCGAGGATCACCAGGAGGAAGTCCTGTCGCGGCAGCCCGAAGCGCTCATGCATGTCATCGAGCGCTCCTGCCGCAACAAGGCCGAGGTAGTGGCGGCGGACGAGCGCGAGAGCGGGCGTCGCGCGCTGCTCAATCTCGGTCATACCTTCGGTCATGCCATCGAGACTGGCATGGGCTATGGTGCCTGGCTGCACGGCGAGGCGGTGGCCGCGGGCATGCGCGCGGCGGCGGATCTGTCGGCACGCCTGGGCTGGATCTCGGCCGGGGACTGCGAGCGTGCGCGCGCCCTGATCGCGCGTGCCGGACTGCCTGTCGACCTGCCGGCCGAGCTCAGCACCGACAGGTTCATCGCGCTGATGGCCGTGGACAAGAAGGTGGAGGCCGGCCAGCTGCGCCTGGTGCTGCTCGACGGCATCGGTTCATCGCTGGTCACCGCGAACTTCGATCCGCAGGCACTGCGCGCAACCATCGCCGCCTGCCGGGTGGAGGGCGCTTGAACGGCGGCGGTCTGGCGCCCTGGGCCGCGCGCGATGAAACCTCGCGCGGGCGGCGCCATCCCGAGCCGCCGCCCAGGCTGCGCAGCGAATACCAGCGCGATCGCGATCGCATCGTTCATTCCGGCGCTTTTCGCCGGCTCGAATACAAGACCCAGGTGTTCGTGAATCATGTCGGCGACATGTTTCGCACCCGACTGACGCATTCGATCGAAGTGGCCCAGATCGCCCGCTCGGCGGCGCGCGCACTGGGCCTCAACGAAGATCTCACCGAGGCCATCGCGCTGGCCCACGATCTCGGGCACACGCCGTTCGGGCACGCCGGACAGGATACGCTCAATCGCTGCATGAAGGACTACGGGGGCTTCGAGCACAATCTGCAGTCGCTGCGGGTGGTGGACGAACTCGAGGAGCGCTATGCGGATTTCGACGGCCTCAACCTGACCTGGGAAACGCGGGAGGGCATCCTCAAGCACTGCTCGCCCGCCAACGCGCGCCGGCTCGGCGATCTGGGCGAGCGATTCCTGCAGGGACGTCAGCCGGGCCCGGAAGCGCAGCTTGCCAATCTTGCCGACGAGATCGCCTACAACAATCACGACGTCGATGACGGCCTGCGCGCCGGACTGATCACGGTCGAGCAGCTCTGCGACATCGATCTGTTCGCCGTACAGTACCGGCGGGTGGCCGATGCCTGGCCCGGCATCTCGCGGCGGCGGCTGCTGCACGAAGTCGTGCGCCGCATGATCGATTCCCAGGTCAGCGATCTGGTGGAATCCAGCCGCGCCGCGATCGCCGCTGCCGCTCCGCACGGTGTCGAGGACGTGCGCACGGCGCCGGCGCCGCTGATCGGCTTCAGCGAGGCGATGGCGAAACGCAATCTGGAGCTGAAGCGCTTCCTGCGCGAGCACCTCTATCGTCACTACCGTGTGCGCCGCATGACAGCCAAGGCGGATCGTATCGTCAGCGCGCTGTTCGAGACGTTCATGGACGATGAGCTGCTGTTGCCGCCTGATTATCAGGACAAGATCCGCGGTGCCCGGGAGATTGCGGGTCGGGCGCGGGTGGTGGCAGACTACATCGCGGGCATGACCGATCGCTACGCCATCGGCGAATACGAAAGACTGTTCGATCCGGCCGGACTGACCTGAGCCGGTGGTGTCAGGCACAGTGCAATGCACATCTATATGCAGACACCGCCCGGCGACGATCGACCGCCGCGCTTCTATCACCTGATCCTGCAGCGGGACCTGCTCGGTGGCTGGTCGCTGGTAAGGGAATGGGGCACGCAGGGGAGCGGCGGCCGCATGCTCCGGGATCATCATCCGGATCGCGATGAAGCAACGACGGCCATGATGCGCATCCGTGATGAACAACTCCGACGCGGTTATCGCGTGGTGTTCTTCGAGGGAGAGCAACTGAGCGAATGATTTCCGCTTCCGCCAGCGCGGATGATTCCGGTGCGGATGGCGGCAAAGCCGCGCCATCGCACCGCATGGCCGGCGATCCCTTCCAGTCCTGGTGCGATGAAAGCGCCTGGTATCCCGACCCGACCCGCGAAAACAGCCTGAAGCTATTGCTTCATCTCGCGCCCTATAGCGATCTGCTTCTCGTCACCGGCGAGAGCGGGAGCGGCAAATCTCTGTTTATAAAGAAGTTCATCGCCGGGGCGGGCGACACTTGGCGCGTCCTTTCATTGCCCGGCGGCCCGGCGCTGGATGATATATCCCTGCTGGAGTCGCTGGATCAGGAACTGTCGGTACGCCCCGATGGGGATGCGGACCGGGAAGAGCGCCTGCGTCGGCTGAGACGCGGCCTGTTCGTCCTCCGCCGCGGCGCCCTGCTGCCGGTCCTGGTCGTGGATGATGCGCATCTGTTGCCGTCGTCGGCCTTCCAGTTTCTGGTTGAACTCACCGAGCCGCGGGAGGATGGAGAAAAACCGATCGCGGTGGTCCTTGCCGGGGAAGCGTCGGCGCTCGGGTCCCGCATCGAGGGGGTCGGTGATCGCCTGCAGGCGCGCGTGGCCCATGTGTTCGAACTGCAGGCGCTCACTGAAGCGGGCACAGGTGCATATATAAGGCATCGCCTTGCGCTCGCCGGTATGGAGACGAGCACCGCCTTCACTCCCGCAGTGGTTCGCTACATCCATACCGCCTCACGCGGATTACCCAGCCGCATCAATGAGTTCGCGCGGGTGGTGCTGGAAGAAGGGCAGCGCAGGCTGCGCAGGAAAGAGGACGGTGCGGTTGGCGGTGCGGCCGGTCCCAGCGATGCCGGCATCCTGTTGCGTTATGGATTTGCGGCCCTGGTGGTGGCGTTGGCCGGAGTCGCACTCGTCTATCGGGAAGAGCTTTCTACGCTCATGCGCGACGATCGGGGAAGTTCTGTTGTCGGGTCCGCGGCCACCGTCCGGGAACCGACTGATTCTGTTGAGGTATTATTTGGCGACTCGGCGCCGGATCCAGAGGTTCCAGGCAAGCTGCCTGATAATTCTGATGTTTTTCTCGATCTCGAAGGCGGCTCCGCGGAGGCGGTCACCGAAATTTTCGAAGGAGACCGAGAACTATCTGATTCGGATGGTGTGTTATCTGTCGACGAGAGTCGTGTGGAAGAGGCCGAAAGCGGGGTGAGCGTTGCTTCCGCCGACCGGCAGGAGGAGAGGACGTCCGCGAAAGCTCCTGCGCCGCTACGCGTGCCCGAGGAACCTGGCGTTGTCGGGACTCTGGACGGACCGGAAGTGGTGGCCGGCAAGGGGCCGCAAGGCGCTTCTGCCGCGCAGTCGCCAGGGACCGAGGACCCATGGGCGCCCCGCCGCGAAGCCTGGCTGCTCGCACAGGCGCCGCACACATGGACGGTGCAGCTTTTCGCCAGCCGAGAGGAACGGCTGCTTGCGCTGATCGAAGAACATCGTCTGGAGTCCGGCGCAGCTGTATTCCGGGCGCGCAGCGGAGATCCGGCTCTGTATGCGCTGGTCTGGGGTCTATTCTCAAGCCGGGAGGAGGCGAACCAGGCGATCGAGGGGGATCTCGCCCACATTGCCGGGCTGAAGCCCTGGGTACGATCCATGGGCGATATTCAGGCCGCCATCGCCTCCCAGGAGAGCGGCGGGTGATGATCGCTTCAGCCCGGTCGCCGCATCCATCATCCGGTTTCCCGCGGTGCTCGCGAAAGGGAAGGCCGGGCATCGTGGTGGAACTTGCCCCATCCTTCTCACCGGCTCAAGCAGCCTGATCCAGGCCCGTCCCGCTCACAGCCTGTTGATTTGCCATTCATCGGATTTGATAGCCTCCGAGTGGGCGAGTATACTTTTCTCCCCTTGCGTCTCTCGTACCCGTGCGGGAATTCTCCTGTGCGCAAGACGGGCAACCCGGCCCGCAGCGAAGTCGCCGGATCGGAGGGGGCCCAGTGCCCGACCGCATGGCTATTTTCCCACTGACACCTGATCGATATACACGAGCGCGTCCGCCCGATCGTACGGCTTGCCTGACCCCAGTTGTGCGGCAAGCGATTAATGACGATCCAGGATGCAATCACGATGAATGATGATGGTGTTAATAACGGACTTCCGGCCCAGCAAGGCCTCTACGATCCACGTAACGAACATGACGCCTGCGGCGTAGGGTTCATCGCCCACATCAAGGGTCACGCCAGTCACGCGATCGTCCGCCAGGGGCTCGGAATCCTGGAGAACCTGTCCCATCGCGGCGCGGTCGGCGCCGATCCGCTTGCTGGCGATGGCGCCGGCATCCTCATCCAGATGCCCGACGCGTTTCTGCGCGAGGTCTGTGTCGAGCGCGGCATCGAACTGCCGCCGCGTGGTGAATACGGTGTCGGCATGGTTTTTCTGCCGCGTGAATCTTCCACCCGTGCGCGCTGCGAGGCGCTGCTCGAGCAGTTCATCGCCGATGAAGGTCAGCACTTCCTCGGCTGGCGCGACGTGCCGACCAGCAATGCCTGCATCGGCGAAGGCGTCAAGGCGGTGGAACCGCTGGTGCGGCAGGTGTTCATCGGGCGCGGTGAGGACTGCGCCGCTTCCGCCTTCGAGCGCAAGTTGCTGGTGATCCGCAAGCTCGTCGAAAACGCGGTTCGCGCCAGCGACTGGCCGCGCCGGGAATGCTTCTACATCCCGTCCATGTCCTCGCGCACCCTTGTCTACAAGGGAATGCTGCTCGCCAATCAGGTCGATTCGTATTACCCGGACCTCAAGGACGAGCGCATGGTATCGGCGCTGGCGCTCGTGCATCAGCGCTTTTCGACCAATACCTTTCCGTCATGGGATCTCGCTCATCCCTTCCGGATGATCGCGCACAACGGCGAGATCAACACGCTGCGGGGCAACTTCAACTGGATGGCGGCGCGCCGTCATTCGATGCGCTCGGAGCTGCTCGGCGAGGATCTGGACAAGCTGTGGCCGCTGCTGTTCGAAGGCCAGTCGGATTCGGCATGCTTCGACAGCGCGCTGGAACTGCTGGTCGCGGGCGGCTACTCGCTGGCGCATGCGATGATGATGCTGATCCCGGAGGCTTGGCACGGCAATCCGCTGATGTCGGAGTCGCGCCGCGCATTCTACGAATATCATGCCGCGCTGATGGAGCCCTGGGACGGTCCGGCGGCGGTTGCCTTCACTGACGGTCGCCAGATCGGCGCGACGCTGGACCGCAATGGGCTGCGCCCCGCCCGCTATCTCATCACGGACGACGACTTGGTGGTCATGGCCTCGGAAATGGGCGTGCTCGACATTCCCGAAGAGCGCATCGTCAAGAAGTGGCGTCTGCAGCCGGGGCGCATGTTCCTCATCGACATGGATCAGGGCCGCATCATTGACGACGAGGAGCTGAAGACGGGACTCGCCAGCGCGCATCCGTATCGCCAATGGCTGGATCAGACGCAGATCCGTCTTGGCAGCCTGCCCGCATCGGCGAAGCCGGCGGCGGTGCGCTGCGAGAATGAGCTGCTCGATCTGCAGCAGGCATTCGGTTACACCCAGGAGGACGTGCGGTTCCTGCTGGCGCCGATGGCGGCTACCGGTCAGGAAGCGGTCGGCTCGATGGGTGCTGACAATCCGGTTGCGGTGCTGTCGAGCAAGCCCAAGCCGCTGTTCAATTACTTCAAGCAGAACTTCGCCCAGGTCACCAATCCGCCGATCGATCCGATCCGCGAAGAGCTGGTGATGTCGCTGGTGTCGCTGATCGGTCCGCGTCCCAACCTGCTCGGACTCGATCAGGGCGATACGCACATGCGGCTTGAGGTCGACCAGCCCATCCTCAGCAATGAGGATGTGGAGCGCATTCGCGGAATCCATGAGCATACGCGCGGCGCCTTCCGTACCCGCACCCTGGATATCTGCTATCCAGCCGCGCAGGGCGTGGACGGCATGGAGCCTGCACTCGACAGGCTGCGCGCGGCGGCGGAAGAAGCGGTGCGCGAAGGCCATAACATCCTCATTCTTTCCGACCGTACGGTCGGTCGCGAGCATGTCGCGGTGCCGGCCTTGCTGGCAACGGCAGCGGTGCACCATCATCTGGTCCGCGCCGGCCTGCGCACCGAATGCGGGCTGGTGATCGAGACCGGCGCGGCGCGCGAGGTCCATCATTTTGCGATGCTTGCCGGTTATGGCGCCGAGGCGATCAATCCCTATCTCGCCTTCGAGACGCTGGCCCGGCTGTGCCGGGAGCTGCCTGGCGACATCGATCCGGCGGAAGCCGGCAAGCGCTATACCAAGGCGATCGACAAGGGGCTGCTCAAGGTCATGTCGAAGATGGGAATCTCGACCTACCAGTCCTATTGTGGCGCCCAGATTTTCGACGCCGTGGGCCTGTCCAGTGCCTTCGTCGAGCGCTATTTCACCGGCACCGCGACTGCGGTGGAAGGCATCGGGCTGCGCGAGGTCTCGGAGGAGGCCGTGCGCTGGCATCGCGATGCATTCGGCGACTCACTGGTTTATCGCAATGCGCTCGATGTCGGCGGCGACTATGCCTTCCGCGTGCGCGGCGAGGATCATGCATGGACCCCCGACAGCATCGCGCGGCTGCAGCACGCCACACGCAGCAATGATTATCGGACCTACGCGGAATTCGCTCGCCTGATCAACGAGCAGGATCAGCGTCTGCTGACCCTGCGCGGCCTGTTCGAGTTCCGCTTTGCTGAACGTGAACCGGTTGCGCTGGAGGAGGTCGAGCCGGCCGTGGAGATCGTGAAGCGCTTCGCCACCGGTGCGATGTCCTACGGCTCGATCTCCCGTGAGGCGCATACCACGCTGGCGATCGCCATGAACCGGATCGGTGGCAAGTCCAACACCGGCGAGGGCGGCGAGGAGCCCGAGCGCTTCCGTCCCCTGTCGAGCGGCGACTCGATGCGCTCGGCGATCAAGCAGGTGGCTTCCGGGCGCTTCGGCGTGACGACCGAGTATCTGGTGAATGCCGATGACATCCAGATCAAGATGGCCCAGGGCGCCAAGCCCGGCGAGGGCGGTCAGCTGCCCGGCCACAAGGTGGATGAAGTCATCGCGAAGGTGCGTCACTCGACGCCGGGCGTCGGTCTGATCTCGCCGCCGCCGCATCACGATATCTACTCGATCGAGGATCTGGCGCAGCTCATCCACGACCTGAAGAACGTCAATCCCAAGGCCCGCGTCAGCGTCAAGCTGGTGTCCGAGGTCGGTGTCGGCACGGTGGCCGCGGGCGTATCGAAGGCGCATGCCGACCATGTCACCATCGCCGGCCATGATGGCGGCACCGGCGCCAGCCCGCTGACTTCGGTCAAGCATGCCGGTCTGCCCTGGGAGATCGGTCTTGCCGAAACCCACCAGACCCTGGTGCTGAACAGGCTGCGGGGCCGCATCGCCGTACAGGTCGATGGCGGCCTGCGCACCGGGCGCGACGTGGTCATCGGTGCCTTGCTCGGGGCCGACGAATTCGGCTTCGCCACCGCGCCGCTGATCGTCGAAGGCTGCATCATGATGCGCAAGTGTCACCTGAACACCTGCCCGGTCGGCGTCGCCACCCAGGATCCGGTGCTGCGCAAGCGCTTCACCGGCAAGCCCGAACACCTGGTCAACTACTTCTTCATGGTTGCCGAGGAAGTGCGAGGCCTGATGGCACGACTTGGTTTTCGCACCATCGATGAAATGGTCGGTCGCTCGGATGTGCTTGACATGCGTCGCGCCATCGATCACTGGAAGGCGAAGGGACTCGATTTCGCCCGGCTGCTGTATCGTCCGCCCGTGGGACCGGAGGTGGCGGTATACAATCGCGAGCGCCAGGATCACGGACTGGAGCAGGCGCTGGATCACAGGCTCATCGAGCTTTCCCGGCCCGCGCTCGAGGGCGGCGAAGCGGTGCGCATCGATATTCCCGTCCGCAGCCTCAACCGCAGCTTCGGCGCGATGCTGTCGGGTCGGGTGGCTGAACGCTATGGTCACGCAGGTCTTCCCGATGACGCCATTCACATCACCGCGCGCGGCATCGCCGGTCAGAGCTTCGGCGCCTGGCTGGCTCACGGCATTACCATCGATTTGCGCGGCGAGGCGAACGACTATGTGGGCAAGGGCCTGTCGGGCGGCCGCATCATCGTTCGCCCGCCACAGCACACCCGCATTGTCGCCGAGGACAATATCATCGTCGGCAACACGGTGCTGTATGGCGCCATCAGCGGCGAATGCTATATCCGCGGAGTCGGCGGTGAACGCTTCGCCGTGCGCAACTCCGGCGCCATCGCCGTCATCGAAGGCACGGGGGACCATGGCTGCGAATACATGACCGGCGGCCTGGTGCTCGTGCTCGGAGCCACCGGCCGCAACTTCGCCGCTGGCATGAGCGGCGGCATCGCCTATGTGCTGGATGAGGACGGGACCTTCGAGCGTCGCTGCAATCTGGCGATGGTTGGCCTGGAGCCGGTAGTCGAGGAAGAGGAGGCGATGAGCGCGATCGAGCCGATGGGCGGCGAGCTGGAAAGCCATGGCGTAGTCGATCTGATGCACGACATGAGCTGCAACGATGAACGCCGCTTGCGCACGCTGATCGAGCGGCATGTACGCTACACCGACAGTGCGGTCGGCAAGCGCATCCTCGCCGATTGGCGCGCCTACCGGCCGAAGTTCGTCAAGGTGATGCCGGTCGATTACCGCAATGCTCTGGAGCGCATGAAGCTCGCCCAGCCGGGGCGAGGTCAGCGCACGGCCATGGCCAAGGGAGGGTATTGATCATGGGCAAGCCCACCGGTTTCCTCGAGTACGAGCGCAAGGACCGCGGCTACCAGCCGGTAGAGCAGCGGATTCGCCACTATTCGGAATTCGTTCTTCCGCTTTCGGATGCCGAGCTCGGCGTTCAGGGCGCGCGCTGCATGGACTGCGGCATCCCCTTCTGCCATCAGGGTTGCCCGGTCAACAACATCATTCCGGACTGGAACGACCTGGTCTATCGTCAGCAGTGGCGCGATGCGCTGGATGTGCTGCAATCGACCAACAACTTTCCGGAGTTCACCGGCCGCATCTGCCCTGCGCCCTGCGAGGAAGCATGCACGCTGAACATCGAAGACACGCCGGTGACGATCAAGAGCATCGAAGGCGCGATTGCCGACAAGGGCTGGGAGCAGGGCTGGATCGTTCCGCAACCGCCGCGGCAGCGAACTGGCAAGCGTGCCGCGGTCATCGGCTCCGGGCCCGCCGGACTTGCCTGTGCGCAGCAACTGGCGCGCGCCGGGCATGATGTCACCGTATTCGAGAAGCAGGATCGCGTCGGCGGACTGCTGCGCTACGGCATCCCGGATTTCAAGATGGACAAGCATCTCATCGATCGCCGGGTGCGGCAGATGGAAGCCGAGGGCGTCGTCTTCCGCACCGGCGTGCATGTCGGCCGTGACCTGCCGGTGCGCAGCCTGGTGGACGAGTTCGATGCCGTGGTGCTGGCCGGCGGCTCCGAGCGCCCGCGTGATCTCGAGGTTCCCGGACGCGAATTCGATGGCGTTCACTTCGCAATGGATTTTCTCGCCCAGCAGAATCGCCGCGTGGCCGGCGACGTGGTCGGGGCCGATGGCGCCATCACTGCCGAGGGCAAGCACGTCGTGGTCATCGGCGGCGGTGATACCGGCTCGGACTGCATCGGTACCTCCATTCGCCAGGGCGCGCTATCGGTGACGCAGATCGAGATCATGCCGCGGCCGCCGGAGAAGGTGGACAAGGGGACGAGCTGGCCCTATTGGCCCAACCGGATGCGCACATCAAGCTCCCAGGCCGAAGGCGCGGCGCGCGAGTGGGGCGTTCTCACCAAGGAAATGGTCGGTGAAAACGGCAAAGTGAAGGCTTTGCGGGCGGTGCGAGTCGAGTGGACACAGGATGCGGCCGGCAAGTGGCAGATGAAGGAGCTTCCGGAACAGCCGCTCGAATTGAAGGCGGATCTGGTCTTGCTGGCCATGGGCTTCGTTCATCCGGTGCATCAGGGTATGATCGAGGAACTCGGCGTTGCGCTCGATGCGCGCGGCAACGTCGCTGCCGATACGGATCGTTACGCCACCTCGATTCCAAAGGTATTTTCGGCAGGAGACATGCGTCGCGGCCAGTCGCTGGTGGTTTGGGCCATCCGCGAGGGGCGTCAGGCGGCGCGGGCGGTGGATGAATTTCTGATGGGGCACTCGGAATTGCCTCGGTGAGGACATGACGGAACTGAAGAACGACAGGCTGCTTCGCGCCCTGCTGCGGCAGCCGGTGGATGTGACTCCGGTATGGATGATGCGTCAGGCGGGCCGGTATCTGCCGGAATATCGCGCGACCCGGGAACGGGCCGGCAGTTTCATGGATCTGTGCCGGAATACGGAACTTGCCTGCGAAGTGACCCTGCAGCCGCTCGATCGCTACGCGCTCGATGCCGCCATCCTGTTTTCCGACATTCTGACCATTCCCGACGCCATGGGCTTGGGTCTGTACTTCGCCGAGAACGAGGGTCCGCGCTTCGAGCGGCCGGTGCGCTCGGCCGCGGACATCGAAGCGCTCGGCCGTCCCGATCCGGAAGAGGAACTGCGCTATGTGATGGATGCGGTGCGCCTCATTCGCCGGGAACTGCACGGGCGCGTTCCCCTGATCGGTTTCTCCGGTAGCCCATGGACGCTCGCGACATACATGGTCGAAGGCGGTTCGAGCAAGAATTTCTCGCTGGTCAAGGGAATGATGTTCGACCAGCCCGAACTGATGCATCGTCTCCTCGGCCGGCTCGCCGATTCGGTGACCGATTACCTGAACGCGCAGATCGCTGCGGGCGCCCAGGCCGCGATGATCTTCGACACGTGGGGGGGTGTGCTCACCACGCGTGATTATCATGCTTTCTCGCTCGAATACATGCGTCGTATCGTCGCCGGCCTGCGACGGGAGGCCGAGGGACGCCGCGTGCCGGTGGTGCTGTTCACCAAGGGTGGCGCCGGCTGGCTGGAGGCGATGGCCGACACCGGCGCCGATGCGCTCGGCATCGACTGGACCATCGATATCGGGGAGGCGCGCCGCCGCGTCGGCGACCGGGTCGCACTGCAGGGAAACATGGATCCCTGCGTGCTGTACACCGCACCGGCGCGCATTCGCGAGGAAGTCGGTTTCGTGCTCGACAGTTTCGGTCACGGCAATGGCCACGTATTCAATCTCGGCCATGGCATCCATCCCGGTATCGATCCGGAGAACGTGCGTGTATTCATCGACAGCGTGCACGAACTCTCCGCCCCGTATCACATGGACAAGCGCGAGAGCCGATGATGGAGCCGCCATCCATGCGCGCGCCGATTCCGCCGCAGTTCGAGAAGCTGCGGGAAATGGAATCGTTCACGGACGAGATGTTCAACCGTATCGTCGAGTTCCAGGAGCGGATGCATCCCGCCTGGAACGAGAATGCGCCGTTCGCCGAACGCATCAGCCGCCTGCCCTTGCACGCACTCATCTTCAGCAACCCGGATCGAAACCCCGCCACGCACGCACAGACCGTGGCGCCCTTCTATCCGCTGCGCGCCGAGTTGCGCCAGATCGTCGCCTGCGCAAAACAGGTGGCCGATGATCCGCTGGTGTGCGATGTGCACGGACGCAATGGCTTTCTCGGCAGCCTGCTTGGCCGCGAGGGCGTGCGCGTCATCGGCGTGCGCGATCCTGCCGACAAGCCCAACCAGATCGAACGCTTCTACGACTCCAGGGTCTACGAGCCGCTCGAGCTGACTCTCGACGAGTTGACTCGTCCCTTCGATGTCGCCTTTTCCGCATGGATGCCTTCCGGCATCGATCGCACGCCCCAGATCGTTGCGCACCGGCCGAAGCTCATCGTCTTCGTCCACACCGAACACAGCGACGAGACAGGCAGGCCGCAGACCGGCACCTGGTCCGCCTATCACGAACTGCCGGACAACTACCTGCAGATCGCCGAGTGGACCGTCGAGCGTCCGCGGGACCTGCTGCATGAGGTCTGGCCCGACCTGACCCCCAGCATTGCCGAAACCCGCATCGTCCGCATCTATGCCGACGAGCCCTGGCAGCACATCCACGTCGACAGCGAAGTCGAATCCGTCGATCCTTATGACTGGGAGCTCGATCTCGACATGGCGCTGACGGCGCTGGAGGCCAAGGAAGCTTTGCGCGCGAGAGGTTTTTCCGTCTGATGCGAACGGGACATGCGGGAATATCCCTCATGTCCCACCCAGGTCTTCGCTCAGCGCGCGTTCCCACGGCTGCCCGCACGCCAGCCTGTTTCACGATCTCCGTCGGATGGCCAGACAGTCCTCGGTCCGGCTGCTTGCGTTGTCAGCCAGGCAGTACGATGGTCTGCGCATTCAACGGCGGGTCAGTGAACCTGTCCCCATGCCATCGACAAGACCGCTCGTCGTTTGCATTCCCCGTAGGGGGTCGATGACGGGCATGATCGTCAACATCGACGTTCCGGATCTGGATGCCGCGGTCTCTTTCTATACGGCGGCGATCGGCCTGAAGCTCGCCCGCCTGCTGGATGATGACGTCGCCGAACTCACCGGGGCTTCATGTCCGATCTTCCTGCTGATGCGCCCGGAGGGAGTATCGCCCGCGCTTGGGGTCACACGGACTCGCGAATATGTGCGCCACTGGAGTCCGATACACCTCGATTTCGTGGTGGATGCGCTCGAGCACGCCGTGAAGCGAGCCATCGACGCTGGCGCCATGCAGGAAACCGGAATCGTGCTCTGGCGTGGCTCGAGGTGCGTCACATTCTCCGATCCCTTCGGTCACGGCTTCTGCCTGATCGAGTTCGCTCAGGATACATACAGTGGCGATTGAGCCCTGCCAGGGGCTGGCTACGCCGGGCGACGGCCGTATGGCCGCCGCCGCTTGCTGGCCATGGATGCCTGCATGTGACGTCATGGCTATTGCTCGCGTGATCCGGGGGGCTCATGTTCATCAGCGTGCTTGATCTGTTCAAGATCGGGATCGGGCCATCGAGCTCGCACACCATGGGACCGATGACGGCTGCCAAGGCGTTTGTCGGGCTGGCCCGCGACTGGCTTGTCGCCCACCCCGAGGTTGATGACGCCTCGCTGCGCTGCACGCTCAAGGGATCGCTCGCCTATACAGGCAAGGGACACGCCACCGACCGGGCGGTGACCATGGGCTTACATGGCTATACGCCCGGAGCGGCGGCAGTCTGCGACGTCGATGCGCTGGTGGCGGAGCTGTGGGAGCGGGAGCGCATCCTGACGGAGGGCGGGCCCGCCATTCGCTTCGTGCCATCGCGTGATGTCGTCTTCGATCGGGGCGAGCCGCTGCCGGAGCATCCCAATGGCATGATCTTCGAGTTGCTCGATCCCGCCGGAGAGGCGCTTGTCTCCGTGATCTATTTCTCCATCGGCGGCGGCTTCGTCAGCACGGGTGCCGAGATCCACCAGCTGGTGGCGCCCCTGCACATGGTTGCTGACGATGCTTATCCTTTCGGTTTCGACTCGGCCAGAACCATGTTGCGCATGGCCGAGGAAAGCGGTCTGTCCATCGCCGCGATGAAGCGCGCCAATGAATGCAGCGTGATGGCCGAGGCGGTGTTGAACGAGGGGTTGGATGCCATATGGCAGGCGATGCGGAGTTGCCTCGAGCGCGGGCTCCAGGCGCGTGGCACGCTTCCCGGCGGACTCGATCTGCCGCGCCGCGCCCGCCAGCTCCATGAGCAGCTGCATGCCAGGCCGGAGGACGCAACAGTCAACGACTGGTTGTGTGCCTATGCGATGGCGGTCAACGAGGAGAACGCGGCAGGACATCTGGTGGTGACGGCGCCCACCAACGGTGCGGCCGGCGTCATCCCGGCGGTCCTCTACTATCGCGTTGTGCACGAACATGCCCGCACGGAGGAGATTCGTGACTACCTGCTAACGGCAGCCGCCATTGGCGGGCTCATCAAGCATCGCAGTTCGATCTCCGGCGCCGAGGTGGGCTGCCAGGGCGAAGTGGGCTCCGCTGCCGCGATGGCGGCAGCCGGGTTGTGCGCGATCCGCGGCGGAACCCCGCGGCAGGTGGAAAATGCCGCAGAGATCGCGCTGGAGCATCACCTGGGCATGACCTGTGATCCGGTCAGGGGGCTGGTGCAGGTTCCCTGCATCGAGCGCAATGGCTTCGGCGCCATCAAGGCGCATACTGCCGCGTCTCTCGCCCTGCGCGGCAGCGGACAACACTTCATGCCGCTCGACAGCTGCATTGCGGCAATGAAGCAGACCGGCGAGGAGATGTCTTCGCGGTTCAAGGAGACTTCGCTGGGCGGGCTTGCGGTCAGCGTTACGGAATGCTGAGGATGCCTGGAGGGGATCGCGTATTCGCGGCATGCTGCTCGACCTTCTTCCCGAGGATCCGCTCGATGGCCCATGAATGTGCCGATTCGACGCACCGCAACCTTCAAGGAGCGCAATGTGGAAACACAGGAACTGCATCGAGGTCGTCTCATCGATCATATTCAATTGGTGGTCCGGGACCTGCCGGCCAGCCGGCCTTTTATCAGGCCGTCTTCGATGTGCTCGGGATCCCCATCGGCGGCGCGGGCGACGGATTTTTCTGGGCGGACGAGCTGTTCGTTTCTGCGGCGAACAGCGGGGCGGCGCAGGGAGCCTTGACCGGCCGGCATCACCTCGCTTTCCAGGCGCGTGATCGGGTCATGGTCGATGAATTCTACCGGGTCGCGCTGGCGCACGGCGCCCGGGACAATGGCGCCCCGGGCGAGCGCCCATATCATCCGGGCTACTATGCCGCGTTCGTGCTCGATCCCGACGGCAACAATATTGAAGCCGCCTATCATGGCCAGGGCGATCGCAGCGCGCCTTCGGTGCGGATCAGATTCTGACAAGCAGCGGGGGCTGACGCAGAAGCCGCAGGCCTGTCACCCGGTTCGAGTGGATTGCCGGAGGATCGGCCTTGCGTGCGCATGACCTCATGTTTCCGTTCATGATGCAGATTTTTTCGTCAGGCGTGATAATGGGCGATGGCCGGACCGAACTCGATCCGGCCGGATCTCGGACACCATTCTTGCGCAATGTCCGCTCCCCGGGGGGGTGCAGAGACCGGCACAGAGGCCGATAAGCAAGCGAGTGTTCGCGCGATAGGGACGCGAAATCAATGGCTTGGAATTTGGCGCGAGCGCCGGCTGCTGCGCCTTATACGGCCGTTTGTTATGGACAATTCCGGCGCGGTTTGTTATGTCTAACAAACGTTTTACAGCGCCCGTCGACCGATAGCAGAAATATTCAGGGGAAATCCATGTCTGATTCCTGGGGTGACAAGAAGAGTGGCGATGGCGAGTGGGGATGGGATCTGCCGGAAGGCATGGATCCCATGCGGGTGATGCAGGTCGCTTCCGCGTACTGGGACTCCTGCGTGCTCCACGCTGCCAACCGCCTGAACGTTTTCAATCTCCTCTCCGATGGGAGCAAGGATCTCGATACCCTGACGCGCGAGACCGAATCGGACCGCCGCTGCCTCGGCGCGTTGCTGAGCGCGCTGGTTTCGCTGGGCTTTCTCGATCGCGACGGTGATGTGTTCAGCAATTCCCAGTTCAGCAAGACCTTCCTTGCCGAGTCGAGCAAGTTCTACCAGGGCGGCATCGTCTACATGTTCGAGAACTGGTACGAAGCCTGGGGCAAGCTCTACGATGTGGTCAAGACCGGCAAGCCCTCGGCGCTGATGCATCAGGCCTACACGGATGAAGAGACCCGCAATTACATGATGGGCATGCACAACCGCGCGCTGTCGCAGTCGGACGTGCTGACCTCGATGTTCGATCTCACCGGCAAGAAGCAGTTGATGGACGTCGGTTGCGGTCCGGCCACTTTCGCGGTGAAGTTCTGCGAGCGTTATTCCGGCCTCAATGCCGTCGCCATGGACCGCGAGCAGAATCTGAAGATCGCGAAGGAAGTCGTCGACATGTACGACATGCACGATCGCGTGAAGCTGCTGCCGGGCGACTACAACACCGATAGTCTGGGCACGGGCAACGATGCCATGCTGCTGTCGTCGATGACCAACCAGGAGTCGCCGGAAAACATCCGCCAGCTGCTGAAGAAGTGCTATGATTCGATGAACAGGGATGGCGTCATCATGATCCAGGAGCAGCTGTTGTTGGGCGACAAGAAGGGCCCGAAGCTCGCTGCCCTGATCGGCGTCAACCAGATCATCAATACCGTCTCCGGTTCCTCCTACTCGACCACCGAGATGGAGGACTTCCTGCGCGAGGTCGGCTTCACCGACATCAGTTCCAGGCAGATGGCGCCACCGAGTCCCTTCATCATGGTCAGCGGCTACAAGCGCTGACGACGGTTGCGCAATGGGAAAGCAGAGGCCGCCCTTCGAACGAAGCGCGGCCTTTGTGTTTTATGCGACATCAGCCGGCTGATGTCGGCAAAATCGGAGTCTGACTCCGTCTCGAACAGGGTGGCCATGCAAATCTGGGTCGATGCCGATGCCTGTCCTGCGGTGGTCAAGGACATTCTCTTTCGCGCCGCTGAGCGCACACGTATCCCGGTGACGCTGGTCGCCAACCAAGCGCTGAACGTGCCGCGTTCACCATTGATCCGCGTCCTGCAGGTTGCCGCCGGATTCGATGTCGCCGATGAGGAAATCGTCAGGCGAGTGAATGCCGGTGACATCGTCGTCACCAGCGATATACCGCTCGCGGCCGACGCGCTTGCCAAGGGCGCCGAGGTGATCAGCCCGCGCGGCGAACGGCATACCTCCGACAGTATTCGCGACCGGCTGGTGATGCGGGATTTTCTCGACACGCTGCGCGCGAGCGGCATCCGCACCGGCGGCCCGGCGGCTTTGAGCCAGGCCGATCGCAAGGCGTTTGCGGATCAGCTCGATCGCCTGCTGGCGCGAAGCTCCGGCGCAGAGCGTATCTGAGGGGAAAATCATCTCTGCCCCTGAGCGGTGTCGATGTGACATTCGGCAGCGCAGGAGGCAATCATGGGCATCTTCGATTACTACACTATTGCCGACAGGGACCATGCCTGGCAGAACCCGACCAGTGCCGCGAAACTGGATCTGCTCATCGATTACTGCGGGTTCAGCAATGGCGATCGGGTGCTGGATGTGGGATGCGGCAAAGGGTGGCTGCTGCAACGCATCGCCGAGCGGCGCTGTCAGCGCGGACGGCATCGATTTGTCCACAGGCTGGGCTCGGCGATGTTCGTCGGCAAAGACCGCTCACGTTGAAGGATTCGATGGCGGCATGCGGTGAGGGGAGCCTTGTGCCGAATTTCCTCAGCGGAATGGTTGCCCAAGTGCCCACAGCACCATCGAATAGCGTGTGCCCGAGATTACCGGGGTGACCTCATGGTAGATGTAGGAAGGAAAGACCACGGCTGAGCCCTGGGGACGGATTTCCTCGCATTCGTGGAAGCGTTCGCGCGCGTGCGGTCCGAAGTCGAACTTCAGATTGCCGCCCTGATAGCTGTCGGGCGGACTGAGATTGACGGTGATGCTGAGCTTGCGCACCTTGCCCACCATCCGTGGATTGTCGACCAGGAACTTCGGTGTCCGTCCCTCGGATAATACCGTGGCCGGTTCCCGGAGGCGAAATGCCGAGTGGTGGCAGGTATGACCGTCGATGTGCCAGCCGTAAAAGTTGCCGGGATGATAAACGGTGAACTGTACCGGCTCGGCATAATCGAATTCGTAGTGCCATCCGGCTCTGGCGTTGGCGTCGACGACCAGCGGATAGATCAGCTGGTAGATCCAGTCCTCATTGAGAAAACAGAGTTCGCAGTCCCTGATGTAGGTCTGAGCCTTGACCTTTTCCCGGGTCGCGGTATCGGATCCACCGCCCGTCAGATCATCCAGCGTACGGTCGGCGGCGGCCTGGGCTCCGGCCCGCGCCGCTCCGCGGTGGGATGCGCCGAAAGTCGTTCCGGTCGTCGCCATGCCTCGAGTTCGCTGAGCGGCAATCGTGTCCAATCCAAGGTCCAGGATTCTCCGGCAATTTCCTGCCGAGACCGCGCTCTTGTACCACCAGTAGGGAACCATCGGATGCATCACGGGCCTCCGCCGCGGACCGCGGCATGGGATCAGCGCGAAAAACACTACCCCGTAAAGATGACTACGTAAGGAATACTACGCCCATTTTTTCCCGATACAAATAGGGGACAAGATGGCAAAGCCATTGCCGGCGGAGCCTGCTCATCCGGCTGCCTCAGGCCATGCGGTCGAGGGTGCGATAGCCGATCGCTTCGGCGATGTGGGCGGGAGAGATGTCATCCGCCTCGTCCAGATCGGCGATGGTGCGAGCGACCTTGATGACCCGGTGCACCGCGCGGGCGGATAAGCCGAAGTGTCGGGCGGTGCGCTCGAGCAGAGAAGCGGCGTCGGAGGGCATCGGGCAGCTTGCGTGGAGTTCGCCGGGGGTCAGCGCGTGGGCGGACTTGCCGTCGCGTTCGAGTTGGCGCGCCCGTGCCTCGGTGATGCGCTGGCGCATGACGGCGCTGGATTCACCGGGCGGCGCCGCCGTGCCGTGCAGCAGGGCATAGGGAACGGGCGGCACTTCGATGTGCAGGTCGATACGATCGAGCAACGGACCGGACAGTCGCGAGCGGTAGTGCTCGACGCGCTCGGCACTGCAGCGGCAGCGACCGTCCTTCTGTCCGAGATAGCCGCAGGGACACGGATTCATCGCCGCCAGCAGCTGGAAGCGGGCTGGATAGTCGACATGGAGCCGCGCCCGCGAAATGGTGATCATGCCGGACTCGAGCGGCTGACGCAGCACCTCGAGTGCGCGCCGATCGAACTCCGGCAGTTCGTCGAGAAACAGGACGCCGTTGTGAGCCAGCGATATTTCGCCAGGACAGGGAATGCTGCCTCCGCCGGCGAGTGCCGCCGGAGTCGCCGAATGATGCGGAGAGCGGAAGGGGCGCCGCCGCCAGTCGCAGGACCGGAAGCCGCCCGGTCCGAGCGAGGCGAGCGCTGCGGCCTCGACCGCTTCCTGTTCGGTCATCGGCGGCAGAATGCCGGGAAACCGCGCGGCAAGACTGCTCTTGCCGGTGCCGGGTGGTCCGATCATCAGCACGCCATGGCCGCCGGCGGCAGCGACTTCAAGCGCACGTCGCACATGATGCTGCCCGCGGATGTCGGCCATGTCGGGGGCTTCGGGGGCAGGTTCGACGGGAGTCTCCGGCCGGGCCTGCGGCAGCGCATCGGTGCCCGCCAGGTGCGCGCACACCTGGAGCAGATGTTCGGCGCCCCGCACCGGCGCATCGGCGATGACGGCCGCGGCCGCCGCGCCGGACGACGAGGTGATGAGGCAGCGATCCGCGGCGCGGGTCTGCAAGACGGCGGGCAGTACGCCCGGCACCGGACGCAGCGCGCCGGTCAGCGCCAGTTCGCCGATGAATTCGTGCCCATCGAGGGTGCCTGGATCGAGCTGGCGCGAGGCGCCGAGGATGCCGAGCGCGATGGCGAGATCGTAGCGGCCGCCCTCCTTGGGAAGATCCGCGGGAGCGAGGTTGACGGTGATGCGTCGGGCGGGAAAGTCGAAGCCGCTGTTGATCAGCGCGGCGCGCACACGTTCACGGCTTTCCTTGACTGCGGTTTCCGGCAGACCGACGATGGCCAGACCGGGCAGTCCGTTTGAGAGATGCACTTCCACCGTGACCAGCGGCGCATTCATGCCCGCCTGGGCGCGGCTATATACGATAGCGAGCGACACGGCATTCTTCCCTGAATGATCCGCCACCCTCGGACGGCGCTCGCCGTCCGCCCTGCCGTGCGCCGCTGGTTCAGGCGGTGCCGGTTTCGTCCTGCGCCGAGCGCACCACGGCTTCTAGTTCCGCAACGCGCAGCTCGAGTGCCGTCAGCTTTTCCCGCGTGCGCGCGAGCACGCTCTTCTGCACTTCCAGCTCTTCGCGCGTGACGAGATCGAGCCGGGAGAAGGCGCCGGTCAGAACGGCGCGCACGTTCTTCTCCACGTCTTCGCCAAGTTCGCGGGCGCCTTCGGGGATGAGTCCCGCCAGCTTCCTGCTGAGATCCTCGATTACTTTTGCATCGACCATGGGCGAACTCCTCTCGCTGCGTGTGCGCTTCTGCACCGTGTTCGTGCAAGAACGGTGCGTGTCGGTTCGGATGCAGTCTTCAATGGTGCGTGCAGCAGTGCAGGGATTCCGTTCTCGACAAAAAAATCAAATGGAATCCGTTGCTTGAATCCGTGGCACGGATGCTGCAATTCCTTGCTCGTCACGGCTACTGCCAGGCCGACATGTTCCATTCGCATTCTATCCTGAAGAGGGAAGTGAGATGAAGCTGGTCAGCGCGATTATCAAGCCCTTCAAACTCGACGACGTACGTGAGGCTTTGTCCGAGATCGGCGTGCAGGGCATCACCGTTACCGAAGTGAAAGGCTTCGGTCGGCAGAAGGGGCACACCGAACTCTACCGTGGGGCCGAGTACGTGGTCGACTTTCTGCCCAAGGTGAAGATCGATGTCGCCATCGACGACCACCTCACCGATCAGGTCATCGAAGCCATCAGCAGGTCAGCCCAGACCGGCAAGATCGGCGACGGAAAGATCTTTGTTTTCAACCTCGAGCAAGCGGTCCGCATTCGCACGGGCGAGACCGGCAGCGACGCGCTCTGATTAATTCAATACGGTCCGGGAGGCCAACGTGGAAGCACTGAACGCAGCAAGAGAACTGGGCTACGCGCTCGATACATTCTATTTCCTGATTTCTGGCGCCTTCGTGATGTGGATGGCCGCGGGTTTCGCCATGCTGGAGACGGGGCTGGTCAGGTCGAAGAATACGGTCGACATCCTCACCAAGAACATCGGGCTGTTTGGCATCGCCTGCCTGATGTACATGTTCGTCGGCTACAACATCATGTATGGCGATGGACTCAGCTCGGTGGTGCCAGGACTCGGCTTCTTCCTCGGGACCGAAGACAATGCCGTGGAAGCGGTGACTGCAGGGGGCGAAGATGCGCCGTATTACTCGAATCTCGCCGACTTTTTCTTCCAGGTGGTATTCGTGGCGACAGCCATGTCGATCGTTTCCGGCGCCGTTGCCGAGCGCATGAAGCTTTGGGCGTTCTTTCTGTTCGCCATGGTGATGACTTCGCTCATCTATCCGATCCAGGGTTTCTGGAGTTGGGGCGGCGGCTTCCTGAGCGAACTCGGGTACTCCGATTATGCGGGATCCGGCATCGTGCATCTGGCTGGTGCGACGGCAGCGCTCGCCGGGGTGCTGTTGCTCGGTCCTCGCAAGGGAAAGTACGGACCCAACGGGCAGATCAACCCGATCCCGGGAGCCAACCTGCCCCTGGCCACGCTCGGCACCTTCATCCTGTGGATGGGATGGTTCGGATTCAATGGCGGCTCCGAGCTGAAGGTCTCCGACGTTTCTTCCGCGAACAACGTCGCTCTGGTGTTCGTCAATACAAATCTGGCGGCCGCCGCGGGTGTCGTCGCAGCGATGATCGCGTCGCGTCTGCGCTTCGGCAAGTCTGATCTGACCATGGTGCTCAACGGTGCGCTGGCGGGCCTGGTGGCGATCACGGCCGATCCGCTGTCGCCGTCTCCGCTGCTCGCCGCCATGATCGGTGGAATCGGAGGAGTGCTGGTGGTTTTCTCCATCGTGTTTCTGGACAAGCTGCGCATCGACGATCCGGTCGGCGCGATCTCCGTCCACGGTACTGTGGGCATCTGGGGCGTCCTCGCGGTGCTGCTCTCGAACGGGGAGGCCAGCCTGCTGGCTCAGGTTGCGGGCATCCTGATCATCTTTACCTGGGTGTTTCTCGCCAGCCTTCTGGTGTGGGGCATCATCCGGCTGATGTCCGGGCTGCGGGTTTCCGAGGAGCAGGAATACTCCGGTCTCGATCTCGCGGAATGCGGACTGGAAGCCTACCCGGAATTCATCGCCGCAAACGCGAAGAAGTGAGGTCCAGGAAGGACCGGACCCTGCCGTTCAGGCAGGGTCTTTTTTTTTGGGCAAAGATGAGGGATGACAGATGACAGGAAAGCCTTGCGGACCCCATGGCCGCAGGCCCAACTTTTCACTTTTCTGTTTGCGCTACAGAGACGCGTGCGCGCCATCGCAGAAGGGCTTGTCCGAGGTGTGCTTGCAGCCGCACAGGATGACGGTCTGCGGCCGATCGAGCGTGAATTCGTGCGGTGTAATGTCGGTTCCCTTGTGGGAGCCGTCGCAGAATGGCTGGTTTGCCGAGCGGCCGCAGGCGCACCAGTAGTAGGTGCCGGGTGTGAGATTGACGATGTAGGGCAGTTTCTGTGCAACGAGCGGTGTGTCGGCCATTCCCCCTCCGTAAGGGCTCTGATGTGTGACGATTGTAGCAAAGCGGGATATGGTTCGGGCTCGTCCCTAAGGGCTGCTGCCGGGGGGCCGATATGGAGGTGATTTTCTCCGATCGGACCTTACGATATGAAAGTTCGCCTTGGCATGTTCGTGATGCTCGCATGGCTGGCCCTGCCGTTCGCGGTCGGCGCGGCTACCGTCTACAAGTGGATGGATCCGGACGGCAATGTGCATTTCAGCGACCGACCGGGCGACCTGCCCAAGGCCGAAAAGGTCGAAGTGCCGGTGGGCAAGCCCGGCACCACGCCGCCCCGGCCACCCGCCACGAGTGCGAGCGAGGAAGCGGCGCCGCAGCAGCCGGATGCCGCGGCGCAACAGGAGATCAGGAAAAAGAACTGCGAGATCGCGCGCAAGACGCTCGAGCACAATGAGAACATAGGTCGCATGTACCGGCTCGATGAAAGCGGTGAGCGCGTGTTCCTCACCGACGAGGAGCGAGCCGCGGTCCTGCAGCGCTCGCGCGATGATGTCGCCAAGTGGTGCGATGATTGAGCGCGGGCGGGTAGTGCCGGTCTGAGGAATGGCCCCAGTGGGTATCAGGATACCCGCTGGGGCTTCGGCCGTGCCTCTTGCCTGGCTGCCAGAGCGTCATCCAAAGGCTGTTAACCCTTGTCGAGGATCTTCGTGCGGAAGAACTCGGGCTGGGCCATCGCGGCCTGATGGATCGCCAGGTTATAGAACGTGGTGGGAAAGCTCCTGTCCGCCACTTCCGTATCCCGGATGTTGGTGAGCGGATTTTCCTTGCCCGCCAGCGTCGCGCTCCACCAGCCCGAGGGGTAGACGCACTGAGGGAAATTCATCGTCAGCAGACTGCCGAATCCGGCGGCGCGCATCTCCGCACGCATCGACCGGATCAACTCGGCGTGAAGGAGCGGTGATTCGCTCTGCTGGATCAGCAGGCCGCCGCTGCGCAGCGCACGCAGGCAGTTCTCATAGAAGGGCCGACGGAACAGGCCCTCGGCGGGACCCACCGGATCGGTGCTGTCGACGATGATCACATCGTAGGTGCCCGGTTCCGCATCTTCCACCCACTTGATGCCATCCTTGAAATTCAGGCGCGCTCGCGGATCCGAATTCGAGGAACACAGCTCGGGAAAGAACTGTTCGGCGACGCGGGTCACCCGCTCGTCGATTTCCACCTGTTCGGCGCGGACCACGGTGTCATGCTTCAGCACCTCGCGCAGGGTGCCGCAGTCACCGCCGCCGATGATCAGGACGTCGCGCGGGTCGGGGTGGGCGAACAGCGCCGGATGGGACATCATCTCGTGATACAGGAAGTTGTCGCGCTGGCTCAGCATGACGCAACCGTCGATGACCATCAGATTGCCGAAGGTCTCGGTCTCATAGACCTCGATGCGCTGGTAGGGGGTCTGCTCTTCGTGCAGCTTGCGCCGTATCGCCAGCGAAAAGGCGATGCCATCCCTGGTTACGATTTCCGTCCACCACTTGTCGCTCGGCAGTGTCATTGAACTTCCCGGTTTCAAATTGAACTGTGGGCCCATATTATAGGCGTGGTTCGGCGCCCTGAACAGGCGAGCGCCGGTGCTTGGGAGGTCAGGAGAGCGCTGCATGGCAGGTGAGGAATGGGGTCCGGAGAATGCCCGGATCGCCTACAACATGGCGTACTGGAGCAATGGGTATTTCGACATAGATGACAAAGGTCATCTGATCGCCTGCCCCAAGGCCGATCCCTCGGGTGGCGCCATCGATCTGCGGGAGCTCACCAGTCGCATCCGGGCCCATGGTCTGTCGACACCGGTGCTGGTGCGGTTCATCGATGTGCTCCATCACCGCATTGACGTGATGTGCGACTCCTTCGCCGCGGCGATGGAAAAGGTCTCCTACAGCGGCAGCTATACGCCGGTCTATCCGATCAAGGTAAACCAGCAGCGCAGCGTGGTCGGCGAGATCCTTGCCCACGGCGGGGACCGCGTCGGCCTGGAGGCCGGCAGCAAACCCGAGCTGATGGCCGTGCTCGGCGTGGCGGATACCAACAACCGCGTGATCGTCTGCAACGGTTACAAGGATCGCGAGTACATCCGCATCGCGCTCATCGGCCGCCTGCTCGGTAATCGCGTATTCATCGTGGTCGAAAAGCTTTCGGAGCTCGATCTGGTGATCGAGGAATCACGTGCGCTCGGCATCTCGCCGCTGCTGGGCGTTCGGGTGCGTCTTGCCTCGATCGGCAAGGGCAAGTGGCAGAACACGGGCGGCGAGAAGGCCAAGTTCGGACTTTCGGCTCCCGATATCCTGCGCACTATCGAAAAGCTGCGCGAAGCGGACATGCTCGACAGCCTGCGCATGCTCCATTTTCACCTGGGATCCCAGGTCGCCAATATCCTCGACATTCAGCGCGGCATGCGCGAAGCGGCACGCTACTATGCCGAGCTGCGCGCGGCCGGCGCTCCGGTCGACTGCATGGATGTCGGCGGCGGACTGGGTGTCGACTACGAAGGGACCCGCTCGCGCAGCGCCTGTTCCATGAACTACAGCGTTCAGGGATATGCGCAGAGCATCGTCGATACGCTGGCCGAGATCTGCGCCGAGCATGATCTGCCGCATCCGGATATCGTCACCGAGTCCGGTCGCGGCATGACCGCGCATCACGCCATCCTTATCACCAACGTCATCGACATCGAGCGCGCACCGCGCGATGTGGCGGCGCCTCCCGCGGACGACGAGCCTCAGGTCCTTCACCATCTGTACGGTTGCTGGCGCGACTGTTCCGAGCGTTCCGCAGTCGAGGTATATCACGACGCCATGCACTGGAATGCCGTGGCCCAGGACATGTATACCCATGGACTGCTGACGCTCACGCAGCGGGCAAAGGCCGAGGAGCTGTATTTCTCCACCTGTCATCGGGTGCGGCCGCTGCTGCAGGTCGCCGCGCGTTCGCATCGCGACATTCTGGACGAACTGAACGAGAAGCTGGCGGACAAGATTTTCTGCAACTTTTCGCTGTTCCAGTCCATGCCGGACGTATGGGCGATAGACCAGATCTTTCCGATCGTGCCGTTATCCGGGCTTGATCGCGAGCCGGACGCCCGCGCCGTGATCCTCGACATCACCTGTGATTCCGACGGTCGCATCGATCACTATGTGGACCGCGAAGGGGTGGAGGCGACTCTTCCGCTGCGCCTGCCGGCGCCGGGAGAGGATTACCTGATCGGCATCTTCATGATCGGTGCCTACCAGGAGATTCTCGG
Source organism: Gammaproteobacteria bacterium (assembly GCA_034002745.1). Lineage (GTDB taxonomy): Bacteria > Pseudomonadota > Gammaproteobacteria > SZUA-140 > SZUA-140 > JAITWN01. Next base: position 72,203 of record JAVEZY010000001.1, read on the forward strand.
CGATATGCACAATCTGTTCGGCGACACCCATTCAGTGAATGTCGAACTGGACGGAAACGGCAGTTACCGGCTCACCCAATTGCACAGTGGTGACACCGTCGATTCGGTGCTGCGCTATGTGGGATTCGAACCGCAACAGCTGCTCGAGCGGCTGCGCGCGGCGGTCGCCGCCGGAGACCTCGACGAGCGGCAGCGCGCGATGTGTCATGAGACGCTGACCGAGGGGATCGGCGGTTACACCTATCTGGAAGACTGATCCGGACGCCGGATCGGCGGCCGGCGCGGTCAGGTGCCGAGCCGCAGCACCATGGCCTCGATGTCGTTGCGCTGCAGCCTCGTTCGCGCCTGAGCGAGATCGCGCACGCTGTCGTAGGGGCCAACCCGCACCCGATACCAGACGTCGCTGTCGCGGATGACCACTGTCTGGATCTGCGCCTCTATGCCCAGCAGTGCTATGCGCGCCTTGAGGTTGTCGGCTTCCTCGATGCGCCGGAAGGAGCCTACCTGCAGGATGTATGGGCCTGCGTCGGCTTTCCTCGCCGGCGTCTTGAGGGCTTCGCTGACATGGGCATCGCTGACCTCGATCTCCATTTCCGGCAGCAGCGTGTAGAACTCGAAGCGGCTCCGTTCGCTGGTAGAAGGCTGCGGGGCTTCAGGCTGCTTCTTCGCCGCAGCTGCGGGCTTCGCGGGCGGCGGCGCGGGCTGAGCCTGTGCCGCCGGCTCGACAGGAGCGGGATCGCCGGACGACGACTGCAGCAGCCAGGCGAGATAGCCGCCAGCCGCTCCGATCAGCAGGCCGCCGGCAAGCCATATCCATCCTGGTACCGGGCGTCGCCGCGCGGTTCGGGTGTTGCGGGTGTTCCGGCGGGCGCGCCGCCGTCTGGTTGCTGCCATCCTACATCACGTCCGGCGCGGAAACCCCGAGCAGTCCCATGCCGTTGGCCAGCACCTGCCGGGTGGCAAGAATGAGGGCAAGGCGAGCGTCACGCAGAGCGGCATCATCGACCAGGAACTGGTGCGCGTTGTAGTAGGCATGGAAGTCGGTAGCCAGGTCGCGAAGGAAGTAGGCGAGCTGGTGCGGTTCGCAGGCGAGCGCCGCGGTCTCGAGCGCTTCCGGATACATGCCGAGCCTTGTGATCAGCTGCGCTTCGTGAGTCTCGGTCAGCAGGTTCAGGGCGCCGAGTCCGCGGCTGCGGTCCCAGACGAAACCCTTGTCCTGCAGCTGCCGCACCACGCTGCAGACCCGGGCATGCGCGTACTGCAGGTAGTAGACGGGGTTGTCGGTCGATTGCGACTTGGCGAGATCGAGATCGAAGTCCACGTGCTGCTCACACTTGCGCAGCACATAGAAGAACCGCGCCGCATCGTTGCCGACCTCGTTGCGCAGCTCGCGCAGCGTCACGAACTGGCCGCTGCGGGTCGACATCTGAACCTTTTCGCCGCCGCGATAGAGGATGGCGAACTGCACCAGCAGTACATCGAGCTGCGCCGGTTCCTTGCCGAGTGCGGCGAGCGCCGCCTTCACGCGCGGCACATAACCATGGTGATCGGCGCCCCAGATATCGATGACGCGGTCGAAGCCGCGTTCGAACTTGTTGGCGTGGTAGGCGATGTCGGAAGCGAAGTAGGTGAGCTGACCGTTTTCCCGCACCACCACCCGGTCCTTCTCGTCGCCGAAATCGGTACTGCGGAACCACCAGGCGCCCTCGGACTGATAGAGATGCCCGGCCGAGCGCAGGCGTTCGATCACCCCATTCACGGCGCCGGAGTCGAGCAGACTGCGCTCGGAAAACCATTCGTCATAATTGACGCCGAATTCGCTCAGGTCGTCGCGGATGTCGGCGAGAATGGCATGCAGGCCGGCATCGAAAACGATGCGATAGCGCTCTTCCCCGAGCAGTTGCCGGGCACGGGCGACGAGCGCATCGATATGGGCTTCGCGGTCTCCGCCTTCACCCTGGGTCTCGTCGAGCGGCAGGTCGGCCATGACCTGTGCCGCGGATGCCCGCAGCCCATCGCCATGGCGCTCCTTGAGCTCGCGCGCGATGTCGGGTACGTAGTCACCGCGGTAACCATTGTCCGGAAAGCGAACCGACTCTCCCGCCAGCTCTAGATAGCGCAGCCACACGCTGGCCGCAAGGATGTCCATCTGCCGGCCGGCATCGTTGATGTAGTACTCGCGATGCACGTCGAAGCCGGCGGCAGCCAGCAGGTCGGCGACCGTGGCGCCATAGGCGGCGCCGCGTCCATGGCCCACATGCAATGGACCGGTTGGATTGGCCGACACGAATTCGACCTGGATACGCTCGCCATTTCCGATATCGCTGCGTCCGAACCGATCGCCGGCATCCAGAATCATCGGAATCACGCGCTGGAGGGCGGATGGCGTCATCGAGAAGTTGATGAAGCCGGGGCCTGCGATGTCGACGCGGGCGACATCCTCGTGCGGGGGCAGGGCGGCGATGATGGCGTCGGCGAGCTGCCGTGGCGCGCTGCCGGTTCGCTTCGCCAGGGCGAGCGCCACGTTGCAGGCGAAGTCTCCATGGCGGCGATCCCGCGCGCGTTCGATATGAACGTCGAACGGGACGTCCCTGGCAAGGGTGCCTTCACCCTGCAGTTGCAGCAGGGCGCGGGTGACGAGCTCGCTGAGCAGCTTCTTCATGCGGTTGGATCCGGTCGGAAGGGTTCGGAGGCTGAACGGACGCCTATTATCACCGCTTGCGACCTTCTTGCAAATCGGCGCTGACAATCACGCGGCGATGATCCTCAAGATTCATCGATCGGATCGACATCGAGTGACCAGCGAGCGCGATGAGCGGCGGCGAGGGCGTCCATCCGGGGCGTCAGCGCGGCGAGAAGCGCGTGCAGCCGGTCGCGACGGTCGGCCAGAAGGAGCATCTGTGCCCGGTAACGTCCGGCTCGTCGTTCCATCGGCGCGGGGGCCGGGCCGAGCAGCTCGACGTCCTCTCCCGCCACTGATGCGGCGAGTTCGCGCGCAGCATCCAGCAGGTTCGCCGGCGCGTCGCGGTTGACGGATTCGGCGCGCAGCATGGCCATGCTGCGAAACGGGGGCATGCCGCTCTGCGAACGCTCGTGCAGCAGGGTGCGGGCGAAAGCATGGTAGTCGCCCGCGATCAGCGCGCCGAGCAGGGGATTGTCCGGGCAGCGGGTCTGGATCAGTACTTCGCCCGGGCGCTCGGCGCGACCGGCGCGGCCGGCCACCTGTACGATGAGCTGCCCCATGCGTTCTCCGGCCCGATAGTCCACGCCAAACAGACCCTGGTCCGCATCGAGCACGCCCACCAATGTGACGTTCGGCAGATGATGCCCTTTGGCCAGCATCTGGGTGCCGAGCAGGATCTGGCGCCGGCCCTCGCGGATCCTTTCCATCATGGCTTCCAGGCTGCCGCGCCGCCGCGTGCTGTCGCGATCGATGCGCAGGACCTCTGCTCCGGGGAAGCGTTCGCGCAGCGATTCCTCGATGCGCTCGGTGCCAAGGCCGATCGGCGCGGGACCTGCCGCGCCGCATTGCGGGCAGGTCGAAGGTAGCCGCTGCCGGGCATCGCAATGATGACAGCGCAGCAGTCCGCGCGCCCGATGGATGGTCAGATGAGCATCGCAGCGCTGGCATGCAGCCACCCAGCCGCAGGATTCGCAGAGCAGGGTCGGTGCGTAGCCGCGACGGTTCAGGAAGAGCAGGGCCTGGGCATCGCTCTCGATGTGTGCTTCGATCGCGGCCGCGAGCTGGCCCGACAAGCCGTCTTTCGGTCTGTCGGCGCGCAGATCGATCAGCCGCAGCGCGGGCGTCGCCGCAGCCCCGGCGCGATGTGTAAGCACCAGTCGCCGATAGCGTTCACGAATGCAGTTGTGAAGGCTTTCCAGCGAGGGCGTGGCCGAGCCCAGTACGACGGGAATGCCCAGGCGTCGCGCCCGCATCACGGCGACGTCGCGCGCGTGATAGCGCAGCGACTCCTGCTGCTTGTAGGAGCCGTCGTGCTCTTCGTCGACGATGATCAGGCCGAGCCTCGGCATCGGCGTGAAGACGGCCGAGCGTGTTCCGACCACGATGGGCGCGATTCCGTTTGCCGCGCGTCGCCAGGCGGCGAACCTTTCGCCGTCCGAGAGGCCGGAATGCAGTATCGATAGCGGGCAGTTGAAGCGGGCTCCAAGGCGGGCGACGAGTTGCGGTGTGAGACCGATTTCCGGGACCAGCACCAGTACCTGGCGTTCGGCTCGCAGCGTTTCTTCCATCGCGGCGAAGTAGACCTCCGTCTTCCCGCTGCCGGTGATGCCATCGAGCAGGAGCGTCTGAAATCCGTTCGTCGACAGGATCGCTTCGACGGCGGTGGCCTGCTGTTCGTGGAGCACCGGACCCTCGGCAAGGCGCAAGCCGCCGGAAGCCGTTTCGTGATTCGCGCGGTCCTCGCCGGCCAATCTCTCGAGCCACCCTCGCTCTTCCAGGGCGCGCGCTGCGCGTCGCCAGTCGTCCTCACCGAATGCCGCGTCGAGTTCGTTCGCATCCAGTCCGTTCGCGGCGCCGCGCAAGGCATTCATCAGCGCCGCCTGGCGCGGTGCGCGGGCTGGGGGAGTGGCCGTGCGGCCAGCCTCGGTGAGGCGCAAGCGCTGCGGCGTACCGCTGTGCGCAGGAGCGCCGCGACGCAGGAGGCCGGGAAGCGCGCCGCAGATCACTTCCCCGGGAGCGTGGTGATAGTAGCTGGCGCACCACAGCAGCAAGGTCAGTGTTTCATCGGACAGCACCGGCGCGTCATCCAGCACTTCGGTGACTCGTCTGAGCCGGCGCGGATCGAAGGTGCTCGTCGCGGCCGTGTCGACGATCACGCCGATCCGGCTTCCGCGACCGAAGGGGATGCGCACGCGGCATCCCGGAGCGGCATTTCCGGCTGCGCTCGCGGGCAGGTAATCGAACAGCTTCTCCAGCGGTGCCGGAACGGCAATGCGCCAGACTCGAGTGCCCGCCTCGGATATGGGCTGTGGATAACTTTGTGGACTATTGTCAGTCAAGGAGATGGTCCGCCCGCCGCCGCCATGGCGAATTCAGGCCGACGAATTGCGGGTAAAAATTATTTTCAACGATAACATGGGGTTATCGGTGGCCTGCCGTCGGCATTTCCCAACATACGTAGTCTCGTACAGTCAAGCACCTATCCCGCCCGATCTGTGCATAAAAAAAACTGGCAACAGAAATTCCCGCTGGTAAAGGAGGATAGCTCCACAACCTCCGAGTTCGTGCTCGGTCTTTGCCCTAAATCGGCTTGACAACCGCCAGCAGCACGATCGCTATCAGCAGCAGTACGGGCAGCTCATTCAACCAGCGATAGAAGACATGCGAATGCCGGTTCGCGTCGCGCCGGAATGCGAGCAGCAGTTTGCCGCAATAGACATGGTAGACCACCAGCACCAGCACCAGTGCCAGTTTGATGTGCAGCCACATCATCGAGCGGTACGCATCCCAGGCATAGGCGAACGTCATCCACAATCCCAGGATGATAGTGATCACCGCGCCTGGCGTCATGATGCCGTAGTACAGTTTGCGCTCCATGATCTTGAAGCGCTCGCGTCCGGCTTCGTCTTCGCACATGGCGTGATAGACAAACAGTCGCGGCAGATAGAACAGCCCGGCGAACCAGGTGACCATGAATATGACGTGAAATGCCTTGGCCCAGATCACGAGCGCATCCTCGGGTACGATGAATGCGGACACTATAAGGGTGAGGCAGGAAGTTGCAAACAGCGCGAGAGGCGGGTTGCGTATTGCTTGACTTGACGGGAATATGATTCTAGATTACAGAACAACGCCGAGCCGGGATGGGCGGCGGCAGAAAACAACAACCATAAATGCACTACCTTTCCTCGCGGCTGCCGGCCGCATTTTTTTTGCCTTCCTCTCCCGATCGTCTCAGTGTTGCAGCAGGTCAGCGGGTATCCGTTGCAGGCCTTCGCTCAGTACGCTCGCGCTCAGTCCATGCTGCTTCAGTACGAAAGCGGCTGCGGAACTGCGCTGTCCGGTCTGGCAATAACAGATGTAATGCAGCCCGCGGTCGAGCGTGCGGGCGGTGCGGTGCAGCGCCGATATGGGTATGTTCAACGCACCGGGCAGGTGCGAGTGTTCGTATTCGGAAGGCAGGCGCACATCGATCCAGGCACCCCCGTCCTCGATGCGACCGCGGGCGCCTTCGAGATCGACCCATTGCAGCGTGGGCTGACTGAGCAGCTTCCTGAAGTCCTCTCGCGACAGTCTCAGCAGAATGCTGTCGGTCATCATCGACACGGTCGCATTGCGTGGATTGTCCGATAACAGCGCCGCCTCGCCGAAGGTGGTCCCTTCCCCCAGTTCGGCGATCTCGATGCAGTCCTCATCGTTGTCCGGATTGTGGGTCACCAGCGCCACGCCTTCGTCGATCATGTAGAAGTAGTCGCCCGGGTCACCCTGGCGGATGACGACCTGACCGGCCGGAACGAATATCGGCTCCATCCGGTGCAGCAGTTCTTCCAGGTTCGCCGCTGGCAGATTGCGGAAGGTCGATGAGCGCAGCATCGTGCGCAGGCACTTTGCCTTGTCGACGATGATGATGCGGCCCTCGGCCATGACCACTGCTTCGTCCGGAACCGATATCTGGGACCAGGTCAGCAGGCGATCGAGCAGATCGGGGTCGATGCAGATGACCGTGCTCGGGACGAGCGCGCGCGCGCCGGCATACGATTCGCCGGACAGGGGATGGCGGGCTTCGTCGGTTCCGGCTCGCAGCACGCGAGTCTGTCCATCGGTCGACGGGAGTCCAAGCTCCCCTTCGATCAGATAGACAGTCTGTTGCTTTGCTGCGGATGCCGCGGACAGATTCGAGCCGGTGGCAACGAACGCCACGCGGCTTTCGGCAAGCAGCTCGCCGAGCTGCTCGGGTGCAAGCGTGGAAATCGGCTCCAGCCCGGCGATCAGTTCCGCCTGATGTGCGTTCGGTTTATCCAATACCTGGCCCTGTGCTGATCATTTCACGGGCGCGCCCTCGCGGCCGTGATTCGTTCTAGAGATCGGCCGCGCGGGCAAATTCTTCAAGCTTCATTTGTTGCGGAACCACAGCCAGAGCGTGACGAGCCCGGTCAGGGCCACGCTGATCAGGAGGGAGGTGACGATGGGAAAGTGAAAGCGGAAGCCTTCCCGCTCCACATTGATGTCTCCCGGGAGCCGGCCCAGGCCCAGCTTGGCGAGCAGGGGCCAGAGCACTCCCAGGAGTACGATCGCGATGCCGAGCCCGATGAGAAACTTCTGCATGGGAGCGCAGCGCAGGAGGGAAAGGCTCAGTCGAGCTTGCGTACCCCATCGGCGGCGCCCAGCAGCAGGACGTCGGCCGGGCGGAGGGCGAACAGGCCATTGGTGACCACGCCCGCGATGTTGTTGATCCGCTGTTCCAGCGCTGCCGGCTCGATGATCTGGAGATTGTGGACATCCAGGATCAGGTTGCCGTTGTCGGTGACGAAGCCCTCGCGCAGCACCGGCGTGCCGCCGAGCTTCACCATCTGGCGGGCGACGTAGCTGCGCGCCATCGGAATCACCTCGATTGGCAGCGGGAAGGCGCCGAGGACATCGACCAGCTTGGAGTCGTCGGCGATGCACACGAATCGGTGAGCTGCCGCGGCGACGATCTTCTCGCGAGTGAGCGCTCCGCCGCCGCCCTTTACCAGGTGCAGGTGTCTGTTGCTCTCGTCGGCACCGTCCACATACAGCGGGATGTCGCCGACCGAGTTGAGGTCGTACACCGGAATTCCATGCTGCTTGAGGCGCGCCGCCGATGCTTCGGAACTGGCAACCGTGCCGTCGATGCGGTTCTTGATGCGCGCCAGCGCGTCGATGAAATGATTGGCGGTGGAGCCGGTGCCGATGCCGACCACCGATCCCGACTCGACGTACTCCAGCGCCGCCTCGGCTGCAGCCTTCTTCTGTTCGTCTCTGCTCATGGGTGTTTCCCTGAAACCTGATGTCGACCCGATAATACCGGGCCTCCGGGGCCTTGTCATTGGCGCTATGCAAGGCGCGCTCCAAATTGATAACGTATGCGGATGACTAACGATTATCTTCGCAGAATTCTACGCGCCCGCGTCTATGATGTGGCCAGGGAAACGCCGCTCGATGCCATGAAGCGGCTCTCCGGGCGACTCGGGAATACCGTACTGCTCAAGCGGGAGGACCTGCAGCCGGTCTTTTCATTCAAGATCCGCGGCGCCTACAACAAGATCTTCGCTCTGTCGCCGGAAGAGCGCCGCAAGGGCGTGATCGCGGCTTCGGCCGGCAACCATGCGCAAGGAGTGGCGCTGTCGGCGGCGAAGCTGGGCATCAAGGCTCTGATCGTGATGCCCGCCACGACCCCGGCCATCAAGGTGGCCGCGGTGCGCGCGCTCGGTGCGGGAATCATCCTCCAGGGTGACACCTACGATGAAGCTTGCGCGCATGCCCTCGACGTCGCCGGGCGGCGCGATCTGACTTTCATTCATCCCTATGATGATGCGGATGTCATTGCCGGCCAGGGCACGGTCGCCATGGAGATCCTCAGGCGCGACGCGGATCTGGTGCACGCCATCTTCGTGCCGGTCGGAGGCGGTGGTCTCATCGCCGGCGTTGCCGCCTATACCAAGGCGCTCTATCCGGACATCAAGGTGATCGGGGTGGAGCCGGATGATGCGCCGACCCTGCACCGGGCGCTGGCGACGAAGCGGCGCGCCATGCTCGATCAGGTCGGCATTTTCGCCGATGGCGTAGCCGTGCGGCAGGTCGGCAAGGAGCCCTTTCGCATCGCCCGAAAATGCGTGGACGAGGTGCTGCTGGTGTCCACGGATGAAATCTGTGCCGCCATAAAGGACATCTTCGATGATACCCGCTCGATCGCCGAGCCGGCGGGGGCGCTGGCTGTCGCTGGTCTAAAGAAGTACGTGGAGCGCGAGGGCATCAGCGATCGCTGTTTGATCGCCATCGACAGTGGCGCCAACATCAACTTCGACCGGCTCCGCCATGTTTCGGAGCGGGCGGAACTGGGCGAGCAGCGCGAAGCGCTTCTGGCCGTGACCATCGACGAGCGTCCGGGCAGTTTTCTCAGTTTCTGCCGGATCATCGGCAAGCGCAGCATCACCGAGTTCAACTACCGGTACGCGGATCCGGAGCGGGCGCATGTCTTCGCCGGTGTGGAGTTGCGGCGCGGAGCGGAGGAGAAGGAGGAACTGATCGGTGCGCTGCGCAAGCAGGGTTACCCGGTCCTCGACCTCAGCGACAACGAGATGGCCAAGCTGCATGTGCGCCACATGGTGGGTGGTCGCGCCAGCGATGTGTCGGGAGAGACGCTCTACCGTTTCGAGTTTCCGGAGCGGCCGGGAGCGCTGCTCGGTTTCCTGGGCGGCATAGGCCGACGCTGGAACATCAGTCTGTTCCATTATCGAAATCACGGCTCCGCCTATGGGCGCGTGCTGGTGGGGATCCAACTCGGCGCCGACGAAAAGGCGACGCTGCAATCCTTCCTCGATAGTCTGGGATATGAGTATTGGGAGGAAAGCGGGAACCCGGCCTATGAGCTGTTCCTCGGCCAGGGCTGAGGCGGAATCAAAGCTCCAGAAACGCGAAAAGGCCCGCTTTTGGCGGACCTTTTCGCTGCCCGGTTGAGGCGGATTCGGGATCGAAATCCGCTCTCAAGTCCGGTTACTGCTTAGCGCTTCTTCTTGGCAGCGGCACGCTTCTTGGTGGTGGCCGCCTTCTTCGTCGTAGCCTTCTTCTTCGCAACCGCCTTCTTCTTCGGGGCGGCCTTCTTCTTCGCTACTGCCTTCTTCTTCGTTACTGCCTTCTTCTTCGTTACTGCTCTCTTCTTCGTTACTGCTTTCTTCTTCGGAGCGGCCTTCTTCTTCGTCACCGCTTTCTTCTTCGGAGCGGCCTTCTTCTTCGTCACCGCTTTCTTCTTGGTTGCTGCCTTCTTCTTGGTGGTTGCCTTCTTCTTCGGAGCAGCCTTCTTGGTCGTCGCCTTCTTGGTTACCACTTTCTTCTTGGTCGCCGTTTTCTTCTTAGTGGCCATTTGTTGTCCTCCAAGTGTTGAAAAGCAAATGTAGTATAAACATCTTTGCACGTAAAGCTAGTATCCATGCAAATTTCCTGTCGACTGTGTATCGACGGGCAAAAAGGAATCTTGAGAAGCACGACACATTTTTTTTCGCGCATGGCGATCGCGATGTCGGGCCGGCGAAGGATGACGTGGTGTGGCGGGCGAATGCGTCGTGAATGGAAGTGCTGCAGATGCTATGAATAAAGGTGTTTTTGCACGCCGATTTCTACGTGCGACGGCTGGCGAGAGAGAGAATGAAACGCCATTCTTCGGCTTCGATCGGTGTCACGGAGAGACGGTTGCCGCGGCGCAGGATGATCAGTCCTTCCAGCTCCGGATGGCTGCGCAGTTCGTTCAGGCCGATGGGCGGATCGATGCGCTGCTGGTATTCCACGTCGACCATGAACCATCGCGGATCGTCCGCGGATGCGCGGGGGTCATGGTAGGGGCTGGCGGGATCGAGTGCCGATGGATCCGGATAGGCTTCGCGAACGATGCGCATGGTGCCGACGATGCCGGGTTGGGCGCAGCTCGAGTGATAGAAGAAGGCAAGATCTCCCGAGCGCATTGCGCGAAGATGATTCCGTGCCTGGTAGTTGCGTACCCCGTCCCAATGTTCGCGGCGATCGGGCCGGTTCATCAGGTCATCGATCGAGAAGGTCGAAGGTTCCGACTTGAGCAGCCAGTAGTTCATTTCAGTGTCCTTCCTGTTCCGAACCGGTGCAGCCGCCGGTCGGTGATGCACAGATCCAGGGGAATGTCCCAGGGCGCGGCGTCGAGGGCCGCGACGCGTTGGAACTCATGGGCTACTCCACACAGTAGCGGTCGGCGCCAGGGACGCCGCCGGTTCAGAAAGGCGAGTGAGCGGTCGTAGTATCCCGCGCCCATGCCGAGCCGGTTGCCCTCGCCGTCGAATGCGACCAGCGGCACCAGTAGCAGGTCGAGCATCGAGGCCGACAAACCGCTGCCGATTCCGGCTGCCGGCTCGGGGATGCCATAGCGGTTGAAGCAGAGGCGGTCACCTGGTCGCCAGCGCAGGAATCGCAGACGGCCGGTCGGAAGAGCGTCGAGTACCGGCAGATAGCATTCCCGTCCCATGGCGTGGACGCGATGCAGCAGAGGAAGCACGTCGATCTCGCCGTCGGCGGGAACATAGAAGGCGATCCGGCGCCGTCTGGCCAGGATGCCGCTGCCGAGGACGAAGCGCTGCAGAGCGCGGGCGGCGCGGTGCTGCGCCATCGGATCGATCGCGCGCCGCCGGGCGCGAATTTCCCGTCGCAATGCGCTGCGCGAGTGCTTCATGGAAGGAAGGGGGGGGGCGAAACGAAGGGGGTACCCTCCGCGTGCGCCGTCGGGGATCTTCGCCCTTGAACCAAAGGTTCAGGTGGGGACAATGGTGGCATCGAAGGCTTTCCGCCGTGTGCGGACTTGCGCAAAAATGCCAGCTCTCTGTCCCCTGGGCGGATGAATAGGCTCAAGAGTTGTTCAGATCCACTAACCTGCGCCGCAGGGGATACCCTTGATCAAATGATCGACCGGTTCGCCCTAAAAATCAATTTTTACGTTGCGGTTTTCGTCGATGAGGCTTTGCATGCGGGATTGCAGCGCGCCGAGTCGCGGCAGTACCGTCGTTCCGACTCTATCCTCGCGCGCCTGCTGCCTGAGCAGTTCGTTGGCTACGTTGAGGCCGGCCATGACCGCGATGCGATCCAGGCCGATCACCTTGCCGGTGTCCCGCACTTCCCGCATGCGTTCATTGAGGTAGCGGGCGGCCGCCAGCAGGGACTCGCGTTCCTCGGGCGGGCAGGCCACACGGAATTCCTTGTCGAGAATGCGGATCGTGACCGGCTCGACGTCGCGCTCCGTCACAGCTCGGTCTCCAGCACTTTGAGCCGCGAGATCATGGTTTCGATCCGGCGGCGGGTGTGTTCACCGCTTTCCACCAGGCGTTGCTGGTTCGCTTCGGTACCGGCGAGCCTGATCCGCAGGCTCCGGTTCTCGTCACGCAGGCTCTCGCAGATGTTGATGAGCTCTTCGATCCGGTCGGCCAGCTGCTCCAGATCGACCATTTCGACTGCGTTTATTCGCTTTGACGTCATGCCGCCACTATAGTGGCGCGCCGATTTTCGGTCAACGCCCGCTGCTCCGAGCCACCCGAAGACGCTGTTGCGTGATGGGACGTCGCCGGCTCCGTTCTTTTTCTTTATCATTCGAGCATAGAGCCGCCCCCGCTGGCATCGGATGGAGAAAGATGAAGAATTTGTTACAGATGGACAGGGCCTTCGAGCGGCTCGGCGCGGCCGAGAATGCTCCGGAGAATCACGGCATCCTGTGCGGCCTGCTGTGCGCGCGGGGCGGGGTGGCCCATTCCGAGTGGCTGACGATCGCTGCCGCAGCAGCACAATCGGACGCGGAGGGCGACGCGGCCGCCATGGAAGGATCGGGGGCCCAGGCGTTGTCCGCAGCCGAGGCCGCCGCGCTAAAGGCGCTGTATGACGATACGGTCGCGCGCCTGCGATCGGGCGAAGGGCTGTTCAGTCCATTGTTGCCTGACGATGATCAGCCGCTGATGGCGCGTTCCGTCGCCATGGCGGACTGGTGCGGCGGATTCCTTTATGGTCTGGCGGCCGGCGGTATCGACGACCTGTCGGCCCTGCCCGCCGATGTTCAGGAAATCGCCGATGATCTCACCGAGATATCGCACGCAGGCATCGACGACGAAGGCAGCGAAGAAGACGAAGTCGCGTATGCCGAGTTGGTGGAGTATCTGCGCGCTGGCGTTACCCTGGTATACGAGATCCTCGAGGCCGAGCGTGGCTCTGCCGCGGACGCGGGCGACAGGACGATTCATTGAGCGCCGCGGCGATGGCTAAGACTAAGATCAGTGACGGCCAGCGGGCTTACAGGAGGCGCCGCCAGCGCCTGATGCGTTCCATGGGCCGAGGCGGCGTGGCTGTGTTGCCCACCGCCCCGGTGCGCGTCCGCAATCGTGACACCGAGTACCCGTTCCGCCACGACTCCGATTTCTGCTATCTGACCGGCTTCCGCGAGCCGGAGGCCGTCATGGTGCTGGCGCCCGGCCGCCCGGAAGGCGAGTACATTCTCTTCTGCCGCGAGCGCGATCCGGACATGGAGCTGTGGAACGGGCGGCGGGCCGGAACGGAGGGCGCGCGCCAGCATTACGGAGCTGATCAGGCCCTGCCGATCAGCGATCTGGACCGGATGCTTCCGGACCTGCTTGCCAACCGGGAGCAGCTTTACTATACGCTCGGCAAGGAGGCGGGCTTCGACGCTCGGCTGACCGAGGCGCTGCAGACGGTGCGGCGTCGCGTCCGCACCGGCGTGCGGGCGCCCGCCGCGATCGTGTCGCTCGAGCATCTGGTGCATGAGATGCGGCTGTTCAAGGATGTGGACGAGCGGGCACTCATGCGCAAGGCGGCACAGATCTCTGCCGCAGCCCACCGGCGCGCGATGGCAATCTGCCGGCCGGGTATGCCGGAGCATCGCCTCGAAGCCGAGCTGATCCATGAATTCGTCGCCCAGGGCGCGCGTCATCCGGCATATGCATCCATCGTGGGCGGTGGAGCGAACGCCTGCATCCTCCACTACACGGAGAATTCGGATCCGCTGCGCGATGGCGATCTCGTCCTGATAGACGCCGGCGCCGAGTACGAAGGTTACGCCGCGGACATCACCCGGACCTTTCCGGTGAACGGCCGCTTCAGCGAAGCGCAGCGCCAACTCTATGCGCTCGTCCTTGCCGCGCAACGCGCGGCGATTGCCAAGGCGGTGCCCGGCAATCGCTGGAACGAGCCACATGATGCGGCGGTTCGGGTGCTGACCCGCGGGCTGGTGCGCCTCGGTCTGCTCAAGGGCGATGTGCGTGAACTGATCCGCAAGGGAGCGTATCGCAAGTTCTACATGCATCGCACCGGCCATTGGCTGGGTATGGACGTGCATGACGTCGGTGAATACCGGATCGGAGACCGCTGGCGGCCGCTGGAGCCGGGCATGGTGCTTACCGTCGAGCCCGGTCTCTACGTGCGCGGCGGGACCCGCGGGATCGCCAAGCGCTGGTGGGACATTGGCATCCGCATCGAGGACGACGTGCTGATAACGCGCTCCGGCAACGAAGTGCTGACCGCCGGCGTTCCCAAGGAGATGGACGAAATCGAGGCGCTGATGGCCGCTGGCAAGAGCGGATGAACGCGACCGTCTATGACGTCGCGGTGGTGGGCGGCGGACTGGTGGGCGCCAGTCTGGCCTGTGCGCTCGCCGGGCGGGCACTGCGGGTGGCGGTCATCGAATCGGTTCCGTTCGACGCGGATTCGCAGCCAAGCTATGACGACCGCAGCGTGGCGCTTGCCCGTGGCACGCGCAACATCTTCGAGAGCATTGGCCTGTGGTCCGACATCGGCCCGGACGCTGGCCCGATCCGTGAGATCCACGTTTCCGACCGCGGTCACTTCGGTGCGGCGCGGATGCGCGCCGCCGACTACGGTCACGATGCCTTGGGCTATGTGGTCGAGAACCGGGTGCTGGGGCGGGTCTTCAGTGCGGCGCTCGGGCGCGCCCAAAACATCGACCTGTTCTGTCCGGCGCGCCTGGATCGTCTCGATGGCGACGCATCCGCTGCCCGGCTGGATATCACGCATGAGGGTGACAGACAGACGCTCACGGCCCGGCTCGTGGTCGGAGCCGACGGCGGTGATTCGCAGGTGCGCCGGCTTGCGGGTATCGGTGCGAAGCGGGTGGACTACGGACAGACCGCGGTGATCGCCAACATCACTCCGCAGATCGCGCATGGAAACCGCGCCTGGGAGCGCTTCACCGAAAGCGGGCCGCTCGCGATGCTGCCGATGGCGGATGAACGCTGCTCTCTGGTATGGACTGCGCGCAATGAAGATGTCGACCGATTGCTCGCCCTCAGCGACGCCGAATTCCTGCGTGCGCTGCAGGACCGTTTCGGCAATCGCCTCGGCAGACTGGTGCGCGCCGGGGCGCGTCATGCCTATCCGCTGGCCATGATGCGCGCCGAGCGTTGCACCGGGACGCGCCTGGCGCTGGCCGGCAACGCCGCGCATACGGTGCATCCCGTCGCCGGCCAGGGGTTCAATCTCGGGATGCGCGATGTGGCGGTACTCGCCGAGCTGATCGGCGATGCCTGCGCCCGGGGCGGCGACCCGGGAGCCGCCGATGTGCTGCGCGGATACGAGCAGTGGCGCGCGGGGGACCATCGTCGTGTCATCGGATTCACCGACACGCTGGCCCGGGTCTTTGCCAGCGAGTTTCCTCCGCTGGTGATCGCGCGAAATATGGGTCTTGTTGCCTTTGATCTCATTCCACCGCTCAAGAAGGCGCTGATGCGCTACAGCATGGGCTTCGCCGGACGCCTGCCGCGCCCGGCGCGCGATCTGCCGGTATGAGCATCGAACGCTGCGATATCGCCATCGTCGGCGCCGGCATGATCGGCGCGACGTTCGCTGCCCTGCTCGCCCGCTCCGGACTGGATGTCGTGGTGATCGAGGCGGGACGCATCGACATCGCTCCCTGCGCGAGAGGCGAAGGCCGCGTCTCGGCGCTCAATGCGGCGGCGGAGCGCATTCTCGGCGCCGCGGGTGTGTGGCAGACCATCCGCAGCGACGGCGCATGTCCCTATCGCGAGATGCATGTCTGGGACGCCGTCGGCGGCGGACAGATCGACTTCGACTGCGCCGATATCGGCGAACCCCGGCTGGGCTACATCGTGGAAAATCGTTCCGTGGTGGATGCTCTGCTCACCAGCCTGAGGGATGCTGCCCGGGTGCGCTTTCGCGCCCCGGCGCGGGTGTCGGCGTTGCGCGATGCCGGGGACGCGGTGATCCTGGAGCTGGATGATGGCGGTCAGCTGGCGGCACGGCTGGTGGTCGGCGCTGATGGCGCGGGCTCGCAGGTGCGTCGATTCGCCGGCCTGGAGGTACGCCAGCATGACTATGGACAGCTCGCCATCGTCGCCGCCGTGAGCACGGAGCTGCCGCACCGCGATGCGGCATGGCAGCGCTTCCTGCCCACGGGTCCGCTCGCCTTTCTGCCGCTCGCCGATGCCCGCTGCTCGATCGTCTGGTCGACGCGGACCGCGCATGCCGAAGCATTGCTCGCCGCAGATGAGCAATCCTTCCGGGAGGAACTGGGCACGGCGTTCGGGCAGAAAATGGGCGCGGTCACGGCCTGCGGACCGCGTGCCGCCTTTCCGCTGCGTCGCCAGCACGCCGTGCGCTATGTGGCGCCGCGCATCGCGCTGATCGGCGATGCCGCGCACGTAGTGCATCCGCTTGCCGGCCAGGGCGCCAATCTCGGTTTCCTCGACGCGGCCGCGCTTGCCGAAGTCGTCCTCCAGGCGGCCGGTGAGGCCCGGGACTTCGGCTCCTCGCGCGTGCTGCGCCGCTATGAACGCTGGCGCAAGGGCGATAATCTCGCCACCATGTGGGCGATGGAAGGATTCGAGCGTCTGTTCTCCTCACCGATGCCGGCGCTGCGCCGCGCGCGCAGCATTGGCCTCGATCTCACCAATACGGCATTGCCGGTCAAGAACATCATCGTGCGTCGCGCCATGGGCCTGTGCGGTGATCTGCCCGCGCTGGCACGCGGTCCCGCGCTGTAGTTTTCAGAGAGAGTGCCCATCCATGATGTCCCTGCGTTCTGTCGTCATGCTTGCCATGTTCATCGCACTGCTCGTCGAGGCGATGGCGCCGGGGTCGATCTCCGGAACCGTCTCGGGATCCGTCGCCGAATCACTGGTGCCATCCTCCGCCGTGCTCGAGGCGGTGCTCTGCATCCTCATGTTCGGCGCGGCGGTTCAGCTGCGTCCGCGAGGCCCGTGGCGAACGGTCGTGTTGAGCGGCAATCTGACGTTGCTGACGACAGTGCTGGCGGTGGCGGTGGTGGCCGCGGGGATGCGCTGGGTTTGCGCACGCCTCGGCGTCGAATTGCCCCTGGCCTACGCCTTCGCATTCGCCGCGCTGATCACGCCGACCGAGCCGCTGGCAATGCTGCGCGCGGCGACATTGGGGGGGTCGATCTCGGCGGGTCGGCGGGTGATGGCGGAACCCCTGCTTGCGGGCATGATCGGACTGGTGATCTATGAAGTAGCGCTGGCGCGGGCCGACGGCGTCCGCGGCGCGATTTCGGCGCTGGCGCTGGAGCAGGCGGGTGGCGCCCTGTTGCTCGGTGTCTGTCTGGGGCTGGCGATGATGTGGCTGCTGCGTCTGCGTGCGCATGCGCTGTTCGCCGCGGTCGCGGTGGTGGGCGTGATTCTCGCCTGCTGGTATGCCGGACAGTCGCTGCCATTGAACGGCCCGTTCGCCGCCGCCTGTGCCGGTCTGCTGATCGCGTTCCAGCGCGATGAGATCTTCGGCGACGCCGCGCAGCGCGAGCGCTTCGAAGCCTGGTCGGCATGGCTCGCGAATCTGCTGGCCGCGCTGCTGCCGATCGCGCTCGGCATCGCTCTGTTGAATATGGAAGAGGTCTCGAGCCGTCACATTGCAGCGGCTGCTTTCCTGTTGCCACTGCTGGTGCTGGTGCCCCGGGCTCTGGCCGCGGCGGCGGTATGGCTGGTCGGCTTGCGAGTGCGGATCCCGGATGAGTTGCCGAAGGTCGCGGCCTGGTCGGGACTGCGTGGAGGCTTCGCCGCGGCGCTGGTCTTGATGCTCCCGGAAGGCGCGGATGCGGCGATGATCGCCGTCACGACGTTCGCCGTGCTGGTGTTTTCGCTGCTGCTGCAGTGGCCCGCATTCGGTCTGTATCTGGTTTCGAAGCGCCCATTGGATCCGGCGCGCGGCGAGGAGGGGGGCGAGGACGCCAACCGGAAGCAGACGCCGGTGTGATGGTGCGGCTCGCTGAGGATTCTGCCGTCTGACGGCTCGCAGGGTCTGAAACCCTGGATCACCTCTCGGCGCGCAGTTCTTCCAGCGCTTGTGGCGTCCCCACGTCCCGCCATTCGCCCCGATAATGCTCGCCGCTCACCTGTGCCCGGGCCACTGCTGAACGCAGCAATGGCGCGAGCGGAAAGGCGCCGGGAGCACAGCCGGCAAACAGCTCCGGACGCACGACGGCGATGCCGGTATAGGTAAGCCGGTCATCGTCCTCGTTGCTCACCAATCCATCCCGCAGCGCGAAATCTCCGGCGGGGTTGTGGGCGGGATTCTGCGCCAGCACCAGATGCGCGAGTCCGCGCGGATTGCGGGGCAGTGAACCGAACGGGTAGTCGGTCCAGATATCGGCGTTGACGATGAGAAAAGGCGCCGGACCGAGCAGCGCCAGCGCATTGAAGATGCCGCCCCCGGTTTCGAGCCCGCGCTCGCCTTCCCTCGACCATGTGATTTCCACGCCATGACGCGAACCGTCGCCCAGGCGCTCTTCGATCCGCGAACCGAGCCAGGCATGGTTGATGATCAGGCGGGTATATCCTTCCTGCCGCAGACGGATGACGTGGTGTTCGATGAGCGCGTGCCCGGCGACTTCGAGCAGCGGCTTGGGCAGCGTATCGGTGAGGGGGCGCAGCCTTTCGCCGCGTCCGGCGGCAAGGATCATCGCCTTCATCGCGATTGGTATCCGGTGTCAGCAGGCATCTTCCTGCCGCTGTTCGCGCGACAGCAGCGCCTTCACCGCCTCGAGCGGAGGCTTGCCGCCATGGACGACCGCGTTCACCTCGCGCGAGATGGGCATGTCGACACCCAGGGTTTCGGCGAGGGTGGTGACTTCGCGCGCGGTCTGTACGCCCTCGACCACCTGCCCGATCGACGCCAGCGCCGCGTCCACGGTGCTCCCGCTGCCGAGTGCCAGGCCGAACCTGCGGTTGCGGGACTGATCGTCGGTACAGGTCAGCACCAGGTCTCCGAGACCCGCCAGGCCGGAAAAGGTTTCGCGTCGGCCACCGAGCGCAACGCCCAGGCGGATGATTTCAGCGAGGCCGCGCGTTACCAGGGCGGCACGGGTGTTGGCGCCGAATCCCAGCCCGTCCGCGATGCCGGCGGCGATGGCCAGCACGTTCTTCACCGCGCCGCCGACGCTGACGCCGACGATATCCTCGCTGGTATAGACCCGAAAGCGATCATTGCCGAGACGCGTGGCCAGCGAGGCGGCGAACGGCGCATCGTCGGCCGCCACCGTCACCGCAGTCGGCAGGCCGCGGGCTACTTCCATGGCGAAGGTGGGGCCGGAGATGACCGCATGCGCCGAGGCGGCTGGAAGTTCCTCTCTCGCTACCTGGTGAAGGAGTCGTCCGCTGCCGGGGTCGAACCCCTTGGTCGCCCAGGCGAGCCTGACCCGTCCCGGTGCGTGGGCGGCGACGGTGCGCAGGGTTTCGCGAAAGCCCACGCTCGGCACCGCGATCAACAGATCGCGAGTGGCCGCGAGGGCGCGATCCAGTCGTTCTTCGGGTTCGAGCGCCGGCGGCAGTTCTATGCCAGGCAGGAAGGCGGCGTTGGCGCGCGTGGCAGCCATGTCCCGCAGATGCGCGGGATCACGCGACCAGAGCAGGGTGCGTATCCCGTTGCCGGCCAGCAGGACCGCGAGGGCGGTCCCCCAGGAGCCGGCGCCGACAACGAGTACCGGAGTGTCTCGTTTGGAAGCCATCGATTCCAGTGCCATGCCGGGTTCCGAGCCGGCGATGTCCGCAAATCAGGCGTCGGCGGACTGCCGCTGTTCCGCCTTCTGACTCTGCTGGTGCTGGAGATACAGCGCGTCGAAATTGACCGGAGCGAGCATCAGGGGCGGGAAACCGCCCTTGGCCACCAGGCTGGCGACCGTTTCGCGCAGGAACGGATACAGAACGCCCGGGCAATAGATGCCGAGCAGCTGGCGCAGTTCCTCGCCTTCGAAGCCCGAGGTCTGGAATTCGCCTGCCTGCTGCACTTCCACCAGATAAGCGACGCGCTCGCCGAGCTTTGCCGTGATGGTGATGGTGACCGTCACCTCGTAGAACTCGCCCCCCATCGCGCGCGCCTGATTCTGCAGGCTCATGTTCACGTCGGGGGTCCACTTCTCCTCGTTGAAGATCTGCGGCGCGTTCGGGCTTTCAAACGAGATATCGCGGGTGTAGAGGCGGCGGATGGCGAAGGACTTCTGATTGCCGGCCGCCTGGCCGTTGTCGGTGCTGGTATTTTCTTCTGCGGCCATGCCGATCTTCCTCTTGGTGAAAGGGCGGGGCGACACGCCGCCCACGACAACACGTTACGATAGCACGGAGTACCCCTGCGCACTATGTACCTTTGGTTGCTCCGCGTTCCAGCGGCAGTCCGGCGCTCCGCCAGGCCATGAGGCCGCCGCTCAGCTTGTGGACCGACTCGAACCCGGCGCTGCGCAGGCGGGCGCAGGCATGCGCCGCCTGTCGTCCGCTTTCGCAGCACACCAGAAGCTTGCGTTCGCGGTGGCGCTGCAGTTCATCCATGCGGCCATCCAGCAGCGCAAACGGGATGTTGATGGATCCGACGACATGACCCTTGGCGAATTCCTCGTCGCTGCGTATGTCGAGGGCCAGCGCGTTTTCATGGTTGATCAGTTCCACCGCCTGGGACGGACCAACTTCCCTGAAACCGAGCAACCGGCCCTTGCCGAGATTCACGAACAGCAGGCCAACGATTACAATGAGCGCCAGGAACAGATACCAGTTGTCGAGGATGAAGGTTCCGAAGTTTTCCATGGTGTGGTTTCTGCGCTGCGCCGGATGGCGGTGAAAAACGCATAAGCTTATTCGATATCCCGGCTTCGTACCACCGGCCCGCGCAGACGGCCGGTGTACAAGGCCTTAAACTTCGTCTAGATTCAATATGGTGGACAACAATAATCGACCGCGACCGCTGGCCCTGATCATCCTGGATGGCTGGGGATACAGCGAAGATCCGAGCGCCAATGCCATTCTCGCCGCGCGCAAGCCGAATTGGGATCGCATCTGGAAGGATTATCCCCGCACCCTCATTCAGGGTTCCGGCAACTATGTCGGATTGCCCGCGGACCAGATGGGCAACTCGGAAGTCGGGCACCTCAACATGGGTGCCGGCAGGGTGGTCTATCAGGAGATCACCCGTATCGACCGGGCGATAGAGCGCGGTGATTTCGATGCGAATCCGGTACTGAACGAGGCGCTGGAGCGGGTCGCCGCATCCGGTCGCTCGGTGCACGTGCTCGGGCTGCTGTCGGAGGGGGGGGTTCACAGCCACCAGGAGCATATTCACGCCATGCTCCGCCTCGCCGCGCGGCGGGTAGATCCGCGGCGCGTTCATCTGCATGCCTTTCTCGATGGTCGTGATACGCCCCCTCGCAGCGCGAGCGCGAACATCGTCGCCGCCACGAAGCTCGCAAACGAACTGGGGGGCGGTCACCTGGCCTCCCTGGTCGGACGCTATTTCGCCATGGATCGCGACAACCGCTGGGAAAGGACTCGTCTTGCCTACGAACTGCTGGCCGAGGGTCGGGCGGAGCACGTCGCCTCCGATCCATTGCAGGCGCTCGAGCAGGCGTATGCGCGGGGCGAAAGCGACGAGTTCGTCAGGCCGATCGCCATCGCCCGCGACGGGGTGCCGGTGCGCATCGGCGAAGGCGATCTGGTGGTGTTCATGAACTTCCGCGCCGACCGGGCCCGCCAGATCACGCGCGCCTTCGTCGATGAGTCCTTCGCAGGCTTCGAGCGTACGGCGCCGCGACTGCAGGGATTCGTCACCCTTACCGAGTACAGCAAGGAATTCTCCGGTCCGGTCGCGTTTCCTCAGGGGCGCATAGATAAAGTGCTGGGCGAGTGGCTGGAGGAGCTCGGCATGACCCAGCTGCGCATTGCCGAGACCGAGAAGTACGCCCATGTCACCTTCTTCTTCGACGGCGGAGCGGATCGGGTATTCGAAGGCGAGGAGCGCATCCTGGTGCCATCGCCCCGGGTGGCGACCTACGATCTGCAGCCCGAGATGAATGCACCCGAGGTTACCGATCGCCTCGTCGAGGCGATCGCCGCCGAGCGCTTCGATGTGATCGTGTGCAACTTCGCCAATGCCGACATGGTCGGGCATACCGGAAATTTCGAGGCGGCGGTGCGGGCGATCGAGACGCTGGACGCCTGTGTCGGGCGTATCTACGAGGCGCTGCGCAAGGTCGGCGGCGAGATGATCGTCACCGCCGACCATGGCAATGCCGAGCGCATGGCGGACGAAGCCACCGGGCAGAGCCATACCGCCCATACCTCCAACCCGGTTCCGTTCGTATATGTTGGCCGTCCGGCACGCATCCTGCGTCAGGGAGCGCTGTCGGATATCGCTCCTACGATGCTGTATCTCATGGGTGTCGATAAGCCGGCGGAAATGGACGGCCAGCCGCTGGTGGAGCTCGTCGACGATTGAAAAGCGGGCGACCGCGCGTCAGTGGAAGAGCATGAGCTCACGTCGTCCATTTCCGTTGCCGCCGCTCCCGCGCTCAGGGAGCAGATGTCTGTGCCACCTGCTCCTCGGTGTCCTGTTCGGATCGTCATTGGCGTGGCTGCCAGCGCAGGCCGCCGACGAGGCGCGGGAACGTCAGCGTCTCGAGGATCTGCGCCGCGAGATCGGGAAGCTGAGCGATACGCTGTCGGGCGATCGTGATCGGCAGGCGAAGTTGCGCGAAGAGCTGCGCAAGAGCGAGACGGAGATCGGCAGACTCAGCCGGACGGTGCGCGAACTGGAGGAGCGGCGGCGCGTCGGGGCGGCGGAGCTGGCGCGACTCGAGGAAGAGCGCAAGCGCGCCGACGCCGAGCTTGCCGGCCAGCGCCAGGCGCTCGAGCGGCAGCTCGTGGCCGCTTACGCCATGGGGCACGAGAGTCACCTGAAGATCATCTTCAATCAGCAGGATCCCTCCCGCCTGGGGCGGACACTCCAGTATTACGAGTATTTCAACCAGGCCCGCATCGAGCGCATGGAGTCCTTCCGTGTCGCGGCGGAGGGCATCGCCGCCTTGCGCGCGGGAATCCTCGAGGAGCAGGAGAAGCTCGAAGCGCTGCGCGCGGAGCGCGCGCAGCAGCTGGCCGCCCTGGGCGAGCAGCGCGAGACGAGACAGCGGACGCTCGCCCGGCTGGAGCACGATATCACCTCGCGCGAGCGGCGACTCGAGGCACTGCGCGAGGATGAGCGTTCGCTTACCGCGCTGGTCGATCGCTTGCGGGAGACGATCCGCGACCTGCCGCCCGGTTTCGATCTTCCCGGAAATGCCTCGTTCGCCAGTCTCAAAGGCAAGCTGCCGTGGCCGGTGCAGGGAAAGATCGCGGCGCGCTTCGGTACCAGCCGTGAAGTGGAGCGCATGAACTGGCGCGGCACGCTCATCGATGCCGAGGAGGGCGCCGAGGTGCGTTCGATCCACAGCGGGCGCGTGGTGTTCGCAGACTGGATGCGTGGCTTCGGCCTGCTCGTCATCGTTGATCACGGGGGCGGCTACATGAGCCTTTACGGCCACAACCAGAGCCTGTACAAGGCCGTGGGTGACAGGGTGCGCGCCGGCGAAGTGATCGCCACGGTCGGCAGCAGCGGTGGCCAGGCCAGGTCCGGCCTTTATTTCGAAATCCGCCACAAGGGCGTCCCCGACAATCCGGCGGTCTGGTGCCGCGCCGCGCCAAACTCCGGATCCTCCAAAGGTTGAAGGGGTTTCTGATAAACTGACGCAAATCCCGGTCCGGAACTTCCATCCTGATCCAATTGCGGGCGTGGCCGATACACGCCCAGAGGCATAGAAATGAAACCTACGAGAAAGAGTATTCTGGTGTTGATGCTGGGCCTGGTCCTGGGCGTGTCGCTCAGCATCGGCCAGGGCGTCTTCGCCGAGCGGGAGACCGTCCGTACGCCGCTGCCGCTGGAGGAGTTGCGCACGTTCACCGACGTCTTCGCCAGCATCAAGAACAACTACGTCGAATCGGTCGACGACAAGGATCTGATCGATAACGCCATCCGAGGCATGCTGTCCGGTCTGGATCCGCATTCCTCGTTCCTTGATACCGATGCGTATTCCGAATTACAGGTCGGCACCACCGGTGAATTCGGTGGCCTCGGCATCGAGGTTGGCATGGAAGACGGCTTCGTCAAGGTCATCGCGCCGATCGACGATACGCCGGCCCAGCGGGCGGGCGTGGAGGCGGGCGATCTCATCGTGCGACTCGACGATACGCCGGTGAAGGGGCTGACTCTCAAGGAAGCCGTGGACATCATGCGCGGCAAGCCGGGCACCGACATCACGCTCACCATCGTGCGCGAAGGCTTGAGCGCGCCGCTCAAGACCACCATCACCCGCGCGGTGATCAAGGTGAAGAGCGTGCGCAGCGAGCTGCTCGAGAAAGGTTTCGGTTACCTGCGCATCACCCAGTTCCAGTCCGGTACCGGCGACAATCTGCTGCAGGCCATCGCCGGCCTGCGCGAGCAGAATGGCGGAGCGTTGCAGGGCGTGGTGCTCGATCTGCGCAACAACCCCGGCGGCGTGCTCAACGCCGCAGTCGATGTTTCCGACGCCTTCCTCAAGAAGGGTCTGATCGTCTACACCGAGGGTCGCACCGACGGTTCCAGGATCGAGTTCAGCGCTACGCCGGGCGATGTGCTCGACGGCGCACCCATGGTGGTGCTGGTCAACGTGGGTTCGGCCTCGGCGAGCGAGATCGTCGCCGGTGCGCTGCAGGACCACAAGCGTGCCATCATCATGGGCAATCGCAGCTTCGGCAAGGGTTCGGTGCAGACCATCCTGCCGATGAACAATGGCACCGCGCTCAAGCTGACTACCGCGCGCTACTATACGCCGTCCGGCCGCTCGATCCAGGCCGAAGGCATTACGCCGGACATCGCACTGGAGAACATGCGTCTGGCGGCGGCCGAGGACAGCGGCATCAGCGCCGTCAAGGAGAGTGATCTGTCCCGCCATCTCGGCAATGGGCGCGCGGAAGAAGACGCCAAGCCGCAGACTACGGAAAGCACGTCCGACAGGCCGAAGACCGCAAAAAGTGCGGCCGATGACTATCAGCTCTATGAGGCTTTGAATCTCCTCAAGGGGCTGTACATCATGCAGCAGCGTTCCTGATCCGTGCAGGCGGGCGTGCAGCCGCTCCCCGCCGGGTGCCCGGGCGGATGCACGGCTTCGTCCTTCCTTCGGCGGGCGGCGCTGGTGATCCTCGCCGCCCTCCTGTTGCACGTCCCCCTGTCGAATGGCGATGAGCACCCGCTCATCGCCATCATCGTTGATGATCTCGGTCACCGCCCCGCCCTCGATCGGCGGGTGATAGATCTTCCCGGCGACATCACCTGCGCCTTCCTTCCCGGTGCGCCCCACGCCTCCCGGCTCGCCGGACTGGCGGACGCGTTTGGCAAGGAAGTGATGCTGCACATGCCCATGGAGGCGCTGGCCGGCGCGGCGAACGGCGACGAGGCCCTCAACCTGGACATGAGCCGCGAAGCCTTCATCGAGATGCTGCGGGCAGGCTTGAAGACCCTGCCGCAGGCGCGCGGCGTGAACAATCATATGGGCAGCCTTCTCACCCAGTCGCCGCTGCGGATGCAGTGGCTGATGGAAGAGCTGCGCGAACGCCGCGGTCTCTACTTCGTGGACAGCTATACCAGCGTGCGCAGCGTCGCCTGGCAGGTCGCCGCGGCCAACCGTCTGCCAAACGCGCGGCGCGATGTGTTCCTGGATGCGAGCCGTGATCCGGAGGCGATCGCCTTCCAGTTCCGCCGCCTGCTGCGCCTGGCCCGGGAGCGTGGCCATGCGGTCGCCATCGCCCACCCCTATCCGGAAACGGTAGAATTTCTCGAGCGGCGACTGCCTGAATTGGATGCGGAAGGCGTCACGCTCGTACCCGTGTCGCGTCTGATCCGCAGCCGTGACACGCGGGAAGCAGGGGCCGTGATCGCCGGCGAGACAGGGATGAAATTCTGAGCCGGTTCACGGACCAGCCGATCAGGCACAGAGGAGGCGCGCAATGGCGAGGATACTGGTACCGCTAGCCCAGGGCTGCGAGGAATTGGAGGCCGTGACGGTGATCGATCTGCTGCGCCGCGCCGGCCAGGATGTGGATTCGGCCGGGCTCGAGGAAGGAACGGTGACGGCAAGCCGCGGTACGCGGCTGCTCCCGGACATCACGCTCGACGAGGCGCTCGAGCGCGACTACGACATGGTCGTGCTGCCCGGCGGCCAGCCGGGCGCCGACAACCTCGCGGAGGATCCGCGTATCCGCACGCTGCTCGACCGGGTCATCGACCAGGGCGGGCACGCGGCTGCGATCTGCGCTGCGCCGCTGGTGCTGGCAAGGGCTGGTCTGCTGCGCGGTCGTCGCGTCACCGCCTTCCCCGGCGTACTGGAGAACGAGTCCGTTGCCGGTATCGAATACACCGGCGAGGATGTGGTCGTCGATGGCCCGATAGTGACCTCGCGCGGACCCGGCACGGCGATGGATTTTGCGCTCGCGCTGATCGAGCGGCTGGCCGGATCGGGGCTGCGCAAGCAGGTGGAGGATGGTCTGCAGCGGCCACCCGCTCACTGCTCAGCGCACGAAGCGGCCGCGTACAAGGGCGAACGAGCCGACTATCAGGGCTAGCCAGGCGAGCGGCGGCGCACCGGCGACCCGCGCGGCCTCGGCGGGGGCGCTGGTCCAGAGCAGGGCGCTGCAAATCAGCAGCGCCCCGCCGGCAATCGCCCAGATCGTGCCGCGATGGTTGCGGCGCAGGCTCTCCTCGACTTCGACGAGTTGCTGCGAATGCCACTCCAGTCGCAGACGTTCCTCGCGCACCATCTTCAGCGTGTCATAAACCAGATCCGGCAGTTCGGGCAGTTGCATCGCCCAGCGCGGCGCGCGTTCGCGCAGCGAACCGATGATGCCCTGCAGGCCGCGATGTTCCTGCATCCAGCGCTCGAGGAAAGGCTTTGCCGTCTTCCACAGGTCGAGATCGGGGTAGAGCTGGCGGCCCAGACCTTCGATATTGAGCAGTGTCTTCTGCAGCAGGACCAGCTGCGGCTGCACGTGCGCATCGAAGCGCCGCGCAGTCTGGAACAGATTGAGCAACAGGCGGCCGAAGGAGATGTCCTTGAGGGGGCGCTCGAAGATCGGTTCGCACACCGCGCGGATCGCCGATTCGAATTCATCGACGCGGGTATGCTTCGGCACCCATTCCGACTGCACGTGCAGTTCGGCGACGCGGCGGTAGTCGCGATTGAAGAAGGCGAGGAAGTTCTCGGCGAGATAGCGCTGGTCTTCCGTGCTCAGCGTGCCCATGATGCCGAAGTCCACGGCGATGTACTGACCCTCGGGGCTGACGAAGATGTTGCCCGGGTGCATGTCCGCGTGGAAGAAGTTGTGCCGGAACACCTGGGTGAAGAAGATCTCCACGCCGCGTTCGGACAGTCGGCGAAAGTCTATTCCCTGGGCGCGCAGGGCATCGATGTCGCCGATCGGTGTGCCGTGGATGCGTTCCATCACCATCACGTTCTGCCGGGTCCAGGGCCAGTGGACTTCCGGCACATAGAGTATCGGCGAGTCGAGGAAATTGCGGCGCAGCTGCGATGCATTCGACGCCTCGCGGACGAGATCGAGTTCGTCCATGATCGTCTTTTCGTACTCCGCCACCACTTCCCGCGGCCGCAGGCGCGGACCTTCCGACCAGTAGCGCTCCACATAGCCGGCGATGATTTTCATCAGCTCGACGTCGCGCCGGATCAGGCGGGAGATGCCGGGGCGCACCACCTTGACGATGACTTCGCTGCCGTCGAGCAGGGTGGCGGCGTGAACCTGGGCGATCGACGCGGAAGCGAAGGGTTCGGTGTCGAAGGTGCGGAAAATCTCGTTCAGCGGTTTTCCGTACGCATCCTCCACGATGGTCCGCGCCACGCTGCCCGGAAAGGGCGGCACATTGTCCTGCAGCTGCGCCAGTTCTTCGGCGATGTCGTCCGGAAGCAGGTCGCGGCGGGTCGACAGGATCTGGCCGAACTTGACGAAGATCGGGCCGAGATCCTCCAGCGTACGCCGGATGCGCGGCGCGCGGGGTTCACGCTGGCGCCGGAACCAGTTCCAGGGCAGCAGATGAACCACGAAGCGCACCGGCCTGAACAACGGCAGATCCAGAATGATCTCGTCCAGACCGTGGCGAATCAGGACCAGATTGATGTGCAACAGGCGCAGGATCTGGCCCGGTCTTCCGATCATTTTGCGCTGTCCTCGCGTAGCCTCGCTTGCAGGCGGGCGATCCTGTGCTGCAGTCGATCGGTATCGTTGCGCAGGATGTCGACTTCATCGAGGAAGGAGGCGGTGTCATGGCGATCGGCGAGCAGCCGGCTCTCCTCGCGCAGATACTCGCCGAGACCATGGCGCAGCGAGTCCGCGCCGTCCCCGGCCCAGCGGCGCAGATCCCGTGCGAGATTGCCGAGCTGGTGGGCTAGCACATCGCCGGTCAGGCGTGAGATCTGCTCCTCGAGGTCGATGTCGAGTTGTCCGAACAGTGCGCGCAGGGCGGTGCCCGCCTGCAGATCGCCCGCGATGTGCATGTCGCCGCGCTGCAGCGCAGCCTGCGCATCGTCGCCGAAGCCGTGGCGGAGCATCCCCAGCGTCGATCCGCTGATGACGGTGTCCGGAGCTCGCCCCGCGTCGCTGCGCAGGCGGAGCTCGTCGCCATCCACGTCGACATAGAAGCGCAGCGACGGCGCCCGCGTGCTGATTTCCACCAGCTTGCCCCGCAGGGGAGCCAGGCGCTTCGCTGCGTCCTCGTCCAGCGACAGCAGGGTGTTGAGCGAGCGTTCGAGCAGCTTCAGGCCAGTATCCTGCAGGAGCGTTCCGACTTCCATGGGGTTGCGAATCAAGCCTTGTAGCCGCGATGGACAGCTACCACTCCCGCCGACAGATTGATGTGATCGCAATGGGCATAACCCGCGTCCTCCATCAGCGTCTGCAGCGCGGCCTGGTCGGGATGCATGCGGATCGATTCGGCGAGATAGCGGTAGCTGCTTTCATCACCCGTGACCACGCGCCCGAGAAGCGGTAGTACGCGGAAGGAATAGATGTCATAGAGTGCCGCCACCGGGCGCGGGCGGGGGTGCGAAAACTCCAGCACCAGCAGTTTTCCGCCCGGTTTGAGCACGCGCAGGATGGATGCGAGAGCCGCAGCCTTGTCGGTCACATTGCGCAGGCCAAAGGCCATGGTGACGACATCGAAACTGTCATTGGCGAAGGGCAGGCGTTCGGCATCGGCCTGAACGCAGGCAACGGTGCCGGCGATGCCGCGATCGATCAGCCGGTCCCTGCCGATCTCGAGCATGGCGGCATTGATATCGGCGGCGACGACGCGTCCCGAGGCGCCCGCCCGGCGCGCGAGCGCCGCGGTGAGGTCGCCGGTGCCGGCCGCGAGATCGAGCACGCGCTGTCCCGGGGCGACCGCGGCCAGTTCGATGGCGATGCGTTTCCAGATCCGATGCACGCCGAGCGACATCAGATCGTTCATCAGATCGTAGCGGTTCGCGACCGAATCGAACACATCGCGTACGCGGCGCGCCTTCTCCTGTACCGGAACCTGCTCGAATCCGAAATGGGTCGATTGCGGGCGCTGCGGATCTTCCATGGGACGCCTCAGGATTCTTGTCCGGCGCGCTCATGGTCGGCACGCCGCAGTTTTTCGAGGTACAGCTCGCGGTATTCGTCCTGCCGCGCGCCGAGGCGATACAGCAGATCCCAGGTATAGAGGCCGGTGCTGTGGCCGTCATCGAACACCAGCTTGACGGCATAGTTGCCTATCGGCTCGATGGCGACGATGTTCACGTTTTCCTTGCCGATCTGCAGCACTTCCTGGCCGGGCCCATGTCCACGCACCTCGGCCGACGGCGACCACACGCGCAGCAGTTCGCATGGAATGCTGAAGCGCGCGCCGTCATCGAACGCCACTTCCAGCACGCGCGAGCGCTGATGGAGCCGGATTTCCGTCGGAATGGCCTGAGCGCTCATGTCACAGTATGTAACGGCTGAGATCTTCATTTTCGACCAGGGCATCGAGATAGCGATCGACATAGACCGCGTCGATGGTGATCGTCTGGCCGCCGCGGTCGGATGCCTCGAAGGACAGCGTCTCCATGACCCGCTCCATCACTGTATGCAATCGCCGCGCGCCGATATTCTCGGTGCGTTCGTTGACCTGCCAGGCGATCTCGGCGAGGCGCGCGATCCCGTCGTCGGTGAAGTCGATGGTGAGGTTCTCGGTCGCCATCAGGGCCCTGTACTGCTCGGTGAGCGAGGCATCCGGCTCGGTGAGGATGCGGACGAAATCTTCGGCGGTGAGCGCGTTGAGCTCCACGCGGATGGGCAGGCGGCCCTGCAGTTCCGGAATGAGATCCGAAGGCTTGCTGAGGTGAAACGCGCCCGAGGCGATGAACAGGATGTGATCGGTGCGGATGGTGCCGAGCTTGGTGCTGACCGTGGAGCCTTCGACCAGCGGCAACAGGTCGCGCTGTACGCCTTCCCGCGAAATATCCGGACCATGCCCGGCATCGGAGCGGCGCGCGATCTTGTCGATCTCGTCGATGAATACGATCCCGTTCTGCTCCGCGTTCTCAAGCGCACGGGTCTTGATCTCGTCCTCGTTGACCAGGCGGGCGGCCTCTTCGTCGGTGAGCAGACGGAAGGCTTCGCGGATCGGCAGGCGCCGCCGCTTGGTCTGCTGGCCGCCGAAGTTGCGGAACAGGTTCTGGAGCTGGCTGCTCATCTCCTCCATGCCGGGCGGCGCCATGATCTCCACTCCGGCGGGCGCCACGCTCACCTCGATCTCGATCTCGGTATCGTCGAGCTGGCCTTCACGCAGTTTCTTGCGGAACTTCTGTCGCGTCGCGCTGGCATCGTCGCCGCGCGCCTCGCCGCCCCGAGGCGGCGGCAGGAGGATGTCGAGGATGCGATCCTCGGCCAGATCCTCGGCGCGCCGCCGCACCCGCGCGGTTTCCTGCTCGCGCGTCATCTTGAGGGACATATCGGCCAGATCGCGGACGATCGACTCAACATCGCGGCCGACATATCCGACCTCGGTGAACTTGCTGGCCTCCACCTTGACGAAGGGCGCGTTCACCAGCCGGGCGATGCGGCGGGCGATCTCGGTCTTGCCCACGCCGGTGGGCCCGATCATGAGGATGTTCTTGGGGGTGATCTCGTTGCGCATGTCACCGGATACCTGCATCCGGCGCCAGCGGTTGCGCAGCGCGATGGCGACCGCGCGCTTGGCGGCCTGCTGCCCGACGATGTGCTTGTCGAGCTCCTGGACGATCTCTCTGGGCGTCATCTCGGACATCAGACCTCCACCGTCCCGTCAGCCGGAAGCTCTTCGATCGCCAGCGTGTGATTGGTGTAGATGCAGATGTCGGCGGCGATTGCCAGGCCGCGTTCCACGATCGCGCGCGGCGGCAGATCCGTATTCTCGATCAGCGCCCTGGCGGCGGCGATCGCGAAGGCGCCGCCGGAGCCGATCGCCATCACCGGGTGCTCGGGTTCGATGACGTCACCGTTGCCGGAAATGATCAGCGAGGCGTTGAGATCCGCGACCACCAGCAGGGCTTCGAGGCGGCGGAGCATGCGGTCGGTGCGCCAGTCCTTGGCGAGTTCGACGGCGGAGCGGACGAGGTTGCCGGAATGCTTCTCCAGCTTGCCCTCGAAGCGCTCGAAGAGCGTAAATGCGTCTGCCGTGCCGCCGGCGAAACCTGCCAGTACCTTGCCGTCGTAGAGACGGCGCACCTTGCGCGCGTTGGCCTTCATGACCGTGTTGCCGAGCGAGACCTGCCCGTCGCCACCGATGGCGACCCGGCCATTGCGTCTCACCGACAGGATGGTGGTTCCCCGGAACTGCTCCAAGTCCTTCTCTCCGCCTGGATTACCGAACCGATGATTGTACCATCGTCCCTGGCGGACGAGGCGATCAGCCGCGCGGGCGGCGGCGGGCGCGGGGATGAGCCTGGTCGTAGACCTGGGCCAGATGCTGGAAGTCGAGGTGTGTGTAGATCTGGGTGGTCGACAGATCCGCATGCCCCAGCAGTTCCTGTACCGCGCGCAGGTCGCCCGAGGATTCCAGCAGGTGCGTCGCGAACGCATGGCGCAGCATGTGAGGGTGGACGTGGGTGTCGATTCCCTGTCGTCTTCCCCAGGCGGCGATCCGCGCCTGGACGCTGCGCGCCGACAGCCGTTTTCCGTTCTTCGCCAGGAACAGCGCGCGCTCGCCGGGAGATCGCCGGCCTTCGGCGGTCTGCAGATAGCGCTGCACGGCGGAACGCGCCGCGGTGCCCACCGGTACGATGCGTGCCCGCGCGCCCTTGCCGGTAACCCGCACCACGCCCTCCTGCAGGTCGACATCCTCGAGGTCGAGCGACAGCACCTCGGCGAGCCGCAGCCCCGAGGAGTAGATCAGCTCCATCAGCGCCAGGTCGCGCGCGGCGAGAGGATCGGTGGTGTCCGTATCGAGCAGGCGCGCGGTCTGATCGACGTCGAGTGTCTCGGGCAATCGTCGGCGCACCTGCGGCGACCGCACGCCCAGCGTGGGATTGCGGTCGATGTGTCCGGCATCCATGAGCCAGGCGAAGAAGGCGCGCAGGGAGGAAAGCAGGCGCTGCAGGCTGCGCGGGCCGAGCCCCCGGCGATGTTCTGCGGCGATGAAGTCGCGGATCTGAGGTGCGCCGGGCGCGCTGCACAGGGTGAGGCCGCGCCCGGCGCACCAGGCGCGGAAGCTCTCCAGGTCGCGCAGATACGCCTGACGGGTGCGCGGCGATACGCCGCGCGCATCGAGGTGGGCAGCGAACCGTTCCAGTCCGGCGCCCAGGTCCATCAGAGCCCGTCGCCCCGAAGGACGGGGTTCATTCTGCCGCCCGGCTTCGTTGATTCATCGCGCTTCTTTCCTTCCGCCTCGCTGGACGAACAATGAATCCGGCGACGAGATGACCCAGGCAGCATGAACAGGCCTTAGGCGATCTGGGGCGCCGTTTCGTGCAGAAATGGCGCTATCCGATGCGCGATCAGTTCCGCCAGATGGTCGAGATAGGCGGTCCCCATTTCGGCGTTGAAGCGATCGGCGCTATGACTGCCGATGGCCAGGCCACCCAGGCTGCGGCCGCCGGTGATCAGCGGCAGCAGGGCCACCGAACCCACGCTGGCGGCGCTCGCTCCAAACAGCTCTCCAAGCTGATCGTCGCGCAGGCGGCCACAGACCGGGGATCCGCCTTTCAGCAGGCGCGCCAGTTCGGCGCCCGCCTCGGTGCTCGCAATGCGCTTCTGCAGGAAGGCGCCGTTCGGCTGCCATTCGGGCAGATCGGCGCCGGTGAGGTAGAGGCAGGCGGCATCGGCGTGGAAATCCGCGCGCAGGCTGTCTTCCAGGGTGGCGAGCAGTTCATTCAGCGCTTCGGCATCGAGCAGTCGCAGGGTCAGCCGCTGCAGGCGTCCGAGCAGCCGCTCGTTGTCCCGTGCCACTTCGACCAGATCCTGCAGCTGGCGGCGGTAGTTGCGGTTCTGCTCGCGCAGCAGCACGATCTGGCGCTCCACCAGCGAAACCGCGCCGTTCGCGGCATGCGGCACGCTGAGCATGCGCAGCAGCTCGTCGCGACCATGAAAGAAATCGGTGTGGCTGCGCAGGTACTCTTCCACCATTTCGGGGCTCAGCGCAGTCGCGGGTTCCGTGCTCGTCGTCGTCATGGAATAAAGGTTCCTTCAAATACATGAGTGGCCGGTCCGGTCATGCGGACCGTGTGACCTGGCCCGGGCCATTCGACCAGCAGACGGCCTCCCGGCAGTTCGACCAGAACACGCTCGTCGAGCAGGCCGGCCCGGCGGCCGGCGGCGACGGCCGCGCAGGCGCCGCTGCCGCAGGCCAGGGTTTCGCCCGCGCCGCGTTCGTAGACACGGAGGCGGGCGTTGAGCCTGTCCTGAATCTCCAGGAAGCCGACGTTCACGCCGCGAGGAAAGGCCGGATGGCTCCCGACCGCGCGACCGAGCGTTGCCACCGGGGCCTGCTCGACATCGTCCACCGGAATGACGGCGTGGGGATTGCCCATCGACACCAGGTGCATCCGCACCCGTTCTCCATCCACATCGAGTTCATGGATCGGACCGGCGCCCGAGGCGGCATAGGGCAGCGCTGCGGGATCGAAATCCGGTTCGCCCATTTGCACCGCGACGAGATTGCCATCCGTGACCGCGGCATGCAGCAGGCCGGTACCGGTCTCGAGCGCCAGTTCCGTCTTGTCGGTGAGACCGTGCATGCGTACGAACTGGACGAAGCAGCGGGCGCCATTGCCGCACTGCTCGGCCTCGCTGCCGTCGGCGTTGAAGATCCGGTAACGGAAATCGGCATCGGTGCGCGCGGCCGGCTCCACCAGCAGCAGCTGATCGAAGCCGATACCGGTATGCCGGTCGGCGAGTCGCCGCACCAGTGCCGGGGTCGGCAGGAAGGCCTGCCGGACCGCATCGATCACGACGAAGTCGTTGCCCAGCCCATGCATCTTGCTGAAGCGAATGGCGCCGTCTGCCGTCACGATCCTCTCCCCCGCGCTTTTCCCGGAGTATAGCAAGGCGGCGGTCGGCGGTCAGTCATTGCAGATGGTTGGCCGGGGAGGGGGCGTTCCCGCATGTCGCCGGATCAGGGCGCATCGAATCGCGGAAACCACGATGGCGGAAGCACTACCGTTCCGTTCGGATTCTCACCCCTGGGTCCGGTTGCGCTCGTCCGGCGTCTCCGGCTCCAGCTTCCGCCGCGCGGCGGCGATCTGGGCCCTGCGTTCCTCGCTCACGCCCGGATAGCTCAGGTCCAGTTGCGACATCGTGTCGACGATGATGCGCGATACGATCAGCCGGGAGTTGCGCTTGTCGTCGGCGGGGATGACGAACCAGGGGGAATCCGCACTGGTGGTGGCCTGGATGCACTCCTCATAGGCAATCATGTAGTCATCCCAGGCTTCGCGTTGCATCATGTCCGCCGGAGAGAATTTCCAGTGCTTGTCTGGATCCTCGATGCGCGCGAGGAAGCGTTTGCGCTGTTCCTCGCGCGACAGATGAAGGAAGAACTTGATGATGCGCGTGCCATTGCGATGCAGGTGTGCCTCGGAGGCCGCGATCGAGCGGTAGCGGCCCTGCCACAGATCCTCGGTGCTCAGTGCCGAGGGCGGCAGCTTCTGGGCATGAAGGATCTCCGGTCGCACGCGCACGATCAATACTTCCTCGTAGTAGGAGCGGTTGAAGATGCCGATGCGCCCGCGCTCCGGCAGTGCGCGATGCGTGCGCCACAGAAAGTCGTGGTCGAGTTCCTCGGCGCTGGGATGCTTGAAGCTGTGCACCTGGCAACCCTGCGGATTGACGCCAGACATCACATGGCGGATGGCGCCATCCTTGCCCGCCGCGTCCATGGCCTGGAAGATCAGCAGCAGCGCATAGCGGTCGTGGGCATAGAGCAGTTGCTGCAGCCGGCTGAGCTCGCGCGTGCCGTCGGCGAGCAGCTTCTCGTAGTCCTTCTTCGATTCGTAGAGCGGTGCGATGCTCGTCGGCCGCTGCCCGAGTCGCAGTGGCTCAGTTGGTTCGACGCGGAACGCGTTCGTATCGACATCGACCAGCGCGCTTGTGGATGGGTGTTTCCTTTCGCTCATGAAAGCCTCCTCGCAAGGCAGGGCGGGTGATCCGCCCGGGATGCCTGGCCTGCAGCTCGGAAAAACGCAGCGATGGTATCAATCCCTGTATGTGATCCGCACCGGCATGCGGCCCAGCCGCTGGTGAAAGCGACGCTCGCCGAGCAGGGGCCACCAGTCATAGAGGAACATTTCCAGTGGTCGCCACATGGCGACCCAGCCACCGATCATCAGGCTTTCGCGGAACACCGTGGCCAGGGTGCCTTCGCCCAGCAGTCGCATCACGGAGGCCGAACCGACCAGGGCCGCGACCAGGAAAGTGATGCCGATTGCCAGGCTGATCCAGCCGCGGCGCAGCAGCATGCGCAACTTGAGTCGCGCCAGCTCCGCCTGGCGGAAGAAGTGCGCGTGGATGGCATCGCCGACGATGCGCTCTTCCTCCGGCGGTGCGGCCGACTGGTCGACATGCAGTACCAGCGTCAGCGGGATTCTCGCGGGCAGCTCTCTCGCGCTGCCGACAATGTATTCTTCGGCGGTAGGATGCAGGTCCTTGCTGTGGAACGGCGATGGATCCATGGCATCGAAAAGCTTGCGCAGCTCCTGGATGCGCACTTCGATGATGCCGCGCTTCTTCGGGCCTCCATCATCGATACTGGTTTCCATCGCCTTTACCTCGCGTCATGCACCGATATGGAGCGGTCAGCCCGCAGTGAGACTTCCGAAAACGATCCCGAAGAGCGCGGTCAGTATGAGACCGATGAAGCTGAGGATGATCACAGCGGGAATGCAGGCGATGGCGAGCTCGATCAGGAAAAGCACCATGGTCTCGAACGTCATGTCGAAAAATCAACGACGACGACTTCCTGGTGCCGCTCCATTGCGCCTTCCTATTCCTCGCCGAAAATCCCCAGTCCCTCCCAGATCTCGTCCACTCTGCGTTTGACGGTCTCATCCATCTCGATCGGCGTTCCCCATTCGCGGCTGGTCTCGCCCTGCCA
This sequence comes from Gammaproteobacteria bacterium, assembly GCA_034002745.1. Taxonomy (GTDB): domain Bacteria; phylum Pseudomonadota; class Gammaproteobacteria; order SZUA-140; family SZUA-140; genus JAITWN01. The sequence goes on from JAVEZY010000001.1 coordinate 108,864, forward strand.
CTTGTTGGTGGCGTCGAAGCCGACCTTGGAGCCCAGGCCCGAGACCGGCGAGGCGAAGTCGAGATAGTCGATCGGCGTGTTGTCGATGAAGACCATGTCGCGGCGCGGGTCCATGCGCGTGGTCATGGCCCAGACCACGCTCTTCCAGTCGCGCACGTCGACATCGTCGTCGACCACGATGACGAACTTCGTATACATGAACTGGCGCAGGAAGGACCAGATCCCGAGCATCACGCGCTTGGCGTGGCCGGGATACTGCTTGCGGATGCTGACGCAGGCGAGGCGATAGGAGCAGCCTTCGGGCGGCAGGTAGAAGTCGACGATCTCGGGGAACTGCTTCTGCAGGATCGGTACGAAGACTTCATTGAGCGCAACGCCGAGCACCGCGGGCTCGTCCGGCGGGCGACCGGTATAGGTGCTGTGGTAGATTGGATCGTCGCGATGAGTGACGCGGTCGATGGTGAAGACCGGGAAGCGATCCACTTCGTTGTAATAGCCGGTATGGTCGCCGAAGGGACCTTCATCGGCCATGTCGCCGGGCGCGATGTGGCCTTCGAGCACGATCTCGGCGCTCGCCGGGACAGTGAGATCGCTGCCGATGCACTTCGTCACTTCGGTCTTGCCGCCGCGCAGCAGGCCGGCGAAGGCGTACTCCGACAGCGCGTCCGGCACCGGCGTCACCGCGCCGAGAATGGTGGCCGGGTCGGCGCCGAGCGCGACGGCGACGGGGAACGGCTTACCCGGATGTGTCCGTTGCCAGTCGCGGAAATCAAGCGCTCCGCCGCGGTGCGCGAGCCAGCGCATGATGACGCGGTTGCGGCCGATCACCTGCTGCCGATAGATGCCGAGGTTCTGTCGCGGCTTGTGCGGTCCGCGCGTCACCACCAGCGCCCAGGTGATGAGCGGTCCGGCGTCGCCGGGCCAGCAGGTCTGGATCGGCAGGCGCGAGAGGTCGACATCGTCGCCTTCGATCACGTTGCGCTGGCAGGGTGCGCGATCCACCGTCCTCGGGTTCATGTTCAGCACCTGCTTCAGCACCGGCCACTTGTCCCAGGCATCACGCAGGCCGGCGGGTGGCTCCGGCTCCTTCAGATAGGCGAGCAGCTTGCCTGTCTCGCGCAGCGCGTCGACAGAGTCGGCCCCCATGCCGAGCGCGACACGTTCGGGTGTGCCGAAGAGATTGGCGAGTACCGGGATGTCGTGGCCTTTCGGCTTTTCGAACAGCAGCGCCGGTCCGCCGCGACGCAGGGTGCGATCGCAGATCTCGGTCATTTCGAGCCGCGGATCGATCTCGGTGCCGATGCGTCGCAGTTCGCCGCGTGCCTCGAGGGCGGCAATGAAATCGCGCAGGTCGCGGTACTTCATCGGAGCCTCCGTTCGCTGCCCGGTATGCGCCGCTTCACAGGTCGAACTCGGCGACGATCGGAGCGTGATCGGATGGACGCTCGACGCGGCGTGCCTCCAGGTCGATGGTGCAACCACGGCAGCGTTCGTACAGCGCCGGACTGGCCAGCACATGGTCGATGCGCAGCCCGAGGTTGCGGCGGAAGGCGTTGACGCGATAGTCCCACCAGGTAAACACCTGCTCTGTCGGATGCTGTTCGCGGAATACGTCGCACAGGCCGGTATCGAGCAGATGTGCGAACGCGGCGCGTTCCGGCTCGCTGAACAGCACCTTGCCCTCCCAGGCCGCGGGATCGTGGACATCGATGGGGGCGGGCGCGATGTTGAAATCGCCGATGAGGACCAGCCGCGGATAACGCGCGCGCTGATCCACTACGTATTCGGTCAGGCGTTCCAGCCAGCGCAGCTTGTAGGCGTACTTGTCGGACGTTACCGATTGTCCATTGGGCACGTACAGGTCGAGCACGCGCAGATCGCCACAGGTGACGCCGATGATGCGGCGCTGTTCGTCCTCGAGACCGGGAATGTCGCGCACCGTGTCGCAGGCCGGTTCACGGCTCAGCACGGCGACGCCGTTGTAGGTTTTCTGCCCCGCGAATTCGGCGTGGTAGCCGGCGGCGCGAAACTCCTCGACCGGAAACTGCTCGTCCTGCAGCTTGGTTTCCTGCAGGCCGAGGACGTCGGGAGAATGAGCCTGCAGCCAGTCGAGCACCTGCGGAAGGCGTACGCGCAGGGAATTGACGTTCCAGCTGGCAATCTTCATGCGGATGCGTGGATGGAGTTGCGAGGCATGCGGGACGTGATCCTTCGGGTTCGCGGCGCGCATCTGCGTGGCGCCCGGAATTCTCGGGCAGAACGCGCGCCATTTCTGTTCGCCCGCCGACCCGACCGGGTTATATTACCTGCGCGTACGCGAAAATACATTACTGGCTGCCGGCTCTTCCATCAGAGGCGCGGCATGGTCACGACGAAGGACGGAAATCATGGCACCAGAACAGGCGCCGGAGACGGCGCGGACCTTCATCGAACCGATCAGCGTCGACAATCTGAGCGCGCTGTTGCGCGAAAGGGTGCGACGCACGCCGAAGACGCCCGCCTATCGCTGGTTCGATCGCGACACCTCGCGCTGGCGTGATATCGACTGGCGCGGGGTCGCGGCGCGCGTCGCGCGCTGGCAGGCGGCGATGCTGGGCGAGGGGGTGCGCGCCGGGGATCGGGTGGCGCTGATGGCGGGCAACGGCCTCGACTGGGTCTGCTTCGATCAGGCCGCCATGGGGCTCGGGTTGGTGGTCGTTCCGCTCTACTTCAATGATCGCGGCGAGAACGTCGGCTGGATCCTGCGGCGTACCGGTGCCCGCCTGCTCTTCGTCGACGATCCCGCGCAGTGGCTGCGCGTCTCCCCCCAGCTTCGCGACGTGTCCTTGCGCATCGTACTCGGGGAAGGCGATGGTCTCGACTTCGAGGCCGATGAGCGTCTGGCCTTGCTGCGGGACTGGCTGCCGGCCGATGGCGGCGAGCTGCGCACGTCGAGCGCCAGCCGCAGCGCCCTGGCTACGATCGTCTATACCTCCGGCACCGCGGGACGTCCGAAGGGCGTTCTGCTGACCCACGGCAGTATCCTGTGGAACGCATGGGCTTCACACCGCTGCAGCGAGGTGCATGCCGACGATGTGTTCCTCTCCTTTCTGCCGCTCTCGCACATGCTCGAACGGACCGTGGGCTGCTATCTGCCGACGATGGCTGGCGCGACGGTGGCATTCGCGCGCTCGGTCGCGAATCTGGCCGAGGACCTCGTGCAGATCCGCCCGACCGTGCTGATTTCGGTGCCCCGCATCTACGAGCGCATCCATGCCCGAATCGATGAGGGAATGAAGCAGCGCTCCCCGTTGGGGCGCCGGCTCTTTCATGCCGCGGTCGCTACCGGCTGGGCGCGTTTCGAGCATGCGCAGGGGCGAGGCCATTGGTCGCCGCGCCTTCTCGCCTGGCCGCTGCTGCGCCGTCTGGTGGCCAATCGCGTCACGGAGCGCCTCGGCGGCCGCTTGCGCATCGCCGTGTGCGGAGGTGCTCCACTGCAGATGCACGTTGCGCGCCGCTTCATCGCCCTCGGGGTGCCGCTGGTGCAGGGCTACGGCATGACCGAGCTCGGCCCGGTGGTCAGCGGCAACAGCCTGGAAGACAACGATCCGGCGAGCGTGGGCCGGCCGCTGCGCGATGTCGAGCTGCGCATTGGTCCCGCCAATGAGCTGCTGGTGCGAAGCCCCGGCCTGATGCAGGGTTACCTGGACGATGATGAAGCGACCGCAGCCGCCATCGACGCGGACGGGTGGATGCATACCGGCGACTGCGGTCGTATCGAGGACGGGCGCATTTACATCACCGGACGCATCAAGGACATCATCGTGCTTTCGAACGGCGAGAAGGTGTCGCCGGTCGACATGGAAAGCGCGATTGCCATGCATCCGCTGTTCGAGCAGGCGATGGTGGTCGGTGAAGGACGGCCTTTCCTCGCCGCTTTGCTGGTGCTCGACCCGACGCAGTGGGAGGCCTTCGTCGCCGCACGCGGGCTGCGCGGCGATGCCAATGAGCTGCTGACGGATCCTCGGGCGCATGATGAGGTCTGCCGACAGGTCGGTGATCTGCTCGCCAGTTTCCCCGGGTACGCGCAGGTGCGGCGCGTCGCTCTCACGCTGGAGCCATGGACGGTCGATAATGGTCTGCTCACGCCGACGATGAAGCTGCGCCGCACGGAGGTGATGGAGCGTATGAGCGCGGCCCTCGCGCACATGTATGCGGGACACTGAGGAGAAGGACATGAATGAGAGCACCATGGCACCGCCACCGGGCGCGCCCGCGATCCGGGTGCTGGCCATGCCGGCCGACACCAACCCGGCGGGGGACATCTTCGGCGGCTGGATCATGTCCCAGGTCGATATCGCCGGCAGCATCGCAGCCTATCGGCGCGCATCCGGGCGGGTGGTCACGGTGGCGGTGAATTCCTTTCAGTTTCATCATCCCGTCTTCGTCGGGGATCTGGTGAGCTGTTATGCCGAAGTCGTGCGGGTCGGTCGCACCTCGCTTACCGTCGAGGTGCAGGTCTTCGCCGAGCGCAATCGCGGCGGAGGCGAGCGCATCAGAGTCACCGAAGCAACCTTGACCTATGTGGCCATCGGCGCCGATCGGCGTCCGCGCCCGGTGGACAGTCCCGGCTCCTGACCTTCAGGCGTGATCGACGATGTCGTGAATACCGCGCGCCCGCGCGCAGCTGGCGCAGCAGTAGATTTCGTTGCCCGCTTCCACGCCGTGTCCGACGATACGGCAGCCGCAATGGCCGCATTTCGGCGCCAGCCGGTGGATGGCGCATTCGAAGCTGTCGAACACGTGCCTTTCTCCCGCCGCCAGCACTTCGAACGCCAGGTGATAGTCGTTACCGCACACCTCGCACTTGGCCATGTCGCACCTCCTTGTTCTCGTGAGTCCACGTTACCCCAAGCCCGCGTCGCGCGGAAAGCGGGCGGATGGACAGGCGCATTTCGCGGCCGTTGCTCAGTTGTCCGCTGCGGCGTGCCTTTCGTCCCGCACGATGCGTCCATCGACGAGTTCGATGACCCGGTCGCAGCGGGCCGACAGGCGTGGATCGTGGGTGACGACGAGAACGGCGCAACCGAACGTGCGGTTGAAACGACGCAACAACTCGAAGACGCCGTCCGCCGTCACCGTATCCAGGTTGCCGGTCGGTTCGTCCGCGAGCAGGAGGGCGGGACGTGCCGCCAGCGCACGCGCAATGGCGACCCGCTGCTGCTGACCGCCGGACAACTGATCGGGGTAGCGATCGATCTGGGCAGCAAGCCCGACATCGGTGAGCAACTGCCGTGCCCAGGCGCTCGCTTCGGGGTTGGGGCGTCCGCGGCGCAGCATGTGCGGCATGAGCACGTTCTCCAGCGCGGTGAATGCCGGAATCAGATGATGGAACTGAAACACGAAGCCGATGGTTGTGGCGCGACGGGCGGTCAGTTCGGCGTCGCTCATTTCCGCCGTTGGTTCGCCGAGGAGCTGAATGCGGCCCCGGGTCGGCCGATCCAGCAGTCCGATGAGATTGAGCAGGGTGCTCTTGCCCGAGCCGGAAGGCCCGACCAGCGCCGCGAAATCTCCGCGCGTGAGCGCGAGATCGATACCATGCAGCACTTCGGCTTCGGTCGGCAGCCCGAGGTTGTAGGACTTGCCGATGCCCTCCAGCCGGAGAACTTCGTCGGCCGAGTTGAAATCGCCCGCTTCAGCCATTCCTGATCGCCGTGACCGGATCGAGCCGCGCGGCGCGCCGGGCGGGCTGGCTGGCGGCGAGCGCGCCGACGGTGGTCGCCAGAACCATGGTGGCGGCGATCAGGCCGGGAGTGACGGATACCTCGAACAGGCCCGGACCGAAAGTGTCGAAACTGGCGATCAGTAAAACACCACAGATGCTGCCGGTGATGGCGCCGATCATGCCGAGCAATGCGCCCTGGAGGACGAAAACCAGCAGCATCTGCCGCTGTCCCGCGCCCATTGCGCGCAGAATGCCGATCTGCCGCGTTCGCTGCACCACGCTGACCGAAAGCACGCTGGCAATGCCGAAGGCAACGGAGACCGCGACGAAAAAGCTGATCATGCGGGTCGATAGCCGCTGGGCGGCCAGCGCGTTCATGAGCTGCGCATTCGTTTCCATCCAGCTCTCGCTCTTCAATCCGGTGAGGCCGCCGATCCGTGCCGCGATGGCGTCGGCGTCGAAGATGTCGGCCACGGTCAGGTCGATTGTGGTCACGCCGCCGGGCAGGTCGATCAAAGTCTGCACCTGCTTCAGATCCATGTAGACATAGCGTTCGTCGAGTTCACGCACGCCGAGTTCGAAAATACCGCTGATGTCGACGGTCGCCGTGCGCCCGTTGCCCGCGTCGATGCGAAGGCGATCGCCGGGCCGCAGTCCGAGTTCGGTGGCGAGGCGGTGACCGATCACGACCTTGTCCGCGGCTGGCTGGAAGCGGCCGGCGACCATGTCACGATCCACGGGAATCACGCGCAGGTAGCGCTCCGGATCCATGCCGATCAGGGCAACCGAGCGGCGGGCATTGCCGCGCTGGGCGAATGCCGGGCCCGAAACCAGCGGTGATACGGCGTCGAGCATCGGGTCGGTATCGAGCAGGTCACGCATGTGCTGCCAGTTGTTGATCGAGCGCAGGCGCTGCGGTCGTGGATCTTCCAGCGTGAGGCGGGTGATATCGCCGGCTGGCGCGATGTGGTTCACCTCGTCGGGAGCGTGAAGTGTGATGTGAGCCTGGGTTCCCAGTGTGCGCGCGATGATGTTGGCCTGCAGGCCAGAGATAAGCGCGGTGACGAAGACGATGACGGCAACGCCGATGGTGATGCCGAACAGGATGAGGATGGTTTGTCCGCGGCCATCGCGGAGAAATCGAACGGCGATCATCCATGCCGTCCACATGATCTCAGTTCACTCCCGCCGGAATCTCGCGTCGGGTGGAGGAATCCGCTGGCGTGCCGGCCCTTTCGCGCAGGCGGATCCGGGTTCCTTCGGCAACCGTCCCGACGATCACCCTGTCGCCAGCAGACAGGCCCGACAGTACCTCGCTGGTACCGCCTGCGCGCAGGCCCAGCTCGATTTCGCGCGCCTGGGCCCGGCCTTCGTGCGCCACCAGCACCCGCGCCCGTCCATTCGCGACCCCCTGCAGCGCATCATCCGGAATCGCCAGGGCGGCATTTCGCCGCGCGGTCTCGATGGTCACCGTGACTGTCATGTCCTGACGCAACCAGGCCGGAGGCTCGGGAACACGCAGACGCAGCTCGACGGTGCCGCGATCGGCATCGATCAGCGGCGCGACGAAGTACAGCGTCGCGGGAAATGCCAGCTCAGGAAAGGCGTCGGTAATGCATCGCGCCTGCTGGCCCGGCGCCAGATAGGCGAGGTTGCGTTCGTCGGCATTTACCGAGATCTCGATTTTGCCATCAAGTGCGATCTCGAAAAGGACCTGCCCCGGCTGCACCAGATCGCCCGGCTCCACCGCCCGGCTCAGGATGGTACCGGAGACGCCGGCGCGAATGATGGTGCGTGAGAGCGCGACCCGCGCCTCTTCGATGCGGGCGCGCAGCAGCGCTTCCTCCGGTCCGTTTTCCCGCAGGGCTTCGGCTGTCAGCCGCGCGCGCTCCGCCGCGGCGCGTTCCACGGATTCGGCACGTTCGGCAAGCTCGAATGCTTCCGCGGAGATCAGTCCGCGATCGAGAAGTTCGCGCCGGCGTTGTGCTTCGCGCTCCGCCTGTGCCAGGCGTATTTCGGTCTCGCGGACGGCGACCCGGGATTGTGGCCGATCGGATTCCGTCAGGCGGGTGAGCGCCGCCTCGGCTTCCCGCAGGCGGGCACGCTGCTCATCGTCCCGCAACACGAGCAGCACGTCCTGTGGCGCGACACGGTCTCCTTCGTGGACGTGCCGCTCGCGCACCACGCCGCTGATCTCGCTGCCGATACGGGCGCGTGACGGTGTGATCACCCGTCCGGTGGCAACCACGTGCTGGGCCAGGGGGCGCGTTTCGAGCTGATAGTAAGGCATCGCCACGCCGCGAATCCTGAGCAGCACGACGGTGGCCACGATGAGGAGCAGCACCACGGACAGAAGGATCAAATGGCGGCTCTGATGCTGCGGCAAGCTCGGTTCTCCGGACGAAACTGACTTTCAGGTCGATGCCGCAGCGCGGCGCCCGGTCACTGCGGATCCGGCGCGGCGATGAGGTGAATGATATTAGAAGGGTTCGCTACCCAGAAGCCCTTGAAGCCCGCTGGCAGCGGTTCGATGCCGTCGCGGCGCAGGCAGCCCTGCTGGCGCAGATACTCCGCCGCGGCGTCGATATCCTCGGCGATCACTTTCAGCCACAGCTCGGCCTGGCTCAGCGTCGCCACCCGGTCGATCCACAGTACCTTGTCGCCGAATTCGAAGGCTGTCGTTTCGGCACCGCCAGGCGCGGTGTCGGCGAGATGGCGAAAGCCGGGCGTGTCCCGGTAAAAGGCAGCGGTACGTTCGTATTCGTGATCGGGAGTCTTCATGGCGATGTTGCGGCCCGCGCGGAATACCGGCTTCATGAGATTTCCTCGATCTGTGGGGGGGCAAGCGGCGATAATCGGCCGCCGCGCCGGCCTACGGCGTGCCTTCGAAGAAGTCGACGATGCCGGTTTCCAGCGAGTATTCAGCGCCGACCACCAGCAGTTTCTTTTGCTGGATCAGGCGCTCGAGTAGCTCCGATCCATGGCGAAGCTGATTGGCCGCGACGCGGATGTTGGTGCGTACGGCCTTGCGCATGAGGGCGGCGGGCTGCTTTGCCAGATCCGTATGCAGCAGGCCTTCCACCGCCGGCCTGATACGATCCACGATGGAGCGCAGGTTGCGGGACTGATCCGATGGCCGCTGGAGCTCATCGATGGTGGCCTGGACCGCGCCGCAACTGGAGTGCCCGAGGACGACCACCAGCGGGGTCGCATAGCGGGCGGCAGCGAACTCCACGCTGCCGATTTGCGAAGGCGCGACGATGTTACCGGCGACGCGGATCACGAAAAGATCCCCGAGTCCCTGGTCGAAGACGATCTCGGCAGGCACACGAGAGTCCGAGCAGCCCAGGATGATGGCGAACGGCTCCTGTCCCGCAGTCAGCTCGTGCCGCCGCCCCTGATGGATGGGTATGTCGTCGCGCACGCCGGCGGCGAAGCGGCGGTTACCTTCGCGCAGTCTCTCGAGCGCATCCGGTGCGGAAATCATGTGGTAGCTGGCTGGTGATTGCGGGTGTGCGCGTTCAGCGATGCAGTTCGCCTTCGGATTCGGGCTGATAGATCACATCGAGTATCCGCAACTGCAGTTTGCGGCCGCCTGGCACCTGCCAGGAGATCGACTGGCCGACCGACAGGCCAAGCAGCGCACTGCCGACCGGCGCCAGAACCGACACGGTGCCGGCCTGTCCGCTCGCTTCGGGGTAGACCAGGGTCAACTCGAACTCCGAGCCACTTGCATCGTCGACGAAACGCACTCGCGAATTCATGGTGACGACCCCTGCGGGCATGTCGGCGGGTTCCATGATCGTTGCGCGATCGATCTCGCGCCGCAAAGCATCGATTCCGGGCATGTGGCGGAACTGGCCTGCGTCCATGATTCGTTCGAGTCGATCCAGGTCCAGACTGGATACGACGATAGGGGTTTGTTCTGTCATTCTGTCCTCGAAGCTACGTATATCCGCGTACGAACCGACGACCGTGCTTACTGACGCATCATCGCTCGTTTCCCCAAAAAAGCAAAGATAGCCGGCGGATGCCACATGGCCGGCGGATTCAGCGATGGTCGAGCAGTTCCGTGTCTTCGTCCGAGTAGGGCGGTGCGCAGCAACACAAGAGCCGCAGTTCGTCTTCTCCGTCGTTCAGGAGCGCGTGCGGTTTCCCGGGGGCGATGCACACCGTATCGCCGGAGGTGACCCTGAAGCTCCGGTCGCCAAGCTCCATGATCCCGCTTCCCGAGAGGAAATGATAGATCTCTTCGCTGCGTTCGTGCCGGTGCGGCAGGGTGCGGTTTCCGGGTGGGACAATGGCCTCGGCCAGGCTCTGGTGATGGTTGCCGTGCTCCCGGGGGTGCATCAGCTCACGCACGAGCGAGCCGTCGAGTGTTACGAACGGGTGGCAGTCATCCCGGGACTTTTTCGGTTCGCTCATGGCGGCGGAGCATCCTCAGGATGTCCCGCCGCGACGAATCGATGCCATCGCGCCGTCCAGTGCCAGCAGTTCATGGCCATCCTTCTCCAGGCTGGATGATGCCTGTTTCGCGGCGTCTTCGGACTGGAAGACGAAGTCGACGACCTCGCCGACGGCACGCCCGCGCAATTCATGCCTTGCCTTGATGTAATGCAGCGGGCAGCCGTAGGTGCTCAGGTCTACAGGGCGGCTCCTGCCCTTTTTTTTTCAGCCTGCGCACCGCCATTGATGCTCTGCAGCGAGGCGCTGAGGTCGAGCTGGCGATCGATGTCCTGGCAGGCGGCGCCAGCGGCGACGGTCCAGGCATCGAGTTCGGCCATGAGCTCACGGTAGGTCGGCTCGTCGAAATCCGAATCGATCCGATCCAGCGTGCCGGCCAGCTTCACCAGCTGGTCGCCGAGCGACTGGTTGCCGTTCAGTGTCGCGGCGAGCTTGCCACCGATCTCGCGCAGATCCTCGACCGGAGGCTGTCCTGCCAGGAACAGCAGGGACTGTCCCACCAGACGGCCGATGGCGCGCGAGCATTCGACGGATTCCTCGTATTTGCGCTGCATCAGGAAGCCGTTGCGATAGTTGCGCTCGTTGGCGGCTTCGGCGAAGTTGGCCGCGACGGTCTCCTGCGCGGCGCCGGCGCACTCGCCGCCTCCGAACTGGAACACGCGGAAGGCCTCTTCCTGGCCGTGGTCGTTCAGCACCGAAGTCAGCTCATCGAGTGACACGGTGGCGATGTCCGCGAGCAGCTCGCCGAAGTACTCCGGCGCCTGCCGGTGGGCCCAGGCGAAGAAGGTTTCATTGTCGCTCCGGCTCTCGGCGTAGGCGGCCTGCAAGCGTTCGATCGCACGCGGTGCGCGTGCGGCCGGCACGGAGGGACCCTTGATGGCGATGTCGCCGCCGTTGCGGCCATCGCCGCCGATGTAGAACTGGTAATGCGGCACGAGCTTGCCGTGCAGCCGCTTGCCCTCGCCGTAGATTCCGATGTCTCCGGTTTCCGGCTGCGCGCAGCCGTTGTGACAGCCGCTGGCGCGGATCCGCAGATCCATGCTGCCGCCGCCGACCCGGGTGCCGATGACCTTGGAGGAAGTGATGCCCAGACGGCACGTCGAGGTGCCGGGGCAGGAGACCACGTCATCGCCGGCCTGCGGTTCGCCGAGGCCGAGATCCGCCAGGCCTTCACGCACCGCGGCGACACGCTCCTCCGGCACGCCTACGAACATCAGGTTCTGGTCCTGGGTGCTGCGCAGATCGCTGAGGTGCTCGCGATACATCAGCGCCGCGATGCCGCGCATCTGTACGGCCGTCATGTCGCCGATGGGGATGCTGATCGGAAATACGTGAAGGCCGGGCTGCTTCTGCGCCAGCACGCGGCGCGGCGCGCCGGGATTGGTATGCACCGGCGACGGCGTGCCGTCCCGCCATTCGCCGCGCGGGTGCGCGTGGCCGCGCAGTGCGGTGCGGGTACGCTCCAGTTCCTCGCGGTATTTTTCGACGAAACCGTCTTCTCCGAAACGATCGACCAGGAACTTGATGCGGGACTTGGCGCGACGCTTGCGATCGGAATAGCGATTGTGCAGCGAAATCACCGCTTCCACGCAGGGCACCAGTTCCTCTTCGGTGATGAACTCCTCGATGATGATCGCCTTGCGCGGCTTGTGGCCGAGGCCGCCACCGGCGAGCAGCTTGAAGCCGTAACGGTCGTCCTTCTTCACCGCGATCACGGCGAGGTCATGAATCATGCCCTGCGCGCAATCCGACTCGCAGGCGGAAAAGCTGATCTTGAACTTGCGCGGCAGATGCTGCGTCAGCGGATGGCGCAGCAGATAGCGCATCACATGGTCCTGATGCAGTCGGATGTCGACCCGTTCACTGGGACACGCGCCCGCGAGCGGGCAGCAGCTGACGTTGCGCACCGTGTTGTTGCACGCTTCGCGGGTGGTCAACCCGGCGCGGGCCAGTTCCCTGAGCGCCGTTGGCACCTGCGCAAGCGGCACGTAGTGCATCTGGATGTCCTGCCGGGTCGTGATGTGTGCGTGTTCCGCCTCGGCGTGCTTGTCCAGTACTTCGGCGATGGCTTCGAGCTGGGCCGGGGTGAGATGGCCGCCGGGAATCTTGACGCGCAACATGTGTACGCCTTCCTGGCGCTGGCCATAGATGCCCTGCTGCAGCCGGATCGACTGAAAGCGCTCCGCATCGATTTCGTTGCGCAGAAACGCATTGACGCTTTCTTCGAAGCGCTCGAGTTCCTCGTGATCGACCAGTGACCGGACTTCGCTCATCGCATGTTCTCCTGCATTGCAGACGCGCGCGGCCGGTACATGACCGGCCGCTGCGGATCTCGATGATATCAGTGTTCCTATATTCGAAAAAATAATGATATGTTATATGCAAATAACTGAAGTGTATATGGTGCGATATGAACTTCCAGCAGCTGAGGTATGTCCGGGAGATCGCTCGATGCGGTCTCAATATATCGGCCGCTGCCCAGGCGCTGAACACCGCCCAGCCCGGCATCAGCAACCAGATCCGCGCGCTCGAGAAGGAACTCGGCATCCAGATCTTCGAGCGCAACGGCAAGCGCCTGGTCGGCATCACTCAACCGGGGCGCGCCGTGCTGGCCATGGCCGAACGGGTGCTGCGCGAACTGGAGCACATCAGGCAGGTTGGTTTCGAGTTCACCGACCAGGCGAGCGGCAGTCTTTCCATTGCCACCACTCATACCCAGGCCCGCTATGCCCTGCCTCCCGTGATCAAGGCCTTTGCCGCCAGATACCCCAATGTCCGTCTGCATCTGCACCAGGGTGATCCGATGCAGATCGCGCAGCTTGCCGCATCGGGCGTTGCCGATATCGCCATCGCTACCGAGGGCATCGATCTGTCCGAGGATCTGGTGGTGATGTCATGCTACGACTGGAACCACTGCGTCATCGCGCCGCCTGGCCTGCCCATCCTGCGCGATCAGCCGCTCACGCTGGAAAAGATCGCCGAATATCCCATCGTCACCTACGACTTCTCCTTCGCTGGCCGGGTCAAGATCAACGACGCCTTCGAGCGCGCCGGACTGCGTCCGAATGTCGTTTTCTCCGCGATCGACTCCGACGTCATCAAGACTTACGTCGAGATCGGCATTGGCATCGGCCTGATGGCCAGCATGGCCTACAATCCCGAGCGTGACACCAACCTGCGCATGCTCGACGCCAGCCACCTCTTCGAACCCTGCACCACCCGCCTGGGCTTGCGCCGCGGCGCCCAGCTGCGTGGCTACATGTACGCCTTCATCGAAATGTTCGCGCCGCATCTCGATCGGCAGACGGTGGATAGGGCGATGGCGGGGTAGAGGAAAGCGCAAAGATAAAAGAAAAAAGTCGCGGCCGCCGCGTTCCCCTTTTATCTTTGCTCTTTCCTCTTCATTCCTTCACCCGTGCGCCGGCTGCTTGCCTTCATCGGCGCTTGCCGGCTCGTGCGGCTCCGTATGTCCACATTCCTTCTGCGGGCAGACCAGTTCGGTGGCGCGGCGGGTGGTCTTGATGGTCATGATCGGCCATTGGCATTCGGGGCATGGCGTGGCGACCGGTTCGTTCCACACCGCATAGTCGCAGTCAGGATACGTGGAACAGGAGTAGAAGACCTTTCCGCGTCGTGAGCGGCGTTGCAGCATGGTTCCCTTGTTGCAACGCGGACAGGCAATGCCGGTGTCCGCCGGTTTTACCAGCGGCTCGATGAATTTGCATTTGGGATAGTTGCTGCAGCCGATGAAGCGTCCATATGGGCCGCTGCGCACCAGCAGGGCGCCGCCACAACTCGGGCAGGCGCGTCCCTCGACCTGCTCGTTCGTCTGCTGTTCGTCCTCGTCGCTGTTGCCGAGGTTGCGCGTGTAATCGCATTCCGGAAAGCCCGTGCAGCCGATGAAACGGCCACGGCGCCCCAGTCGGATCGACAGCGGCTTGCCGCACTTCGGGCAGTCCTCGTCCAGCGCTTCCTGGGTGACGTCCTTGCGCTGCACCGACTTGTCCTTCTCCTCGACGAGTTGGTGGAACGGTTCCCAGAACGAACGCATCAGCGGGACCCAGTCCTGCTCGCCGCGGGATACTTCATCGAGGCCGTCTTCCAGGCGCGCGGTGAACTCATAGTCGACGTAGCGCGAGAAATGCTCGGTCAGGAAACGGTTGACGATGCGGCCCACGTCGGTCGGTTTGAAACGCTTCTTGTCGAGCGTGACGTATTCGCGCTGCTGCAGCGTGGCAATGATGGAGGCGTACGTCGACGGACGGCCGATTCCATGTTCTTCCAGTGCCTTGATCAGGCTTGCTTCGGTGTAGCGCGGCGGTGGTTCGGTGAAGTGCTGGTCCGCCTGGATGCCCTCCAGCGCAATGGTTTCGCCTTCGCTCAGTTCCGGAAGCAGGCTCTGCTGCTCGTCGGTATCCTTGCTGTCGTCGACGTCCTCGCGATACACGGCCATGAAGCCCGGATCGACGATGGTCGAACCGGTGGCGCGGAAGGTATCGCCCTTGCCGCCTTCGAGATCCACGCCGACCGTGTCGATGGTCGCATGGACCATCTGGCAGGCGACGGTGCGCTGCCAGATCAGACGATAGAGCTTGTATTGGTCGCTGTTGAGCTGTTCCTTGACCGATTCGGGGTCGGTGAACACCGAGGTGGGGCGGATGGCTTCGTGCGCTTCCTGGGCGTTCTTGGATTTCGTCTTGTACGTCTGCGGCTGTTTGGGCACCTTGTCAGCGCCATAGCGCTCGCCGATCAGGCGGCGGATCTCCTCGAGTGCTTCCTGGGCCAGATTGACCGAGTCGGTTCGCATGTAGCTGATGAGTCCGGTCGCGCCCTGTCCGGTATCCACGCCTTCATAGAGCTGCTGCGCAGTGCGCATCGTGCGCTGCGCGGTGAACCCGAGCTTGCGCGCCGCTTCCTGCTGCAGCGTGGAGGTGATGAAGGGCGCGGCGGGATTGCGCTTGCGCTGCTTCTTCTCGACCGAGACGACGGTGAGTTTGCCATCCGCGCCTGCCAGCAACGCTTTCTCGGTTGCCCGCGCCTGTGCTTCGTCGGTAATGCTGAACTGCGAAATCTTCTTGCCATCATGGGTGGCAAGCCGGGCGCGGAAACGCTCGTCGCTCTTGGCGGCCAGTGCTTCGATCGTCCAGTACTCGCGTGACTCGAACGCCTCGATTTCCAGTTCGCGCTCCACGATCATGCGCAGCGCGGGACTCTGCACGCGGCCGGCCGAAAGGCCGCGACGGATCTTCTTCCACAACAGTGGCGACAGGTTGAAGCCGACCAGGTAGTCGAGCGCGCGCCTGGCCTGCTGTGCATTGACGAGGTTCATGGCGACCTCGCGTGGGTGCTTCAGCGCTTCCTGTACCGCCTGCTTGGTGATCTCGTGAAAGACGATGCGCTGAACCGGCTTGTCCTTGAGCAGCTTCTTGCCGGCCAGGATCTCGTACAGGTGCCAGGAAATGGCCTCGCCTTCGCGATCCGGGTCAGTGGCGAGGTAGATGGCATCGGCGCTGCGCACGGCCTTGCAGATCTGCTCGACGTGCTTCTGATTCTTCTCGATCGTCTGGTACTTCATGGCGAAGTCCTGGGCGGGATCGACGGCGCCTTCCTTGGGCAGCAGGTCGCGGACGTGGCCGTACGAGGCGAGGACATGGAAGTCCTTGCCGAGGTACTTGCCCAGCGTCTTGGCCTTGGCCGGCGATTCGACGATGACCAGGTTCTTGCTCATGTAGGAGATCGTTAGGGTTCGTATGTTGTGCGGTCGGGAGGCGATGAGCCCCTCAATCTGTCAGGGATTTCCCGGAGCCGCGAAGCGGGGCTATCTTGAATTCAATTCCCCGGCTTGTCAAAGCTGTTTCGGTCGCATTCCGCAAAGCTGGAGGCCGAAGATTGGGCTTGCTGCATCCCTTGTGAAGCTTGGACGCCGTCGGCCGCAGGATAGTTCATCGAAGGGCGGAGACGGCCGTGCAGCCGACTGAACCGGCTGTCGACCCCCCATTGCTGGGAGCGGCGCTAGTGCACCCGGCCAGCGAGGTTGTCGAAGATGAGTGCCTCGAGCCAATCCTGCAGATGTTCCTCGCCAGGCTGATTTGCCAGCACGATCATGATGATCAGCTTGAAACGGTCGAGATCGAGCTCCTCCAGGTCGAGGGCGAGCGCGCGCTCGATGATCTTTTCGCGCGCCGTGGCATCGACCAGACCACCGCGCTCGAGAGCGAGCAGGTAGCCGCGACAATCACGGTTCAGTCTGAGGCATTCTTCGCGGGAAAACACGCGAAATGATCCACCCGTGGCGCTGTTCGCATCTTCGCTGCCATTGCGTTGACGCATCAGGTCCTCGAGCCATACGAAAGCCTTGTGGATGTCGGCCTGCTGGAAGCCGGCATCCTCCAGCATCGATTTCAGCAATGCCTCGTCGCGCGGAGCATCGCGTCCTTCGTCAACGTAATGTTCGAAAAGATAAAGCAGTACGTCTAGCATCTCGGGTCCGGTTCTGCGGTCTGCGGCGCAGGAAGGTGCCGCCTGGGCCAACGGTGATTCTGGTCTCCAGCTCCAAGTCTAGCAGAATGCGGTGCAAGTGTTCGGCGCGCAGGCCGCTCCGTTCGATTAATGTGTCCAGTGTGACTCCGGCGTCGTAATCCATGAGTTTGAGTATTACCGCGGCTTGCGGATCGGCCGGCGCCTGTTCCTCTGGGGTGTCTTCCTGCGGCGCAGTGGCAAACGCCGCCAGGGGCGCAAGTTCTTCCACAATATCCGCCGTGGATTCAACCAGCTTGGCGCCCTGACGAAGCAGTTCGTGGCAGCCGCGCGCAAGCGGATTGTGGATCGAGCCGGGAATCGCAAAGACCTCGCGTCCCTGGTCGAGCGCCGCGCGCGCGGTGATCAGCGAACCGCTGCCCGGCGCCGCCTCTACCACCAGGGTGCCGAGACTCAAGCCGCTGATGATGCGGTTGCGGCGCGGAAAGGAAGACGGGAGGGGTGGGCTGCCGGGCGGGAATTCCGACACCAGGGCGCCGTGTTCGAGGATGTCGCCAGCCAGTTCGCGGTGGCGTGCCGGATAGACGATGTCGAGCCCGGTACCGGCCACCGCGATGGTGCATCCCTTCCCGGCGAGAGCGCCGAGATGGGCCGCGCCATCGATGCCGATCGCCATGCCGCTGGTGATTGTCAGTCCCGCCGATGCCAGCGCCAGCGCGAATTCATAGGCGTTGTCGCGGCCACCCGGGCTGGGATTGCGGCTTCCCACGATCGCGAGTTGCATGCTGGTGAGCGCGGCCGCCTTACCCCGCACGTAGAGCAGGATTGGCGCATCGCGGATCTCGCGCAACAGTAGAGGATAAGCGGCGGCGGTCAGCGGCAGGGCATGATGTTCGGATTTCTCCAGCCAGCGCAGGTCCATTTCCACCTGACGCCAGTCGGGAGCAAGCAAAGCCTTGCGCAGGTCCGGCTTGAGCCGCCCGTCGAGATCGGGATCATGCGGAGCGGCAGCGAAGAGACTCCGCGCGTCGCCGTAGCGGTTCAGCAAGTCGCGGCAGGCGACCGGGCCGAGACCCGGTACGCGCTGCAGCGCCAGCCAGTATGCGATGTCATCCATGACATGCTCGCGGGTTCCTAGGGAGTGGTGACGGTATCGAGCACGCGCAGGTCGCGTGCGGCCTCCATTACCAGGGCGTAGCTGATGCGGTCGAAGACGCGGATCAGCATCACGGTGCCGGCCCGCTCGTTGGGCAGTCGGACCGAGCGATCGAAGCGTCGCGAGGTGAAGTTGTCGCGCACGAGTTCGCCGGTCTGGTGAACGGCAAGGACATGTCCGGGTTCCAGGCCCTCGCTCGCGCCGCGGCTCACGGCGATCACCTGATATTGCCCGATGCGGGCGAGGCCATCGAGCACCGACAGGATGCGGCCCTCGACGTTCTCCTTCGGGGCGCGGGGCAGGAAGTACTGGCCGATCTCTTCCTCGGCCACCGGCAGCAGGCGATCGCCCGCCAGAACCTCGCGCTCGGACTGATCGATGATCAGGGTCGCCGGATCTCCGGCACGGATCACAGTCGCGTAACCCACATGAATCGCCTCGTATCCCAGAACGTCCCCGCGCCGCTCGGGATTCCGGTAGACCTCGCCGCGACGGACGATGTCATAGCGGGTGATTTCGGGATCGGAGATGCCGCGGGCATAGATCTTGTTGCCGGTGCCGCTGATCAGGCGATCCTCGCTGCTGGCGACGACATAGGGGCTGTCGTCGAGTTCGCGCTCCGTGACGACGCGCGGATACTTGAGGAACTGACCGATGGCATCCATCGGGATGGTCGGGATGGCGCTGTCGATGACCGTCGTGCGTGCGGTCGGGGACAGTTTTACCGTGCGCAAGTCATTGCCGCCCGGGCGCTCCAGGCGCAGTACCGGTTTGCCGTCCACGAACTCCAGGCGTATGATGTCGCCGGGATATATAAGGTGGGGATTGGAGATTTCCGGATTGATGTGCCAGATTTGCGGCCACATCCAGGGATCTTCGAGGAAGCGCGCCGAGATATCCCACAGCGTGTCGCCGCGGATGACGACGTACCGGTCCGGATGATCGGCGACGAGTTTCACCGTATCGGCGTGGGCGAATGCGCCCGATATCAACAGCAGCAGTGGTAACAGTTTCGAGAACAAGGGTTTTTTCGACATCGGAGTTGCCTTAGAATCCCTGGGATTGGTCGCCATGGCGGTGGTTTTCTTCCGGATACCCGCTTGTTATCGGCAACCGCGGACAGATATTTAAGGTACTCGTTCCGGAAATCCACTGATGGCGCTGCTGAATATCCTCCATTATCCCGATCCCCGACTGCGCAACCGCGCGGAGCCTGTCGAGCGTGTGGACGACGAGATCCGCAGGCTGGCGGACGATATGCTCGAAACCATGTATGACGCCCCTGGCATCGGTCTCGCCGCGATCCAGGTGGGCGTGTCCAAGCGATTGATCGTATTGGACATTACCGAGGACCGTCAAGATCCTCTCTGTCTGATAAACCCGGTTGTCCTGGAGAGTTCCGGCACTGAGAAGCTGGACGAGGGTTGCCTGTCCGTTCCCGGCGTCTTCGAGCCGGTCGAGCGCGCCGCCCGCATCCGTTACCGGGCGCTGAACCGGGATGGGGAGGAGATCGAGGAAGAGGCCGAAGGGTTGCTCGCGGTCTGTATCCAGCACGAAATCGATCACCTCGACGGCAAGCTTTTCGTCGACTACCTTACCGAGCTCAAGCGCCAGCGCATCAGAAAAAAGCTCGAGAAGCAGCGGCTGCGCAGCATGTGACGATGCGCATCGTCTTTGCCGGCACGCCGGAGTTCGCTGCCGTTTCGCTGCGGACTCTGCTGGATGCCGGTCATCAGGTGATTGCAGTCTATACGCAGCCCGATCGGCCGGCCGGCCGTGGCCGGCGCCTGCAAGCCAGTCCGGTGAAGGCGCTGGCTCTGGACCGCGGCATCGACGTCCGCCAGCCGGCCGGGCTGCGGGATCCCCAAGTCCATCACGAACTGCGTGAGCTGGCGCCCGACCTGATGGTGGTGGTGGCCTACGGGCTGCTGCTGCCCCCTGAAGTCCTCGCCATTCCGCGGCTGGGCTGCATCAATGTCCACGCCTCCCTGCTGCCGCGCTGGCGCGGCGCCGCTCCCATTCAGCGGGCGATCCTCGCCGGGGACACCGAAACCGGCATCACCATCATCCGCATGGACGCCGGCCTCGATACCGGTGACATGCTGCATCGCGTTCCCTGTCCGATCCTGCCTCAGGACACCGGCGGTTCGCTGCATGATCGCCTGGCTCGGCTCGGCGGCGAGGCGCTGAATGCGGTCGTGGATCGGCTCTCCGCCGGCGTCGACGTCGAAGGCGTGGCGCAGGACGGGACGCTGGCGACTTATGCCGCCAAACTCGATAAATCCGAGGCGCGACTCGAATGGGACATGCCGGCCTCTTTGCTCGAGCGCAAGGTTCGTGCCTTCGATCCCTGGCCTGTCGCGCACGGCGAGGTGCCGGATTTCGGCAATCTTCGCATCTGGCGTGCGACGATATTGGCTGACGGAGGCAAGCCGCCCGGGACGCTCGTGGCAGCCGGCCGCGAGGGCATCGATGTCGCAACCGGCGATGGCGTGCTGCGACTGCTGGAAGTGCAGCGTCCGGGCGGTCGCCGCCTGGCCGCAGCCGAGTTTCTCAACGCGGTGCGCAGCCGCGGCGACGTCTGACATGAGTTCGGTGACGGATGCGCGCCACGCCGCAGTCCGGATTCTGCTCGAAGTGTATGGCTCCGGGCACTCGCTCACCCAGGCCTGCGCCGCGACATTGTCGCAGCTTCGGGAACCGCGCGATCGCGCCCTGGCCCAGGATCTTGCGTATGGCGTATTACGCTGGGGGCCGCGCCTGGAAGCGCTGGCCGCGCAGCTGTTGCAGCGGCCCTTGGGGCGGCGCGACCTCGATGTGCATTGCCTCGTTCTGATTGGCCTGTATCAACTCGATTGCACGCGCATCCCGCCGCATGCGGCGGTTGCCGCAACGGTGGCGGTCACAGCCGTGCTCGGGAAATCCTGGGCGCGTGGTTTGATCAACGCGGTGTTGCGCCGTTTTCAGCGTGAGGCTCCCGAATTGCTCGCGCGGGTGGATGCGCGGCCGGCGACCGCCCTTGCCCACCCCGAGTGGCTGTTCGAACGCCTGCGCGCCGACTGGCCGCGGGACGCTGAAGCGATCGCGGCTGCCGCCAACGAGCGGCCGCCGATGACCCTGCGCGTCAATCGCCGGCGCATCAGTCGTGAGGAATATCTGCATTGCCTGAATGAGGCAGGGCTTGCGGCGGAAGCGCAGGCGCATTGTCCGGCGGGCATCGTGCTCGAGCATCCACAGGATGTCGGGCGCTTGCCGGGCTTCGTCGATGGACTCGTATCGGTGCAGGATGGCGCGGCGCAGCTCGCGGCTCCGTTGCTGGAGCTTCGGCCGGCGCAACGGGTGCTCGATCTGTGTGCCGCACCCGGCGGCAAGACGGCACACATCCTGGAGAGTGAGCCCGATCTCGCGCATCTGGTCGCGGTGGACATCGATGCCGCGCGCCTGCGGCGCGTGCGTGAGGGACTGGACCGTCTCGGCTTGCACGCCGAACTGGTATGTGGCGACGGAGCGCGGCCCGAGGATTGGTGGGACGGAGTTCCCTTCGACCGCATTCTGCTCGATGCCCCATGTTCTGGAACGGGGGTTATCCGCAGGCATCCGGACATAAAGCGCCTGCGACGGCCCGAGGACATCACCACTCTCGTCGCGCGTCAGCGCGAGCTTCTGGATGCCGCCTGGACGATGCTGAAGCCGGGCGGGATGCTCTTGTATGTCACTTGCTCTATCATGCAGCAGGAAAACGACGTTCAGCTGGGAGAGTTCCTTGCCCGGCACGGCGATGCCAGAGTGCGCGAAATCGACGCGAGCTGGGGAAGGGCGCTCGGCTATGGCCGACAGATTCTTCCCGGCGCCGATGGCATGGACGGTTTCTTCTACGGGCGCGTGGACAAGCTTCCGACCGGCGAATAGCAGTCATGATGATGCGTTGTGCAAAGCGACTCAGTCTGATCGCGCTGTTCATGTCGGCGATCGCCATGGGCGCGCAGGAACCGGTTGCGCCGCTGCCGGAGGATGCCGGCTTCCGCGTCGAGCGGGTGTCGGTCGTGCTGCGCGACGAAGTGTACTACCTCAACGCCGGCATCCGCCTCGTTCCGAGCGCCCCGGTGATCGAGGCTCTTCAGCGCGGCGTACCAATGCCGGTGATCATGGAGGTTGAGATCCTGCGCGAACGCTCGTATCTATGGGACGAGACGATTACCACGCTCGAGCAGCGCTATGAAGTGGATCATCACGAGCTCACCCGGCAGTACACTGTCCGCAATCTCAATATCGATACGCAATCCGCATTCCCGACGCGCGAAGGGGCGCTGGACGCGCTCGGCCGGATCGTAGATCTGCCGCTGATAGACGCCAACCTGCTCGATCCCGCCGAGAGCTACATCGGTCGTCTGCGTGTCAGCATCGATACCGATGCGTTGCCCGTTCCGCTACGTCTTCTGGCGCTGGTTTCCTCGGAGTGGCGCCTGAGCAGTGACTGGCACGAGTGGCGCTTTTGAATCCGGGGCGACTGACACAGGGTGTTCTGCCCATTGTCGCATTGTCCGTGCTGCTGCTCGCGTCGCTTTATCTCATGGGAGTGGCGACGCGCAACTCGGAAGAATTCGGGCGTCTCTACCTCGCTCTCCTGGCGGTGAATCTCGTTGGCCTGATCACCCTGGTGGTGCTGATCGGGGTCAATCTGGCTCGTCTGGTGAGGCAGTATCGGACCCGGGTCGTCGGTTCCCGGCTCACCGCCCGCCTGGTGGGCATGTTCGTCGTGCTCGCTCTGCTGCCGGGCGCGGTCGTCTACTATTTCTCACAGGAGTTCATTGCGCGCGGAGTCGATAGCTGGTTCGATGTGCGGTTCGAACGTGCTTTCGATGACGCGCTCGAGCTCAGCCGCATTTCTCTCGATGAGCGCAAGCGTGAGTATCTGCGTCGAACCGGTCAGATCGCGGGCGCGCTCGCGGACATGGGGGCGGACCGCCTGACGAGCGGGCTGAATGAGCTGCGCCTTGTCAACGACGCCCAGGAGCTGACTCTGGTGGGTGGAGGCGGGCACATTCTCGCCTTCAGCAGCGCCAATCCGCTGGAAATCGTCCCCGATATGCCCTCCGAAAGCGTGATGCGCCAGGTGCGTCAGGGAGGAAGTTATATCGGCCTCGATGCCGCCGCTCCCTTCGATCTGCGCTTTCGTGTGCTTGTGACGCTCCCGGCTTCCGGCCGCGTGGAGGAAATCCGTCTGCTGCAGGCGCTTTATCCGGTATCCGGCCACATGAGTGCGCTTGCCGAAAGCGTGGAAGAGGCTTCGAGCCGTTACCGACAGCTCGATTACCTGCGTGGACCGCTCAAGAGCAGTTTTCTGCTCACGCTTTCGCTGGTGCTGTTGCTCAGCCTGTTGCTGTCGGTATGGACTGCGTTCTTCTTCGCGCGTCGCCTGGTCGCGCCCATCCGGGTCCTCGCCATCGGTACGCGGGCGGTGGCTTCAGGTGACTATGACCGGCAACTGCCACAGCACTCCAGTGATGAAATGGGATTCCTGGTGCAATCGTTCAACGACATGACACGGCGGCTGTCGAGCGCACGAGATGAGGCGCGCCAGAGTCAGCGTCAGGCAGAGGACGAACGGGCCTATCTGCGGGCTGTGCTGGGCCGGCTTTCGTCCGGCGTGCTGACGCTCGACCGCAGGCGCATCGTGCGTACCGCGAACCAGGCGGCGGCGCAGATCCTCGGCGCCGATCTTCGCCCCTACATCTCGCGTCCGCTGGTCACCATCGGTTCCGATCATGGTCATCTGATGCCGTTCATCGATGCGATACGGCCGCATCTCGGTACCGACACCGATTGGCGCAAGGAGATTTCGATTGACGGTCCGTTCGGCCGCCGCGTCCTGATGTGCGGAGGCGCGACCCTGTCCGGCAATGAGCGTCAGGGCAGCGGCACGGTGCTGGTGTTCGAAGACGTCACCGCGCTGATCCAGGCTCAGCGCGATGCGGCCTGGGGCGAAGTGGCGCGCCGCCTGGCACACGAAATCAAAAATCCGCTGACGCCGATCCGGCTGTCAGCGGAGCGGCTGCGACACAAGTACCTGCGCGAAATGGATCCCGCCGATGCGGAAGTGCTCGATCGCTCCACTCACACCATCGTGCAGCAGGTCCAGGTCATGGAGGAGATGGTCAAGGCCTTCTCCGATTACGCGCGTACGCCGCAGTTGCGCCTGCAGCGGCTCGATCTGCGCCGACTGGTCGAGGAAGTGCTTGATCTGTATCGTGGAGAGGCGACGGCGGCAAGGTTCTCGACCGATTTCGGTCCCGGACTGCCGCCGGTTCGGGTGGACGCGGGCCGCATGCGCCAGCTGTTGCACAATGTGATCAAGAACGCGCTCGAGGCCGCGGCCCCAGGGCAGCGCTGTGAAATTGCAATTTCGGCTCGGGTGCTCTCGCCCGAAAGCGGACGCATGGAGCTACGCATCGAGGACAATGGCCCCGGCTTTCCTTCCGCCATGAGCGGGCAGTTTTTCGAGCCCTACATAACCACCAAGCACAAGGGCACCGGATTGGGATTGGCGGTGGTGAAGAAGATCGTCGAAGAGCATGGCGGCAGTGTCTGGGCGGAGAATGCGCCCGCGGGCGGCGCCGTGATAGTGATAACGCTGCCGCTCGACGATGCCGCGCGCGAGCCCGGCGCCGGGGAAGAGCGTGGCGAAGGACAGGTGCGATCATGAGTGCCCACATACTGGTCATCGATGACGAGCGCGACATCGGCGAGACGGTCCGCGACATTCTCGTCGATGAAGGTTACGAGGTCAGCCTGGCCGAAACCGCCGAGGAGGCGCGCAGGGCGCGTCGCGCACGACGTCCGGATCTGGTCCTCATGGATGTATGGCTGCCGGATACCGATGGGGTGACTCTGCTTCGTGAATGGAAGCAGCAGATCGGCTTCACGGCTCCGGTGATCATGATTTCCGGCCATGCCACGGTGGAGACCGCGGTCGAGGCAACGCGTCTCGGCGCCTATGATTTCATCGAGAAGCCGCTGTCGCTGTCGAAGCTCCTACTCACGGTGCAGCGCGCGCTGGAAGCCGACAGGCTGCATCGGGAGAACATCGATCTTCGTCGCCAGACGCAGACCTTGCCCGAACCCGTCGGTGGCAGTCTCATCATGCGGGCGCTGCGCGATCAGGCGCAGCGCATCGCCCGTCACCACGCCTGGGTGCTCATCAGCGGCGAGGCGGGGGCGGGAAAGGAACTGCTTGCACGCTACCTGCATGCCAGCGGCCCGCGCAGCAACGGTCCCTTCGTCGAGGTCGGTGTGGCTACGCTGGCCAGCGAGAATGCGGCGGTGGCGCTGTTCGGCTCCGAGCAGGGCAGCGATGTGCGCTATGGTTATCTGGAGCAGGCCAATGGCGGCACGCTGTTTCTGGGTGAAGTGGCCGACATGGATCCCGCGGTGCAGACCAAGCTGCTCGGTGCGCTGGAGAGCAAGTCTTTCGTGCGCGTCGGCGGCAGGGAGCCCGTACAGTTCGATGCGCGGGTGGTGGCGGCCACCCATCACGATCTGCAGGAGCACCTTGCCGCAGGCCGCTTCCGCGAGGATCTCTATTACCAGTTGAACGTGGTGCCGCTGCGGGTGGCGCCGCTGCGGGACCATGCGGAAGACGTCCCGGAGCTGCTCGAGCACTATGTCGAACTGTTCGTCCACCAGGACAACCTGCCGCGGCGGCGATTCACCGATGGCGCCCTGCGGCGCCTGTGCATGCATGACTGGCCCGGAAATGTGCGCGAGCTGAAGAATCTGGTGCAGCGCCTGCTGATACTCGGAACCGGAGAGGAAATCGATGCGTCTGAGGTCGAGGACGCGCTCGCCGGGCGTGCGCGACAGACGGCATTGCCGATCAGCTTCGACGCGCCCCTGCGCGCGGCGCGGATGGAATTCGAGCGCGCCTACTTCGAGTATCAACTCGAAGCTCTCGGCGGGAACGTGGCGGAAGTCGCTCAGCGCGCGGGCATCGAACGCACTCATCTATATCGTAAACTGCGCATGCTGGGCATCAAGCCCCGCAACGATTAGTCAACGAAGTCGAGGCCAATGAAGATCATCGTGCTTGGTGCTGGACAGGTCGGGGCTTCGGTGGCGGAGACGCTGTCGAACGAAGCCAACGATATTACCGTTGTCGACAGCGATCCGCGCCGGCTGCACGATCTGCAGGAGCGTCACGATCTGCGTACGGTGATGGGCGAGGCGGCGCATCCCGGGGTGCTTCGCCGAGCTGGCGCGGAAGACGCCGATATGATCATCGCCGTGACCAACAGCGACGAAACCAATATGATCGCCTGCCAGGTGGCTTACTCGCTGTTCCATACGCCAACCAAGATCGCGCGGGTGCGGGCGCGCGATTATCTGGATGCGCCGGATCTGTTCAGTCAGGAGGCGTTGCCGATCGATGTGGTGATCAGTCCGGAAAAACTGGTCATCGATCAGCTGCAAAGACTGATCGAGTATCCCGGCGCGCTGCAGGTTCTCGATTTCGCCGGAGGGCGGGCGCAGCTGGTGGCGACAGAGGCCTACTATGGCGGTCCTCTGGTCGGGCATCAGCTTCGTGATCTGGCAACCCGCATTCCGGGCGACAGGGCCCGGGTGGCCGCCATCTTCCGTCGCGGCGCTCCCATCATTCCCCAGGGCGATACGGTGATCGAGGTCGATGACGAGGTCTTCTTCATCGCCGCGACGCGCGACATTCGCGTGGTGATGGGCGAGATGAGGCGTCTCGACCGCGAGGTGCGCCGCATCATGCTGGTCGGCGGGGGAAATATCGGGCTTGGTCTGGCGGCGGCCCTCGAACAGCGTTATCACGTCAAGGTGATCGAGCACGATCCTGCGAGGGTGCAGCGCATTTCACAGGAGCTCGGTCGCAGTCTCGTGTTGCTCGGCGACGCCGCCGACGAGGATCTGCTGGTCGAGGAGAACATCGAGAACACCGATGTGTTCTGCGCCGTGACCAATGACGATGAGGCGAACATCCTGTCCGGAATGCTGGCCAAGCGCCTCGGCGCCCGCAAGGTGATCTCGCTGATCAATCGCGGAGCCTATGTCGATCTGGTGCAAAGCGGCGACATAGACATTGCCATTTCTCCCTACCACGCCACCATCGGTACCCTGCTGGCGCATATTCGGCGCGGCGACGTGGTGATGGTGCACTCTCTGCGTCGCGGCGCCGCAGAAGCGATCGAGGCGGTGGCGCATGGGGACCGCAAGACATCGCGTGTAGTGGATCGCGCGGTGGGCGAGATCCGGCTGCCACCGCAGACGACCATCGGCGCCATCGTGCGCGGCGACGACGTCATCATGGCCCATCACGACACCGTCATCGAGGCCGAGGATCAC
The DNA here is from genome assembly GCA_034002745.1 of Gammaproteobacteria bacterium. Classification (GTDB taxonomy): domain Bacteria; phylum Pseudomonadota; class Gammaproteobacteria; order SZUA-140; family SZUA-140; genus JAITWN01. The sequence continues at coordinate 136,028 of JAVEZY010000001.1, forward strand.
GTCATCCTGTTCGTGGTCGACAAGAAGCGCATTGCCGAGGTGGAACGTCTGTTCCAGGTCGGCGTGACCTTCTTCTGACACGGCGGCGAATCCGCCACGGCGGGAGCGGGTATGCAGCTGCGCGCCATACAGTACATTGTCTTCCTGGGGCTGACTCTGTTCAGCCTGTCCATGATGCCGCCGGCGGTGATCGCGCTGGCGCAGGGCGAGGACACGGGCTTCGTGTTCCTCGCGTGCGGCCTTGTGCTGGCGGCGATCGGCGTCGGTGGATGGCTGCCGGTTCGCAATCGCCCCGTCGAACTGCGCTTGCGCGACGGCTTTCTGGTGGTGGTGGCATTGTGGGGCGCGATCGGGCTTGCCGGCATGGTGCCATTCCTGTTCACGCCAGGCCTGGCGCCGATGGATGCGCTTTTCGAATCGGTTTCGGGGCTCACTACCACCGGCGCCACCGTAATTCCCGGGCTCGATGAGCTGCCACGCTCTACGCTTTTCTATCGACAGCAACTGCAGTGGATCGGCGGCATGGGCGTCATCGTGCTTGCCGCGGCGATCATGCCCATGCTGGGCATCGGCGGCATGCAGCTTTATCGCGCCTGGACCCCGGGTCCCATGAAGTACAACAAACTGTCCGCGCGTCTGGCGCAGAGTGCCCGCGGGTTGTGGTATGTGTATCTCGGATTCACCGTGGCCTGTGCGCTGGGCTACTGGCTGGCCGGAATGACTCTTTTCGATGCCGTGGCTCACGCGATGTCCACCGTGTCCCTGGGCGGATTCTCGACTCATGATGCGAACTTCGCCTGGTTCGGGAGTCCCGCGATCGAGGCCGTGGCGGTCGCTTTCATGCTGCTTGCAGGGGTCAATTTCGCTCTCCATTTTCTCGTCTGGCGGGGCGGTACGCTGCGCCCCTATCGGGAGAGCGCGGAGCTGAAGGCTTACCTGCTGTTCCTGGCCTTCGTCGCCTCTCTGACCGTGCTGTCCCTCGCCATGACGGCCTTCGAATTCACCTATGCGGCACGGCATGGAATTTTTGCGGCGGTATCGATGATGGTAACGGCGGGATTCACCTCCACTGATCATCACCTCTGGCCGCTGTTCGTGCCCCTGCTGCTGCTGATGGCTAGCTTTGTCGGCGGCTGCGCCGGTTCGCCCGCGGGTGGTTTGAAGGTGTTCCGGGTGCTGCTGTTGATGAAGCAGGTGGGACGCGAGGTCCGCCGGCTGGTGCATCCCAATGCCGCCTTTTTCATCCGGATAGGCAATCAGGATGCGAACGCCGAGGTGATCGACGCAGTGTGGGGTTATTTTTCGCTGTATATGTTCAGCTTCGTCGCCATGACCGTGGTCTTGAACATGTCGGGCATGGATATGGTCACGGCGTTCTCGGCGGTCGCTGCCTGTATCAACAATCTCGGCCCGGGACTGGGCGAGGTAGCGCACGATTATGCCGAGCTCGATGGCGGCGCCAAGGCGATATTGTGTGCGGCGATGTTGATCGGGCGCCTGGAGATCTTTACTCTGCTTCTGTTGCTGACACCCGGATTCTGGAGAAAGTGATGGAAGACGCCAGGGAAAAGTGGGATGCGATCTATCGCGACAAGACCCAGCTGCCTGCGCCTGCGACGCGGGTGCTTGCAGAGAACCTGCACCTGCTGCCCGAGGGTGGCGATGCGCTCGAGCTGGCCTGCGGCCTGGCGGGAAATGCCACCCTGCTCGCGCAGCGCGGATTCAGCGCGCACGCCTGGGATATCTCCCCGGTGGTCACCGCGCGTCTGACGGAGTTCGCGCGCGCGAACGGTCTCCCGCTGCAAGCGCAGGCGCGGGACCTGGTTGCGTCACCTCCGCAGCCGAACAGCTGGGATGTGATCGTGGTCGCTCACTTTCTGGATCGCGGTCTGTTCCCGTTCATTACGGCGGCACTGCGACCCGGCGGTCTGCTCTTCTATCAGACGTTCACCCGCAGCAGTGTGACCGGCACCGGACCGAAGAACCTCGACTTCCGGCTGGCTTCCAATGAACTGCTTTCACTGTGCGCGGGATTGGAGGTGCTGGTATATCGCGAAGAGGGATTGGCCGGTGACATCCGACAGGGGCTGCGCGATGAGGCGCTGATCGTTGCGCGGCGCAGCGAGCGCGATCAGTAGCGGGGCGACATGCCATCAGGGCGGGTTCGAAACCGCTTGTAGTTCCACTGGTACTGTTCGGGGGCGCGGCGTACGCAGGCTTCGACGCCGGCATTCATCGCCGTGCATACGCTGACCGTGTCATCGCGCCTGAAGTCGCTGGTCATGGGCGAGAAGTGGATGCGGAATCCCGCGCCGCGAGGCAGACGCTCGGAGTGAACGAAGAACACCGGAACCTCGTATTTCTCCAGTAGCCGCGGCAGCAGCGTCATGGTGTAGGCATCGACCCCGAAGAACGGCGCAAACACGCCGCTTCCCGCCTGCGGCTCCTGGTCGGGCAGAAGTCCGATGAATTCCCCTCTGCCGAGTGCGCGATATAGGTGGCGGATGCCACCCGCGCTGGTCGGCACCAGGCGGGCGCCGAAGCGCTCACGCGAACCGCGCATGTACTCTTCCAGGCCCTTCATGCGCGGCGGACGGTAGAGGCTGGTGAGCGGATAGAGGGTGGAGCAGTAGAGGCCGACGAGCTCCCAGTTGCCGAGATGCGGCGTCATCAGGATGGCTCCTCGGCCGTCACGCAGGGCGGCGTCGACCGGCTCGCGTCCGTCCACGGCTTTCACCAGGCTGAGTACGCGATCCGGCGGCCAGTGCCAGAGTGCGCCGGTCTCGGCCACGGTGCGGCCGGTCCCGCGCAGCGAGCGCGAAGCCAGGCGGCGCTGCTCCGAAGGGCTCAGTTCGGGAAAGCACAATTCCACATTGCGATGGGTAATGGTGCGGATGCGTCCCGGAACGACCGCCAGTAGACCGCCCAGCGCGGCGCCAAGCGCGTGTGCGCCACGCAGTGGCAGCGCGGCGCAAAGCCGCATGAACAGCCTGATGATCGTTTCGCGCTTCAAAACCGCGTCCTGGCCTGTGGGGCGTTCCGTTTTGGGGGTATCATATCAGGTTTGATTCAATCGCCAGTCGGCTCGAGGTGGGGCAGTGGAACGGGAAAACTTCATCGATCGTCTGCGCCGTCGCGTACTGCTGTGCGATGGCGGAACCGGCACGCTCATCCAGGCGGAAAATTGGGATGTCGAAAAGGATTTCCTGGGCCTGGAAAATTGCTCGGAGATTCTCTGCAGCACGCGCCCCGATTTCGTGCGCAAGGTACATCGTGCCTACTTCGAGGCCGGGGCCGATTGCGTCGAGACCAATACCTTCGGCGCCAACAAGATCGTGTTCGCCGAGTTCGATCTGGTCGAGCGTACCTACGAACTGAACCATCTGGCCGCGACGCAGGCCCGTGAAGTCGCGCAAGAGTTCAGTACGCCCGATTGGCCGCGGTATGTGCTTGGTTCGATGGGGCCAGGGACGCGCCTGCCGAGCCTGGGGCATACGGACTTCGATACGCTCGAGGATTCCTACTACGAACAGGCTCGCGGTCTGATCGATGGCGGCGTGGATGCGCTGCTGCTCGAAACCAATCAGGACCTGCTCACCATGAAGGCGGCCATCTGCGCCGCCCGCCGCGCCTTCGAGACCCAGGGGCGCTGTGTGCCGATCATCGCGCAGGTCACCATCGAGACTACCGGCACCATGCTGGTCGGTTCCGACATCGGCTGCGCGGTTACCACTCTCGCGGCAATGGATGTCGATGTCATTGGGTTGAATTGCGCTACAGGCCCCGCCGAAATGACCGAGCATGTGGGATATCTGGGCGAGAACTGGCCGCGCCTGATATCGGTGATGCCGAATGCCGGCCTGCCCATGCTGGTCGACGGACGGACTGAATATCCGTTGGGTCCGGATGAGCTCGCGGACTGGCAGCAGCGTTTCATCGAGGAGGATGGCGTCAATCTGATCGGCGGCTGCTGTGGCACCACGCCGGCGCACATCGCCCGCCTGCGGGAAATGTTGGACAGCCGCCCCGATCCGGCTCCACGCGCGCGGCAAGTCGAGCTGGTTGCGGCGCTCAGCTCGCTCTACACCAGCGTTCCCTTGCGTCAGGAGAACGCGGTGTTCGCGATCGGTGAGCGTTCGAACGCCAATGGTTCGAAAAAGTTCCGCGAACTGCTGGCGATGGAGGACTGGGATGGCCTGGTCGGCGTCGGTCGCGAGCAGGTGAAGGAAGGCTCGCATGCCCTCGATGTCTGTGTCGCATATGTGGGGCGACCGGAGGCTTCCGACATGACAGAGGTGGTGAGCAGGTATCGGGGGCAAATCTCGGTGCCGCTGGTCATCGATTCCACTGAAACGCCTGTGCTCGAGACTGCGCTCAAGCTGATCGGTGGCAAGTGCATGATCAACTCAATCAACTTCGAGGACGGCGAGGAAAAGGCCGAGCACGTGCTTGGCTATGCCAAGCGCTATGGCGCCGCATTGGTGGCGCTCACCATCGATGAGGAGGGCATGGCGAAGAGCGTCGAGCGCAAGCTCGAGATCGCGCATCGCCTGTATCGCTTCGCGGTGGAGAAGCATGGGCTGCCGCCGTCCGATCTCGTCTTCGACCCGCTGACGTTCACCATCTGCACCGGCGTCAACGAGGATCGCGAGCACGGCATCAACACGCTGAATGCGATCGAGGCGATTGCCCGAGAGCTGCCCGAGTGCCAGATCATGCTCGGTCTGTCGAACATCTCCTTCGGCTTGTCGCCGGCAGCGCGCCACGTGCTGAATTCTGTGTTCCTGCATCACGCGCAGGCGCGTGGCATGACGGCCGCGATCATCCATGTGTCGAAGATCCTGCCGCTGCACCGCATCCCCGAAGAGCAACGCATTGCCGCCGAGGATCTGATCTTCAACAATCATCGCGAGGGCCGCGATCCCCTGCTTTACTTCGTCGAGCTGTTTCGCGACGTAAAGATGGAAAGTGCGGCCCGGGTTCGGCCGGAAACGATCGAGGAGGTGCTCAAGCAGCGCATCGTCGATGGCGATCGCCAGGGGCTGGACGAGGATCTGCGCAAGGCGCTCGAAAAGTATTCTCCGCTCGAGGTCATCAATACCTTCCTGCTCGATGGCATGAAGGTCGTGGGCGAGCTGTTCGGATCGGGTCAGATGCAGCTTCCGTTCGTGCTGCAGTCCGCCGAAACCATGAAGGCGGCGGTCGCTTTCCTCGAGCCTTATATGGAGAAGACGAGCGGCTCGGAGAAGGGCACGCTGGTGCTGGCCACGGTGAAGGGCGACGTGCACGACATCGGCAAGAATCTGGTCGATATCATCCTCACCAACAACGGCTACAAGGTGGTGAACCTCGGCATCAAGCAGCCGATCGGCAACATCATCGATGCCGCGCGCGAACATCAGGCGGATGCCGTCGGCATGTCGGGCCTGCTGGTGAAGTCGACGGTGATCATGAAGGAGAACCTCGAGGAGATGCAGCGTCAGGGCATCGATCTGCCGGTGCTGCTCGGCGGCGCCGCGCTCACGCGCCGTTATGTGGAGAGTGACTGCCGGGCCGTCTACGCGCGCGCCGATCACGTACACTATGCGAAGGATGCCTTCAGCGGACTGCGCCTGATGGATGGGATCATCGGCAGCAGGAATCAGGCGCGCGAGGAGGCGGGCAAGGGCTGAGGTCAAGACGAGGACTGTTCAATGATGGGTCTCTTTCCGGCCATCAAGCCCTTCGTGATCCATACGCTGGCAGTCGATGCGCCGCACGTCCTTCATGTGGAGGAGTGCGGCAATCCCGACGGGCTGCCGGTGGTGTTCATCCATGGCGGCCCGGGAGGGGGATGTGAAGCCTACCATCGCCGCTTCTTCGATCCGGATATCTACCGCGCAGTACTGTTTGATCAACGTGGCTGCGGTCGCTCGGTACCGCATGCCGAAGTCGCGGCCAATGACACCTTGGCGCTGGTCGCCGACATGGAGCGTATCCGCGAGCATCTCGGCATAGAGCGCTGGCTGCTGTTTGGCGGATCCTGGGGGTCGACCCTCGCGCTCGCCTACGCCGAAGCCCATCCCGAGCGCGTGCTCGGGATGGTGCTGCGCGGCATTTTCCTGTGCCGACCGCATGAGATCCGCTGGTTCTACCAGGAAGGCGCGAGCCGGCTGTTTCCCGACTACTGGGTCGAGTTCCTGCGCCCGATACCCGAGACCGAGCGCGGTGATCTCCTGCAAGCCTATCATCGGCGGCTCTTCGGCGACGACGAAGTCGCGCGCATGGCCGCGGCCAAGGCCTGGTCGCGCTGGGAGGCCAGGACCTCCACGCTGTTGCCGCGCAAGGAGATCGTCGATCATTTTTCGAATCCCTATACCGCGCTCGCTCTTGCTCGTATCGAGTGCCACTACTTCGCCAATGATTCCTTTCTGGAGCCGAATCAACTGTTGCGGGATGCCCATCGCATTGCATCCATTCCGGGATTCATCGTGCATGGCCGCTACGATGTCGTGTGTCCGGTGGAAAACGCCTGGGAGCTGCACGAAGCCTGGCCCGGCTCGCAGCTGCGCATCGTTCCCGACGCCGGCCATTCGGCCGCCGAGCCGGGCATAACCGACGCTCTTCTGCGCGCGCTCGCCGCGATGGCGGAGCGCATCGCGTGATCGGACTGCTGCAGCGGGTCAGCTCCGCCGCAGTGACCGTTGACGAGGAATGCATCGCGCGCATCGGCGCCGGCCTGCTGGTCTTCATCGCTGTCGAGCAGGGTGACGAGGAGGCGCAGGCCGAGCGCCTGGTCGAACGCCTGCTCGGCTACCGGGTGTTCGAGGATGCCGAAGGCCGCATGAACCGCAGCCTTCTCGACGTCGGCGGTGAACTGCTGCTGGTGTCGCAGTTCACGCTTGCCGCCGATACGCGCAAGGGCGCGCGCCCGAGCTTCACGCCAGCGGCCTCGCCGGAGGAAGGGCGGCGCTTGTTCGATCACTGCGTGAGCTGCGCCTCGCGCCGGCCGCTGCGCGTGGAGCAAGGACGCTTCGGGGCCGACATGCAGGTCAGTCTGGTGAACGACGGGCCCGTGACGCTGCTGCTGCGCGTGCCGCCCGCCGAAGCCGGACAGGGATCGCTGGTCTGGTGAGACGGCGACGGGTGTTTCCACAGGAGAGGCGATGGCACTGTACGTGATAGGGGATGTCCAGGGCTGCTACGAGGAGTTGCGGACGCTGCTCGATCGCATCGACTTCGATGCCGGCGCCGATCGGCTGTGGTTCGCCGGCGACCTCATCAATCGCGGTCCGCGTTCGCTGGAAGTGCTGCGCTTCGCGAAAGGACTGGGCGACTCCGCCGTTGTCGTGCTCGGTAACCATGAACTGCACCTGCTTGCGGTCGCCACCGGCGTGCGGCGGCCCGGCGCCAGCGATACGCTTGGAGAGATCCTGGCCGCGCCCGATCGCGAAGAATTGCTCAACTGGCTGCGGTCGCGTCCGCTCATGCATCGTGATGCAGCGCTGGGCACGATTCTGGTTCATGCCGGCCTTGCGCCGCAATGGGACATTGCCGCCGCGGAACGCTGCGCACGCGAGGTCGAGCGGGAGCTATGCTCGGAGCGTGCCCCGCATCTGCTCGCCGGCATGTACGGAGACCAGCCCGATGAGTGGTCGGAGCGCCTGCAGGGCATCGAACGCTGGCGTTTCGTGATCAACTGCTTCACCCGCCTGCGCATGTGCGACCCTGCAGGCCGTCTGCGGATCGGCGCGAGGGGACCGGTGCGGGGGCGGGACGATGGGCTGGTTCCCTGGTTCGAAGTGCCCGGCCGTGCGAGCGCGGATGCCACGGTGGTATTCGGACACTGGGCAGTGCTGGGTTGCTATGAGGCACCCGGCATCTATGCGACCGATTCGGGTTGCGTGTGGGGCGGGACGCTGAGCGCGCTGCGGCTCGACGTGCAGCCCGCGCAATGGCACTCGTCGCCCTGTCCCGCCTATTGCACCTACCGCGAATAAAAGGGGACGCTCCCCCGCGTCGATAATCAATCGAAGCAGGGGAGCGTCCCCTTTTTCATCATTCCCGCAGCCAGTCCCGCGGACGCAGGAAGTCGCTGTAAAGGCGTGCCTCCTCGGTCCCTTCTTCCGGCTTCCAGTTGTAACGCCACTTCACCAGTGGCGGCAGGGACATCAGGATCGATTCGGTGCGGCCGCCGGTCTGCAGGCCGAAGACCGTGCCGCGATCGTAGATCAGGTTGAACTCGACATAGCGGCCGCGGCGATAGAGCTGGAAGTCGCGTTCGCGCTCGCCCCATTCCACGTCCTTGCGACGGGCGACGATGGGTCTGTAGGCCGGCACATAGTGGTCGCCGACGCTGCGCATGAACTCGAAGCAGCGCTCGAATCCGCCTTCGTTCAGATCATCGAAGAACAGACCGCCGACGCCGCGCGGCTCCTTGCGGTGGCGCAGGTAGAAGTACTCGTCGCACCAGTGTTTGTAGCGCTCGTAGGTGCCGTCGCCGAAAGGAGCGCAGGCATCGTGCGCCACACGGTGCCAATGGCGGCAGTCATCCTCGAAGCCGTAGTACGGGGTCAGGTCGAAGCCGCCGCCGAACCACCAGATGGGGGCCGCGCCGGGCTTGGTGGCGATGAAGAAGCGGACGTTTGCGTGCGAGGTGGGCACGTAGGGATTGCGTGGATGGATGACCAGCGAAACGCCCAGGGCTTCGTACTGGCGTCCGGCCAGTTCAGGCCGGCCCGCGGTCGCCGCAGCGGGCATGCTGGCACCCGTTACGTGGGAAAAGTTGACGCCACCCTGCTCGAATACCGCGCCTTCGGCGAGGACGCGGGTGCGACCGCCGCCGCCTTCGGGGCGCTCCCAGAGGTCCTCCTGGAAGGTCGCGGCACCATCTTCCTCGGCCAATGCCGTCGTGATGCGGGTCTGGAGATCGAGCAGGTATTCCTTGACTGCGGCGATATCGGGCTGGTCCATAATTGTCATGCTTCCAGTATGGGATATATGAGGCGATTCTAGCGCAGCTTTACTGTGTTTGCATCATGCGCGATCAGCCGGGACGCAGAGTGCGGCCGCTGACCGCGTCCCGGATCCGGGTGGGTCTCGCGGCTCCTCCCGTCGATCCGGGCAGGATGTAATCGACCTGCCGGCCCAGCCCCGCCCGCAGGTGCAACGCAGTGCGAGGCGGGCGCTGGCCATGAATATTGGCGCTGGTGGAGACGATGGCCCGTCCCACCGC
>JAVEZY010000001.1:145341-293116 GCA_034002745.1 Gammaproteobacteria bacterium
CTCCCGTCGATCCGGGCAGGATGTAATCGACCTGCCGGCCCAGCCCCGCCCGCAGGTGCAACGCAGTGCGAGGCGGGCGCTGGCCATGAATATTGGCGCTGGTGGAGACGATGGCCCGTCCCACCGCGGTGCACAATCCGGCTGCCGGCGGATGGGCGGTGACGCGGAGCGCTACCGAGGCGTGCCGGCCGCGAATCCAGGGAGGCACCGCGTCCGAGGCGGGCAGCAGCCAGGTGTTCGGTCCCGGCCAGCTGCGTCGCACACGGTCGAGGGCGGCACGGTCGATCATGCGGGTGTCTATATAAGGTGCGAGCTGCACATAGGAGGCGCCGATCAGGATCAGGCCCATGGCAACCGGTCGTTGCTTGAGTTCGAGCAGCCGCTCCACCGCTGCCCGGGAATGGGGGTCACAGCCCAGCCCCCACACCGACTCCGTGGGGTAGGCGACAATGCCGCCGGCATCGATGTGGCGTCGCGCCAGTCGCAGGTGCCAGGAAGGCAAGAGGCTCGGGCCCTGCTCAGCTTTTGCGGGCGATGGCGCGATGACCGATGTCGCGGCGGCAGAACATGCCGGGCCAGCGGATGTGGTCGACGCCGCCATAGGCCGCTCGCTGGGCTGCCAGGACGGTGTCGCCGAGGCCGCAGACGCAGAGTACACGTCCACCGGCAGTGAGCACGCGACCCTCTTCATCGAGGGCGGTGCCGGCATGGAAGACCTGCGCTCCGGTGGCGGCGGCTTCTTCCAGGCCTTCGATGGGATGGCCCTTGCGGTAGCTGCCCGGATATCCTTCGGCGGCCAGCACGACGCCCAGGGCGCTGCGCGGATCCCAGTCCGCCTTCATGCCGTCGAGGCGCTCGTCGGCCGCGGCCAGGCAGAGTTCGACCAGATCGGAACGCAGCCGCAGCATGATCGGCTGCGTCTCGGGATCGCCGAAGCGGCAGTTGAACTCCAGCACACGCGGACTGCCATCCGCTCCGATCATGAGGCCGGCATACAGAAAGCCGGTATAGCGCACGCCATCCGCAGCCATGCCGCGGATGGTGGGTTCGATCACTTCGCGCATCACCCGCTCGTGCATCTCGGCGGTGATGACCGGCGCCGGGGAGTAGGCGCCCATGCCGCCGGTGTTCGGCCCCGTGTCGCCATCGTCGCGTGCCTTGTGGTCCTGGGAACTGGCCATCGGCAGCACGGTGTTGCCATCGCTCATGACGATAAAGCTGGCTTCCTCGCCCTCGAGGAACTCCTCGATTACCACGCGGTGGCCGGCGTCGCCGAAGGCATTGCCTTCGAGCATGTCGTCGACAGCGGCAATCGCCTCGGCCACGGTGCGGGCGATGATGACGCCCTTGCCGGCGGCGAGTCCATCGGCCTTTACCACCAGCGGCGTCCCGTGAGCGCGGATCCAGTCCCGTGCCAGCGCAGCCTCGCTGAACACCGCATAGGCGGCGGTGGGAATGCCATGACGGGCGAGGAAATCCTTGGCGTAAGCCTTCGAGCCTTCGAGTTGGGCGGCGGCGCGTATCGGTCCGAAGCAGCGCAGACCGTCGGCCCGGAAGGCGTCGACGATACCGGCGACGAGCGGCGCTTCCGGTCCGACGATGGTGAGGCCGATGTCGTTTTCTCGCGCGAAGCGGCGCAGGCCGTCGATGTCGAGCGCATCGATCGATACATTCTCGATGCGCGGTTCGCGCGCGGTGCCGGCATTGCCGGGGGCGACGAATATGCGGTCGGCGAGAGGGGACTGGGCAGCTTTCCACGCCAGCGCGTGCTCGCGGCCGCCGCTGCCGATGATCAGGACGTTCATGGGCGATCCGATATGGCTCGTGAATTAGGCAGAAAGGATACCGCATCGCAGCGCATGCGGGGGAAATCGCGTGCGGAGATGCTGCCGCGGGCCGATGGTGCGCCCAGCCGGGAATTCCTTGGCCGGTCGTCGGTCTGAGGGTGTATCATGAGGCATCTCGCTGCCACAGTATTTTCTCCGTGAATTTTCCGACGCTTCCCCATTCGGCCGGCTTCCTGCCGCGCGGTGTTTGCGGCGCCTTGCTGATGTCCTCGCTCGTGATCTTGCCGGCGCCGGCTGCCGCGGTCGAGGTGCACGCCGAGCTTTGGACCACCGATGGTCCGGTATACGCGTTGGCGCTGGATCGGCAGGCCGGGGTCCTCTACATCGGAGGCGACTTCACCCAGGTGGGCCCGGCCGATCCGCTCGCGGGTGCGGCGGCGGCTCGTCGTCATTTGGCTGCGCTCGATCTGGACAGCGGTGAAGTGACCGCCTGGGATCCGGCGCCCGATGGGCCAGTTTACGCGATGTGGCTGAATCCGACGGGCAGCGCTCTCTATGTGGGCGGGGATTTCGCCGCGGCGGGAGGACAGTTCCGCCAGCGCCTTGCTGCCCTGGATACCACTTTAGGGCTCCCCGGCACCTGGAATCCCGGCGCCGATGGTTCTGTGCGGACGATCATACCTTCCCCGGCCAGCGGTTCGCTTTACATCGGAGGCGAATTTTCCCGCATCGGCGGCGCGGACCGGCGCGCGATCGCGGAACTGGGGGTGCTCGGCGTCGGCACTCCGAGCGGATTGGGGCAGCAGCCTTTGTTCGAACCCGGCGCCGTGGTCAATGCCCTGGCCGTCGCCAATGGTCGTCTGTATGCGGGCGGCCGTTTCATCCCGATCGTGGAGGACGAGGAGGAGGGCGGCGAGGACGAGTCTTCGGTCGGGGAGCGGCTCGCATCCATCGCATTGACCACTTTCCGCTTTGCCGATTGGGCGCCCGCCATCGATGACGGCGAAGTGCTGGCCCTGCGTCCGATCGACGAGCGCGGTGTGATCTATGCGGGGGGAGATTTCACCTCGGTCGCGGGCGCGCCGCAAATTGGCGCCGCGGCGTTCGATCTGAATTCGGGCGCGCCGCTGCCGTGGAACCCGCGTTTCGATGGTCCCGTTCATGCGCTCGTCGCCGCGCTCGATCGCGGCGTGATCTATGCCGGCGGTGGATTCGAGTCCGTCGCCAGTGTCGGACGCGCGCGCCTGGCTGCGGTGGACAGCGCCGATGGCACGCCGCTCGCCGCCTGGGACGTGGCCGCCGATGCTGCGGCGCACGTCCTGCTGGCATCCTGGGAAGTGGCCGCCCCGCCTGCGGATAATGATGGAGACTCCGAGGGTGATGGTCCGGAGGACGCAAGCTTCGTGCTCTACGTCGGCGGCGCGTTCTCTGCCATCGATGGCCTGCCGCGCGCGGGTCTGGTGGCGCTGGAAGCATTGCCGCCGGAGCGCGACCCACCGGTGACGCGCGCCGATCCGCCGGGCGGTTTCATCAGTTCGCAAGATGATGCTCCGGGGATCGTCCGTCTGATTTGCGACGATGGTGCCGGTTCGGGTTGCGCAGCCACCTACTACACTCTGGATGGGAGCGAGCCGGATACGGATTCCAGTCGCTACCTGGGGCCGATCAATGTCACGGCGGATGGCGAGCTGAGGTTCTTCTCCGTCGATCATGTGGGTAACGTCGAGAATGTCAGCGTCGAACACTATATCGTGGAAACCGATCCGCCGATTACCGTCGCCGACCCGCCGTCCGGCGTGTTCGACGATTCGCTGCAGGTGCGGCTGAGCTGCAGCGATAGCCGGCCCGGTTGTGTCGAAACCCGCTATACCACCGACGGCACGCTGCCCAATGCGTCGTCCCCGCTGTATGGCGGGCCGATTTCGATCGACCGCACCACCGTGTTGCAGTTCTTGTCGATCGATGGCGCCGGCAACGTCGAGGGCGTGCGGCGCGCCGAGTACGTTCGCAGCCGGGGCGAGGCTGGCGCACTGGGGTTTGTCGAGTTGCTGATCGTCTCGATGGCGACGGTGTGCGGTTGGCGGCGTTTTCGCCCCGGAGCTCCTCAATGACCGGGCGGATTCGAGCGCTCGGCACCGCCTCCGGCGCGATCCTGTCCCTGCTGCTCATCGGCGGAATGGCCAATGCGGCCGGTCCCGTCGTCCATGCGGCGGTCGTTGCCGGCGACCAATTGATCGTCGGCGGCGAATTCACGCTGGGCCCTGGCCGCAGCAATCTCGCATCCATCGACCTGCGCAACGGCACCGTCGAAGCGGGCTGGAGCGCCGATACGGATGGTCCGGTGTACGCGCTCGAGCTCGCCGCCAATGGCGCCGTGGTGTTCGTGGGCGGAGACTTCAGCACCGTGCGGGCAATCGCGCGATCCAACATCGCTGCCATCAACACCGCCAGCGGCAATGTCACCGCCTGGGATCCGGGAGCCGACGGTGCGGTGCGCGCTTTCGCCCGTTCCGCCACCGGCCGCACGCTGTATGCAGGCGGGGACTTCAATGAAATCGGCGGCGCGCCACGCTCCCATCTCGCCAGCCTCGACACCCAGGTGAATACCGGCAATGCGATGCCTTGGCAGCCGCAGCCCGATGCACCGGTGTACGCGCTGGCGCTCGAAGAGAGCGCGGGCCGGGTCTATGCGGGCGGGGATTTCACCGTGGTCGGAGGGCAGATCCGCAATGGTCTGGCAGCCCTTGCGATGTCGAGCGCTGCCGCGCTGGATTGGGCTCCGGTGCCGGCAGCCGGGGCGCGTTTGCGGGCGCTGCGTCTGGGTGATGGCGTGCTGTACGCAGGTGGCGATTTCCAGCTCGCTGCGGTGAACGATTTGGCTGCGCTCGATATTGCGAGCGGCGCCACGCTCGACTGGAACCCGGGCATCGACGGCGAAGTTCGTGCCCTCGCCTGGGATGGCGCTGCTGCGCGCCTGTACGCGGGCGGTACCTTCACGCAGGCGGGCGGCGCAGCGCGCAATCGCATCGCTGGCTTCCGCGGCGATGCGGCGGTGCCCGAGCTCATGGCCTGGAACCCGGGCGCGGATTCCGCCATCGCGTCGATAGAGACGCTGCTGGTGGATGCCGGTCGGCAGCTGCTGCACCTTGGTGGAGATTTGAGTCGCATCGATGGCATGGATGTGGCCGATCCACTGGCGCAACTGAACATCGAAACCCCGGAGACCGCGCTCGACAGGACGGGAGGAGCCTACCGCGAGGCGGGAATGGTCGAACTCGCCTGCGTGCCTGGCGCGGCCGATTGCCTGCAGGTCTGTTATCGCAGCGACGGTACGATCCCGCAGGTGCCGGCCGATTGCACGGCCGGGCCGGTGACCGTGCCGGTCGCCGATACGACGCTAAGCTTCTTTGCCGAGGATGTGGATGGCAACCGTGAGCCGCTGCGCGCCGAAAGATTCGCGGTGGACAATCTGGCGCCTTCCATCGAGGTTTCGCTGCCGGAGGGCCTCTACGGCGCGGATGCCAATCCGCGGGTCGAACTGGAATGCGTGGACGATCAACCGGACTTCGGCTGCACCATCCACTACACGCTGGATGGGACCGAGCCGGATGCGAACTCGCGCGAGTACACCGGCCCGATCTCGCTCGCCAGCCTGTTTCCGGATCCCTCGATTCCGGCGAATGAAGTCGATCCACTGCGGCATCTCGCCGGCACCGTGACGCTGCGGGCAATCGCAATCGATGGCGCTGGCAATGCCGAGCCGCCGCTGAGCCGGAATTATTCCATCGATCTCGCCGCTCCACTGGTCTCGGCGAGCGCGCCCGCGGGTAACCATGTGGCTCCGTTGACGGTATCCCTGGTGTGCGATGACGGACTGGGCTCAGGATGCGCCGAGGTCTTTTACCGTCTGGATGGCGCCGAGCCTGAACTCGACGATACCGGTGAGCCCGTGCCGCCCGCGCGGCGCTATCAGGGTCCGCTGGTTCTCGAGACCGCTGCCAGCCTGTCCATCCTGGCGATCGACAACGCCGGGAACCGCCGCGCCGGCCTCATCGCCGTCTATGCGCTGACGGCTCCGGGAACGCAGAGCGAATCGGGAGTAGGGGCGAATGGCCCGGGATGGCTGCTGGTGCTGATGGCGGGACTATGGGTCAGAAGCAGGCTGAAAGATAAAAATCGAAAATCGACAGCCCGTTGAAAAGTACCTTCGGGCTTCTCTCAATGCCTGAAATGCCGCATGCCCGTGAACACCATCGCGATGCCGTGTTCGTCCGCCGCAGCGATCACTTCCTGATCTCTCATCGAGCCGCCGGGCTGGATCACCGCGGTGACGCCGGCTGCGGCAGCCTGGTCCAGGCCATCGCGGAAGGGGAAAAACGCGTCCGATGCCATCACTGATCCGCGCACTTCAAGTCCCGCATCTTCGGCCTTGATGGCGGCGATGCGGGCGCTGTAGACGCGGCTCATCTGGCCGGCGCCGACGCCGATGGTCATGCGTTCGCGGCAGTAGACAATCGCGTTCGACTTCACGTACTTGGCGACCTTCCACGCGAACAGCAGGTCCTGCATTTCGCGGCTGTCCGGCGTGCGCTTGGTCACCACGGAGAGGTCCGCGGGGCCGATCATGCCGGTATCGCGATCCTGTACCAGCAGGCCGCCGCCCACGCGGCGGTAGTCGAGGCCGGCCACGGTCGAGGCGTGAGGGTTGCCGCAGGCGAGCACGCGCACGTTCGGCTTGCTGGCGAGCGTCTCCAGCGCCGCGTCATCCACGCTGGGGGCGATGATCACTTCCACGAACTGGCGCTCGATGATGACGCGCGCAGTGGCGGCGTCGAGCGGCCGGTTGAAGGCGATGATGCCGCCGAACGCGGAAGTGGGGTCGGTGCGGTACGCGTCCTCGTAGGCCGCGCCGATGCTGTCGCGTTCGGCCACGCCGCAGGGATTGGCGTGCTTGACGATCACGCAAGCCGGCGCGGTGAACGAAAGCACGCATTCCAGCGCCGTGTCGGCATCCGCAATATTGTTGAAGGACAGCGGCTTGCCCTGGATCTGGGTGGCTGCGGCGAGCGTGCCCGGGCTCGGTTCGGCCTCGCGATAGAAGGCTGCCTGCTGGTGCGGATTCTCACCATAGCGCAATTCCTGCGCCTTGATCATCTGCAGGTTGTGTGTGCGCGGGAAGCGCTGGGGTTCGGCGCCGAGGCGGGCGCCGAGATACTCGGCGATCATGCCGTCATAGCGCGCGGTATGCTCGAAGGTCGCCACTGCCAGCTCGAAACGCAGCGCATCGTCGATGCCGCCCTTGTCCATCGCCGCCAGTACGCGTCCGTAATCGGCCGGGTCGACGAGCACGGTGACGGCGGCATGGTTCTTCGCCGCGGCCCGGAGCATCGTCGGGCCGCCGATGTCGATGTTTTCTATCGCATCTTCCAGCGTGCAGCCGGGGCGTGCCACGGTGGCGGCGAAAGGATAGAGATTCACCGCCACCAGATCGATCGGGGGGATGTCGGCGCGCGCCATGGTCTCATCGTCGATGCCGCGACGCCCGAGCAGACCGCCATGAATGCGCGGATGCAGGGTCTTCACCCGTCCATCCATCATCTCGGGAAAGCCGGTGTAGTCCGCCACTTCGGTCACCACGATGCCGGCTTCGGTGAGCAGGCGCGCAGTGCCGCCGGTCGAGAGGATTTCCACGCCACGCTCGCTGAGCGCGCGGGCGAAGTCGACGATGCCCTTCTTGTCCGAAACGCTGAGCAGGGCGCGGCGAATGCTGATGATACTCACAGGCGGTGTCCTCCCGCCGCGGCGCATGGCGCCGCGCGGCGAATGAAAATTATTTGTTGAGTCCGAAACTTTCCAGCTTCTTGCGCAGCGTCCCGCGATTGATGCCGAGGATCTCGGCAGCGCGGCTCTGGTTGCCGCCGGTATGGCGCATGATGGCCTTGAGCAACGGATATTCGACTTCGCTCATGACCATATCGTAGAGATCGCTGTGCGGCTGATGGCCGTCCAGGTCGGCGAAATATTCCTCGAGCGCTTTCTGTACGCAGCCGGCGATCTGGCTGGAGACTTTCTTTGGCGACTTCATGCTGCGAGGTCGACTTCCGCGGCGAGGCGGTCGAAAAATTCACGAACGGCTGCGAACTGGGTCTCGCTCGTGTCGGTCTGGTTGACGAACTGGCGGAAGGCGGCACCGCCGGTCTGGCCCTTGCTGTACCAGCCGATGTGCTTGCGGGCGACGCGCACGCCCACATCCTCGCCGTAGAACGCATAGAGCTGCTGCAGGTGATCGAGCATGAGATCTCGGATCCATGAAATCGGCGGCTCCGGCAAGTGCTCGCCGGTGCGCAGATAATGATCGATGCCGCGGAAGATCCAGGGCTTTCCCTGCGCGGCGCGTCCGATCATGACCGCATCCGCTCCTGTATGATCGAGCACCCGTCGCGCCTGTTCCGCGCTGCGAATATCGCCGTTGGCGATCACCGGAATGGATATCGCCGCCTTCACTTCGGCGATGGTGTCGTATTCCGCGTCCCCGGTATAAGCGCAAGCGCGGGTGCGGCCATGGATGGCTAGCGCGCGAATGCCCGCCTGTTCGGCGAGCCGGGCGATGCGCAGCGCATTGCGGCTCTGACGGTCCCAACCCGTGCGGATCTTCAGCGTCACCGGCGCATCGACCGCGGCAACGACCGCATCCAGGATGCGCCCCACCAGCGATTCGTCCCGCAACAGGGCCGAGCCGGCCATCACGTTGCAGACTTTCTTCGCCGGACAGCCCATGTTGATGTCGATGATCTGGGCGCCGTTGTCGACGTTGTAGCGTGCGGCCTCGGCCATCATCGCGGGATCGGCGCCCGCGATCTGTACGGAACGCGGTTCGTTCTCCCCTTCATGATCGGCCCTGCGTCGGGTCTTTTCGCTTCCCCAGAGCAGGGAGTTGCACGACACCATCTCCGAAACCGCGAGCCCGGCGCCGAGCGACCGGCACAGTTGCCGGAACGGGCGGTCGGTTACGCCCGCCATGGGAGCGAGAACCAGATTGTTGCCGAGTTTATAGGGTCCGATCTGCATAGCCAGTGAAGCTGAGTGGCGCGTCACTAAGATGTGTCGCGGATTGAAAGCCGATAATCATACCCCCTCACCGCGCTTCGTCAAAGCTGGATGTGGTATGAACGAAGCGCGTGCAGGGTCCGAGTCTATATTGCCTGCAATTTCCTACTGAAACGCGAAGGTGAAGTTGACTGCGTCGGGACCAGGATCAACGACTTCGAGCATGGTCTGCAAGGTCCCGCGGGATGGCATGCCGGCGCTTTCCTCGACGTCCTGCGGCAGATACTCCGCAGGTATGAAGCTGCGCTGTGCCAGGACGCGATCGCGCAGGTCATAGAACGTGAGCAATACTTCCGGCCACGACTGGGTGAATTCGGCATCGTTGGTGAATGTGATGCTGATGCGCAGCGCATCCCGCGCGCTGGGATGTCGGCGGATGTCGCGGGCCGTCATATGAATCAGTTCGGGCGCGCGCAGCAGTGGAATTTCACAGCCCGCATATTCGCAAAGAGTCGTCAGAAGCGGCCGCAGCGGCGCGTGACGGGCAAGTTGCTCGCGCATGTGCCAGGCAAACTGAATCAGAAGGGCGAACAGCAGGACGAGTATGCCCAGAGACCAGACGACGGTGGACAGGGTGCCCGGCCGCCGTGGCCGCGATGGTGCTGATTGAGCGGGCGCCGCCGCTGCCGTCTCCGATTGACCGATGCGTTCATCCGGGGCGATATGGATGCGCGGTGCAGGTTCGCCGCCGCCATACAGAGCGCCAATGGTGTCGCGCTTGGGCCTGGCCGAGCGACGCGTGAACAGATCGCCGCAGCGGTCGCAGGCCAGCAGTCCCTCGCCCACGTCCTGCCTTTCCAGGTCGGTGACGCGGTGGCCGCAGTTCGGGCAGGTTTCAGCGTCGACGGCCATGCAGGAGCGCCCAGTTCTCATGCAGCAGCGGGGCTTCGAGTTCGAAATCGTTCGCGTACGCTGCGGCAACGGCCTCGACCTGTTCCTGCAGCAGGCCCGACAGCGCAATGCGGCCGCCACTCGCAAGCATGGCGGAGAAGCGGGGCGCGAGTCCGATCAGCGGCCCGGCGAGGATGTTGGCGACCACGCAATCGACGGTCAGTTCAGGCAGGTCCTCGGGCGCGCCGCTGTGCACCACAGGGGAGACGCCATTGGCCGCCGCGTTGTCGGCGGTCGCGCGCCGCGCCTGCGGATCGATATCGACCGCCCAGACCTCGCTCGCGCCGAGCTTCGCCGCAGCGATGGCGAGAATGCCCGAGCCGCTGCCATAGTCGACGATGCGATCGCCGGGGCGGCAATGCCGGTCCAGCCATTCCAGGCACAGGGCGGTGGTCGAATGCGTGCCGGTGCCGAAGGCGAGGCCAGGCTCCATGCGCACGATGATCGCTTCACCGCTGTCCGGTTCTTCGCCAAGCGGACACACCCACAATCGCGAACCGAAGCGCATGGCGTGGAAGTCGCTCTTCCAGCTGTGCTCCCAGTCTTCATTGCCGATGCTGCTGACTTCCGCGGCGGGCGGTTCCATGCCCAGTGTCGCCGCCAGCCGGCGCAGCACGTCGTCGGTGTCGACGCCCTCATTGAACAGGCCGATGACGGCGGTGTGAGGCCACAGTGGGGCTTCGCCGGGCAACGGTTCGAGGACGGGGTCGTCGGCGGCGTCCTCCATCGTGACGGACAGGGCGCCGGCTTCGGACAGTGCTTCGGCGATGGCTTCGCCAGTGCCGGGCGCCGCCATGATGCGCATCTGCAGCCAGCGTGGTTGTGGTGTTTCTGACACGGATCGCTCCGGGAGCGTATGAGGATGTGGCATAATCGTTCGTTCGCCGCAAAGCCTAGCAGAGAAGCGGGGCAGCGGCCAGATACGAACCCTTGCCGCTCGGCATTCGAGTGCGGCGGTGACAGAACGCTCTTCCGGGCTGCCGGGAGCAACAATGAAGGAGGAACTGGCAATGCGAAAGTCGTGGCTGATCGTCACCGCCTCGCTGATCGGCATGGCACCGGCGCTGCATGCATCCGATGATATCGATCTGGGTGGCATCGCCAATCAAGGATCCTTCAATTCCCTGGTCGATCAGCTCGGTACCGCCATCGCCTACACCCCGGTGGCAACGGCTGAGCCTCTGGGAATCACCGGCTTCGAACTCGGTCTGGTGGTGACCGCTTTCGATCTGGACGACGATGTATGGAATCAGGCAGTGCGGGATCGCGACGCGCCATCGCTGCTGCCGGCGCCGCGCCTGCTCGCGCGCAAGGGCCTGCCCTTTGGCTTCGATGTCGGTGCGTCCTGGGTGAGCGTCCCCGACAGCAACATCTCGGTCTGGGGCGGCGAGCTGCGCAAGGCGCTTCTCGAGGGTTCCGCCACCATGCCCGCGGTTGCCGTGATGGGTCATTACAGCCGCCTCAGCGGCGTCGATGATCTGCGACTGTCCAGCTACGGCGCCGATCTGTCGATCAGCAAGGGATTCGCCATGCTGACGCCCTACGCCGGCATAGGACACTTGTGGTATGACGGGGAAGAGCGCGCCGGCCTCGGCTTCTCCGACCATGATGACAGCACCATGCGCAGCTATCTGGGCATGCGTGTCGGTCTGCTGCCGTTCATGAGCCTCACCGCGCAGGCCGATTTCTCCGAGATCGACAGCTACAGCCTGCGGCTGGACCTGGGCTTCTGAGATGGCGAAGGTGATTCCGATCCTGCCGGAGCGCATCACTGCGGAGAACAAGTGCGGGTTCTGCACCAATTCCAAGTGCTGTACCTACATCACCCAGCAGATTCCCGCGCCGCGTTCCAAGTACGATTTCGAGCACCTGCTCTGGCAGATATCGCATCGCGACGTTCAGATCTACAAGGACGAGGACGGCTGGTATCTGCTGGTCAACACGAGCTGCCTGCATCTGCAGCCGGACGGGCGCTGCGGCATTTACGATCAGCGGCCTTCCGTGTGCCGCGATCATTCCAATGATCACTGTGAATTCGATGAACCGGCCGAAGACGGCTTCGAGCTGTTCTTCGACGGCTACGAGTCCCTGCTCAAGTATTGCAAGAAGCGGTTCCGTCGCTGGGGTGCGGCCTGAGAGGGATTTCAGGCGCTGAGCCGTGAGCCCGGAAAAATCTCGCGGAAATTCATCAGCAGGGGAAAGCTGGCAGCCGTGCGTGGCGCTTCGCGCGAATCCGGATGGGCGACCGCCAGCAGATGGCGCAGGCCGGCGCGGCGCGCGGATTCGAGCACCTCGACATTGTCGTCGATGAACAGGGTGGATTCATCGCCGTAGGGCTCGATTTCGCGCAGCCGGTCCCAGAATCGTACTTCCTCCTTGGGCAGACCCAGGCTGTGCGCGCTGATCACCGCGTCGAGGTGTTCGGCAAGTCCGGTGCGTTCGAGCTTGAGCGCGAGACTCGCCTGATGGGCGTTGGTTACCAGCACGGCTCGCCGTCCGCTGCCGCGAATCGCGGCCAGGAAAGCGATCGCATCCGGCCGGGGAGCGATCAGATGCGCCACTTCATGCTTCAGGGCAACGATTTCCAGTCCCAGTTCACGCGCCCAGTAGTCGAGGCAGTACCATTGCATCGTGCCCCGCACCGAGTCGAAGCGTCGGCGGAGTTCGTTACGGGCCACATCGAAGACGAGCCCGCGCCGCTCGGCATAGCGCCGCGGCAGGTGTTCCAGCCAGAAGTGGTTATCGAAATGGAGGTCGAGCAGGGTGCCGTCCATGTCGAGCAGGACCGTGTTGATTTTATCCCAATCAATCATGTCGTTACCGTTTGCGCTGTGAGCCGGGGGCAGCCCTCGCTATAATTCGGTGAAGCTGTCTTGGAGCGCGGCTCATTCATTGAATGCCGTGGCCGTCGTTCCCGCGGGGCGGGAATCAGGCTTTCCGCTTCCGGGCATCTGCCTTGACCAATGACGGTCGAGGAATCAACAGCCTATTCGAGACAGGCTTAGTCTATCATGCGCCAGAAGCCCGAGATCGTGAGCGCGGAGACAATCGCGCGGACCCGGATTTTCCGTGTCGAACAGGTCGAACTCCGATTCTCCAACGGGGTCGAGGTCTGTTACGAGCGGCTGCGCAGCAATCCTCGCGGAGCGGTGCTGATCGTGCCCATGCTGGACGCGGAGACCGTGCTGCTGGTTCGCGAGTATGCCGCTGGCGTGCATCGCTATGAGCTGGGACTGCCCAAGGGGCGCATCGAGGACGGCGAGGCGCCGGAACGCGCGGCCGACCGGGAGATGCAGGAGGAGGTCGGCTACGGCGCGCGGCGCCTGCGTACCATCGCTTCGCTCACCGTCGCCCCCGGCTATCTCAGCCATGTCACCCACATCGTCCTTGCCCAGGACCTTTACGAACAGCGTCTCGCCGGCGATGAGCCGGAGGAGATCGAGGTCGTGCCCTGGCGTCTGGGGGATATCGACAGGCTGCTTGAGCGTGAGGATTTCACCGAGGCGCGCAGCATCGCTGCGCTGTATATGACGCGCGATCTGTTGATGCGCGAAGCGGCGGAGACTGGCCGGAAGGAGTGAGGATGGACGACCGCAGCGAAGGGAAACGAGAGGATCTGCAGATCCTGCTTCAGCCCGTGATCGCGCTGGCGCGGCGAGCGGGCGACGAAATCGTGCGAATCTACGACGAAGGCTTCAGCGTCGAGCACAAGGAGGACAAATCCCCGCTCACCGAAGCCGATATGGCATCGCACGAGGTGATCGAGCATGGACTGCGTGAGCTGACGCCGCAGTGGCCGGTGCTGTCGGAGGAATCGGCGATGATACCGTTTTCGGAACGCTCGAGCTGGCAGCGCTACTGGCTCGTCGATCCGCTCGACGGGACCCGCGAATTCGTCAAGCGCAATGGCGAGTTCACCGTGAACATCGCCCTGATCGATGATCACGTGCCGGTTCTGGGCGTGATCGTGGTGCCTGTCACCGGGCTCTGCTACTACGCCCGCAGCGGCGGCGGTGCTTTCCGCCAGGGACGCGGCGAGACCCCTCGGCCGATAAGTACGCGGCCGCTCGACAGGCGGCATGTCACTGTCGCCGGCAGCCGTTCTCACGCCGGCGAGCGTCTGGGCCGCTTTCTCTCCCGCATCGGCGATTACGATCTGGTGAGCATGGGCAGTTCGCTCAAATCCTGCCTGGTCGCGGAAGGAAAGGCTGATGTCTATCCCCGGCTCGGGCCAACGTCCGAATGGGATACGGCCGCCGCTCACTGCATCGTCGATGAAGCCGGGGGGCGTCTGACCGATACCGCCATGCATCCGCTGCGCTACAACACGAAGGAGTCTCTCCTCAATCCGGATTTCTTCGTATCCGGCTCTCCCGACTTCGACTGGTCGCAGTATCTGGCCCCCTCGGATTGAGTTGTCGCCAGACGACAACGGATGCTCTTTCGGTCTGTAGGACCTCCGCTGTTTAAATCTCGCGCCGGTTGTTCTACGATATCGGTGCTGAAATGCAGTAGGTAAAGGACTGGGTGCCCAGGCCGTTTGCCCGCAGTTTGAGCATTCGTGTTGGTCTTCGCACACCAGCTCTGTTTTTCTAACGACAAGAACGCAAAGCAGAGGGTGGTCACATGATGAAGAAGATGTCTCTCACCGCCGTAGCCCTGGTCTTTAGCGGGGCAGCCATGGCTCAGTGCTCCTTCGAGATCGAAGCCACGGATCAGATGACCTGGAACACGCCGGAAATCAAGGTCCCCGGCGATTGCACGGAAGTCACTGTCACCCTGAAGCACGTCGGCAAGCTGCCCAAGCAGACCATGGGTCACGGCTGGGTTCTGACCAAGGGGGCCGACATGCAGGGTGTTGCCTCCGCTGGTATGGCCGCCGGTATCGCCAACAACCACATTCCGCAGGGAGATGGTCGTGTCATTGCGCACACCAACCTCGTCGGCGGCGGTGAAACCGACTCTGTGACGTTCTCCACCTCGGGCCTCGAAAAGGGTGGAGACTACAGCTACTTCTGCCCCTTCCCCGGGCACTTCGCAGTCATGAAGGGCAAGCTGACCTTCGGTTGATGAAACCTGCCGGGAGGCGGAGCGGTCCGCCTCCCGGTATCCTTTTCTTCCGGCGATATCCCTTCAGTAGTTCGGCATCCCTGCACGGTACCCGTCTTCAGAACCATAGCGTCACGCCCAGTACGAACCGCGTCTCATGCGTCGTCTGCCCGGCGCCGCGCGCAAGCTCCTTGCTGTCGCCGAACCGTCTCTCGGCCTCCAGGCCCGCATAGGGCGCGAACTTGCGGGTGAATTCGTAGCGCAGGCGCAGCCCCAGTTCGGCGCCATGCAGACCCGAGCCCGAGAATCGGCGCGCGTCGCGGTGTGCATTCGCCTGCACTTCGAAGTCAGCCGTCAGGATCGCTCGCTGTGTGAGCGGCAGTTCATGCAGCGCTTCGACACGCAATTCAGCGTGCCCCGCGTCAGCCATATACAGGCTGGCATCGATGTTCACGAACCACGGCGCCATGCCGTGCAGACCGAACGCGAGCCAGTCGCGTCGTGGCCCGGGGCGTCCGCTGCCGCGCCAGCCAAGGGATGCATCCCACCAGGTGCCGATGGCCCGCTGCCAGCCGGCCTCAAGTTCGCCGTCGCTGGTCCGGCCGTGCTCGTGTTCGCCGCGGCTGCGGAGCCGCAGCCTCTGCAGCTCGCTGCCCGCCCGGGCATGCACATCCCAGCTCAGTCCGCCGCCTTCACGCAACTCCGCATGCTTGGCGACGAACTGGAACAGCATGGGCTGCGCGTGGTGTGGATACTGCGGGTCGGCCAGCGCCACGCTGGTATGGGTGCACAGGATGGCACCAAGGATCGACAGGGCGGGCGCCGTGACTCTCACGACACATGTACCTCACGGAACATGCCCGACATGTGATAGAGCAGATGGCAGTGCCAGGCCCAGGCGCCGGGAGCATCGGCGGTGAGCAGATGCGTCAGCACCGCGCCGGGCTGGACAACCACCGTGTGCTTGCGGGGTATGTGGTTCGGATCGCCGGTTTCGAGGTCACTCCACATGCCGTGCAAATGGATGGGATGGCTCATCATGGTGTCGTTGACCAGTACCACGCGCAGGCGTTCTCCCGAGCGCAGTCGCAGCGGTTCGGCCTCGGAAAACGGGATGCCGTCCACCGACCACAGGAACCGGTGCATATTCCCGGTCAGGTGAAGCTGGATCTCGCGTTCGGGATCGCGTGGGTCAATGGTCGGCCCGGCGTTGCGCAAGTTCGCATAGGTGAGCACGCGGCGGCCGTTGTCGCGCAGTCCGGGGCCGGGATCGTTCAGGCGCAGCCGCGGCATCTCGGTGCGCATGTCGACCTGCACGCCGCGTTCACGCGGCCCGTGCACGATGTCGCCCTGCCACCTGCTGCCGGCGGGCGCAGGCCGCGAGTCGTCGGGATGGTGATGGTGCTGATGGTGGTCGTCGGCGGAATCCGCCGCGTCCGGCGCGAGGCCGTGTTCATGAACGGAATGGCCCGCATGTGCCGCGCTCGCCATGCCCATGTCCATATGGTCGAGCACCGGGGGCGGATCCATGGCCGGCACCACGCTGCCGAGCGCCGGATCGGGCGTCAGCGTGCCACGCGCATAGCCCGAGCGATCCATGGCCTGAGCGAAAACGGTGTAGGCGGTATCGTCATGCGGCTCCACGAGAACGTCCACCGTCTCCGCAACGCCCAGGCGGAATTCGTCGATGGTCACGGGTTCCACATCCTGGCCGTCGCAGGCGATGACCTTCATGCTCAGTCCCGGAATGCGTACATCGAAGAAAGTCATCGCGGCGGCGTTGATGAAGCGCAGGCGCAGCTTCTCGCCGCGACGGAAGTGAGCGGTCCAGCCCTGAGCGGGTGGATGGCCGTTCATGAGATACGTGTAGCTCAGGCCAGTGACGTCGGCGATATCGCGATCGCTCATGCGCATGCGGTTCCACATCGAACGCTCGCGCCAGGTCGTGGCCACTCCCCGCTCGCGAATCTCGTGCCACAGATCGCCGGCGGTGCGCCGATTGGCATTGTAGTAGTCGCTTTGTCGGCGCAGGTTGGCGAGAATCGCTGTCGGTTCTTCGTCCGACCAGTCCGACAGAACGACGACGAGATCGCGGTCGGCTCGATGTCGCGGCGCGCCCGCGGGGTCGATGATTATCGCTCCGTACAGCCCGGTTTGTTCCTGGAAGCCGGAATGGCTGTGATACCAGTAGGTGCCATGCTGCCGTAGCCGGAAGCGGTATTCGAATGTGGCTCCCGGCGCTATGCCGGAGAAGCTCAGCCCGGGCACGCCATCCATCTCCGCCGGTAGCACGATGCCATGCCAGTGGATGGAACTCGGCTCCCGCAGGCGGTTGGTGACGCGCAGTGCAATTTCATCGTTCTCGCGCCAGCGCAGGATGGGCCCTGGCAGACTGCCATCGACCGCCGTGGCGATCGCGGCGCGGCCGGTCAGGTTCACCGGAAGGTAGTCCAAGGTCAGATCAAAGCGGCTTCCGTTCCGGACGCGTGCCGACGCGGCGGGTGTCCCGGTCAGGCCGAGTGCGGCCATGCCGATGCTCGCGCCGACGCCGAGGACGAAGCGGCGGCGTGCCGGCGACAGCGGTTTGTCTTTATGAGGGTGATGCACAGTCGCTCCCTTTTCTTGCTCTGAACCATGGAATCACTGAGCGCTGCCCGGAGCGCGATCAGTGCGGAACCGGGTCAGGAAGCGGCGGGAGGACGATAAAGTGAAGATGAATCCGAGGCAGGAGAATGGTCGGATGCCGATGGCGGAAGTGGTGTGACTCCGGGAGGTGAGCGGACCAGGGCTCCGGAAATCACGCAGGCGCTGCAAAAGCCACAACTGTCGTTGCCGCCGGTGCTGTCATCATGAGGATGGACGGCGTCGTGAATCTCAGCGTCATGACCGGCTTCCAGGTGTATCGCCGCGGCGTGATGTTCAGCGTGGGTTGCGGCGTCGTCGCAGTGCCGGGTCTCAATGACGCCTGCCAAAGCGGACTGACAGATCAGCAGGGTCAACAACAGGCTCGCAACGCAACGCCTCATCGACCGGTCATGCGCGGTTGCGTGTTCGCCGGTGCAGCGTGCCGGCGGCAAGCAGCAGCAAGAGCGCGCCTGCCGGCAGCGGATACGCCACCGTGTAGACCAGCGGAGTCAGCGCCCACCGTGTCGCCGCGCGCAGGGCTTCGTGCTCGGCGATCATGTCGGCGATGGGCGGGGAGGTCTCATAGTACCAGGAGACGAAGGCACGGCCGGGCGCATTGGTGAGCAGGAACTCGTCACGGAAGCGGCGCAGTTCGGCCACATGCGGATCGAGGTGGCTGCCCCAGGCCGCGGTAGCAATGAAGCAGCGGCCGCTGGTCCGCAGGCCGGCGCCGGCGTCAGTGGGCTGGTTGACCTGCGCGCTGAGGGACGCTTCGTTGTTGGCCAGGTTGCCGTCGCGGCCGCTTGCATCCAGCGCAACCGCTGAGGTGGACAGGCTGCCAGGTCCATTGGGGCGCACGACCACCGTGACCGACGCGCTGGTGCCCGGAATGATGGTGCCCATATCGCATTGGACGAAGTCGCCGGCGCGCTGGCAGCCCTCGGTCGCGAACTGGAAGGCTATGCCGGCCGGCAGGGTCTGGGTGAGCACCACGCTGCCGGCGACTTCGGCGCCGATGTTGCGGACGGTCGAGACGAAGCTGAGGTTCTCTCCCACGATTCCCGGGTTCGGGTCGACCGCCATCGAAACCGCCAGATCGGGAGCGTTCAGCGCGCCGTCGACCACTACGGTGGTGGTGGCCGCAGTGTTGTTTCCGAGGTTGGGGTCGGTGTCATCGCCGGATACGGTCGCTGTCGCATCGAGCGGGCCGATGCCCTGGGGCGTGACGAACAGGGTGATGACCGAGCTGGCGCCGGCGGCCAGGCTGTCGCGCGCACAGTTCACGCCGCCGGTGACTTCGGCGCAGTCCCAGCCATCCGCCGTGGCGAAACGGAAATCGACGCTGTCTTCCAGCGTGATGAATGCCTCGGGCGCGGTGGCATTGGACGGGCCGCCGTTGCTGACCGTGATGATGTAGCCGAGGTCCGCGCCCAGCGTCACGGGGTTGGCCGAGCTCGCCATCGCCACCGCCAGGTCGGCGCGGGTATCGACGACGATGGAAAGCGAATCATTCGGCGGCGCATTGACGAAGGCGCCATCGAAGTTGCCGCTGGCTGCGGCCACCTTGGTGCCGCGTTCATCGGGGCGCGCCGGAATGGAAATGGTCGCCACCTCGGAGCCTTCGGGCAGGTCTCCGAGTTCGCAACTGATCTGCTGTGCCGTGATGGGGCAGGCGGTGGCAGCGCCGCCTCCGATGCGGAACACGGCGTTCCCCAGCGGGGCGATGCCGGCCGGCAGCGTGGTGAGAATTCGCGTGTTGTGCGCCGTGCCGCCGGTATTGTCCAGGGTGAGCTGGTAAGTGAAAGCCTGGCCGGCGATGATCGTGTCGTTTTCGTTGATGGCGCCGGTGGTCTCGGCGCCGCCGCCCGCGGGCACGACGATGCCCGTCGTCTGTGCTTCCATGGTCAGCACCAGGTCGGTCGGCTGGTAGGCGTCGGTCACCACTTCGATGCCGGTGCTGTTCGCGGCCACCGGATCGTTCTGGTCGGCGGCGGCGGATACCGCCGCGCTCAGCGCGCCCTCGGCGTTGGCGGTGACCGATACCGAGCGGATGGTTTCCGCGCCAGCGGCCAGCGCGCCCAGGTTGCAATTCACCGTGGCGCCGGCACTGATGCAGCCGCCGAGGCCGGCGACCGTCGTACCCGCGGGGAGTGCCAGCGACACCTGTGCCCCGCTGGCATTGTTCGGGCCCTGGTTGACCACGGTCATGATGTAGGAATAGTCGGTGTTGACGGCGACCGGGTCGGGAACATCGAGCACGTCGACCGCAAGGTCGGCCAGGATGCCGCCGCCGGTCTCGACCGCGCCGAGGTCGCAGGTGCCGATCGGGCGGGGGAAGCCGCGCTGGTCCGTGGCGGGACAGCCCGTGTTGCTGCCGGCATTGATCGCGGGGCTTCCCCCCTGCGGAACATGCACGGCGGTCGGCCCACCCTGGCCACTGGCGAGCGGATCGAGCTCTGCATCCGCGATGATGCTGCTGGCGCATTCCGCGCTGCCGAGATTGGGGCCGGCGGAGCTTATATTGGCGATCGCGCCGCCGCAGGTGCCGCCGCTGCCGGCCTGGATGATGCTGTTGAGGATGTTCGCCGAGCCCTGGTTGCCGCCCGGGCCAGCGATGCCTGATTGATCGAGATGAATCGCTCCGCTCGCCATGGCGCTGTTGTCGGCGACGGTGACATTGACCAGTTCGGTCGGCCGGCTGAGAAACAGACCGCCGCCGACGGCGCCGCCGGTGAAGCCCGAGTCCGGGGGTATCGCCACCGTGTTGCCGCTGATCGTGGTATTGACGATGCTCAGCGTGCGCGAGGGCGCGCCATCATCGTAGATGCCGCCGCCCATGTAGGAGGTGTTGTCGCTGATGGTGCTGCGGCTGATCTCGACCACCGCTCCCGGGCCGGCGCCGAAGGTCGACATGCCGCCGCCGCGACGATCGGCACTGTTGCCGCTGATCGTCGTATCGCTCATGAAGAGCTGCCCGTCGCCCAGCGCAAGGCCGCCGCCGTCGGCGGCCCCCTGGGGCGGAGGAAGAGCGGATTGCGCCGTATTGCCGTTGATGACCGAGCGCTCGATGCGCGCGATGCTGTTCAACATGGCGATGCCGCCGCCCGCGACGGTCAGATCGCCGCTGGCGACATTGCCGCTGACGACCACGCCATCGAGAAGCAGGCTGAGGTCGGTGACCTGCGTGGTGTGATGAATGCCGCCGCCGGCAAAGCCAGGATTCGACGGAATACTGGTGTTGTCCCGTATGGTCGCGCCCCGCAGCGTGAGGCGGCCGCGGCTGCGGATTCCGCCGCCGGTGCCATCGTCGGCGGGGGAGGCCTGGGGCTGCGCGAGGCCGTTGGCGATGGTGAAGCCGGAGAGCTCCACGACAGTGTTCTGGCCGATGACATCGAACGCCCGGTCGATGCCGTCGGCATCGATGATGGTGGCTGCCGCACCTGCTCCGCGCAGGGTCAGGTCCCCGGTGATATCCAGATCACCGGAAGCCGCAGCGTTATCGCCGCGTCCGCCGAGACTGAGGGTATAGGTGCCGGCAGGCACGACGATGAAGTCATGGCCGGGCCAGGCGTTGGCCTGCTGGATTGCCGCCCTGAGAGTGCAGGTGTTCGCAGCCGTGGCGCAGACGCCGTCCGCAAGATCGGCATCCACTGCGTCATCGGTACTGTTCACCGTATAGACGAAAGCGTGGACGGGCAGGGCGCACGACAGGAGCGCAGCCGACATCCATGCGCGCGTCATCTTTTGGCGAGTGTTATAAGATTGCATCGACCTGGCCGGCGGGTGAGACAACGCGCCCTCGTCCTCCTGTTGGTCGGCTATCGCGGGACGAGCGACAGTATAGCATACGCAGGTGACGACCAAAGTTTGGTTCTGTTTATGACTTCAATGATTTACACGAAATCGGAAGAACTGTCGAGCGGCGTTCGCGCTGAATCGGGCAGGAGGAAAAGCTGGTGGCCAGGGACGGAATCGAACCGCCGACACGGTGATTTTCAGTCACCTGCTCTACCAACTGAGCTACCTGGCCGGTGTGGGATCGCCGGTGTGCGGCGAAGCCGGTCCGTGCGAACGCGTATTAAACCCGGCGCCGCATCATCGCGTCAAGCCGATGTTGAAACGAAGCTGCCGGCGCCCTTGCGGAAATGATCATCGGACAGCCAGCAAAAGTCCGCGCGCGACTGTCGGGCGCGCTCGTTCTGTGTCTGGCGCTCGCTGCCTGTGAGCGCGAGCAGATGCCGGATGCCGCCGGCATGCAGCAGGGTATCGATGCCGGCGCCGTTTCGGCGGTCGGTTCGGGTGCGGGCTCGCATGGTGATGCGGGTGGCGCTCCGGCGTCTTCCCCGGCGGACATGGTTCTCATCCCGGCCGGCGAGTTCCTGATGGGCAGCGATCGCCGCGACACGGAAGGGCTGCAGGCCCGGTACGGTTTCACCGTCGATCTGTATCTGAACGAGCATCCGCCGCACAGGGTGGTCCTCGGTCCCTACCGTATCGATCGCTACGAGGTCACCAACGCCGAGTACAAGCGTTTCGTGCTGGAAACCGGGCGCCCGGAACCCGAGCACTGGATCGGCAACGCCTACAACGTGGCGGATGCGCGGCTGGCGTCGGCGCACGTCAACAACCTGCGCTGGATCGCCGCGGATTACTTCGCCCTGGAGGGGGATCTGGATGCAATGTCGCGCGAGGATCTGCTCGCCGCCATGCTGGGCGTGCAGCGTGAGCGCGACGCCTTGCCGGTGACCGGCGTGAGCTGGCATGACGCCGACGCCTATTGTCGCTGGCGCGGTGCGCGCCTGCCGACCGAAGCCGAGTGGGAGAAAGCGGCGCGCGGGACCGAGGGCTGGGAGTATCCCTGGGGTGACGCCTGGGAGCACGGCCGCGCCAATACCGGCGAGCAGAGGGAGAGCGAGGAATCTCTGGCCGCGGTCGGCAGCCATGCGGGCGATGTTTCCATCTGGGGGGTGCGGGATCTGGGCGGCAACGCCTCGGAGTGGGTGGAGGACTGGTACCTGCCCTATCGAGGCGCCGAGTTCTGGGACGAGGACTACGGCCGGCAGCACAGGGTGATCCGTGGCGGTGGCGCCGGGCTCGGCCATTACGCGCTCAGCGTGTTCTTTCGCGGCGCCCGGCGCGGTCATGCCGCCCCCGAGGCCGTCGGCACCGATGTGGGCTTTCGCTGCGCGCAAAGCGCGAGCGAATGATCGTCCGGATTATCTGTCCTGGGGGCGGAACTGCTCGGGCAGCTCGGACCCGTCGCCGAAGAAGAACTTCTCCATCTCGCTTTCCAGGAACTGGCGGGCGCGCGGATCGATGGGCGAAAGGCGGTTTTCGTTGATGAGGATGGTCTGATGTTTTAGCCACATCTGCCAGGCTTCCTTCGACACATTGTCATAGATGCGCTTGCCGAGTTCGCCCGGATAGACGGAATAGTTCAATCCCTCGGCTTCCTTGCCCAGTTTGACGCAACGGACCATGCGGCTCATGTCTGACTCCTGAAAGATTCTGCTCGCGCGCGCCCGGGCATCGATCCGAGCAGGCGCCGGATCGCCGCGGGCATGCCGTACGCGCCGGAACGGGCGTGATTGTACCAGACGCGTCCATCACCCTCCATGATGCCGCCGTCGAGCGGCCGGGCCGACGCGCGCAGCGGCAGCATGTGCAGCGTGAAATGGGTGAATTCATGTCGCAGCGGCGGTTCGACCCGCGGTTCACCGGCTTCCACCGCCAGTGATTCGCGGCACCATGCGCGCATATCCGCCAGCGCGAGTTCCGCAGGCAGCTCCGGGAGGCTCCACAGGCCTCCCCAGATGCCGGTGGGTGGGCGCCGCAGCAGCAGGATGGATCCTTGTTCGTCCTGCAACACCAGCATCGCGAGCTCGCGCACGGGTTTTTCCCTGCGGGCGCGACGCACCGGATACGCGCCGGGATCGGCTGCGGCGTGCGCCTGGCAGTTCGCCGCCAGCGGGCAATCGGCGCAGGCCGGGCGGGTTCGGGTGCAAACCGTGGCTCCCAGATCCATGATGGCCTGGGTGTAGTCGCGGATCCGCTGCGCAGGGGTGTGCGCCGCGGCCAGTTCCCAAAGGCGGCGCTCGATAGCGGCCTGCCCCGGCCATTCGCCGATGGCGTGATAGCGCGTCAGCACTCGCTTCACGTTGCCATCGAGAATCGGCTGGCGCTGGCCGAGCGCGAGGGCGAGGATGGCGCCTGCAGTGGAGCGCCCGATGCCGGGCAGAGCGCGCAGCGCCTCGATATCCGCGGGGAAATCGCCAGCGTAGTCATCGCGCACGATTCGCGCGCAGCGATGCAGGTTGCGCGCCCGCGCGTAATAACCGAGTCCCGACCATAGATGCAGTACCGTATCGAGGTCCGCCGCGGCAAGCGCGCCGACATCCGGCAGGCGCGCCATGAACCGTTGGTAGTAGGGGATGACGGTGGCGACCTGGGTCTGCTGCAGCATGATTTCCGATACCCACACGCGATAGGGGCTCGGATCGGACTGCCAGGGCAGATCCTTGCGGCCGTGCAGGTCGAACCAGGGGAGCAGTGCGGCCGCCAGGGCGGACGCGTCGCGGGGCGCCGCGGTGCTCACTGGAACAGGCCTTTCAGCCGTTCCTGCAGTTGTTGCTGCAGTTTGTTCTGTGCTTCTCCGGCCTTGCCGCCGGTGCGCTTGTCCAGTTCGCGGAGCAGGCGATTGCGCAGCACCGAGCCAACGAAGTCCGCATCGACGCTGTATTGCAGCTCGGCCCATGGGCCGTGAATGCGCAGCGGGATGTCCACTCCCTTCAGTTCATCCAGCCCCGCGCCACCCTGGCCGGTTTCGGTGTCGACGATACGGGTGCGCAGGCGATAGTCGAGATTCTCCCTGACCAGATCGACCCGACCCTCGCCGCCCAGGCGCAGCCACGGCGAACTGCCGCGCAGATCATCATTGCGCAGCACGCCATCGGTTATCGTGAAGGTGCCGCCGAGTTCAGTGAAATCGGTTTCCTGGGGCACTGCTGTGGTAGCGGCATTTCCGCCGTCGAACAGCGCCTGCGCCTGGCGGATCATCTGCGCGGCGTTGAAGCCATTGATGGCGCCATCGCGGAAGGTGAATTCGCCCTTGCCGGAGAGGGCGGCGCGCATCCGCTCCGCATCCGCGCCGCGCGATGCCAGCGCGAGCTTCAGATTTCCGGTGCCCCGCAGGAGATCCTGCTGCATCAGGTCCTGGATCAGGGGGCCGGCCTGGACTCCGGTCAGGGTGCCATCGAGAGCGATCCGCGGTTCGTCGCCGCGTGCATCCAGGGTGAACGCGCTCTCGTAGCGGCCGCCATAAAGTGCAGCCGTCATCGGCGCCATGCGGATCAGACCGTCGTCGGCCCGTGCGTCCAGGGACAGCTGTTCGATGGTGAGTCCGCTTGCCTTCAGGCGCCCGACGGAAAGCCTGCCCTTCATGTCGAAGGAGCGCAGGGTTTCGACGGGGAGAGTCGCGGCTGCCGCAGGTGCCGCTGCGGCGCCGCCGGGGGGGATCGCCTCGCCTTCGGGCAGGTAGCGATCGATGTCTATTGCATCCACCGCCAGTTCGAATTCGATGCGGGGCTCGGTAAAGGAGCGAACGGCTGTCTGGCCCTGTACTCGGGTGTCGTCCAGGCGCAGGTCGATCTCGTTCAGTTGCGCGCTGTCGGCATCGGCCACGAAGCCGAGCGCCAGGGCGGCCCTGGTGAGGGCCTTGCCGTCGGCCGGAACGCCGGCGTCGATATCCAGGGCCTTCAGGGTCGATCCGGGGTCGAATTCGGCGATGGCAAGCCGGCCGGACGCCCGCGGCGCGGTCGAAAGGCCGGTGACGCGCGCTTCGCCCGCGACAGGAATGCCCCAGGCTTGTGCTTGCAGCTGGTTCACTTCCAGGGTGTCCGCCGGCAGGTCGGCGAGCAAGTCGGCCCGCAATGTCAGTCGAGTCTCACCGCCCGGCAGCCCGGCGCCGCTCAGCAGCGCATCCAGCCGCAGGTTTTCGACCGTGACTCTGGGGCCGGCGAAGTCCGCTGTGATGCGTGCTTTCAGGTCGACGTGCCCGCCGACTTCCGGCGCTTCGCTGCGCAGATCGAAGTCCAGCGCCAGATCGGTCGGGCGGCCATCTTCGAGCTGGCCGCTGCGCATCTCCAGCGCAAGGATCTGGATATGGGTGCCGCCACTGCGATCGATCCATTCAATGACCGAGTCCCGCACATCCAGGCCGCCAATGGTCAGCGCGGCGGGAAGGGCGCCGGCCGCCTGCCCGGGATCGGCGGGCCGCCCGTCCGCCCGCGGGCCGCCTGCCAGATCTTCCCAGTTGGCGCGGCCGTTCGCATCCCGTTCCAGCCGGAGCGACAGACCTTCCAGCATCACCGTGTCCACCTCGATGCTGCGTTGCAGTAGCGGAATCAGTTTCACGCGGATATCGGCGCGCGTCACCCGGGCGAAGGGGGCGGGGCCGAAGCCAGCGGCGTCCGCGAGCACCAGCTCGCCGGTTTCTATTCCGAGCCAGGGGAAGACCGACAGTCGCAGATCGCCTGCGATCCGCAGTTCCCGACCGGTGTGCTCGTGGACGAGTGCCGCTATACGGTCACGGTAGTCGTTGGGATCTATCAGGAGGACGGCCGCCAGCAGCGCCGCCGCAAGCAGGAGGACGAATGCAATGAGCAGGACTATCAGTCGTTTCAGCATGTGGCGAGCCTATCATTGAGCCTGGCCGACTCCAATCCCCTCGGCGTTCGCCGGTTTGCCCGCGAACCGCGTCGCTGTGTATCCTTTGGTTCTGGATGCCTCTGCCGGAACTGCCGGGCGGCGCAATACTTCGATGACGGAGACCCACGATATCGTTATCAGCAACAATGCCGGTGATACTTCGCCGGGCATTCTTCATGTTCGGCACTTCGACAGCCGCGAGCGTTTCATGCGCGCGCTGGCCGTCCTCGGCGCGTGCTGGGGCGTCGGGCTGGCAACCGTCATCATTCCGCTGGTGCACTTCGTGGTGCCGCCGGTCATGCTGGTGCTTGGTCCGGTGATGGCGTGGCGGCGTTACCGGGTCACCCTGCAGAACGAGAAGGTCACGGGTTCGTGCCCGAGTTGCGGCCAGGCGATCAGCCTCGAACTCGATCCTTCCGACGAGTTGCCGGTATGGACCTACTGTCCGCCATCCGACGATCCGATCCGGCTGCTCCACGCGCCGGAAGCCGCGCCGACCTGATATATGGGGCGCGCAATTTTCGCCATTATGCTGCTCGGCATCATGCTCGTACTGGGCAGCGCCACAGTGATGCTCATGTTGTATCTGCTCGGCATCATCGATTAGTTCCGTCATCTTTTCCGCTGAGGAGGATGTCATGAACGAGTACTGCGTAGTGGTCGCCAACGCATCCCGTGCACGTTTCTTCACCCTGGAGGAGCCCAAAGTTCCGGAGGTCGAAAGCGCGAGGCTCATCGAGCGCGACGACCTGGTCGATCCCGAAGCGACCCTGGCGGGCCGCGAAGCGTGGAGCGATACCCGTAGCGGAGCGAACGCCGGTCCGGGCGGCGCGCTGACGCATCGCTATGACGATCATCGCGATGCCCACGATCAGGAGCGCGGCCGCCGTTTCGCCCGGCGCATTGCCGGAGCCGCTCTCGACATGGTGCGAGAGCAGGAAGGGAAATGCCTGGTAGTGGTGGCTGGGAACCGCATGCTGGGTCATCTGCGCCCGGAGCTGGAGACGCCTGCCGGCGGTATCGAAGTCCGCGAGGCCGCCAAGGATCTCACCGCGCTGGGCCCTCGCGAGCTCCTCGGGCATCTGGTCACGGCGGGCCTGCTGCCCGCACGCTGAGGCGATCATAGGGGACGCTCTCCTGGAGTAAGGGGAGCGTCCCCATT
Source organism: Gammaproteobacteria bacterium (assembly GCA_034002745.1). Lineage (GTDB taxonomy): Bacteria > Pseudomonadota > Gammaproteobacteria > SZUA-140 > SZUA-140 > JAITWN01. Next base: position 172,669 of record JAVEZY010000001.1, read on the forward strand.
TTTTTTCTCTGCACTATAAGTAGAATTTATCCATTGCATCACAAAGTCTGAATGTCATTTATGAAATGCGGACGCTAGACTGGGCTCACTTGGAATAGAGCGGCATGCGAGCCTGTTCCGGGCACAGAGCGGCGGCCAATCGCGCAAGTCGCGTTACGACGCCTGAAACGAATTTCCTAATGACTGTTGAGGAGATGACCCATGGCAGTGAAGACGTATAACGCAGGCGTGAAGGAATACCGCCAGACCTACTGGATGCCCGAGTACACCCCGCTCGACACCGACATCCTTGCCTGCTTCAAGATCACCCCGCAGCCGGGCGTGGATCGCGAGGAAGCTGCTGCTGCCGTGGCCGCCGAGTCGTCCACCGGCACCTGGACCACGGTGTGGACCGACCTGCTGACCGACCTCGACTATTACAAGGGTCGCGCTTATCGCATCGAAGACGTGCCCGGTGACGATACCTGCTTCTATGCCTTCATCGCCTACCCGATCGATCTGTTCGAAGAGGGTTCGGTGGTCAACGTGTTCACCTCGCTGGTCGGCAACGTGTTCGGCTTCAAGGCCATCCGTGGCCTGCGCCTGGAGGACGTCCGTTTCCCGATCGCCTACGTCAAGACGTGCGGCGGTCCGCCCCACGGTATCCAGGTCGAGCGCGACATGCTCAACAAGTACGGCCGCGCGCTGCTGGGCTGCACCATCAAGCCGAAGCTGGGTCTTTCCGCCAAGAACTACGGCCGCGCCGTGTACGAGTGTCTGCGCGGTGGTCTCGATCTGACCAAGGACGACGAGAACGTCAACAGCCAGCCCTTCATGCGTTGGCGCCAGCGCTTCGACTTCGTGATGGAAGCCATCCACAAGGCCGAGCGTGAAACCGGCGAGCGCAAGGGTCACTACCTGAACGTGACCGCGCCGACCCCGGAAGAGATGTATAAGCGTGCAGAGTACGCCAAGGAAATCGGCGCTCCGATCATCATGCACGACTACATCACTGGCGGCTTCTGCGCCAACACGGGTCTGGCCAACTGGTGCCGCGACAACGGCATTCTGCTGCACATCCATCGCGCCATGCACGCCGTGCTCGATCGCAACCCGCACCACGGTATCCACTTCCGCGTGCTGGCCAAGATCCTGCGTCTGTCGGGCGGTGACCACCTGCACTCCGGCACCGTCGTCGGCAAGCTGGAAGGCGATCGCGAAGCAACGCTCGGCTGGATCGACATCATGCGCGACAAGTTCATCAAGGAAGACCGCAGCCGCGGCATCTTCTTCGATCAGGACTGGGGTTCGATGCCGGGCGTGTTCCCGGTGGCGTCGGGCGGCATCCATGTGTGGCACATGCCCGCGCTGGTCGCCATCTTCGGCGACGATGCCTGCCTGCAGTTCGGTGGCGGCACCCTGGGCCATCCCTGGGGCAATGCGGCCGGCGCAGCGGCCAACCGCGTTGCACTGGAAGCGTGCGTCGCAGCCCGCAACCAGGGCGTGCAGCTCGAGAAGGAAGGCAAGGCCATCCTGACGGAAGCGGCCAAGCACTCGCCCGAGCTCAAGATCGCCATGGAGACCTGGAAAGAGATCAAGTTCGAGTTCGATACGGTGGACAAGCTGGACGTGTCTCACAAGTAACAGTCGCGGAGGGTTGCATCGTGTTCCCGTCACTGGATGACGGGGACACGAGCCCCAAAACGGTGTTCTCCGTACGACGTGAATCTTTCAAGCAGAGGAACCAACATGTCTGAAATGATGGATTACAGCAGCCGACTGAGCGATCCCGCCAGCCGCAAGTTCGAGACCTTCTCCTACCTGCCCGCCATGGATGCGGCCACCATCCGCAAGCAGGTCGAGTACATCGTCAAGAAGGGTTGGAATCCGGCCATCGAGCATACCGAGCCGGAGCACCTGATGAGCACCTACTGGTACATGTGGAAGCTGCCGATGTTCGGCGAGACCGATGTCGATCGCATTCTGGCCGAAGCCGAAGCCTGTCACAAAGCCAACCCGGACAATCACGTGCGTCTGGTCGGCTACGACAACTTCGCGCAGTCGCTGGGCGCCGCCATGGTGATCTATCGCGGCAAGACCGTTTAAGCGCGACGGGTGATCTGGAAAAGCCCCCGTCGCCGTGAGGCTCGGGGGCTTTTTTTTGCCTGCGAAAGGCGGGCGGTGGTCATTTTGCGGTTGAACAAGCTTCCTCAAGGAGATGCCATGAGTACCGTCATCGATCAGTATCGCGTTACCAGGGAACCCTACTATCGTGCCGTCGGCGACGAGGTCGATCTGTTCGAGGCAGCCTATTCGGTGCGCATGCCGATGATGCTGAAGGGACCGACCGGTTGCGGCAAGACGCGCTTCGTCGAATACATGGCGTACAGGCTGGGCAAGCCGCTGATCACCGTGGCCTGCAATGAGGACATGACCGCTTCGGATCTCGTGGGCCGCTTCCTGTTGTCGGCGTCCGGAACCGAATGGCAGGATGGTCCTCTCGCCATCGCGGCCCGTCACGGCGCCATCTGCTACCTCGACGAAATCGTCGAGGCGCGTCAGGACACCACGGTGGTGATCCACCCGCTTACCGACAACCGGCGCGTGCTTCCCCTCGAGAAGAAAGGCGAGCTGGTGCATGCCCACCCCGACTTCCAGATCGTCATCAGTTACAACCCTGGCTACCAGAGTCTGATGAAGGATCTGAAGCAATCCACCAAGCAGCGTTTCGGCGGTCTCGATTTCACCTATCCCGAGCACGCCATCGAAGCCGAGATCGTTGCGCATGAGAGCGGCATCGCTGCCGATGTCGCCGAAAAGCTGGTGTCCATCGCCGAGCGCAGCCGCAACCTCAAGGGCCATGGTCTCGACGAGGGCCTGTCGACGCGCATGCTGATCTATGCCGGATCGCTGATTGCGCAAGGCGTCGAGCCGAAGGCTGCGTGCCGCGTCGCTCTGGTGCGACCGATCACCGACGATCCGGATATGCGCGATGCCCTGGATGCGGCGGTAGGGACGTTTTTCTGAGCGTGAAGTGAATGGTGGAACGCGCGCCTCTGGGGCGCGCGTTTGCAAGCCACGTTTCGCGGGAATAGATCATGGCCACCCAACTCGAAGACTACGCCGAGCTTCTCGAAGACCTGTCCGAGCACAGCCGGGATTCGTTGAACGTCAACTGGCATGAGGCGACCAGGGTCCTGTCGCCGCGGGGGCTGGATAATTACCTGAAGGGCGTCTCCGCCATCCGCGGTCTGGGGAGAGGCGATACCCTGGTGGAAAGCTGGATCGAGAAGGCGCCGATGGTGGCCAAGGAAGTCGGAGAGGACGTCGTCGGCGAACTGGCGACCTGTTCGCTCATGCTGGCCTCGAAGACCTCCGGTGCCGTCATCGAGCGGCTGCTCGCCACCGCGCCGACGGCAGCCAACCGGCTCGGTGATGCCGAGCTGTTCCTCAATTACCTTCAGTTCATCAACACCCTGGTCGCGCAGGCGCCGCGCGGCGTGCGCCCCATGCTGGACAATCTGGAAATCCTGTTCCAGAGCCTGACGCTGGGTGGCCTGCGGCGCTGGGCGCTGTGGGGGGCGCATGCCCATCGCACGAATTACGAAGAGCAGATCAAGTACTTCGGCCTAGAGACCAAGGAATCCCTCGCCGTACTGCAGAAAGAGCGCAAGGGCACGCTTCTGGTCGATGTGCAGCGGCGCATCAATATGTATCTGCGGGCGCTATGGGCGCGTGACTTCTTCATGCGTCCGACGTCCGGCGACTTCGAGTCGCGCGAGGGCTACAGACCGTTTATCGAGGACTATCTGCTTCATCTGCCCGATGCCTTTGACGACTTCGCGCCGGAAGGCGCCGAGCCGGTCAGCGGTCTGGAAGTCTATCGCGCTGCCGCGGCGCATTGCGCGGCTCACGTCGTCGAGACCCGGGAACCCATATCCGCCGAGGCCCTCAACCCCATGCAGATGGCGGTGATCTCGGTGATCGAGGATGCGCGTGTCGAAGCCCTGTCCATCCGTCGCTTCCCCGGTCTGAAGGCGCTGTGGAGCCGGCTGCATATCGCTCATCCCGGGCAGAACGCGAGCATGGGCGATTACATGAGCCGCCTGGCGCGGGCGCTGCTCGATGAGAGCTATCAGGACGACGATCCCTGGATCCTTCAGGGGCGCGCCCTGTTCGTCCAGGCCGTGGTCGATGGACGGCTGGCGGACAACCGGATGTCCTGGGACATCGGCGTCACCCTGAGCCACGCTTTCAGGGACAAGAACATTCCCTTCAATGCACGCAGCGATGTGCAAAGCGCTCCGTACCGGGATGACAACCGCTACTTCTGGGAATTCGCCGAGTTCGATTTCGACAAGGCGGCGGCCGCGGGCTACGAATCCATCAGACAGGTGCGCAAGTACGTCAGCGCGGTGGAGATGGCGAACGAGATCGATGTCGAGACCGCCGGTGACGACGCCCAGGAGATCTGGGTGCTCGGCACCGAGCTGTTTCCCTACGAGGATATCGGTCCGGAGAGCCGGGCCGCGTCCTTCAATGCGCTCGAGGGCAAGGAGCCGATGTCGGAGCCCTTCCACTATTCGGAGTGGGATTACCAGATCCAGCTCGAGCGGCCGGCCTGGGCCACGGTGCTGGAGAAGCGCGCGAAATCGGGTGATCTGGATGTCATCGAAGGCATCGCCGCCCAGTACAAGCGCGAGATCCACCGCATGAAGTTCCTCCTGGATGCGATGCAACCGCAAGGCGTGCAGCGCATCCGCAAGCTCGAGGACGGTGACGAGATCGACATCAACGCCGCGATCGCCAGCCTGACGGATATCCGCATGGGCGTTCAGCCGGATCAGCGCATCATGATGCGTTCGGTGCGCAAGACCCGGGACTTTTCCATCCTCGTGCTGCTCGATCTGTCGGAATCCACCAACGACAAGGTGCATGGTCAGGAATACTCAGTGCTGGATCTGACCCGGCAGGCCTGTGTGCTGCTTGCCGATGCCATCAGCAAGGTCGGAGATCCGTTCGCCATCCATGGCTTCTGCTCCGACGGTCGGCATGACGTGGAGTACTATCGGTTCAAGGACTTCGACCAGCACTGGGATGAGGTCCCCAAGGCCAGGCTGGCGGGCATGACCGGCCAGCTCTCGACCCGCATGGGCGCGGCCATCCGCCATGCCGGGCATCACCTGAAGCAGCAGCGTTCGAGCAAGAAGCTGTTGATCGTGATCACCGATGGCGAGCCGGCCGATATCGACGTGCGTGACCCGCAGTACCTGCGCTACGATACCAAGAAGGCGGTTGAGGAGGTCGGGCGCAATGGCGTGCTCACCTACTGCATGAGTCTGGATCCGCGCGCCGACAACTATGTCAGCCGCATTTTCGGCCAGAACAACTACATGGTGGTGGACCATGTGCAACGTCTGCCGGAAAAGCTGCCGCTTCTGTATGCCGGCCTGACGCGATGACAGGAATCGCGCTGCTCGGTCGCACAGGCACCTCGCATCTCATCGGACGGAAGGCATGAAAGGCAACGTTTACGTCGGTCTCAACAACGACAAGCATGGCTTGACCCAGCTGGGGCGCATCGTCATCGAGGGTTGGCTGTTCGGATTCATTCCCGAGACGGAAGACTGTGCCGGCTGGGACATGGCGCGCATGCAGATCCTCATGGACCGCGTCCAGGACGAATGGGACAAGTACGGCAACCTGCCCAGCCGACTACCCGAGGATCTGCGCCAGCGGCACGCGGAGCTTTACGCCAGAGCCATGGAAACCGCCCGCGGCAAGGGCTGGGACCCGGAACTCTGCGAGGAAGACTGAGGCGGTTGTTCGCAAGCGACCCGATCCCTGGAGCGCCGAACCACCCTGTCCGCAGGATCAGTTGCCGCCGGACGGCTTGCCGAATGCCACTACATCCGCATGGCTGGCCACGGGACGGCGCGCGTCGAGCAGTTCCAGCGCTCTGTGGAACTCCGCCTGCAGCCGCGGCTGAAGCGCGGCGCCTTCAATCGTGTAGTACGCGGCCTCGTAAGCCACGGCGTCCTCCAGGCTGGCTCTGTCCCCGGGCCGGAATGCGCGCCAGGCCACCGCGACCCAGCGCTTGTACTGGCCATCCACGAAGATGATTTCTTCCTGATCGATCACCGCCATGTATTGCATGGGCCGGATCGGTACGAAGACACACCCGTTGGGGCTGCCGGCAAGCAGAATGCGCGTCAGGTTGTAGGTGGCAGCCGGGAGAGCCATCCTGGCCTGTGCGCGGACCTGCCCCCGCTCGAAGGTTTCCATGCCGTTGTTCACGGGCGCCTCTCGAAGCTTGGGAGTAATATGGTCATTATTCCGAAAACGACGGCACGGCGCGAGCGTAAACGCATTGCGATCGGCGGCGAACCTTCATAGGGCTTACGACGCGGCGAAGCGGTCGCCGTCGATGCATTTCACCCAGAGCAAGTCATGAATATAACCCTCCGCCAGCTCAAGATCTTCGAGGCCGTGGCGCGTCACCTGAGCTTTACCAGGGCCTCCGAGGAGCTGCATCTCACCCAGCCCGCGGTCTCGATGCAGATCAAGCAACTGGAACAGATCATCGGGATAGCGCTGATCGAGCTGGTGGGCAAGCGGGTGTATCTCACGGAGGCAGGCGAGGAGCTGCAGCGCTACAGCCGCGCCATCACCATCCTGCTCGGGGAAGCCGAGCAGGTGTTCGCAGAGATGAAGGGGCTCAGGCGCGGACACCTGAAGATCGCCGTGGCCAGTACCGCCAACTATTTCGTGCCGCGCCTGTGGGCGGCCTTCCGCAAGCGGCATCCCGATGTCAGCGTCAGTCTGGAGGTGACCAACCGCCAGGGTCTGATCCGCGCGCTGGTCGAGAACCAGGCCGATCTGGTCATCATGGGGTTGCCGCCCGAGGGTCTGGATCTGGTGGCCGAGGGTTTCATGCCCAATCCGCTGGTGGTGATCGCGCCTCCGTCTCATCCGCTCGCCGCGGCGAAACGGGTGCCGTTGCAGCAATTGCAGAGCGAGGCATTCCTGGTGCGAGAGCAGGGCTCGGGCACGCGATCACTGATGGAGCGGGTGTTCGCCGAGAAGCGCCTGGCGCCGGCCACGCCCATAGAAATGAGCAGCACCGAAGCGATCAAGCAGGGCGTCGAAGCCGGGCTCGGTCTCGCGCTGCTGTCGGTGCATACCCTGGAGATGGAGCTCGCCCTCAAGCGCCTGGTGGTGTTGAATGTGGAAGGCTTCCCCGTGCTGCGCGAATGGTACGTCGTTCATCGGGCGGGAAAGCGCCTGTCGGCGCTGGCGCAGGCGTTCCGCGACTTCATTCTGAGCGAGACGCGGGGCGTCGTCGATGTGCCGCAGGTGTGAGTTCTATGCGACCCTCGCTTGCCCGCGCTCGTACCAGCCGCGGGAGCGATTGACCACGCGGACCACCAGCAGCATGACCGGCACTTCGATGAGCACACCGACCACGGTGGCGAGCGCCGCGCCGGAATGAATGCCGAACAGGCTAATGGCGGCAGCAACGGCAAGCTCGAAGAAGTTGGAGGCGCCGATCAGCGCCGAGGGGCAGGCAATGCTGTGCTTCTCACCGAGCCGGCGGTTAAGCCAGTAGGCCAGACCCGAATTGAACAACACCTGGACCAGAATCGGCACCGCCAGTATGGCAATGACCAGCGGCTCCTGCAGGATGGCCTGTCCCTGGAAGGCGAACAGCAGCACCAGCGTCAGCAGCAGCGCCGCCATTGACAGCGGACCGATGCGCACCAGTGCGCGATCGAACGCCGCCTGTCCGCGGCGCAGCAGTGAGCGACGCCATAACTGGGCAATGACGACGGGAATCACGATATAGAGTGCAACCGACGTCAGAAGCGTGTCCCAGGGCGCGACGATCGACGAGAGCCCGAGCAGCAGACCAACCATGGGCGCGAAGGCGAACAACATGATGGTGTCGTTCAAGGCAACCTGGGTCAGCGTGAACATCGGATCGCCGCCCGTGAGCCGGCTCCATACGAATACCATGGCAGTGCAGGGCGCTGCAGCAAGGAGAATCAGCCCGGCGATGTAGCTGTCGAGTTGATCCGCCGGTAGTGCGTCGGAGAAGAGTTGGCGGACGAACAGCCAGGCGAGCAAGGCCATGGAGAATGGCTTGACCGCCCAATTGACGAACAGTGTCACACTGATTCCGCGCCAATGGCCACCGACTTGGCTCAAGGCGCCGAAATCCACCTTGAGCAGCATCGGGATGATCATGATCCATATCAGCGCGCCGATCGGCAGGTTGACTCGTGCGAGTTCCATGCGGCTGATCGCCTGGAACAGTAGCGGGAAGAGTTCGCCAAGCGCGATGCCTGCGACGATGCACAACAGCACCCACACGGTCAGGTAGCGCTCGAAGGCACCCATGGAGGCCGCCGGAGGCGCGGCGACAACGGCTTGGTTCTGCCCCGTCACGAGCCCGTCTCACTTCAGGCCGATGTCGCGCAGCTCCTGCTGCAAGGACATGGAGTCGAGGTGGTGGAGGGGGAGCGACAGGAGCAGTTCGATGCGGCGCTTCAGGACCATGGCAGCGTCCCTGAAGGCCATGCGTCTTTCAATCTCGCTGCCTTCGACGGCGGCGGGATCGGGCACGCCCCAATGGGCTGTGACGGGCTTGCCGGGCCAGACAGGACAGACTTCGCCGGCGGCGTTGTCGCACACCGTGAAGATGAAATCGAGGGCCGGCGCGCCCGGCCGCGCGAATTCGTCCCAGTTCTTGCTGCGGTATCCGGTGGATGAAAAGCGCAGCTCTTCAAGTGTCGTCAATGCCAGTGGATGAACTTCGCCCTTGGGGTGGCTGCCGGCCGACCAGGCGCGGAAACGCGCCTTGCCCAGCTCGTTCAGAATGCCTTCGGCCAGGATGGAGCGTGCCGAGTTGCCTGTACAGATGAACAGGGCGTTGTGGGTTTTCCCTACGGTCGTCATGAACGCCTCGCATCAGCAGCAGGAAGAGCGCTTCGCCGCGACCCCATCGGGCGGCTGCTTGCGGGTGTCGGTCGGTGCGCAGCAGGCGGTCGCGCTCGTCGCATGCTCTTCGACTTCGTGGAAGAGGGGGATGTTTCCCAGGGAATGAAAGTGTTCCCAGGCAATACCCTGCGGATCGGTGACCCAGTGTTTCTCGCTGCGCGCATAGCAGCAGCTCGTCTCTCCTTCGTCGAGCAGGGTGGCCATGTCGGCCGCCTGCGCCCGAGCTTTCAGCGCGGCAAGCTCGACAGGCGAGTCGGCCTGAAAACCCAGATGGTCGATGCCGGGGGCGCCGCCGCGGTTGGAGATGGCGAAGTTGATCGGTGGGTCATCGAGCATCCACTTCGCGTAGTCGGATTCGACGCGCGTGGGCTTGGCTGCAAACAGCCGCGAATAGAAGTCGATGCTGCTGTTCAGGTCGTTGACGTTCAGGTGGACATGGAAGCGTTTCATCGGATTTCCTTCAATGTGATGTGCAGGTATCGACATTGGTGACTTCGCAGGCGCCTCCTTGGCAGCAGTGCTCGGTGAGGTAGCCGAGCAGGCCGTTCATCCGTGCAAAGTCGGCGCGGTAGATCAAATTGCGACCCCGCTGCTCGATCGTGACGAGACCGGCATGGGCAAGTTCTTTCAGGTGAAATGACAAGGTATTACGCGCCACTTCCAGTTCGTTGGCGAGGACACTGGGTGTCAGCCCTGTCGGGCCGGCCACAACGAGGGCGCGAAAGACGCGCAGGCGCTGTGTGTGAGCCAAGGCATTGAGTGCGGTGAGGGCCTCGTTTTCTTTCATGGTTCGACAATACAACAAACATTGAATAATTGGCAACACCCTTGCCAGGAGGGTACGTCAGGCGGAGTCTCTGGATGGGTAGGGGTCACGCCACGCGTGGGCTGCGGCAGCTCATCAGCATCTGCGCAAGGCGCTAGCGGGTTCAGAAGCAGCGTCGGTTCTGCGCCCGACGTGGAGCAACGTTCGGTCCGTCGACATATGGTCTGGCGCTGGATGTGATGCAAGCGCCAACGGCCAACGCAATAAATCAATACGGCAGCAATATGTTGCGTCGGGAGTCCGGGAGCCGGAGACTGAATGGAGCGGGTGATGGGAATCGAACCCACGTCATCAGCTTGGGAAGCTGAGGTTCTACCATTGAACTACACCCGCAATAGCAGCGGCGCTGGCGTTGCATTTGACCGCATCGCCCCGCTGCGGTCAAGCGCGGGCTATATGGTAAGATTCCGCCTTTGCGGGACAGTGATTTTTGGAGATTTGCCATGGAAATCTACATCAACGGCGAGGTGCGGCAGGTCACGCCAGGGATATCGGTGGCGCAGTTGCTGGCCGGACTCGACTGCGCGGGGCGCCGTGTGGCGGTGGAGGTCAATCGCGACATCGTGCCGCGCAGCGGTTACGAGAGCCGCGTGGTGAATCCCGGGGATCACGTCGAAATCGTTCATGCCATTGGTGGTGGCTGATGAGTTCATCGAATAGCGAGATCCAGTCCGTGGTCGAGGATGACGCGCTGATCATCGCGGGCGTACGCTACAAGGCCCGCCTGCTGGTTGGTACGGGCAAGTACCGTGACCTGGACGAGACGCGGCGCGCAACCGAGGCGAGCGGGGCCGAGATCGTCACCGTCGCCATCCGGCGCAGCAACATCGGCCAGCGTGCCGACGAGCCCAATCTGCTCGACGTGCTGCCGCCGGATCGCTACACCATCCTGCCCAACACGGCGATGTGCTATACGGCCGACGATGCCGTGCGCACCTGCCGTCTGGCGCGAGAGCTGCTGGATGGGCACGATCTGGTCAAGCTCGAAGTGCTGGCCGATGAGAAGACGCTCTATCCGGATCTGGTGCAGACCTACCAGGCTGCCGAAACATTGGTCGCCGAAGGTTTCAAGGTGATGGTCTATACCAACGACGATCCGATCGCGGCCAGGCGACTGGAGGAGATCGGCTGCGTGGCGGTGATGCCGCTTGCCGCGCCCATCGGTTCCGGCCTGGGCATACGCAACCCGTACAACATCCTGACCATCATTGAGAACGCCAAGGTGCCGATCCTGGTCGACGCCGGGGTGGGCACCGCTTCAGATGCGGCGATCGCCATGGAGCTGGGTTGCGACGGCGTGCTGATGAATACCGCCATCGCCGGAGCCCGCGATCCGGTGCTGATGGCTTCGGCGATGAAGAAGGCGGTGGAAGCGGGTCGTGAAGCCTTCCGCGCCGGACGCATCCCGCGCAAGCGTTTCGCCAGCGCTTCCTCGCCTGTCGACGGCCTTTTCTTCGCTTGATCCCGGCGGTGACGGACAGTACGCAGCACCGCGTGGTGCGCAGCTTCGTGCGTCGCGAAGGGCGCATGACCGAGGGTCAGCGGCGCGCGCTGGAGCAGCATTGGGAACGCTACGGCGTGGAGCAGGGCCGGGATCCGCTGGACCTGGACGCCCTGTTCGGACGCTCCGCGCCGCGGCGACTCGAGATCGGCTTCGGCATGGGCGAATCGCTGCTGTCCATGGCCGGCGCCGTTCCCGGGATCGATTTCCTGGGTATCGAGGTCTATCGCCCTGGCGTCGGACATCTGCTGCGCGAACTGCAGACCCGGGACATGGACAATGTGCGCGTCATTTCCGCCGATGCGGTTGAGGTGCTGACGGACATGATTCCGCCCGCCGCGCTCGAGGCCATCTATCTGTTCTTTCCCGATCCCTGGCCCAAGAAGCGCCACCATAAGCGCCGACTGATGAATCCCGCTTTCGCCTCCCTGGCCGCCAGCCGTCTCAAACCGGGCGGCGTGCTGCACATGGCGACGGATTGGGAGGATTATGCGCAGCAGGCGCTGGAGGTGCTGGAAGGAATTTCAGTGCTGCGCAACACGGCCGGTCCGCGCCAGTTCGCGCCGCGGCCCGAGTGGCGCACGGCCACCCGTTTCGAGCGCCGCGGCGAACGCCTGGGCCACGGTGTCTGGGATCTGATCTTCGAGAAGCGCTGAGCGCAGCTCAGGGGTCGAGGAAGGCGAGGATCGCGTCCAGTCCGGAGTGGTTCAGTACCACGTCGGCCTCGGCCTGCGTCGCCGGCTTCGCATGGTAGGCGACACCCAGGCCGGACAGTCGCAGCATGGGCAGGTCATTGGCGCCGTCGCCGACAGCGATCGCCGCATTGGTCGCGATGCCGAGTTCCGCGCACAGGCGGGTCAGGAAATCGGCCTTGGCCTGCGCGCCGACGATGTCGCCGCGCACCGTGCCGAGCAGCCGCCCGTCGGCGATTTCGAGTTCATTGGCCAGCGTGTAGTCCAGGTTCAGGCGCCGGCCGAGGCGCTCGGTGAAAAAGGTGAAGCCGCCGGACACCAGCGCGATCTTGATGCCGCGCTGACGCAGGCCGGCGACGAGTTCCTCGGCCCCTTGATTGAGTCGCAGCCGCTCCTCGTAGACGCGCTCGAGCAGCGAGGACTCCAGCCCCTTCAGCAGCGCGAGACGGCGGCGCAGGGAGGTGGGGAAGTCGATCTCGCCGCGCATGGCCGCCGAGGTGATCGCGGCGACCTGTTCCCGCACGCCGGCGAAGGAGCCGAGCTCATCGGCGCACTCGATGTTGATGAGGGTCGAGTCCATGTCGGTGAGGAGCAGGCGGACCGCAGCCGGATCGAACTCCTCCGGCATCGGATTGATGTCGAAGGGCAGGCGCTCGCGCAGGGTATGCAGTGTCTGCGGGGCGAGCGGCGCATCCGCGATCACGCGCAGATGGCCATCCCGCGCTTCCACGCGGCCGCCGGTGAGTTCGGCGGCATGGCGCGCGCCGGTGTCGTCGAGTTTCGGGCCCTGCAGTATGAGCGTCGTCATCGCCAGTGAATCCGGGGTGAAAAGCGAACGCCGATCATAGCGTTTTTCCCGTTATCACGCGAGTTGGTCCGCGGCCATGAACAGCATCAGCAGTTCGTTGAGATAGCGTCTTCCCCGCTCGGTGGGCCATATCCGCAAGTGATCGCGCTCGATCAGTCCCAGTGCTTCGGCGCGCGCAAGCTCCCGCTCGAACAACATCAGGGGAATGCCAGCATGTTCCTCGAACACGCGGCGATGGAATCCCGCGCTCAGGCGCAGCGCATTCATCATGAACTCCAGGCCGAGATCGGCCGCAGTTTCGAGCCGGCGCCTTTCGGCGATGCGCGTCGCGCCTTCGCCGGCCAGATAATCACGCGGGCTGCGCAGGCGCGAGCAGCGTTCGACGGACTGCGAGGAAACGACGGTGATCTTGGCGTGCGCGCCGGCGCCGATGCCGAGATAGTCGCCGAACAGCCAGTAATTCAGGTTGTGTTCGCATCGATGGCCGGGCCGGGCCCAGGCCGATACCTCGTACTGATCGTAGCCGGCAGTGGCGAAAAGCTCGCGGCAATGCTCCTGCATTTCCCATAGCGCGTCGTCGTCGGCGGTCGCCGGCGGTGCGTGATGGAACGCGGTGTTCGGCTCGATGGTGAGCTGATAGTGCGATACGTGGGGCGCGCCGAGGGCAAGGGCCGCGCGCAGATCGGCCTGCGCACCGGCGACAGACTGTCCGGGGAGCCCGTACATCAGGTCGATGTTCCAGTTGTCGAAGCCGGCGGCGATGGCGCCTTCGGCGGCGCTTCTGGCGGCGGTGGCGTCGTGGATGCGGCCGATGCGGCGCAGCAGTTCATCGTCCAGGCTCTGCACGCCGATCGACAGGCGGTTGATGCCGGCGGCTTTCAGTTCGGTCAGCCTGGCCTGATCCACCGTGCCCGGATTGGCTTCCAGGGTGATCTCGGCGCCGGGGCGCAGCGGGACGCGGGCCCGGACCTCGGAAAGCAGGCGGTCCACCGACTCGGGCCGCAGCAGGCTGGGCGTGCCGCCGCCGATGAAAACGGTTTCCACCGGCCGGCCCCACACCCGGGGCAGATCGTGCTCGAGGTCCGCAACCAGCGCTGCGATGTATTCGGATTCCGGAATGTCGCCGCGCGGTTCGTGCGAGTTGAAGTCGCAGTACGGGCACTTGCGCGTGCACCAGGGCACATGGATATAGAGGGAGAGCGGCGGCGGAGCCTTGAAATCGGGAATCTGCGCCATGACTGGCGGGCGGATCCGGACCATGTCCCCGCTCATGATGGAGCCGGCGTTTCCAGCGCGCGCAGCAGCGCCGCCAGCGCCTGGCCGCGATGGCTGAGCCGGTTCTTGGTTTCCGGCGCCAGTTCCGCGGCCGAGCGGCCATGGCCGGGCACCAGGAACACCGGATCGTAGCCGAAGCCGCCACTGCCTCGCGGTTCGGTGAGGATGCTGCCCTCCCAGGTGCCCTGGCAGATGAGTGGTGTGGGATCGGCGGCGTGACGCAGCAGCACGATGACGCAGCGGAAGCGCGCCGAGCGCTCGTCCTCGGGAACGCCGGCAAGCGCGTCCAGCAACTTGCGTACGTTCGGGCCGCTGTCACCGCCGGGGCCGGCGTAGCGCGCCGAATGGATTCCGGGAGCGCCGTTCAGCGCGTCGACCTCCAGTCCGGAATCGTCGGCGAGGGCGGGCAGGCCGGTGTGCCGGGCCGCGTTCCGTGCCTTGATGATGGCGTTCTCGACGAAGGTGAGCCCGTTCTCCTCGGCTTCCGGCACGCCGAATTCGCTTTGCGAGCAGATGGCGATCCCGGTTCCGGCGAGGAGTTCCGCGAACTCGCGGAGCTTGCCCTGGTTCCCGCTGGCCAGAACGATGCGACGTTCCGCAGCGGACGCACGGACGTTCATCGGCGGTCCGCGGTGCCGAGCGTTTCCTGCTGCAGGGTGATCAGGCGGCTGATGCCGGAGCGCGCGAGCTCGACCATGGCCAGCAGTTCGTCCATGCGGAAGGCGTGCCCCTCCGCAGTGCCCTGCAGCTCGATGAAGGCGCCGGCATCGTTCATGACCACGTTCATGTCGGTCTCGGCCTGCGAATCCTCGACATAGTCGAGGTCAAGCACCGGGACTCCCTTATAGATGCCGACCGAGACCGAGGCGACATAGCCATGGAGCGGGTTCTTGCTCAGCGCGCGCTGACGCATCAGTGTGGAAACTGCGTCCGCGAGCGCGACATAGCCGCCGGTGATGGCAGCGGTGCGGGTACCGCCGTCGGCCTGGAGGACGTCGCAGTCGATGGTGATGGTGCGTTCCCCCAGCGCATCCAGATTCGCCGCGGCGCGCAGCGAGCGGCCGATCAGGCGCTGGATTTCCAGGGTACGGCCACCCTGGCGACCGCGTGCGGCTTCGCGTTGCATGCGCTGGCCGGTGGATCGCGGCAGCATGCCGTATTCGGCGGTTATCCAGCCGCGCCCCGTGCCCTTGAGGAAGGGGGGCACGCGTTGCTCGACGCTCGCGTTGCACAGTACGCGGGTATGACCGAACTCGACCAATACGGAGCCTTCGGCATGACGGGTGTAATTACGGGTGATGGTGATTTCTCGCAAATCACCGGGGGCACGGCCGCTGGGACGCATCGGGTAAGGTTCCGTTGTATATCTGGTGTCTGAATCTGTGGGAGAATGAGTATACCCTATCGAACCCACGCGCCCGGAGGATTCTTCCGTTTGATCCGCAGCATGACAGGTTTTGCCCGCCGTGAAGCCGGCTTTCCGCAAGGAACGCTGGTGTGGGAGTTGCGCACGCTCAATCATCGCTATCTCGACGTCGCGTTGCGGCTGCCAGAGGAATTCCGCGCCATAGAGCCGCGGGTGCGGGAGATGGTCGGTTCCTGCGTGCGACGGGGCAAGCTGGAAGCAGCGCTCCGCTATCAGGCCGGCGAGACGGCCGCTGCTTCCTTCGAGCTGAATGAGGAGTTGGTGAATGGGCTGCTGGCCCTGCGGCAGCGCATCGCCGGCATGATGCCGGATGCGGCGCCGGTCAGTCCGATGGAGATCCTGAAGTGGCCCAACGTGCTGGTGCGGTTGGACGCGGATACGGCCGCGCTGCACGATGCCGCCCTGGGGCTGATCGAGGAGGCGCTCAAGGACCTCGATGAGGCGCGCACGCGGGAGGGCGGAGAGATTCGCACCCTGCTGCTGCAGCGCATCGCCGAGATCCGGCGCCAGGTGGCCGGAGTGCGGACGCAGATGCCGGCAATCATGGAAAACCAGCGCTCCCGCCTGGTCGCCCGGCTATCGGAGCTGGAGGCGCGTTTCGACGCCGCGCGGTTGGAGCAGGAGATGCTCTATCTGCTGCAAAAGGCCGATGTGGAAGAAGAGCTCGATCGCACGCTGGTCCACCTCGATGAGGTCGAGCGGGTCATCCAGGGCGACGGGGCCGTCGGTCGGCGGCTCGATTTCCTCATGCAGGAACTCAACCGCGAGGCAAATACCCTGGGTTCCAAGTCGATCGATGCCGCGACGACGCTGGCTTCGGTGGAGATCAAGGTGGCCATCGAGCAGATGCGCGAACAGGTTCAAAATATAGAATGAGCGACTTGGCGGGGGGCGGGGAGCGCGCCGATGCGCTGGTCTCGGATGCGGCGGCGGGCACGCTGTTCGTGATCTCGGCGCCATCGGGCGCGGGCAAGACCAGTCTGGTGAATGCGCTGGTCGCGGCCGAGCCCGAGGTCCGGGTATCGGTTTCCTACACCACACGCGCGCCGCGGCCGGGAGAGGTCGATGGGCGCGATTATCATTTCGTCGATCGCGACACTTTCCTGGCGATGGCGGCGGCGGACGAGTTTCTCGAGCACGCCTGCGTCTTCGATAATCATTACGGCACGTCGCGGGCGGCGGTTCGGGCCTGCCTGGAGGCCGGCCGGGACGTGATCCTGGAGATCGACTGGCAGGGGGCGAGGCAGGTCCGTGCGCTTGCGCCTGCAGCGATCGGCATCTTCGTATTGCCGCCTTCCATCGATGTGCTGCGCCAGCGACTGCAGTCGCGGCGCCAGGATACGCCCGAGGTCATCGAACGCCGCATGCGCGGTGCGTTGAGCGAAATGTCCCATTATGACGAATACGATTATCTGGTCGTGAACGGCGATTTCGAAGCCGCCGTCGCCGACCTGCGGGCGATCATCCGCGCCCGCCGCCTGCGCGCCTCGGCGCAATCACGGTCCCACGCCGGCCTGCTTGCCGGCTTGCGGATCGATGAGGCGGCCGAGGGGAGCGGCCGGGTGCCAAAGACGCCGAAACCGGTATAATGGCCGAATCATCAACATACGGTATTTCTGGAGAGCCATGGCACGCATCACTGTAGAAGATTGTCTGAAAAGGGTGCCCAACCGTTTCGATCTCGTGCTGATCGCCAGCAAGCGGGCGCGGCAGCTGAATCTCGGCAAGGATCCGGTGGTGCCCTGGGACAACGACAAGCCGACGGTAGTCGCACTGCGCGAGATCGCCATCGGCGCAATCGACAGTTCGGTGCTGGCCGAAGCCGGTCCCGAAGAGCAGCGCGATGCCGCCCTGGACGACCAGGGACTGCGCGAGCGGTTGCGGCAGGAGTTGCAGCAGGAACTGCAGGATTTCCGCCCGGAGTCGCCTGAATCCGAGCAGGAGCGGGATTAAGGCCGCCTCGTGACCGGAACCGCCCTTGAAACGCTCCGAGCAGATCTTTCATGTCGAGCAGCCTGAAATTTCAGATCCCGACCTGCTGCTCGAGGATCTGTGCTCGGAGCTGCAGACCTATCTCGACCCTCCCCAGATAAGCGAGGTCCGGCGCGCTCACCAGTTCAGCGCCCGGGCCCATGAGGGCCAGCAAAGGCTCTCCGGCGAACCCTACATCAGCCATCCCCTCGCGGTTGCCGGCATCCTCGCCGAGATGCGCATGAATACCGAATGCATCGTCGCGGCACTGCTCCACGACGTCATCGAGGACACGCCCACCGCGCGGGAACAGATCGCCGAGCAGTTCGGGGAAGACGTCGCTCATCTGGTCGATGGCGTCAGCAAGCTGACCCAGATCCAGTTCGAAAGCCGTCGCGAGGCCCAGGCCGAGAACTTCCGCAAGATGCTCCTGGCGATGGTGCAGGACATCCGCGTCATCATCATCAAGCTCGCCGACCGCCTGCATAACATGCGCACCATTGGTGCCTGCGCGCCGGACAAGCGGCGGCGCATTGCCCATGAAACCCTGGAGATCTACGCGCCGATCGCCAACCGGCTGGGCATGAACGTGATGCGGACCGAACTGCAGGAGCTCGGCTTCGCTGTCTACTACCCCATGCGCTATCGGGTGCTCGCCGAATCGGTCCGCAAGGCGCGCGGCAATCGCCGCGAGATCGTCACCAAGATCAAGGTGGCGCTCGAGGAGCGGCTGAGTCACGACGGACTGCCTTGCCGGGTGGTGGGGCGCGAGAAGAGCCTGTACAGCATCTACCTGAAGATGCGCACCAAGCGTCTGAGCTTCGCCGAGGTGTTCGACGTCTATGCCTTCCGCATCGTCGTGGACAGCGTGGACGCCTGCTATCGCGCCCTCGGCGCCGTGCACAATCTGTACAAGCCGGTGCCCGGCAAGTTCAAGGACTACATCGCCATTCCCAAGGCGAATGGCTACCAGTCGCTGCATACCGTGCTGTTCGGCCCGTTCGGCGTGCACATCGAGGTGCAGATGCGCTCCGAGGACATGGAGAAGGTCGCCGAGGCGGGCGTGGCAGCGCACTGGTTGTACAAGGTGGGCGACAGCGGGTCCGCCAGCGGTACCGAAAAGCGCGTGCGCGAGTGGATGAGCGGCCTGCTCGAAATGCAGAAGAGCGCCGGCAACTCGCTGGAGTTCCTGGAGAACGTGAAGATCGACCTGTTCCCGGACGAGGTCTACGTCTTCACGCCCCGCGGCCGCATCCTCGCTCTTCCCCGAGGCGCTACGCCCGTGGATTTCGCCTATGCGGTGCATACCGATCTCGGCAATACCTGCGTCGCCGCCAAAGTCGATCGCCGCCTCTCGCCGCTCTCCTCGACGCTGCAGAGCGGGCAGACGGTGGAAGTGATCGCATCCCCCGGCGCGCGGCCCAATCCGGCCTGGCTCAGCTGGGTGGTCACCGGCAAGGCCCGCGCCAATATCCGCAGCTTTCTGAAGAACCTCAAGCGCGAGGAATCGGTGGAACTCGGCCGCCGATTGTTCGAGCGCGCGCTGCATAATGCCGTAGGCCACGGACCCGAGGAGATCGCAGCAAAGGACATGGATCTGCTGCTCGCCGACTTCAAGTGCGAGCGCGCGGAGCAGCTCTACGAGGACATCGGTCTCGGCAACCGCCTGGCGCCGCTGCTCGTGCGCCGACTGGTAGAGCTCACGAGCGCGAGCGGGCGGCGCGGCAATCGCGCCATCAAGCACGTGTTCTCGCGCTACATGCCATCGTGGCTCGGAGGGTCCAAGACAGGGGCGGCGCCGCTCGCCATCAAGGGCACCGAGGGAATGGTCGTCACCTTTGCCAAGTGCTGCTATCCGCTGCCCGGCGATCCGATCCAGGGCTTTGTCACTTCGGGCCGCGGCATCGTCGTCCATGCCGAGTCATGCAAGAACGTCAAGGAATTCCGCAATCAGCCGGAACGATGGATCGATGTCCAGTGGGAGCGCGAGATCAAGGGCGAATTCCCGGTGGAGATCCGGGTCGATGCGCTGAACCGTCGGGGCGTGCTCGCGACCATCGCCGCGGTCATCGCCGATATGGATGTCAACATCAACAACGTGTCCATCGAAGAGCATGATGGCAAGTACAGTTCGATACAGTTCGTGATCGCCGTGAACAATCGCGTGCACCTCGCGCGAGTCATGCGCCGCATCCGCACCATCGAGCACGTGATCAAGATTGTCCGCAAGAAGGCCTGAGCGCCGCAGAACAAGAGGGTGGAAGCTTGGAACGACAGATCGTCAGCACCACGGCCGCGCCAGCGGCGATAGGTACCTATTCACAGGCTGTGCGCGTGGGGGACGCGGTATACCTGTCCGGCCAGATCCCGCTCGACCCCGCGACGATGCGGATGGTCGAGGGAGACTTCGCCGCCGCCGCGACGCAGGTGTTCGAAAACCTGAAAGCGGTGGCCGAAGCCGCCGGCGGCTCGCTCGCCGATGTGGTCAAGCTGAATGTCTTCCTGGTCGACCTCGGCACTTTTGCCGTGGTCAACGAAATCATGGAGCGCTTTTTCTCCGCGCCTTTCCCCGCCCGCGCCGTGGTTCAGGTCGCGGCGCTGCCGCGCGGCGCCGCCATAGAAGCCGACGCCATCATGCATGTGGGCGCCGGCCGGCGCTGAAGCATTGGCTGTCGCGTCCGGTCCCGGGCGGGCGACGATGCGGATCTTGCCTTCATCGCCGGTGACGGCGCTCAAGGGCGTGGCCGCGGGCACCGCCTCGCGGCTGTCGCGCCTGGACGTCCATACCGTGCTGGATCTGCTCCTGCATCTGCCGAGCGCCTATCAGGATCGCAGCCGCATCGCCGCCATCGGCAGCCTGCGGGCCGGTGATGTGACCGGTGTGCGGGGAGAGGTGCTGCTTACCCAGATGCGTCCGGGGCGCCGCGCCACGCTCACTGCCCGCATCACTGATGGCACCGGTATTCTGCAGCTGCGCTTCTTCAATCCGCATGCAGGACTTCGCGAACTGCTGGCGCGTGGCGCGCGCGTCCATTGTTACGGTGAAGTACGCGGCGCCGCTGGCATGGCGGAGATGGTCCATCCCGAGTGCCGCGAGGATGATGGCGGTGCCCTCGAAGGGGATGCCGTCCTGATTCCTGTCTATCCCGCTACGGCGGGATTGCACCAGGCGACTCTGCGCAGCATCGTGGGTCGGGGTCTGCAGGCGCTCGACATCGAAGCCTCGGCATCGGAAGACGCCTTCAGTGAACTGCTCCCGGATGATCTGCTGCGCCGTCATGGGCTCCCCCGACTGCGCGATGCGCTGCTCTGCGTGCACCGGCCACCGCTCGATGCCGATGCGGCCGCATTGCTCGACGGCCGTCATCCGGCCCGCCGCCGCCTCTCGCTGGAGGAACTGGTGGCGCATCAGCTCAGCATGCGGAGCCTGCGCGAGCGTCGCGGCAATCAGCGCGCGCCGGTGATCAAGCCCGATGAGGGCGGGCTGCGGGACCGATTCCTCGACCGCCTTCCTTTCCGTCTCACCGCCGCCCAGCGCCGGGTCATCGATGAGATCGATGCGGATCTGGCGCTCCCGCATCCCATGCAGCGTCTGCTGCAGGGAGACGTTGGATCCGGCAAGACGGCGGTCGCCGCCGCGGCGGCGCTGGCCGCGGTGGAGTCGGGCTATCAGGCCGTGGTGATGGCGCCGACCGAGCTGCTCGCCGAGCAGCATTATCGCAACCTGCGACAATGGCTGGACCCGATCGGCGTCGAGTTGCGCTGGCTAAGCGGCGGAATGCGCGCGCGGGAGCGACAGGGCGTGCTCGCCGATCTGACCGAGGGCACTGCGCAGGTGATCGTGGGCACGCATGCCCTGTTCCAGGAGGATGTGGTCTTCGCCAGGCTGGGCCTGCTGGTGATCGACGAGCAGCATCGCTTCGGTGTGCACCAGCGTCTGGCGTTGCGCGAGAAGGGCCGTACCGGGGCGCGCTATCCGCACCAGCTGATCATGACGGCAACCCCCATCCCCCGAACCCTGATGATGACGGGCTATGCCGATCTGGACTGCTCGGTCATCGACGAACTGCCGCCGGGCCGGCAACCGATCACCACTGTCGTGTTGCCCGATACCAGACGCGATGAGGTGCTGGAGCGGGTGCGGGAAGCCTGCCGTCAGGGGCGTCAAGCCTATTGGGTCTGCACGCTGATCGAGGAATCGGAAGCGCTGCAATGCCAGGCCGCGACCGAAACGGCGGCCACGCTGATGGCGGCGCTGTCCGGATTGACCGTCGGCCTGGTCCACGGCAGGCTGAAGCCTGCCGAGAAGGAGGCCGCGATGACAGCGTTCAAGCGCGGGGACATCGATCTGCTCGTTGCTACCACGGTGATCGAGGTCGGCGTGGACGTGCCGAATGCGAGTCTTATGATCGTGGAGAACGCCGAGCGGCTCGGTCTGGCTCAGCTCCATCAATTGCGCGGCAGAGTGGGAAGGGGCAGCGAAAAAAGCGCCTGTGTCTTGATGTATCATAGCCCCTTGTCCGAGCGGGGGCGCGCACGCCTCGCCGTATTGCGCGACACCGCCGATGGATTCGCCATCGCCGCGCGTGATCTGGAGTTGCGTGGTCCCGGCGAGCTGCTCGGCGTGCGGCAGGCGGGAGAAATGCGCCTGCGCGCGGCGGATCTGCGGCGCGATGGTGACCTGGTTCCGCTTGCCGCGGAAACCGCGGAGCGGCTGCTGCGCGATGATCCGTTGCGCTCCGCGGCCCTGGTGCGGCGGTGGCTGGAGAATCGGCCGCAGTACGGCGCGGTATAGCTGTTGGAGCCGATCGGGGGCGCCGCGGTGGGAGCGGGGCGAGAGCGGGAGTCCGCGCTCGGGTTGGGTAGACTGGATCCGCCGACTGCACCGCACCCTGCCGGTGCAATTTTCAGCGAACTGCCAAAAGGAATGCGCCGGGCGCCGGTGCCTACTACGGGCGAACTTACGACATCGATGTTGAATCTAGGCAGGGAACCGCGCTGGCGGCCGATCGGGCGCGCCGGCCGTAGTTTGCCCCCCGATCTCGCCTGTTGGCTCACCGCCACCGAATCGCTGACGCAGCGTCTGCAGCGCATCTGCGCGCGCGATTTCGCCGTCGAGCTTCTTGGCCAGGCATGGTGCCGGCCGCTTCCCGGAGAGCGCGTCGCGCTCGGCATGCAGCAGCGCGCCTGGGCCCTGGTGCGTCAGGTCTACCTGTGCTGCGGAACCCGTCCCCTGGTGTATGCGCGCACAGTGATTCCGCGCGCCACCCTGCGGGGGCGCCGGCGGCGCTATGGCTGGCTCGGTGAGCGTCCGCTGGGCGAGGTGCTGTTCGCTGCGGCGGACGTGGAGCGAAGTCCGCTGGAAGTCGCGATGCTCACACCCGATGACTATCTCCATCGTGCCGCGACACGTGGCACCCGGCCAGGTGATGCCGTTTTCTGGGCTCGGCGATCCGTGCTCAGGGTCGAGGGATATCCGCTGCTGGTCAGCGAGATTTTCATGCCCGCCATCGCCACCATCGGCAGGAATCCGGGCTGATGAGGATCGGCGGCGCGAAGCTGCGTGAGCGTGCCGGCGTCTATGCACGGCTGATGCGTCTCGATCGCCCGATAGGAGCCTGGCTGTTGCTGTGGCCAGCGCTTTGGGCGCTGTGGCTGGCGGGCGAGGGACGTCCGGATCCCTGGAATGTGGTCGTCTTCGCCTGCGGCGTGATCCTGATGCGCTCGGCGGGGTGCGTCATCAATGACTACGCCGATCGCGGGATCGACGGCCATGTGCACCGGACACGGCACCGGCCCTTCGCGCAAGGCGAGGTTTCCACGCGCGAGGCTTTCGGCCTGTTCATCGCTCTTTCCTTGTGCGCTTTCGGGCTGGTGCTCACTCTGGACCGGTTCACCGTCGCCCTGTCGCTGGTCGCGCTGTTCCTCGCCGCGACCTATCCATTCATGAAGCGCTATACCCATCTGCCGCAGGTATATCTGGGGATGGCTTTCGGCTGGGCGGTGCCCATGGCCTTCGCCGCCGAGACCGGCGCCATTCCCCAGGGCGCCTGGCTGCTCTATGTCGCCGCCGTTCTGTGGACGACGATCTACGACACCATGTATGCCATGGTGGATCGCGAGGATGACCTGCGCATCGGCGTCAAATCGACCGCCATCCTCTTCGGGGACGGCGACCGGATGATCATCGGCGTGCTGCAGGTCCTTCTGTTCATCGTGCTGCTGGTCGTCGGCAGCCGTTTCGGTATCGATCGGGGCTATTACCATGCAGGGCTCGCTGTGGCGGCCATTCTGGCGCTCTGGCAGCAGTGTCTGATCCGCAGCCGCGAGCCGGACGCATGTTTTCGCGCGTTTCTCAACAACAACTGGTTCGGCATGGCGATATTCATCGGATTGCTGCTGCACAGCCTGGCGTCATGACAGTGCATCCGGCGTCGTTGCCATGCAGTGGGTAATGGGTTCAAATATGCGCAGACTCGCGGCCGCGCCGGCGGTCGTCACGCAGCACGATGCCCGCCCTTCCCGCGCGGGCAGCTTCCAGCGGGCGGAGAATCGATGACATCCAGCGTACCCACAGGCCCGGTTGCGGCCGACCTTTCCGAGGCGGAACGTCTCAGACGGCTTGGCCTTGCGGTCATCGATACCGAAGCCGCCGCCGTGCTGGCCCTGCGTGAACGCATCGGTGATGCCTTCGTTGCTGCATGCCGGCACATGCTCGGCTGCAGTGGCCGCATCGTCGTGCTCGGCATGGGGAAGTCCGGGCACATCGGCGGCAAGATTGCCGCGACCCTGGCCAGCACCGGCAGCCCGGCCTTCTTCGTCCATCCCGGGGAGGCCAGTCATGGCGATCTGGGCATGATCACGCCGGGCGATGTGGTGCTGGCCATCTCCAACTCCGGTGAAACCGAGGAACTGCTGACCATCCTGCCGATCATCAAGCGGCTGGGCGTGCCGCTGATCACGCTCACCGGCAACCCGGTTTCCACGCTGGCCCGCGCCGCCGACGTCAACATCGATGTCAGCGTTTCCCAGGAGGCGTGCCCTCTCGGGCTCGCGCCGACCTCGAGCACGACCGCCACGCTGGTGATGGGAGATGCGCTGGCGGTATCGCTGCTCGAGGCGAGGGGGTTCACGGCCGAGGATTTCGCCCGCTCCCACCCGGGCGGGCGCCTGGGCCGGCGGCTGCTGCTGCTCATCCGTGACATCATGCATGACGGAGATGCTGTGCCACGGGTGACGGCCGACGTCGTGCTCAGCGAAGCGCTGGTCGAAATGACGCGCAAGGGCCTGGGCATGACCGCAGTAGTGGACGGAGACGGGCATCTGTGCGGAATCTTCACCGATGGCGATTTGCGGCGCATACTCGATCGCCGCATCGACGTGCATGCCACCACGGTCGGCTCGGTGATGACGGGCAGCCCGCGCAGCGTCGGGCCGGACATGCTGGCGGTCGAGGCTCTCGAGCTGATGGAACTGCATCGCATCAGTCAGCTGCCGGTGGTCGACAGCGGCGGCCGCCTGATCGGCGCCTTCAATATGCATGACCTGCTGCGCGCAGGCGTTGTCTAGGAGCGATCCGTGCAGGACTTTATCCAGAAGGCGCGACAGATTCGGTTGGTGGTGTTCGATGTCGACGGTGTGCTCACCGACGGCGGCATCTTCATCGACTGCGATGGGCGCGAGCACAAGGTGTTCAACTCCCGTGACGGACATGGCATGAGGATGCTGCAGGAAAGCGGGGTGACCATCGGCGTCATCACCGGTCGCAGCTCGGAGGCCGTCGCGCATCGCATGGCGGGGCTCGGCATCAGTCATGTATTCCAGGGGCAAAGCGACAAGCTGCCCGCATTCCGGCATCTGCTCGATACGGTCGGGGTGGCGGCGGAGCAGGTGGCATGTGTCGGCGATGACGTCGTGGACCTGCCGATGATGCGGCGTGCCGGTCTGGCCATCGCGGTCAACGACGCGCACGAACTGGTCAAGGAGCATGCGCACTGGATCACCGCCAGTCGCGGTGGCCGTGGCGCCGCCCGTGATGTGTGCGAGCTGATCATGAAGGCGCAGGGGACCTTGCCGGCACTCTGGGAGCGTTACCTGTCGCTGGACGGCTGAACGAGACCATGGACGGGCGAGCGCTGCTCATCGTGCTGCTGATGATGGCGGTGGCCGGCGCCTGGTGGTGGTCCCGTGACAGCGGTGAGCGCGATGTCGGGTCCGCCGCGGGCGAGGTGCCTGACTACAGCATGTCCGGTTTCCTGCTTACCGAGACGAATGTCTCCGGACGCCCCGGCCACACCCTGGCGGCTGAAACCCTGTATCATTATCCCGAGCGGGCGGAATCGACGTTGATGGCGCCTTTGCTGCGGTTCTTCGAGGGTGACCGCCCGGTGTGGGAGATCTCCGCGCGGCATGGAACGGTCTACGACGCCGACCGCTCGGTACTGCTGGAAGGCGAGGTCCATGTCCGCTACTCGGCTCCTGTTTCCGGCCGCGGCTTCGAGATCCATACCGAAGAGCTTTATCTCTGGCCTGATGAACGTCGCGCGGAGACCGAGGCCGCAGTGCGCATAATCCAGCAGTCCGGAATCACCGATTCGATTGGAATGAAGGCGGATCTGGAGGAGCGCCGGGTGCGCCTGCTTTCCCATGTGCGAGGTCGTTATGATCCCTAGCCGGATCGCGAGAACCTGTGTGTTGCTGCTGCTGGCCTGTGCCGCGCCGCATGTGCTTGCCCTGCCGAGCGATCGCGAACAACCCATAGAAATAGAATCGGACAGCGCCGAGCGTGATGATACCCGGGGCGTCAGTGTCTATCAGGGCAACGTCGTCTATACCCAGGGCACCATTCGCCTCGAGGCGGATGAAGTGCGGATCTTCGAGGATGAAAACCGGCGCGTGACTCGGGTGGAGGCGGACGGCTCGCCGGTACGCTTTCGCCAGCGCATCGAGGGACACGATCAGGACATGCGGGCGCACGCCCGGCGCATAGAGTATTTCGCCGACCCGGAGCGACTGGTGCTTCAGACCGACGCGCATGTGTGGCGCCTCGATACCGAGCTGTCGGCCGAACTCATCAACTATGATCCGGTGCGCGACGTGGTCAACGCCGAGCGCGGATCCGCGGACAACGGTCGCGTTCGTATCGTCATTCAGCCGCGCGAAGGCGGCAACCCGCCGGCCCCGACCGCAGGCGAGTGAGCGCGCATGGCTCTGCTCGACGTCGAGGGTATTTCAAAGCGTTATCGCCGTCGTGACGTCGTGCGCGGCGTGTCGATGCACGTCGCTGGCGGTGAGGTCGTCGGTCTGCTCGGTCCGAACGGCGCGGGCAAGACGACGTGCTTCTATATGATC
The DNA here is from genome assembly GCA_034002745.1 of Gammaproteobacteria bacterium. GTDB lineage: Bacteria > Pseudomonadota > Gammaproteobacteria > SZUA-140 > SZUA-140 > JAITWN01. The sequence goes on from JAVEZY010000001.1 coordinate 199,498, forward strand.
GTCGGTCTGGTGCCCTGTGGCGGCGGCGCCATCCGCCTGGACGGGCGCGACGTGACGGCGATGCCGATGCATGCGCGGGCGCGACTCGGCATCGGCTACCTGCCGCAGGAAGCTTCGGTGTTCCGCAAGCTGTCCGTGGCCGATAACCTCAGGGCGGTGCTGCAGACGCGCCGCGATCTCGATCGTGCAGCCCAGGAGCGCCGCGTCGATGAGCTGCTCGAAGAGTTCCACATCGAGCATCTGCGCGATGGCTCCGGCATGAGTCTTTCGGGCGGCGAGAGACGCCGGGTCGAGATCGCCCGCACGCTCGCCATGCAGCCTCAATTCGTCCTCCTGGACGAACCCTTCGCCGGCGTGGACCCCATGTCGGTCCTCGATATCCAGAGGATAATCAAGTATCTTCGGGAGAAGGGCATAGGCATCCTGATTACCGACCACAACGTAAGGGAAACGCTGGGCATCTGTGAGCGGGCCTATATCATGAGTGACGGTGCGATCCTGGCCGAAGGTGGGCCGGAGGAGTTGCTGGCGAACGAGCGTGTCCGGGATGTGTATCTCGGTGCCAATTTCCGCCTGTGAGGCGCTTCGCTCCCCGCAAGCGACGGCGGGACTTTTGCAGTAGAATTGGAGTCGATGACGTCAATAGCGGCGTCCGATGATACTCATGAAGCAAACCCTGCAAATTCGCCTCGGTCAGCACCTGACCATGACCCCGCAACTGCAACAGGCGATCCGCCTGCTGCAGCTATCGGCGCTTGATCTGCGCGAGGAGATCCAGGAAGCGCTCGACTCGAACCCCATGCTCGAACTTGCCGAGGACGGGCACGACAGCGGCGGCGACGATTTCGGCGCGAACGGAGCAGGCGGAGAGAGTCCGGCAGGCTCTTCCGGCGAAGCGACGGCGGATGGCGGCCGGGCGGACGACATCGTCGGTTCCTATGAAGAGGGGCTGGAGGCGGTAGCCGCGGCGTCGGTGGATGCCATCGACGGGCCGGAGCTCACTGATATCGGCGACGACCTGCCGGTCGACAGTGTGTGGGAAGACATCTATGACAGCGCCGTGTCTTCCCGGGTCGCGACGACCGACGCCGACGGCCGCGAGTACGAGAGCCAGGATTCCGCGGTGCAGACTCTGCATGATCACCTGATCTGGCAGATGCACATGACCAATTTCAGCGAGCGTGATCAGGAGATCGCGCTCGCGATCATCGACGGGATCGATGATCGCGGCTATCTCACCGTGGCGCTGGAAGACATTCGCGAAGGTTTCAGCGCGCAGTTCGACGATCTGGATATGGCCGAGATAGAGGCTGTGCTGCGCCAGGTGCAGAACTTCGATCCGGTCGGAGTAGGCGCGCGCGACCTGCGCGAATGCATCCTCATCCAGTTGAACTGCATGCCCGATGATACGCCCTGGCTGGAGCAGGCCAGGCAGCTGGTGGGCGAGCACCTGCAGCTGTTCGCCGATCGGGAGTACAACCAGATCATGCGGCGGATGAAGTGCTCGCAGGAGGACTTGCAGCAGGTTCTGCTGCTGGTCCAATGCGTGAATCCGCACCCGGGGCTGCAGGTCGCCGACCAGAGCACCGAATACGTGGTTCCCGACGTCATCGTCACCCGCGACAAGAGCTCCTGGCGCGTCGAACTCAATCCGGATTCCGTACCCAAGGTGCGGATCAACGCCGGCTATGCCGGTCTGGTGCGTCGCGCCGACAGCAGCAGCGACAACACCTATATGCGGAATCAACTCCAGGAGGCGCGCTGGTTCGTCAAGAGCCTGCAGAGCCGCAACGAAACCCTGCTCAAGGTCGCCAGTTGCATCGTGGAACGGCAACGCGGTTTCCTCGAGCATGGCGAGGAAGCGATGAAGGCGCTGGTGCTCCACGACATCGCCACCGCGGTCGGCATGCACGAATCCACGATTTCTCGTGTGACGACGCAGAAGTTCATGCATACGCCGCGTGGCATCTATGAGTTGAAGTATTTCTTCTCCAGTCATGTCAGCACCGATGGCGGCGGGGAGTGCTCCGCGACCGCGATCCGCGCGCTGATCAGGAAGATGGTGGCTGCCGAGGATCGCAGCAAACCCCTCAGTGACAGCAGGATCGCCCAGATGCTGAAGGAGCAGGGAATCAACGTTGCGCGCCGGACGATTGCGAAGTATCGTGAGGCGCTTTCCATACCTTCCTCCAGCGAGCGCAAGCGCCTGGTGTGAAGGATGAAGCGCAGGTGGATGCGATGAGCCGGCATGTGCGAAGGCGGTAATCGCGTCCGATGCCGGCCAGACTGGACGAAACGTCGATCACGACATGAATCAACTCGTAAACCTGCTGTCTCCCGAGCGGGTGCTGTATCGCGCTACCGTCGGCAGCAAGAAGCGGGCGCTGGAATTGCTCAGCGAGCTAATGGCGACCGAGTCCGGGCCGGTAAGCGCGAATGAGGCGCTCACCAGTCTCATCGAGCGCGAGCGGCTCGGCAGCACCGGACTTGGACATGGCGCCGCCATTCCCCATGGGCGACTGAACGGTCTCGATAACGCCATATGCGCGTTTCTGAAGCTCGGCGATGGCGTCGACTTCGATGCGGTGGACGAGCAGCCGGTCGACATGATCTGTGGATTGCTGGTGCCGGCGCAGTCGACCAGTGAGCACCTCAATATCCTCGCGCTGTTGGCCGAGATGTTCAGCGATGCGCAGCTTCGTCAGCGCATCAAGGAGGCGAGGACGGACGGCGAGATCTACGATTTGCTGGTCGGCTGGCAGCGCGGCGCCGGGGACTAGGTCGACCGGGCCCATGCGAAACGGCATCACACCCACAGCAGTCTTCGAGAAGTATCAGCAGCGACTCGGGCTTGACTGGGTGGCGGGCAGCGCGGGAGGGGCGCGGGAAATTCCCGCCGGTCCTGCCGACGACGTGATATCCCGCGGTTTTCCTCTGGTCGGTTGGGTTGGCTATCTGAACCTGATCAGTCCTCACCGAATCCAGGTTCTGGGTGCGCGCGAACTCGAGTATCTGGCATCGCTGGACGAGAGGGAGCGTGCCCGCACGCTGGCGCGCTTGCTTGAGACCCGGCCGGGATTCATCGTGGTGTCGGACGGCTTGCCGGCGCCTCAGGATCTGGCGTCGATGGCCGATGCAGCGGCCACCCCCCTGTTCCGATCCTCCGTGCCCGGCTATGAACTCATTTCGCAGCTGCGGTATTACCTCGCTGATGTGCTCGCCGAGCGGATCACCATTCATGGCGTTTTCATCGCCGTGATGGGGATCGGAGTGCTGCTCACCGGCGAGAGCGGAATCGGCAAGAGCGAGGTGGCGCTCGAACTGATCAGTCGCGGTCATCGCCTGATCGTCGATGATACGCCCGAGTTTCGCCGCGTGGCGCCCGACGTGGTTACCGGTTATTGCGCAGTGGCCGAGCTGTCCGGCTTTCTCGAGGTGCGGGGGCTGGGAGTGCTGGATATCCGCGCGATGTTCGGTGATACCGCCATCAAACCCGACAAGGCATTGCGCCTGATAGTGGAGCTGAAACGTCTGAGCAGCCAGGAGCTGAATGCGATCGACCGCCTCGAGGGCAGTCGTCAGGAGCGAAGGATTCTCGGTGTGCGTATCCCGCAGATCACCATTCCCGTCATCCCGGGTCGCAATCTCGCCGTACTGGTGGAGGCGGCCATCAGCAACCAGATGTTGCTGATGAAGGGCTACGACGCTGCCCGTTCGTTCATCGAGCGGCATCAGCGCATCATCCTGGACAACGCTCAATGAAGATGCTCATCATCAGCGGGCTGTCGGGCTCGGGAAAGAGCGTGGCGCTGCAGGCGCTCGAGGATCTCGACTACTACTGCATCGACAATCTTCCCCTCGGTCTGCTTGCGGAATTTGTCGAACAGGCCATCGATCCGCAGGCTGCGCGCCGCATCGACCGGGTCGCCGTGGGTATCGATGCCCGCAATCTGGTGCGTGATCTGGGCCGCTTCGGGGATATTCTGCGCGAGATCCGCGAGCGGGGAGTGGATTGCGATGTCATCTTCCTCACCGCCACCGACAACGTCCTGATCAAGCGCTTCAGCGAGACTCGCCGCAAGCATCCGCTCACCCGATCGAATGTCTCCCTGCTCGAGGCGATCGCCGAGGAGCGGGAGCTGCTGGCGGCGATCTCCGCAAGCGCCGATCTGCAGGTCGACACCAGTTCGTTCAACGTGCACCAGCTGCGTTCGCTGATCGGCGAGCGAGTCGCCGAGCGGCGCGGGTCGAGTCTGTCGCTCCTGTTCGAATCGTTCGGCTTCAAGTACGGCATTCCTGCCGATGCCGACTATGTCTTCGATGTGCGTTGCCTGCCCAATCCGCACTGGGATCCGCAGCTGCGGCTGTATCGTGGCACCGATCCCGCGGTCATCGCATTCCTCGAACAACAGCCGGGCGTGGTGCAGATGTACGAGGATATTCGCGATTTCCTGGAGCGCTGGATCCCGAGCTTCGAGGCGGAGAACCGGAACTACATGTGCGTTGCCGTTGGCTGCACCGGCGGCCAGCATCGTTCGGTCTATCTGGCGGAGGCGCTGGCGGCGCATTTTCGCGGATCCCGCGACAACGTGATGGTCCGGCACCGGGAGCTCAGATGAGCGTGGGATTGTGCCTGGTCACGCATGACCGCATCGGCGAGTCGATGCTGGCGACCGCGAGATCGATGCTTGGCGCCTGCCCGCTGCCCGCAGCGACGGTGGCGGTGACCTCGGCCTGTGATTCCTCGCGTGCCGAAGGCATTCTGCGCGAAGCGCGCGAAGTGGTGCGCCGCCTCGACGAGGGCGATGGCGTCATCGTGCTGACCGACATGTACGGCTCCACTCCCGCCAACATCGCCGCGGCGCTCGGTGACCTGCAGGGGCACGATGTGGCCGTAATCGCCGGCGTCAACCTGCCGATGCTGGTGCGTCTGCTGAATTATCCCGGTCTGAGTCTGGGCCAGCTGGTGGAGAAAGCCCTCAGCGGTGGCCGCGAAGGCATTTTCCTCGGCACGGGAGAAGCGTGATGGTGCGTTGTGAAACCCGGATCGTGAACCGCCTGGGTTTGCATGCTCGCGCCGCCGCGCGCCTGGTCACCCTGGCCTCGCAGTTCAAGTGCGATGTGTTCGTTCAGCGTGGCGAGAAACGGGTCAACGGCAAGAGTATCATGGGGGTGATGATGCTTGCGGCCGGCCAGGGCACCTCGATCGAGATCATTGCCGAGGGCGAGGATGAGGAGCGCGCGGTCGAGGGGATCGTCGATCTGATCAGGCACCGTTTCGGCGAGGAGAGTTGAGCACGCCTTAACGGCCTTGCCTCCCCGTGCATCATCAGGGAGAGCAGCGCAGGCATGATGGCACTGAGTGGCATCAGCGTTTCTCGTGGCATCGCCATCGGCGAAGCGACGGTGCTCAGGCGCGAGCAGCTCGAGATCAGCGAGTGCATCATTCCCTCGCCTCTCATCGAAGAGGAGATCGCCCGCTTCCGCACCGCCCTGCTGCGAGCGCGCCGGCAACTGCGCGCCATCCGTGACGAAATCCCGCCCGAGGCGCCGCCCGAGGTCGCTGCGCTGGTCGATACCCACCTGGTCATGTTCGACGACCAGATGCTGCGCGAAGGACCCATCGAAATCATTCGCAGCCGACGCTGCAATGCCGAATGGGCGCTCAAGATGCAAAGGGATGTGCTCATGCAGGTTTTCGAGCAGATGGACGATCCCTACCTTCGTGCGCGCAAGGATGACATCGACCATGTGGTGAATCGCATCCAGCAGAACCTGCAGGGGCAGAATTCGTTTCCCGACCAGATGCTCGATCATCGCGTCCGCGGCACCATCGTCGTCGCCGATGATCTCTCGCCGGCCGAGATCATGCTGATGCAGAAGCAGGGCATCGGCGCGTTCATCACCGAATTCGGCGGAGCCAATTCCCATACCGCGATTCTTGCCCGCAGTCTCGGCGTGCCGGCGGCTGTCGGCGTGCATCATGCCCGGCGCTATATCCGGCATGCGGACCGGCTGGTCATCGAGGGGCGCCTCGGGGTGGTGATCGTCGCGCCGGATCGCCGCGAGCTGCGCTGGTTCCGCGCCAGCCAGATGCGCGAGCGGCGGGCGCGGGCCGAGCTCGGCAAGCTGCGGCAGCGGCCAGCGGTGACGCGGGACGGCGAAGCCATCACGCTGATGGCGAATGCGGAGGTGCTGGAGGACGTGAACGCGGTGCGGGAAGCGGGCGCCGCGGGCATCGGGCTGTTCCGTACGGAAATGCTGTTCCTTGGCCGCAAGGAGCTCCCGGACGAGGCCGAGCAGTACGAGACCTATGTTCGCATCATCGAGGCAATGCAGGGGGCTCCTGTCACCATCCGCACGCTGGATCTCGGCATGGATAAGTGGGTCGGCGAAGAGCGTCCGGCCGGAGCCGAGGGCAGCAATCCGGCCATGGGGTTGCGTGCCATACGCTGGTGTCTCAAGGACCCGGCCATGTTCTCGGCGCAGCTGCGCGCAATTCTGCGTGCTTCGGCGCGCGGTCCCGTCCGCATCATGCTCCCCATGCTCTCGGAGGAACGCGAACTGCTGCAGGCGCTGGCGCTGCTGGAGGAGGCGAAGTCGGAACTGCGCGCGACAGGCGAGCCGTTCGATGAGCACCTGGGGGTGGGGGCGATGATCGAGGTGCCCGCCGCCGCGCTGTCGGTCAGCCGCTTCGCGCGTCACGTCGACTTTCTCTCCATCGGCACCAATGATCTCATCCAGTACACCCTGGCGGTGGATCGTCTGGACGAAGAGGTGGACTATCTCTACGATCCCTTGCATCCCGCCGTGCTGAAGCTGATCCAGATGACGATCACCGGTGGCCGGCGCGCCGGCGTCGGGGTTTCCATGTGCGGCGAGATGGCGGGCGAGCCGGCCTATACGCGTCTGCTGCTCGGTATGGGCTTGAGGGAGTTCAGCGCGGCGCCGAGTACGCTGCTCGAAGTCAAGAGGATCATCGTCGACAGTGATCTGACGCATCTTCGAGATCAGGTGCGGCGGCTCCTGCGTCAGGGGCGTCCCGGCGGGCTCGAGAAGGCGCTGGATCGGCTGAATGGGCCGGATCGATCCTGGCAGCTGGCAGATTCTTGAGAAAGTCTCCCGACCGCTCTTCTCCGCGAATGGCTCGCTTCGCTGCCACTTGCGCTCACTCGCCTTGCTTGCTCGCCGCTGACCCCGCTGCGCAAAGCCGCGGGGAAACTTTTTCTACAGCCTGCTGGAAGATTCCAGCGCTGCGGTGCTGCTATAATATGCCGCGATGAGTACCGACAGCCTGATTTGCGTCGAGCATCTGTATCGCTATTACGGACCTCTGTGCGCTGTCGATGACATCAGCTTCGAGGTCCGGCGCGGCGAGGTGCTCGGCTTTCTCGGTCCCAATGGCGCCGGCAAGTCCACGACGATGCAGATCATCAGCGGCAATCTCGCGCCGAGCGCGGGCCGCGTGCTCGTCAATGGCGCCGATATTCTCGACCAGCCGCGCCGCGCCAAGACCGGGCTCGGTTATCTTCCCGATCAGCCGCCGCTCTATCGCGAGATGACGGTGGACGAGTACCTCTGGTACTGCGCGCGCATCAAGCGCATTCCACGCGGCGCAAGCCGCGCGGCGATCGAGCGTGTCAAGGAGCGTTGCGGCCTCGGCGCCGTCGGCGCCCGCGTCATCGGCAACCTGTCCAAGGGCTATCAGCAGCGGGTGGGCATCGCCCAAGCGATCGTGCATGCGCCGGACGTCGTCATTCTCGATGAGCCGACGGTAGGCCTCGACCCGATCCAGATCCGCGAGATTCGCGCGCTGATCCGCGAGCTGGGCGGCGATCACGCGGTCATCCTGTCGACCCACATCCTCCCCGAAGTGCAGGCGGTATGCGATCGCGTGCAGGTCATTCATCGTGGCCGGCTGGTGTTCGACGATTCCATCGAGGGTCTGCAGCGGCACATGTTCATGTCATGGCTGACGGTCGCGATGCACAACGCGCCCCCCGCCGCGACGCTTGCAGCGCTGCCCGACGTGGTCTGTGTCGAGGATATGGGAGGAGGGCACATGCGCCTGCAGTACCGTCCGGAGGCAGCTGATTTCCCCGAGCGCATGGTCGCCCGGGCGGTGGCCGAGGGGTGGCGCCTGCATGAGATCGCGCAGGAGCGCCGCAGCCTGGAGGAGATCTTCGTCGATCTGACCCGCGCCGAGGAAGCCGCGGCATGACGGTTCTTGCCATCGCCGGCCGCGAGCTGCGTTCGCTGTTCCTGTCGCCGCTGGCCTGGACGCTGCTGGCGGTAGTGCAGCTCATTCTGGGCTACATGTTCGTTACCCAGATCGATTTCTTTCTGCAGCTGCAGCCGCGCTTGCCGGGCATTCTCGACGCTCCGGGCGTCACCGAGATCATCGTTGCGCCGATGCTGGGCAATGCCGCGCTGGTGCTGCTCCTGATCGTGCCGCTGCTGACCATGCGCCTGCTGGCGGACGAGTTCCGCAACCGCACGCTGCCGCTGCTGTTTTCGGCACCCGTATCGATGACCGAGATCGTGCTGGGCAAGTATCTCGGCGTCATCGGCTTCATCGCCGTGCTGCTCGGCCTGATCGCGTTGATGCCGCTGTCGCTGCTCGTCGGAGGCACGCTCGATATCGGAACCATGTGCGCCGGCCTGTTCGGCCTGTTCCTGTTGCTCTCCGCCTTCGCCGCGATCGGCCTATTCATGTCGGCGCTCACCGGGCAGCCCGCGGTGGCCGCGATCTCCACCTTCGGCGCCCTGCTCATGCTGTGGATCATCGACTGGAGCGGTGATGGCAGCGGCGGCGGCCTGCTCGTCTGGCTGTCCATGGTGCGCCATTACGAGCCCCTGCTGCGTGGCGCCTTCAGTAGCGCCGACGTGGCTTACTATCTGATCGTGATCGTGACGTTCCTCGTACTCAGCGCCAGGCGTCTCGATTCCTGGCGCCTCCAGCATTGATGTCATGCAGGTAACCAGACGCAGCAGACGGTTGATGCGCGTGCACGATGTCGTGTTCGTCGTGCTGCTGCTGGTGACCGCCGGCCTGCTGGGCTGGCTGAGCACGCGCTATGTCTTCGAGGCCGACTGGACCGCGGCCGGTCGCAATACACTGTCGCCGGCGAGCATGGCGCTGTTGCAGGAGATGCCGGGAGAGGTGAAGGTTACCGCGTTCGCGCGGGAAACGATTCCATTGCTCCGCAAGCGGATCACCAACCTTGCGGAGCGCTATCGACGTTACAAGCCCGATTTCACGCTGGTGTTCGTCGACCCCGATCGCGAACCGCAGCGGGCGCGGGAGCTCGATATCGTCATGGATGGCGAAATGGTGATCGAGTATCGCGGGCGCATCGAACGCCTGCGCGATCCGGATCCCGGTGAAAGCGGCCTGACCAATGCACTGCAGCGAGTTGCGCGCGGCGGTGAGCGACGGCTGCTGTTCGTCACCGGGCATGGCGAGCGTGATCCCATGGGCGTCGCCGGACACGATCTTGCCGGATGGGCGCAGTACCTGGACGGGCGCGGAATTCGCGCCGAGCGGATCAATCTGCTCGAGAGCGATCCGCCGCGCGCGGACAATTCCGTTGTGGTGCTCGCCTCGCCGGAGGTGTCACTGCTGCCGGCGGAAGTGGCGCGCATCCTTGATTATGTGAGAGATGGCGGAAACCTTCTGTGGCTGTCCGATCCGGGCGCGCCCGAAGGGCTCGAGCCGCTCGCGCAGGAGCTGGGAATCGTCTTCGAGGCCGGAGTGGTGGTCGATCCCACCGTTGCGCAGGTCGGCATGATGCTGTTCGACACCGACGATCCACGCGTGGCTCTGGTCGCGCGCTATCCCGCGCACACCATCACGCGGGACTTCGATCTGAACACGTTGTTCCCGGTGGCCGGGGCGATCACCGCGGTCGAGGATGCGGGCGCCTGGCAGTCGACGGCCCTGCTGAGCACCTTGTCGAACACCTGGCTGGAACGAGGTCAGATGAGCGGAACCATCACCATGGATGACGGCGATGTGCCTGGACCATTGCTGCTCGGCGTCGCGTTGAGCCGGGCGCCGGCGAACGATGGCGCTGCGCTCGAGGATTCCGCCGCGCGCGAGCAACGCGTCGTGGCGGTCGCCGACGGCGATTTTCTGGGGAATGCCTTTCTGGGACGCGGCGGCAATCTGCAACTGGGGCTGAACATGGTCGACTGGCTGATCGGCGATGACCGCTTCATAGATATCCCGGCTCGCACCGCACCGGATTCATCGCTGGACCTTTCGCGCTTTGCCACCGGCGCGATCGGCCTGGGCTTCCCCCTGGTTCTGCCTCTGCTGCTTGCCGCCACGGGAGTGGTGGTCTGGGTGCGGCGTCGTCGTCGCTGAGGGCTGCTCGTGAACCGCAGACTGATGACGAATTTCGGTCTGTTGCTGATGGCGGCGATCCTGGCGCTGGTGGCATGGCTGCAGCCGGGTCTCGAGGATGACAGCGGTGTGGCGCCGCTCGCCACGCTCGATCCCGCATCCGTTACGGAACTGGTTGTCAGTCGTCCAGGCTTGGACGCGATCGTGCTGGAAAGGGAAGATGGCATCTGGATGATGCGCGAGCCGGTGCCAATCCATGCCAGCGAGGCCCGCATCGACGCCGTGCTGGCGGTGCTCGAGGCGCCGGTGCGTGCCGGCTTTCCCGCTGCCAGCGTCGATCCAGCGAATTACGGCCTGGATGCACCCCGGATCCAGCTGCGGGTCGATGGCGTGGAACTCGCTTTTGGCGATACCGAGCCTATCGATCGCCGCCGCTATGTCCGAATCCAGGACCGCATCGTACTCATCGACGATCAGCACTATGTCTGGTTGCATGGCAGCGTGGGAGACTTCGTGTCACGGCAGTTGCTGCCGCCGGGTGCGACGCTCGAAGTCCTTGAGCTGCCCGGAATGGTTCTGCGCCGGGACGGCGATACCGCCTCATGGCGCGTTGCGCCCGCTGATGGCATGTCCGCTGAAGAGGCTTCCGGGCTGGCGAGTGAATGGTCGCGTGCGCAGGCGATCGCAATCGAAAGCCATGGGTTGGTCGACAACGAAGCGCCGCGGATTCGGCTGCTGCTGGACGATGGGCGCGAGCTCGAATTCGCCGTGATCGGCGACGACGGCGATCCGCTGTTTGTGCGCGCCGATGTGGGGTTGGCCTGGCGGATGAGCGAGGCCCAGGCGGCGCGACTGCTCGAACCTTCAGAGCCTTAGCATGCCGGAGTTGCCCGAGGTCGAAACCACTCGGCGTGGCATCGCGCCGCATGTCGAGGGACGGCATGTCGCTTTCGTGCACGTGCGCCAGCGGCAGCTGCGGCTTCCGGTGACCGACGGCCTCGAGCGCATCCTGCCCGGGCAGCGTGTCGACAGCGTGGAGCGACGTGGCAAATACCTGATCCTGCGCTGCACCGACGGCGCCCTGATTCTGCACCTGGGCATGTCGGGCAGTCTGCGCGTCACCGACGGCGAGGGGCCTGGGCCGGGTGCGCACGATCATGTGGACATCGGATTCGACGATGGCGCGATACTGAGGCTGCGCGATCCGCGCCGGTTCGGACTGCTGGTGTGGACTGCGGAAGAACCCCACACTCATTCCTTGTTGCGTCACCTCGGTCCCGAACCGCTCGCGGGCGAATTCGGCGGCGCCTGGCTGCACGCGCGGTCGAGGGGGCGCCGCACGGCGGTCAAGACCTTCATCATGGATTCACGAATCGTCGTCGGCGTCGGGAACATCTATGCCAGTGAAGTGCTGCACCGCTGCGGCATTCATCCGCTGCGCGCAGCCGGCCGCATTTCGGCGGCTCGTTATGAGGCGCTCGCCGCTGCGATCCGCGATGTCCTGCAGGCCGCGATACGCAGCGGCGGCACCACCCTGCGTGATTTCCGCGGCGGCGACGGCCAGCCTGGCTATTTCTCCACCAGTCTCGAGGTGTATGGCCGGGAGGGCGAATCATGCCGGAGTTGCGGTGGAGTCATCCGCTGCGTCCGTCAGGCCCAGCGTTCCACCTATTTCTGTCCGGCCTGCCAGCGGTGAGGCGGGCCGCCTTATGAACTGTCGGCTGTTTGCGCTAGGATAGCGCGGAAACGAATCGGAGGAATGATGCTGAGGATCGGTCCGCTGGCGGTGCGCGTCAGCCATTTCAGGGCGCTGTTCGATTGGACGATCAAGATCGTCTTCAGCCTGCTGATCGTGTTCCTGACGCTCAGCATCATCATCGGAACCGGGCGCATGTTCATGACGGTGGGCGATCTGCTCGCTGCGGGAGACCTGTCGAAGGACTTCCTGCACATCATCTCCGACGTGCTCACGCTGTTCATACTCATCGAGCTGTCCCGCTCGCTGGTCGAATATTTCAGCACATCCCGCCTGCGCATGACCTTCATCGTCGATGCCGCCATCGTATTCGTGCTGCGTGAAGTGATGATCAAGCTGTTCGAGCACAAGATAACGCCGCCGGAGATCTATGCCATGAGCGTGCTGCTGCTGGTCATGACGGCGCTGCGCATCGGCTCGGTCATCGTCTATCAGCGCGGACTGGCGCTGGAAGAAAAGGCCGCGGCCGGGGAAAGGAAGGTTGAAAGTTAGATAGGGCAAAGGGGACGCTCCCCTGTTTCGATTGGCAGTCGAAACAGGGGAGCGTCCCCTTTTCTGTCTTCTTACGGCGCTCCCCGGAAGCGCACCGCCACGCCGGCCTCTTCGAGCAGGATCGTTTCGGTGACGCCGGTCAGTTCGGCGAGTTGGGCCGCCAGGGTCTCGTTGCGTTCATCCTTGGGATCGAACAGCAGGAAGTCGACGTTGGCGACGTTCTTCAGCAGCGCTTCATGATCAGCGAACGGCGGAGGCAGGGGCAGGGCATGCCTGCGGGTCGCGAGCATGGTCTTGCCTGGCCACTGGCTCATCGTCATTGTCGCCTCTTCTCCTCCGGTATCCTCCACTTCCGCGCTGAACGCCAGCAGCAGCTGATCGACGGGCGGCAGATGGTTCTGTGAGATCGCGTAGCGGTGCGCCTTGCCCACCTGCATGAACACGATCGAGGCGATGAATACCAGTCCGAGCACGAGGCCACGCTGGCCGACGAAGCCCCCCAGGCCCATTCCGCGATTGAAGGCGATCAGACGCGGCATTCCGAGATAGAGCAGCATGGCCATCACCAGCATGGCCCAGGCTCCGTCGGCTGCGGGCAGCCCGAACAGCACGGCGAGCAGCAGCATGCGCGTCATCATGTCTTCCGCCGCCAGGCGTCGGCTGGCGATTCCGGCTCCGATCGCGCCCATGGCGAGAAGGATGGACAGCAGCCAGGCGAGGGCGGTGCCGGGAGCATCCCGTCCGAGCACTGCCTGATACAGGGAAACGAAGGGTTGATCCAGCCAGTCCAGCGTCGGCCAGCCGAGGCGCAGGATGAGGATCAGAGCGATCGCCACGGTGACGCCGATATACACATGGCGCTGCTGGCGGGCGTCGAGCGGGCGGGTGCGCCATTCCCAGAGCAGCGCCGCCGGGTAGGCGAGGGCGGCGGGATGGATGCTGACGGCGATCATGATCCACAGCAGCTGCGCAAAGAACCAGCCGCCGAGAGGGCGTTGTACGAGACGGTACTTGCGATCGATCCAGAGTCCCACGCCGAAGGCGAGCAGCAGGTAGGGACCTGCTCCGAGCGCGTCGATCTCGAACAGGGTGGCGGGTGCGATCAGGAGCAGGCCGCTGGCGATCAGAGCGCTTTCGGCGTCGATGGTGCGCCGGGCCCAGCGATAGAGCATCGTCACCGCGGCGGCAGTGATCAGCAGGGCGTGGACCTTGGCGGCGATCATGCTGCCTGGCCAGTAGGCGCCAAGCGGTGCTAACAGCACCGCCCGAAGGTCGGGCAGGCCGAGCAGTACGACGGTGCTGATGATGCGTTCGCCGACCGACCAGACGAGAAGCAGCGCGTGCGCTCCGGCTTCATCGATGCCGAAGGCGTCGAAGCGGACGAGACCCAGTCCGAGCACGGCGGCGCCCCAGGCCGCGAGCACCAGAACTCCCCAGTAATCCTCTCTCGCCCTGATCAGGACGCGCCTTCCACTATCGCGCAGATTCATCGCCTTACCTCTTGGAAACGGGCTGGATTCTAGCGCGTGCATTGCCGGAGGTCACCCGCGTCGTGCTCCGGCGCGGACTTGCATCGTCCAGGGACGCATGATATACAGACCCCTGAGAATAAGAACCGGCGCCGTAACGCGAGCCCGGGCATTTACGGTCATTCGGAAAATACGGAATGGGGGGGTAGCAATGCTGTCGACAGGACAAGTCCTTATCATGTACGCCGTTTGGTTCCCGCTTGCCTTCGCTCTTGCAGCCTACTTGGTCAAGAAGAACTCCTGACCGGCACGCCATCGTTCGTGGCCATCCTGATGAGTCATGATGGATCCATGCGATCGATGCTTCGTCGCTCGAGCGACAGGAAGATTGACGGCCTTTAATCACCTACGTATCATGTGCCATCTGGCGCTGGGCGTACATAATAAACGGTTATATTGAGAGGGATCCAATGCGACGCTTAACGACCCTGGCTTCGATCCTCACCGGTGCGCTGTTCCTTGCGGCGATGCCTCAAGTGCATGCCGCCAAGTCGACAGTGACCGCCAGTCTGGCGAATGGCGAAGCCATCTTCACGCAAGGCAAGGGTAATGCCCCGGCGTGTTCTTCCTGTCACGGAATGGACGGCATGGGTATCGATTCGATGGAAACGCCTCGCCTGGCGAGCCAGGTGGCCGAGTTCCTGGTCAAGCAGCTCGAGGATTTCGCCACTGATCGTCGTCAGGGTCAGGGCGGCGGCGTGGTGATGAACATCTTCGCCAAGGAGCTGTCCGCTGACGATCGTCGCGACGTGGCTGCTTACCTGAGCACGATCGGACGTGATCGCGCCACTTCCGCCACCGGAAGTTCGAATCTCGAAGAGCTGAAGTCGATGGGCGTTCCGGTCGGCGAACCGCATCTGGGCCTGCGTCTGATCAACTACGGCGCGCCGGAGCGTGACATTCCCGCTTGCCGTTCCTGTCACGACTTCAACGGTCGCGGTGTGGAGCCCATCTACCCGATGCTGAGCGAGCAGAAGTACGTCTATCTGGTCAACCAGCTCAAGTACTGGCGCGAAGGTACGCGTAACAACGATCCGCGCGAGCAGATGCAGAAGGTTGCCCGCAACATGACGGATGAGGATATCCACAATGCCGCAGCCTATCTGACCGGAGCCTCTCCGTACCCGGCTGGCAGCATCCGCATTCCCGATCGTCATGTGACGTTCACGATCGTCAAGTAACCCGGCATCACCCATCCCCCTTGCCGCTTCGGCAAGGGGGATGGCTCAATAAGATGATCGATAAGAAAAGGGCGGGGAGATCCGCCCTTTTTTATTATGAATCATGTGGTTATTTGCAGTTTAGCGCTAAGTGCGAGATAATCCGGACATGTCTGGAAGACAGTCGCTCAAGCAGGGAGAGAAGATCCTGTTCGGCATTGCGATAGTGTTCATCGCCTTTGCCGTAATCGCTTACCTCGCTCTCGAAGCCTATCGCCTGAGTGTCGGAGGGCAGGTCTTCGAGGCCACGACGCACTTCACGCTGTCCACTGAAGGTCACCGCGGTTCCGAACTTTTCCGAGAGAAGCGTTGTACTTCGTGCCATCGCGCCATGCGCAACGGCACCAACATGGGGCTATCGCTCGATGGGATCGGCTCCCGTCGCACCCAGCAGTGGATCTACGACTTTCTCCGTGACCCCGAGGCCACCTACAGCGCAACGACCTTCGATCATGGTTACCCGCCGAAGGAAGCTGCTTACGTCGCCTCGCTTCCGCAGGAGGAGTTGCGCCTGATCGCAACCTTCCTGTCCGAATTGCGCTCGGAACAGGGTTCGTCGTCCGCACCAATGCCGCCGGAAGGTGATTCCGCTTTCATCGACAACATGCTGCGGCTTTTCGCGCCGGGCAGTTGGGGCGAGAAGTACGGCGATGTCCGCCAGCCCCGGCAGTCGCCGGATGCCGAGCAGGAGCCCGCCCAAGAATAGGTTGCCCCTTGTACCCCATGACAGACTGTTCCCGCGGGAGGGTCGCCGCCGTCGATCTGAGCCCCGGGGCTGAAGCAGGAAGGCAGGAGAGGATATGAACGATTTCGACATGCCCTGGGCGAAGGATCGGGAGTACACGCACTATACGGTGCTGTTCGTTTACGCCTGCATCATCTACGCGATCATTGGATTCTCCTGGGGCGCGCTGATGGGCGGGATCCAGGAGTTCAGGCACTTCGTCGATCATCGGATGCATGGTCAGTTGATCGTGCGCGCCCACACCCACGTCAATCTGCTGGGCTGGGTGGAGATGGCGATCTTCGGCGCGGTCTACTATTTCATTCCGCGCCTGGTGCGTAGAGAGATCTACAGCATGACGCTGGTGAAGCTTCACTTCTGGATCCACAACATCGGTCTCGTCGGAATGGTTGTCCTGTTCACCCTGGCCGGTATCGTCGGCGGCATGGCGAGCGTGGAAATGACCCCGGAGGAAGTGGAGCCGATGATCAGTCCGCTACTGGCGACTATGGGTATCTTCGGAACCCTTGTCCTGTTGGCCAACATCATCTGGGGCTATAATATTTTCCGTACCTGTATCGGATGGTCGAAAGACAAGGAGTGGCAGGAACGATGAACAGGCACTACCGGACGGCCGTTGCCTTGCTCGCCGCCACACTGTTCCTCACCGGCTGCGAAATGCAGGGCGGCATCAACGTCGGTTCGATGGCTCCATCGGTAAGCACCAAGACGCTGGCCGACGTGGGCGGGGACTTCAGTCTGATCACCACCTACCGCTATCCGGACGAACGCATGTACCAGTACTCCCTGGACGATGCGCTGAAGACCGGCAAAACCATCGTGCTGGAATTCGCTACGCCGGGTCACTGCACGGTCTGCGACAAGCAGCTGCAGATGCTCAAGGGGATCATGGAGAAGTACGAGTCGGAGGTGCTGTTCCTGCACATGGATCAGTACCGCAATCCGGAAGCGTTCACCGCATTCAAGGTGATGGGCGATCCCTGGACCTTCGTCATCGATGGCAACAGTGTGGTGCAGTTCAAGCGCGCCGGCCGGGTGTTGTACGACGAGCTCGATGCCACTCTCGTCAGGGTGCTTCGCCAGCAGCAGACCGGGATGAGTTGAGTGGCCCGGGCGGCATCTTATCGTCTGTCACAGGACAGGAAGGGCATGGTATGGGATCTGCTCCTCTATGTCCCGACGGTGGCGTTCCTGTTTGCAACCGGTCTCAAGCTCTGGTTCGGCACTTCCCAGAACTGGGCTTATCTGCTGTTTTTCATGGCTTTTTTCTTCCTGTTCGCGGGAGCGAACCGGGTTCTGTCGGGGCGTCTGATGCTGTTCGGTTCGTCGCCGGTGGCCATTGCCTGCGATCGCGACCAGATAAGCCTGGAGCTGCGCAACGGTAGCCGGGTCGATCTGGTGAAGGATGTGCGTTTCTTTTCCGACTATGCCGGAAAGTCTTTCGGGCTCGCGGGAATGGACCTGTCCGGGCGACGCCGGCAGTTCGTTTTCCATCGGGGGCAGTTCCCCGACGCCGAAGCCTATCGGGATCTGCTCGCCTCACTGGCGGTCTTCAAGTGACCGGGTGTCGAGCGCAAGGCTGATCTCTTCAGCGGGACCGGCGGCGGCGAACCACGTCCGCCGTCATGGCGGCGATCACGCCGGCGCCGACGAGACATGCGCCGATGATGACCCAGCGCTCCGTTTGCGGGCTGACGAGCCCGCCGATCAGCATGTGGATAGAGAAGCCCAGAATGAACAGGGACGACACCGCCACGATACTGTAGAAAATGATCTCTTTCATGAATTCCCTTCGTCTTCAAAATGTCCTTTCTAGGAAGGCGAAAACGCTAGCACAGACAATGGCGAAAATGCCAATCGGCATGCGCCCAAACACTTGCAGACACAGGACGGGGTTGCTATCCTCTGCTGTGCGAAAATATCGGGCGCAGGTCTTTCAAAAGGCGCGCGCTCGAGCGGAACTCGGTTGCGGGGCTTGACGGGTCAGCGCCCATATGCAAGCATCCGTTTCCATATAAAAAATAAGGTTGTCCGGGCCGCAGCTCCCCGCTGCGGGCGGGCCGACCGGCAGCCACTGCACGGCACAATAACAACTATGGCGTGCAGCGATCGGATCTAGAGTCCAGCGGAGGGGTTGTTAATGAATAAACTTGGCTTCAGCAAGACCTTCTGGGTAGCCCTCATTGGTGGCGGCGTCACGGGCATGGGTAACGGCAGCGTTTTCGGTGCCGCGCTCATGTGTGCATTGGGACGTGGTTACTTCGAGGACTGGGGCGGCATGGGTATGGACGCCTACAATGCCATCACGTTCCAGGGCTTCGTGAACTGGTGCATGATCATCTTCGGTGTGGCCTTCACGGTCATCGTCATGATTGCTCTGCGGCGTCACGGCGAGCTGGAAAGGGCGACGAACTGATCGCCCGTCGATCGTTCCTGCAACAACGTCATTCAGTCCGAGGAGGCACGACACAATGTTGGCAACGTGGGCTACGATAGGCTGTATCCTGCTCGCATTTTCGAGCATGTGGTTTGCTTGGTATCTGCTGATGCCGGGCGATCATTCCTGAGCATCGGTCCGCCGGCGCCGGCGAGCACGGAAATGCTGTCAGGGAAATGAAAATAGCGCTTTTAGGGGGGTAAGTCCGATGTTCAAGTATCTGCTGGCCAAAAACGAGGAGATCCCGCGCGGTACCGCGGCGGTCTACTTCGGCGTTTCTTCCATCATCTGGTTCGTGATCGGGACCGGCCTCGGCTCCTTCAACGCCGCCAAGCTGGCGTTCCCCGACTTTGTGACCGGTTCGGAGCTGTTCTCCTTCGGTCACATGCGTCAGGTCCACGTGATGGCCGTCATCTTCGGCTGGATTTCGATGGCGTTTGCCATGGCCATGATGTACATCACTCCGGCGCTGGGTAACACCAAGCTCTGGTCCGAGAAGCTGGGCGTGTGGAACTGCTTCATCTGGAACTTCGGCCTGTCCCTTGGTCTGACCGTGCTGTGGGCCGGCATGAGTTCCGGTCGTGAGTATTCGGACTTCCCGTGGTTCATCGATCTGGTGGTTCTGTTCGGTGTCATTCTGCCGCTCGGAATCAACGTGTGGATGACCATCATTAAGCGCCGCACCCAGGGTATCTACACCACCAACTGGTTCTTTGCCGCTGGCTGCTTCATGCTGTTCATCGTGCTGCTGGTCGGTAACCTGCCCGAGTACTTCCAGCTCACCGGCCTGACCGAGGCATACCTGACCTGGTGGTTCGCGCACAACGTGCTCGGTCTGTGGATCACCCCGATCGCTGCGGCCATCGCGTACTACACGGTGCCGAAGATCACCGGTAATCCGCTGTACTCGCACCGCATCGGTCACCTGCACTTCTGGTCCGTCGTGGTGTTCTACTCCACGCCTGCCGCGCATCACCTGATGTCGGCGCCGCTGCCGGAGTGGCTGAAGTCCTTCGCTTCGGTGGAAGGCGTGCTGATTCTGGTGCCCGCCATCGCGTTCGTGTCGAACCTGCTGCTGACCATGACCGGCAAGTGGCGCTACTTCGTCGACAACGTCGAGATCAAGTTCACGATCACCGGCGTGCTGATGGCGATCCCGCTGAACATGCAGGGTGGCTTCCAGCAGACTCGTGCCATCAACTGGTACATCCACGGCACGGGCTGGATCGTGGCGCACGCCCATCTGGCGCTGCTCGGCTTCTCGACCTTCCTCGAGGCAGCCGCGGTGTACTACGGTCTGCAGACGATCCTGCGTCGCAAGCTGTACTCGCTGGCCCTGGCAAACTTCCACTTCTGGTTCCTGCTGATCGGCTTCACGATCTACTGGATCTCGATGACGATTGCGGGCCTGATTCAGGGCGCCGGAAAGATCTATGAAGTGCCGTACATCGACGTGGTGATCGCGGAGCATCCGTACATGATCGCGCGTTGGGTGGGTGGCACCATGGTGTTTACCGGAAACCTTGTCTGGCTCTACAACATGTGGATGACTGCGCGTGAAGGCACCGTGATCCCTGCCGGCCGTCTGCCGCACGAGATCGCCTACGAGCGCTAGGAGACAAGTCCGCAATTATAAGGTTATGAGGGGAGGAATCAGACGTGGCATTCCGTGAATATAAAATAGGTGCGAGACTGTTCGGTGTCGCGCTCGGCGGATCGATGATGATCACCATCTACATGCCGAGCCTGGACATCGTGCAGGTGGCTTCCACCGAGATGGGTCTGCGAAAGGGTCTTATGTACGGCCGTGTTGGTGGCTTCTCGGTCGAAGACCCCTTCCTGCAGGGAGCGGGAAAGCCGGTGACCGTGGTTCTGCGCAAGGACCCGCGTACCGGCGATCCGATCGATGAGACGTATGCGTACGTTTACGACGCGGGCATTCCGTTCACCAGCTCCATCCGTCACCCGCGCATCATGGGTAAGGGTGTGGAAGACCTGAGTCTCGACAAGGGTCGCATCGGTGAGGCGGACCAGGGTCGTGGCGCCGTGTTCGTGGTGGTTGAGGATCGCTGGGAGGGCGAGCCGATCCACTACATCGAGAACGCGACCGCTACGCGCAACTGGACGCCCGAGCTCGTACGCAACGCAGTGACCGATCAGGACATGCAGTATGTCGGCTCCGGCAAGATCATGTTCGTGCGTGAGGGTTGCTGGTGGTGTCATACGCTCCTTCCGGAGCAGACGCAGGACTGGCAGTCCTTCGGCGCGCCACCGCGACTGGGTGACTTCAACAGTGAGTCGCCGACCGCGTTCGGTTCCGATCGTAAGGCGCCCGATCTGTTGCATGTCGCGTCCCGCAACTCCTCGCGGGAGTGGATGGTCATGCACTTCTTCAACCCGCGTCTGGTACAGCCGCATTCGATCATGCCCCGGTATGATTACCTGTGGGGTGAGGTCGATGCTGACGGTAACCAGATCGACTACAAGAAGTGGCGTGCGGAATACACCGAATACGCCTCCGGAAAGCGGGTTTATCCGCCTGAAGTGCCGGAGCCGGCCGCCGGTAGTGACGCGCGCTATCTGATCGATTTCGTGCTGAGCCTCAAATAACGAGAGGGGGTAGACATGGCCTGGAAATTCGATAACCCGCTCTTCAGTCTGACCGATGAGGAGCAGAACGAGAAGGCGAAGCAGCTGTGGGAAAGGGAAGCCCTCGGTGGAATTACCGAGGATAACAACCGCCTGCCGCGTCCGGTGGTCTGGTTGCTTGCTCTCACCATCGTGAGCGCGTTCCTGATGACGTTCCCGCTGTGGGGACAGCGTCCGTCGGCAGCCATCTATGCCGATTACGTCGCCATGATGGACACGCCGGAGATTCAGACGATTCGGCAGGAGAGCGGCGATGATGCCGCCATGGCTGCCATGGTCAAGAAGGTTCGTGACAGTGGCTCGCAGTGGCAGGCGTTGCTCGATCGTCATCCGCTTTCGTTCAACGAGCTGCGTCTCGTTCGGGATGACATCATTGAGCTGAAGAACAGCAGCGCGCCTCTGGATGAGTACTCGGTCATCGGCGACCACGTGACGCTCGCGAACTTCGAAGGAAACTGGAAGGAAGACGGCACGCGTGAACGCAAGCAGCCGTGGTGGGACAAGGGTTACACCATCGACCTGTTCTACGTGACGTATTTCTGTTTGGCGGTATTGATCGCGGTGAAGCGTCTGCCCAACTTCCGTTGGCAGCCGACGCATCACGGCCATTGATGAGAATCTAGGAGAGAAACCATGATCGATGTCGACAATCCACCGCTCATCGTACTGATCCCGATTATCATCGTGTTCGTGGCGCCGTTCATCTACAGCTTCTTTGTCGACAAGTACGACAAGGGCGCGCCGCCGATCCGAGACGATGAGTAAAGGCGACAGATGGTGCGGGATCGATCGATCCCGCACCTGATAGAGCTGCAAAATGCTAAAAGAATAACGATGCCGCTCTCTCGAGCGGCATCGTTTTTTTGCGAGCGGGAAACCCATAGAAGATCGTTGCAGATATGACGCCGACAGCCATGTATGAAGGAATCATTTCCGCACTGATGCGGGCGAGCGAACGGCTGATGCCGCTGTTGCAGGATGGTGGCGGGCCATCGAGCTACTGGTCCATCGAGGGCATGCAGGGCTACCGCTTCAGCGTTGGCATCTTCGTCTTCATGATGGCCGGGGTGCTCGTGTTTGGTGTTATCGTCTACCACTTCTTCATGCATGCTGGACCGCGTTCGAGCATCAAGAGAGGTGAGAAAATTCTGTTCATCTGGATCGTCATCGGAATGTTTGTGGCGGTTACTATCGGTGCAGTACAATTGCTGTATGGCCGACTTTTCTAGGAGGAGGCTGTCATGAACTATCTTCAATCGTTGCCTGATGGTTGGACCATCTACGTATGGCTGGTTGCTGGCGCTGCCATCATCTTTGCCGCCATTTACGGGCTGCGGTGGGCACACCGTAACGAGCAGTTCGACGAGGACATCAAGTACCTGGTGTTCGACGAGAACGATAAGGACAAGATGAGTCCCGAGGAATACGCGAAGAGCCGTGAAGTGCTCGAGCGGCAGGTAAAGCGCCGGGAAGAGATTCGGCGGGAGAGAGCGCAGCAAGCGAGCAGGCATGAGGACCGGTGAAAAGGGGATCCTGCTTGTAATCGCAGTACTGGTAGTCGGTGGGGCCATCTGGAATGTCCAGCGTCAGAGAGATGCCCCTCCGGAGGACCGCGAGATTCCCTTCTACAGCACGGCGTCGGCCGAGCTGCGCCAGGCGGCCGGCGACATCTATCGACGCGAGAACTGCAAGAGCTGCCACACGCTGTGGACAGTGCGTGATATCATGCAGTCAGTGCCAGCGCCAGCGCTGGATGGTATCGGTTCTCTGCACGATGAACAGTGGTTTTTCGATTATTTCTCCGCAGGCGACCCGCAGCAGATTCAGCCTTCGCGTCTGAAGGCTGAATATCAGATGCCATCGTACGCTCATCTGCCTGAGCATGAGCGGCGCATGCTGGCTGCCTACATGGCGAGCCTGAAGGTGAAAGACTGGTATCTCGACGAGGTCAGGAAGGCGAGATGCCGCAAGCTGACAGGGGAGGACGAATGCCCATGAGTCCGCAGACCAGACGCAACATCCTGGGAACGATTGCTGTGCTCGCCGGTTGCGCCGTCGTCTATGTCGGCGACTGGCTGGTCGGAGTCGATCTGGAGTTGTGGTGGGGACTCTCCACATTCACACCCGTCTGGATGGTCGCGATGTTCGTCGTACCGCTGATCTCCGGGCTGGTGTGCGCGATGATTTTCGGTCTGGGCGGCAAGTGGCTGTGCTATTTCCCTCCGCTCATCGTCCGTACCGTCAATTATTTCGCCTACGTATACGAACTCAAGGTGCCGCCTCCCGGCGCCGAACTTCTGTTTTTCCCCTACTGGATCATGTTTGTCATTCTGGTCGTGGAAGCGGCGGCATTCGGTGGCGTGTTCGGCGAGATCATCGTCAAGAAGACGTATGGCCGCCTGCCGCGGGAAATGGTGTACCGCAAGGCGGGTGATCAGTCGGCTGGCTCGGGGGGTCAAGGTGGATGACCTCGACTCGTGCCTTGCCGCGCATGGATGATGCCATCCGCCAGCGGCGCAAGCGCTATCTGACGGCCACCATCATCACCTGTATTGCTCTCGCAATGGTCGGCGGAAGCCTGCATATCGTGCAGCTCGGTGCCAAGCGCATGGAGGAAATGCGGGGCAAGGCCGGCTACGACGTCAGCGATATGCGGTCGCGGATCCGGGCGGCGGGGGAGGAACTCCATCGCCATCGGATTCACGAGGAGGGACAGGTATTCGTCGCGTCCTACACCGTGGAGGAGGCCGAAGCGCTGCTCACCCCGGAACAATGGGGCGAGTTGGCAATGATGGTGACGATTCCCGCCGGTGAGTTCATCATGGGCACCAACCGGCAGCGCGGTGCCGTGCAGGATCAGCCGGAACACCGGATCAGCCTCCCAGCCTTTCGTATCGACAAGTACCCGGTGACGAATGCCCAGTACGCCCGCTTCGTGGCGGCAACGGGACATCGCCCGCCGCTGAACTGGGATCAGGGCAAGATCCGTCCCGGCAGTGAATTGCATCCGGTAACCATGGTTTCCTGGCACGACGCGACGGCTTATGCCCTCTGGGCAGGCAAGCGGCTTCCGACGGAAGCCGAGTGGGAAAAGGCTGCCCGTGGTCCGAATGGCAAGCGGTGGCCCTGGGGAGATCTCATGGATGCGGCGCGGCTCAATACGTATTACAACGTGGGTCGGACCACTGAAGTCACCCGCTACGTGTCCGGTGCCAGCGAATATGGCGTGATGGACCTTGCTGGCAACGTCAGCGAGTGGACGAATGACAATTTCCGTCCATATCCAGGCAGTGATGCGCCGCCAGAGTTCTTCGAGGGAAAGGTTGCGGTTGCCACCACGCCGCTGGATGAGGCAATGCAAGTGGTGGATCTGGTCCCGGTGGATGGCAGTTACAAGGTGCTGCGGGGTGGATCGTGGAAGAGCGATCCGTTCTCGACCGCAGCCTATCATCGGAATTACTCATGGCCGCACTACGCTTCCGACTTCTTCGGGTTCCGGACAGCGGCCGATGCGGTTACGGAATGATGAACGCTACGATTCTACGCAAGCTCTGGCTGCGCTGCATGCTGGCTCTGCTGCCTCTGATGCCGGGGACCGCCCTTGCGTTCGACAGCTACAGATACCTGCATGTCACCATTGACACCATCTGGTACATCTTCGTCTTTCTGCTCCTCATTCTGCTGGTTCCGTTCATCCTCATGGCGATTCTGTACTGGTGGACTCTGCGCCAGCGAAAGCTGGAGAGGGAACAGTCCGAGGCGGAACCCTGAGTCCAGGACGCGACGTGCACCCAGGCGCATTTCATTCGGCCTTTTACGCCTTTCTGATCCTGCTGATGGCAGCATCGATGCTGGTGCCGTCCGGCACCCGGGCGGCGGCGGCCGAGCAGGCGCCATCCTCCGACACCCAGGTGATCCAGGCGTTTTCCGAGGCCTCGCGCGACAGCGCGGACCGCGCGGAAATCGCCGAGCAGCGCAAGCACGCCATCCTGTTCCTGATGGGCATCGCGTTGCTGATCTGCATGCTGACCACCGCCGGATTGGGTGTGGCGATGGCGATCTATGGCAAGAAGGTGTTTGTGGCACACACGGTCTTTGCCGGGCTCAGCATCACGCTCGCCCTGGCGCATGCCGTGGTTGCGATCGTCTGGTTCTGGCCGTTCTGACGATCCTTTGGCGACGCCGCATCGCCCGCAGATGAAATCCGCACCGATCGATCGGATGACTCGTTCATGAGTCGCCGTTTCCTTTACCTGCTTTACGCCTGTTCGGGCGCCAGCAGCCTCGCCTTCGAGGTGCTGTGGGCGCGCATGCTGTCGCTGCAGTTCGGCGTCAGCATCTTCGGCGTGGTCGTGACCATTGCTGCCTTCATGGCGGGACTGGGGCTCGGTTCCCTGTTCGGTTTGCGACTGGCGCGCCAGAGCCGCAGGCCCTTGATCACCTTTGCCTGCCTGGAGGGGGGCATTGCGATCTACGCCCTGGCGTTGCCGTGGCTACTATCCCACGCCGAATCCTTCCTCATGCAGCTGGCGGCCGGTGCGCCGCTCCAGACCTGGTACCTGTTGCAGTCCACCGCCCTGCTGGTGCTGATTCTGCTGCCGGCGGTGGCGATGGGCGCCGGGTTCCCCCTGGTGCTGAAGGCGCTCGGCGCACGTCCCCATGTCCTTGGCACTCTTTATGGCCTGAACGCGTTCGGCGCCGCGTTGGGCGCCTTGCTGCCGCTTTGGCTGCTGCCTCGCTTCGGCTGGATGGCGGCGGTGGAAGCGGTCGCGATGCTGGGCTTGCTGGTCGGCGCAAGCGCCGGTGCGCTCGCCTGGCGCGGCGAGTTCCGTGCGGTGCCGGAGCCGGTTGCCAAGCCGGTTGATCGGCAGTCGCCGTCCATGACCGCACTCCTCGCCTATGCGGTAATCGGCGGAGCCGCCATCATGCTCGAGGTGGCCTGGACGCGGCTGTACGGAATGATCCTGCTGCGCACCGAGTACGTGATGGCGGTGATCCTGGCAGTCTACCTGCTGGGCATCGGCGGCGGCAGCCTGCTGGCGCGCTGCCTGCGTGACACGCGCTGGCTGGCCATGTTCCCCCTGGCGGCGGCTGTTCTGTCGCTGCCCGGCCTGTGGCTGTTGCCAGCCATCTCGGCTTGGTCACAGAGCCAGGAGTTCGGCTCGCTGTGGACGGCGCTGGTGGCGGAGGGGCTGATGCTGGCGCTGGTAACCCTGCCGGTGACACTGCTGCTTGGCGCCTGGCTTCCGCTGCTTGCCCGGCACTATGGCGACGAGGGGTCCTTCGGTCCGCTGTTCTACGGTGTGAATTCGGTCGGTTCGGCGGCGGGCGGGTTGCTTGCCGGATTCGTTCTGATCCCGTTGGCAGGTACCCCCGCTACCCTGGTGCTGGCCGCTCTCGCTCTGTTCATTGCCGGCTGCGCCTGGTCTCCGTCCCGCCGCGTCTGGCTCGCATTTCCCCTGTTGCTCGTCGCGTTCTGGCCAGTGGCCGACTTTCCGCCGGTTGCGAAGCTGATGCCCGGGATGCAGGCGGGCAGCAATGATCTGTACCGCTATGAGGATGCGATGGCGATCACTCATGTGGTCGAGCAGGCTGATGGACAGCGCCTGCTGCTGAGCGATCTGCAGCGCATGGATGCTTCCAGCGAACAGGCGGCCGTCGAAGTGCAGAAGAATCAGGCTCGACTGCCTTTGATGCTGCATCCGCAACCGGAATCGGTGATGTTCCTCGGACTGGGGACGGGCATATCGGCTGCCGGCACGCTCGATTTTCCGGAGCTGCAGAAGCGCGCGGCGGTTGAGCTTTCGCTCGGCGCGATCCGGGCGGCGCGGGACTGGTTCGCTCCGGTCAACGACGGGATCGTCGAGCAGATGACAGTGGTGCGTGATGATGCGCGTCGTCATCTCATGGCGAACGAAGCGCGCTGGGATGTCATCATCGGCGATGTCTTTCATCCTGATCTGGTCGGACGCAGTGCGCTGCTGTCCGTCCAGCAGTTCGAGCGCACACGCTCCCGCCTGGCGCCGGGCGGGATTTTCGCGCAGTGGCTGGCACTGAACCAGTTCGATCCGGAATCCCTGCGGGTGGTGCTGCGCAGCTTTGTCCGCGTATTCCCCGACGGCGTGATGTTCATGGATGGATTTCGCATCGCGATGGTCGGTGGCATGGGCGGGCGCGATCCGGTCCAGTGGCTGAACTCTCTTCGCGTGCATGAAGCCGCCGCGGGGACGGGCGAAGGGCTGTGGACCTGGCTCGGACGCTACTGGGGGCGGATTCCGGCGGACGACGGCGGGCCGGTACAGGACGAGTGGCGTCCGCACATCGAATTCCGTCTGCCGCAGGCACGTTATGGCAGCGGTCTCGGATTCGATCAGTTGCTCGATTGGCTGCTGCGGGTGCGCCCGGAATCGTCGCGTGCAGCCGCCGAACTCGGCGTGACGCCGGCCGATCGGGAGCGCTTTGAAGCCAGCTATGGCGCATCGGATCTGGCGCTGAAAGCCTGGCTGGCCGGCCTGCGGGGCGATGTGACCCAGTCACGCCGCCTGCTGCGGTTTGCCTGGGAATCGAATCCGGAAGATCGCTGGACGGGCTTCTCGCTGGCGGACAACATTCTTGCCGAACTGCAGGAATCGCCGCGGGGTCTGGAGGACAGGCGTCTGGTTCTGGAGGCCGTGCTTTCGATACGTCCGGATCATGCCGATACCCTCCGCGCGCTGTGGCATCTGGATACCGCCATGGGGCGCCACGAGAGCGCCGCGGCCTGGTTCGTGCGCCTCGCCGAAGTCAGCCCCCTCGATCGAGAAGTGACCACGGCGCAGGCCGGCGCGGGAGCGACGGAAACGCTGCCCCCGAAGTGAAAAAATGCCTGCTCCATGCTAGAATTCGCGGCATGTACCACTCCAAGGCACTGTCCAGTATCCCGGTCGTAGTGACCGCGGACGCGAGGGCGGGACGGAGGTTGCGCGGAAGGCGTCGTGCGGTACAGCTCGGCACCCTCCTGCTTGCGATGCTCATTCCGCTGTCCGGTCTCTTCCGTATAGATCCGGTGGCTGGCGCCTTCGTGGTGCTCGACCGCCAGGTCTGGTTCGCCGATTTCTACATTGTCGTCGGCCTGTGGATGGCCGTTTCCAGCATGCTGGTCATGACCTATTCGCTGGTCGGTACCGCATTCTGCGGCTGGTCCTGCCCGCAGAATACGCTGTCGGAATGGGCCAACCGCATGACGACACGTCTGCTGGGGAAGCGTGCCCAGGTCAGCCTCGATGGGGAGCCGGTAAAGGTTTCCGCAGGCAAGAACAAAGCGCTCAACTGGGTGATTCTCGGTGGTCTGTTCATGGCCGCCGCGATGGTGATTGCCATCATCCCCATGCTGTATTTCTACACGCCCGAGCTGATCTGGCGTTTCATTACCTTCCAGCACGACGCTCGGCTGGCCGACTCCCTGCACTGGATCTACATGATCTTCGTGCTGGTGATGTTCGTGAACATCGCGTTCGTTCGGCATTTCTGGTGCCGCTTCATGTGTGTGTACCGGGTCTGGCAACACACGTTCAAGACGCGCGAGACACTGCACATCGCCCATGACAAGAGTCAGCCTGACGAATGCGCACGCTGCAACTTCTGCGAAACCTCGTGCTTCATCGGCATCGACCCGCGCGAAACGGTGGTCTATGACGCCTGTATCAACTGCGGCGACTGCATCACCGCATGCAGTTCGGTGCGCGGCGCGCGCAGGACCGGCAACAGCCTGCTGCGCTTCGAGTTCGGCGAGCGCAGCGAAGAGGCGGACAAGCAGCAGGATCGCGGCCGTCACAGCAACGTGGGTTCCGTGCTGAAGCGCGCTCCCTGGGCGAGCGTGCTTACCGTGTTCGGTCTCGTCCTCTTCACATGGGGCATCGTCACCTACGATCCTGCCCATCACACCGTTTATCGCGGGGAATCAGTCCAGGGTGGGCAGATCAACGACTATCGCGTCAATATCGCGAGCAAACTCTATCGGCCCGTGAGCCTGACCGTGAGCGTGGAGGGCCTGCCGGAAGGAGCCTATCGACTGGAGAGCGGGGTGGTGGAGTTCCCCGGCGCCGGTCGACAGGACGTCCATCTGGAGATCGCCGACTCCCTGTCGCCCGGACTGCATCCATTCCTGGTGCATGTCGATTCCGAGGACGGCAAGCGGCGCACGTTCCGCGTCCATCATCTCGTCCAGGAGGGCGCATGAGTTCGGACAAGTCGAAGCAGGAATCCAATGACCAGGACAAACGCCCGCTGGACCCGGTGAAGTCCGAGTGGGGGCAGGCCTCGGACGACCATTTCGGGTACGCGTCGGAGGAAGAGCGTCTTGCGAAGCGCGGCCTGGAGGACTGGGAACTGGTCGACCGCATTTCCGAGTCGCAACGTGGCGTGCCAGTGTGGTTCATCGCCGTCATCGTCATGGTGTTGCTGGTGGCGATCGGCCTCAGTTTTCCGTTCTGGGGCGACCGGCCGGGCTACGAGCGGGACTGGGTCAACTGGGGCTTTGGCGCCGCAATCGTCTATGTGCTGATTTTCGGCACGTTTGTCTACTTCATGGTCAATTTGTACGGATCGCGCTGGGCAGGACGCCTGAACTCCGATCCGGATAGCAAGCATGAGGAGAAGGATGCGGCGTCCGGGAAGAAGGACGCTGGCGACGCTCCATGATCCGTTCGCTAGTGGTCGCCAGTCTCCTGCTGTTCATGGTGGGGTGTTCGGGAGATAGTTCTCCTACATCGTCCTCTTCTTCGGCGTCATCCGCGGACAAGGCTGCCTCGCGTAACGTGAACCGGACCTATCTGCATTATTGCAGCGGCTGTCATGGCGCGCCGCGGCCCGGGCAGCACACCGCACGGGAATGGCCGAGCATCGTTGCCCGCATGCAGCAGCGCCGTATCAGCGCCCGGCTTGGCCCGATCCCGCCGCAGGAATTGCGCGAGATCCTCGACTATCTGCAGGACAACGCTGCTGGCGGCCCTCTGAAATGAGAATCGATATGCTCAGGATCATTGCGCTCCTCGTCGTCGGAGTGATGACGCTCGCGGCCTGTACCGATGGCAAGGAGCAGGCTCTCCTGGAGTCGCAGCGTTGGGAGGACGTGGTCGTCGCCGTGGAGTTCCGCCCGGTGCCGCTGCGCCCAGGCATGAACGAATTCATGGTGGTCGCGACTCGTGTCGATCGCACCAGGGCGGACGACATGGTGGTTGCCATGCGCAGCGATCCCGGGGCTTCGTGGCAGCAGGCGATCCAGGATGGCAAGACCGGCGTGTATCGCCGCGCCGTTCCGCTGCGCGAGGGTGAGCAGGTACTGTACGTGCAGCTCCGCCGGGGGCTGGAAGAGACTGTGCTCGAGTTTCCGGTGCGGGTGGGCGCGCCCTAGCCCTAGGTTCAGGAGCCCTGACCGGCCGGTCGTCGCCGTTTCGCCAGAGTCTTGCTCTCGCGCCAGTGGCGAAGCAGCAGGATCTTTTCACCACCTCGCGCTTCGGCGCAGCGTGTACAGGTCAGATGCCCGAGCAGTAACTCGCGAGGCATCTTGCCGGCATCCAGCAGACGGCTCTGGATGTCTCTTAGCGCTGGCCGCAGGCTGCCCAGGTTTCCGTGATGAAGCCAGGCGTAAACCTGGTAGGGGCGGGGAAGCCAGCCGACCAGATGCGAGGGCGACTGGGTGTTCTCCAGCAGGCGGATGAGGGTGCCCCGGAACATGCCGGTGCGTACCAGCGCCAGCCCCGGCCACTTCTCCTTCAGCCCGAGCCGGTCGATGTTGCCCTGCTGGCGGTGTAGCTGGGCGTCGTATCCGATCGGCATGTGCAGGAGCATCGGTACCCGAACCTGATGGACGCAATGTCCACTCAGATCGACGTCCTGCGCATGCCAATCAGGCCATGTCGACGGACATCCACAGTCCAGGATCATGCCTTTCGCGAATAAATCGTTCGCGCCGTCATGAAGACGTTGGCGAAGAATATCCAGAAGCCCATACCCATTGCCGTCGAGATGCTGGCGATCAGGGGGCGATAGTAGCGGTGGATCTCGTAGATGGCATCCGTTTCACCCTGCAGCAGCAGGCGACCTTCGGTGATGCCGAAGATCATCAGCGTGGAATAGAAACCGGTGACGCCGAGCGCGGTCCACCAGAACGAGTGGTCTACCAGCCGCATGGACCAGATCGGACGCTTGGAGATGGTGGCGAACAGATAGTAGGTCACGGCCATGCACAGCAGCACCACGCCGCCGACCACATTGATATGGGCGTGAGCGAGCGGATCGATCATGTGTCCGGGGCCGCCATAAGGGCTGCCGATCGAGTCCAGCCATGCCCGCACCGGGGGGATTACCTGGATGACGCCGTGGACCGTGCCAATGAAGAAGAACGTGGCCGAACCAACCAGAAATTTCAGTAGCTTACGCAGATCCTGTTCTGCTGACATGTCCTGCCCCGAAGGCGCCGGCACAAGGCGCGCCGGTTGTCTGGCTGAAAAAAAACCCGGCGTGCGGCCGGGCTTTAATATTGCACAGCGCCGCTATTACTTCTTGCGGTTGATGCTCTCCAAGGCGCGCTCACTGATGTAACCGCCCAAGAACACGCTCAGACCAAAGAACATAATGATCGGCACCAGAATTTCCGGCCACATGGTCAAGCCCTCCCCCGGTTGTAATTGAAGTGTTCGCTTGCGGCCAGTGTAGCGGATCGCCGGGGACGAGGCAAGCCACTGTTCCCCCAGCATGATTCGAGGAAGCCGGGCGCGGGCGGATCAGGCCCGCTTGCGGGCGGGATCCGCGGGTGGTGGCGGCGGAGTGCAGGCCAGCAGCCCGCTGTGGAATTTCTCCAGGCTAGCCTTGCGCTCGATCAGGCTTGCCCGCCCGGCGCGGAGTTCACGAAGCTGTGTTTCCAGGCTGTCCTTGGATTCCCGGATCCGGCTGAGCGTCTTCATGTGACGTTCCGTGCTGTTGCGCATCTCCTGGATCTGCCCTACCAGCGGATTGACCAGTTCCTTGAGCCAGGCGTCAGCTTCCCTGTTGGCCTCGACGAAGACGTTGCGGGCGTGAGCCACCAGCGAGATGAAGAACTTCTTCACCACGAAGCTCTGCTCGGTCATGGTAGTGCTCGGGCTATTGCGGAATTCCTCGGCTCGCAGATAGAGCAGGTCCAGTTCCTCGCTGTACTTCCGCGTTGGAAACGTGCGCGGCTCGGCGATGCGCAGGCCGTAATCGTCGTGGAAGCGCTTGTAGATCGACTGCACCAGCTTGAAGGTCTCTTCGGACTGGCGCACGGTGATCTGCATGGCGTCCCGCATGCTGTCGAAAAAGACGGAAATGCCGTTCTTCATCCCCGCGGTGGTCCAGCTGCCGGCCATATCCTCGCGCGTCCGTTCGATGATCTTGTCGATGGCGGCCACGTCCATGGTGGCGAACATGCTCTTGGCCTGCAGCGCGAGCTTCTTGCGACTGAGCTGGAAGGCTTTCACGCTCTCGTAATAGATGTTCTTCTTTTCCTTGGCCTTGAGCAGCAGCTGCTGGACGATGTCCTCGTTGTTGCCCTTGACCGAATCGAGTTCATTCATCTGGATGTTCAGGTTTTCGATCTGACTATCGAGGGGAACCCGAACCTCTTCCATCGAGCGTTCCAGCAGGCCCAGGATGTTGTCCCAGATGACCTGCTGGCGATGCGGCAGGATGTCGTCCCCCAGAAGGGACTCGAGCGCCGGCAGGTTGCTCCGCTGCAGCAGTTCCTGATTGCCGCGGATCTTGGCCAGCAAAGCCTTCTGGGCGGAGATCGGGAACACGTTGGCGGTGTCGATCTCCAGCAGGCGGGCGCTGCTCTGGCACTGCTCGCGGATGGTCGCTTCCACCTCTTCCGGGCGCTTCATCTCGTCCCAGAGGGTGTCGATCTTGTTGAGCACCGCCACCAGTCCTTTCTGCTTCTTGGTGCGGAAAGCGGTGATGTAGTTCTGCCACATGTCCAGATCGCTCCGCGTCACGCCGGTGTCCGCGGAGAGGACGAACAGCACCGCCTGGGCGCTCGGGAGCATGTTGATCGTCAGCTCCGGTTCACTGCCGAGAGCGTTCAGGCCCGGAGTGTCCAGAATGACCAGGCCCTGGGTCAGCAGCGGATGCGGGAAGCTGATCATGGCGTGACGCCACACAGGGACCTCGACGGTTTCCGGTTTGGCTGCATCGGCAGCCGCGTTGGCGATCTCTTCCACGTAGAGACCGAGCTGCTCGGCTTCCTGCACACTCACCCGCTTCGTGCGCACCACTTCCTGACAGGTTGCGACGATCTGATCGGGAGAGGACATGTCCAGTGCGAGCTGTGTCCAGTAGCTCGGTTCGGCCTTCAGTTCGGACAGGCTCAGTTCGCTCAGCCGGGTCTCGATCGGCAGCAGTCTGAGATAGGCCTCGCCCGCTTCGCGATCATAGAACAGCTCGGTCGGGCACATCGTGGTGCGACCGGCGTCGGAAGGCAGCAGGCGCCGACCGAGATCGGCGAAGAAGATGGCGTTGATCAGTTCCGTTTTGCCGCGGGAAAACTCCGCGACAAAGGCGATGTTGATCTGGTCGGTCTGCAGCGAGTTGAGCGCATCGTAGATCCGCAGTTCGATTTCGGGACTGCCAAGCTGATTGCTGCTCAGCCAGTCCTGAAAGTCCCGCATCATTCCGGTCAGCTCCGCCTTCCAGGCGGAGAAGGCCTGCATCTGATCTCGGAAACGATCCTGTTCCGGGGCTGATTTCAGCCCGATTGCTTTGCTGGACATGGGTTGGCCGGACCTGCAGTTATTATGCGTTACCCTGGGTTATCGGAATGTCGCCGATTTGTATGAGTTTTTCCTGTGATGCAGTGCCGTTTCGAAGCATTCGTTCCGCGCATCGCTCATGGATGCGGAAAGATGCCGCACGGACCGTCGGAGAGTGATGCCGCTGCCGACGCCGGAAGCGGAGCATTGGATGCCCCTCGCGTCCTTATCGGACGCGAGGGATGACAGGTTGAGGGGGGGCGGCGAAAGGGGAGATTTCAGGCCAGGCTCAGCCCGAGGTCGCGCAGGGGCGCTACCACCAGCATCTTGGTCATCTGAATCAGCAGCAGCACGACCAGCGGCGAAAAATCGATCCCACCCATGTTGGGCAGCAGCCGCCGAACCGGGCGCAGCACCGGCTCGTTGAGGCTGTAGAGCAGCGACACCAGGGGATTGTACGCGCTGGGATTGATCCAGCTCAGCACCACCTGGACGAGGATGGAGATCAGGAACACATTGAGTGCGAGGGCGATCAGTTCGCTCACTGATACCGTCAGCAGTCCGGGTATGGCCATGGTGCGGCCTCCCGTCATCTGGATCAGCCAGAAGGCAAGCATCTGCAGCGCAACCATCAGCAGGATCGAAGCGAGGTCGATCCCCCACAATCCGGGGATGACCCGCCGGAGAGGGCGCAGCGGCGGATTGGTCGCCTTCACCAGGAACTGGCACACTGGATTGTAGAAGTCTGCGCGCACCCATTGCAGCAGGAAGCGAAGCATGATCATCAAGATATACAGTGTGAACACCGTATCCAGAAAATAGGCGGCGGCGTTCGAAACATAGGGGTTGCCGGTCATGCGGATCCTTTGTCGAGAAGGTTGGACAATTCGATGGCGCGGTCCCGGGCTGCCCGCAAAGCCTGACCGAGGAGATTTCCGAGGTCGCCTTCGCGCAGCACCTGCAGCGCGCGTTCAGTGGTTCCACCGGGAGACGTGACCTGTTCACGCAGCTCGCCCGGGCTGTGAAGCGTGCTTTCCAGCGCCATCTTGGCCGCTCCGAAGGCGGTCTGGACGGTCAGCAGGCGGGCGACCTGAGGATCCAGTCCCAATCGGCAGGCTTCCTCCTCCAGCATTTCCATGAACAGGAAGAAATATGCCGGGCCGCTGCCGGAAAGGGCGGTCACTACATCCATCAGCGCCTCATCGTCGATCCATTGCGTCAGGCCGACGGCGCGCATGATCGATTCCGCCGTTTCGCGGTGCCCGGCTCCGACGCTCGGAACCGCATACAGCGCCGTTGCGCCGCTCTGTACCAGAGCCGGCGTGTTGGGCATTGCCCGCACGATCGGCGCATCGCCCAGCCAGCCCGACAGCATTGCCGTACGGATTCCCGCCGCCACCGATATTATCAGTTGGCCGTCCGTCAAGGCTGGCGCCAGTTCCCGCGCAACCGCTTCGACTACTTGCGGCTTGACCGCGATGACTGTGACCGCGGCTCCCGCTGCCGCTTCCGTGTTGGCGGCATACACGCGAATGCCGAAGCGTTCGTCGATCTGGCGGCGCCGTCCGGCGTCGGCATCGGCCACGCACAGCAACTCCCTCGGATGTCCGTCGGCGAGGAGACCGCCGATCAGGCTGCCGGCCATGTTTCCGCCGCCAATGAAGGCTATGGAAAGTTGTTTCATCTATCGTTTGTTCCGATGCTGGGAATTCTGCTTCGCTAGCAGTCTACCCCAACCGGATCGTCGACGCCCGTCACGGCTGCGCAGGCGGGCGGGCACCGAAGAGCGCGCTGCCGACGCGCACCAGGGTCGCTCCTTCGGCGATTGCCGCTTCGAGATCGTCGCTCATGCCCATCGACAAGGTATCGAGCGTCGGCCATCGCTCCTGCAGCGCGAGCAGCAACTCGTGGAGCCGGCGGAACGAAGAGCGGGATTGCTGCGCATCAGCCGCCGGAGCCGGGATGGCCATCAGGCCGCGCAGGCGCAGGCGCGGCAGTTCGATGATTTCCCGGACCAGCGCCAATGCGTCTTCCGGACGTATGCCGGATTTGCTTGCTTCGCCACTGATATTAACCTGGATGCAGACCTGCAGCGGTGGCAGGTCCGGCGGTCGCTGTTCGCTCAGGCGCGCGGCGATGCGCGCGCGGTCGATGCCGTGGGCCCAGGCGAAATGCGTCGCGATGCCGCGGGTCTTGTTGGACTGTATGGGGCCGATGAAATGCCACTCCAGCCCGAGTTCGCGGAGCGCTTCGATCTTGGTCAGCGCCTCTCCAAGGTAGCTTTCCCCGAACCGGCGCTGGCCCGATTCCGCCAGCGCCCTTATGGCGTCCGCCGAAAAGGTCTTGCTCACAGCCACCAGGCCGACCGAGCCCTCCGGGCGGCCACTGAGCCGCTCGGCCTCCCGGATGCGCGCCTGAACCGCCATCAGCCGTTTGGCGGGGGAATTCATGATGCCTCGTCCTTCGCGTTCCTCAAGATGGAGAACGCGGTGCCGCTAGTTGTCTGGGATTCATCGTTCATGGAAGGCGTTTCGAATCCTGCGCCAGTTTGCCACAAGACCTCGAGGACAAGTAGATGGATATCGCGGAACTGCTCGCGTTCAGCGCCAAGAACAAGGCTTCCGACCTGCACCTTTCGGCCGACCTGCCGCCGATGATCCGTGTCGATGGCGACGTGCGCCGCATCAACGTGCCACCGCTCGACAACAAGACGGTGCAGTCGATGCTCTACGACATCATGAGCGACAAGCAGCGCAAGGATTTCGAGGAATTCCTCGAGACGGACTTCTCATTCGAGATCCCCGGCCTGGCGCGCTTCCGTGTCAACGTCTTCAATCACAATCGCGGCGTCGGCGGCGTGTTTCGTACCATTCCGTCCACCATCCTGACGCTGGAGGATCTCGGGGCGCCGTCCATATTCAAGCGCATATCAGAATACCCCCGTGGCATCGTGCTGGTCACCGGGCCGACCGGTTCGGGTAAGTCGACCACCCTGGCCGCCATGCTGGACTACAAGAACAGCAACGAGTTCGGCCACATCCTCACCATCGAAGACCCGATCGAATTCGTGCATCAGAGCAAGAAATGCCTGGTCAATCAGCGCGAGATCGGGCGCGATTCGCTGGGTTTCGCCGAAGCGCTGCGCTCGGCCCTGCGCGAGGACCCGGACATCATCCTCGTCGGTGAAATGCGAGATCCCGAAACCATCGGTCTTGCGCTCACGGCGGCCGAAACCGGACACATGGTATTCGGCACCCTGCATACCAGCTCGGCGGCAAAGACCATCGACCGTATCATCGACGTATTCCCCGCCGCGGAGAAGGAAATGGTCCGCTCGATGCTCTCGGAGTCGCTGCGCGCGGTCATTTCGCAGACGCTGCTGAAGAAGGTCGGCGGCGGTCGGGTCGCCGCGCACGAGATCATGATCGGTACCCCGGCGATCCGCAACCTGATCCGCGAAAACAAAGTGCCGCAGATGTATTCCGCCATCCAGACCGGTCAATCCGTCGGCATGCAGACGCTGGATCAGTGTCTGCTGGAGCTGGTGCGCAAGGGCGTGGTGACCAAACAGGACGCCATGGCCAAGGCCGCGAACCGCGACAGCTTTGCCTGAGCATGTGCCCGGGTACCCGGGTCTGACCCCGCGGGGGTCAGGCTCGTGCTTTGTTCAGGCTGGCAGGAAATACCGCCCGGCGCCAGGAATCATCCGGATGGGGTGCTGATACAGGCG
Source organism: Gammaproteobacteria bacterium (assembly GCA_034002745.1). GTDB lineage: Bacteria > Pseudomonadota > Gammaproteobacteria > SZUA-140 > SZUA-140 > JAITWN01. The sequence goes on from JAVEZY010000001.1 coordinate 237,147, forward strand.
GCTCAGGCTTTCCGCGGTCAGAACCTCGTCCACGGTGCCGTGTTCACTTGCTCCGTCGCCATGGAGGAGCAGGGCATGGTCACAGAACCTGGCCGCCAGGTTGATGTCGTGCAGTACCATTATCGCGGCGTGTCCGGGCTCCTTGGCCCGGCAGCGGATCAACTTCATGATGGCGATCTGGTGACGCAGATCGAGATGATTGTTCGGTTCATCGAGCAGGTACAGGGCCGGTGATTGCGCCAGCACCGTTGCCAGTCCCAGCCGCTGATTTTCGCCACCGGACAGGGTGGCGACCGCCCGCATCTCCATGCCTCCGAGATCCACTTCCGTCAGCGCGGCCCTGGTCCGCGCGATGTCCTCCTCACTTTCCCAACTCCAGCGATCCGTCCACGGATGCCGGCCCGTCAGGGCGGTTTCAAGCACCGTGCCGGGGAATGCGTCGGTCCGGTTCTGGAAGAGCACGCCGATGCGGCGTGCGCGCTCGCGATGTGACCAGGCGCTGAGCCGTCTGCCGCCAAGCAGGACGTCGCCCTGGCCTGGCGGATGCAGGCCGGCCAGCGATTTGAGCAGCGTGGTCTTGCCGACTCCATTACGGCCCAGGATCGCCCAGACCGACCCTTCGCGAACCGCCAGATCCAGCGCGCGGCAGACCTCATTTCCTGCGATGGACACGGAGAGCTTTCGCGTCTCGAGCATCAGGCGCTCCGGCGCAGCAGATACAGGAATAAGGGTACGCCAAGCAAAGCGGTGATCACGCCGACGGGCAGTTGCAGTGGCGCCGCGGCGGTGCGGGCCAGGGTGTCGGCGATGGTCAGCATGGCGGCGCCGAGCAGCGCGGAGGCGGGCAGGAGAATGCGGTGATCGTGCGCGCCGACCAGGCGGAGGAGATGTGGCGCGATCAATCCGATGAAGCCGACGTTTCCCGCCACCGTGACGGCCACCGCCGTCAGCAGGGATGAGGCCACATAGAGGCGCAGGCGCAGTCCCGCGGTGGCGACGCCCAGGCTGCGTGCCTTGTGCTCGCCATGCACCAGCACATTGAGATCGCGGGCAGTATAGAGGCCGAATGCCAGCCCCAGCGCAAGCACCAGCAGGGGGAAGCTCGGGTCGCTCGCCTGGCCGAGGTCGCCCAGCAGCCAGAACATCATGCCGCGCAAAGTGGAGTCGGGGCTGACAGCGAGAATGAAGCTGATGGCGGCGCCCCAGCCGGCGGCAACCACCACGCCCGTCAGCAGCAGGCGCGTCGCCGACCATTCGCCCGGGCCCCGGGCGAGGGCGAACACCAGCAGCATCGACAGCAGCGCGCCGCAGAATGCGCTGCCCGACAGCCAGTAGCCGCCCAGTCCGGCCATCAATGCGCCCAGCGCTCCGACAGCAGCGCCGCCCGACACTCCGAGGATGTATGGGTCCGCCAGCGGATTGCGCAGCAGCGCCTGCATCAGGGCGCCGGCGAGCGCCAGCATTCCCCCGGTGGCGCAGGCCGACAGGGCTCTCGGCAGGCGCAGGTCCAGTACCAGATCGACGGCGAACCCGTCGGCTTCACCGGTGAACACGCCGAGAAGTCTCTGCCAGCCGAGAGGAACGCTGCCGACTGCCAGGGCGAACGCCAGGCTGGCCAGGACCAGAACGGCCAGCCCGGCCAGCAGCGGCAGGCCCCGCTTCAGCGCAGGCTGATGATCGGCCATCCGCGGTCTGTGGCGATGCGGGTGAGGGTCGGATCCGGATCGACGGCGACGGGGTTCGACACCAGTTCGAGGAGCGGTATGTCATTGTGCGAGTCGGAATAGAACCAGCTCTCCGCCAGATCGCGCCCGCCGGCCTTCAGCCAGGCGTGCAGACGCAGGACCTTGCCCTCGCGAAAGCTGGGAATGCCGGCGACTGCTCCGGTGTAGCGTCCGTCCACGCATTCGGGTTCGCTGGCGAGCAGTTCATCGATGCCGAGCATGTCGGCGATCGGACGGGTGATGAAGGAGTTGGTGGCCGTGATGATGAGTAGCTCGTGACCCCGCGCGCGATGGCTCTCCACCAGCTCACGTGCCGCAGGCAGTATGATCGGTTCTATCGATTCCCGCAGAAAGCGCGCGCGCAGGTCCTGCAGCGCCGCGGGTTCATTGTCCGCCAGCGGACGCAGCTGGAACGCCAGCCACTCGCGGATGTCGAGACAACCCTCCTTGTACTGGCGGAAGAAGCGTTCGTTTTCGCTTTCATAGTGCTCCCGGTCGACCACCCCTTCGTCCACCAGGAACTTTCCCCACAGGTAGTCGCTGTCCCCGGCCAGGAGGGTCTCATCCAGATCGAAGATCGCCAGGCTCACGTCGCTCCTCCCAAAATCGGCTAACGTAGGCTATCGACCGTACAGGCGCAAGCACAGGGTGGAACACGATGAGTCGATGCCTGGACGGGCGGTGTGCCGAATCCCGGTGGCGGACACATCGAGCGGCCGTAAGACAATTGCGGATATGTCGGGGATTGTGGGAGAATCGCGTGTATGCATACGCCGACGCAGGATTCGCAAGTGATTGATTTGGATGGTTACCGAGAAAATGTCGGGATCATTCTGATCAATCGTGAGGGTCGCCTGCTGTGGGCGCGGCGCATCGGTCAGGATGCCTGGCAGTTCCCCCAGGGCGGTATCTGCCGCAACGAAAGTCCGGAGCAGGCCATGTACCGGGAACTGTGGGAGGAGGTGGGGCTCGAGCCGGAAGATGTCGTGCCGCTCGCCCGGACCCGGGACTGGCTCCGTTACCAGCTTCCCAAGCATCTCATTCGGCGGCGCAGTCGACCGGTGTGCATCGGCCAGAAGCAGGTCTGGTACCTGCTTCATCTCGTCGCGGATGACGGCAAGGTCTGCCTGGATGCCAGTGACCAGCCGGAGTTCGATCACTGGCGCTGGGTCGACTACTGGGAGCCCGTCCGACAGGTAGTGTCCTTCAAGCGCAAGGTCTATCGCAGCGCTCTCGAGGAGTTCGCCGAGCTGGCGTTCATCGATGGCAAGTTCAAGCTGGCTCTGCCCGCCGGCCCGGCGGCCGGTCTTGGTCGCCGAGCCTAGCGCAGGTCGGATGCTCGCCACCCTCAAGCGTATCGTTCAGGAGGTCAACGGAGCCGGCGACCTGGCGGAGACGCTCCACATCATCGTCACCCGCGTCAAGCAGGCGATGAAGGTGGATGTCTGCTCGGTCTATCTGCTCGACGCCGCCGCGGACGAGTATGTGCTCATGGCCACCGACGGCCTCAATCCGGCGGCTGTCGGCGCGGTGCGCCTCGCTCGTGGCGAAGGACTCATCAGCGTGGTGGGCGAAACCGAGGAAGCCCTGAACCTCGACGATGCGCCTACCCACGCGCGCTATCACTTCGTCGCCGAAACCGGGGAAAGCCACTACCATGGCTTTCTCGGCGTCCCGATCATCCATCATCGCAGTGTGATGGGCGTACTGGTGGTGCGTCAGGAGGACAAGCGCCGCTTCGATGAGGATGAGCTCGCCTTCCTGCTCACCGTTGCCGCACAGCTTTCCGGCGCCATCGCCCTCGCCATGGTGAATGGCGGCATCCGCAGCTTCAATCGCCAGGCATCGGGGGATGGTTCGCGTCCGATCCAGGGGTTGGCGGGAGCGCCCGGAGTCGCCGCCGGAATCGCGCTGGTGATCTATCCGCCGACTGATCTGGATGCCGTCCCCGATCGTCAGGCTACCGATATAGAGGCTGAAATCGTCTCGTTCCGAGCCGCGCTCGAAGCGGCGCGTGAGGATATCCACGCGCTGGAGGCGATCATGGGTGAGGCGCTGACGGCCGAGGATCAGGCGCTGTTCCGCGCCTATTCGCTGATGCTGGCCAGCCCAGGGCTGGAGCGAGAAACCATCGAACGCATCCGCGCCGGCAACTGGGCCGCGGGCGCGCTGCGCGCGACCATCCGCGAGCACACCCGGGTCTTCGAGGCGATGGAGGATCCCTACCTGCGTGAGCGGGCGAGCGACATCCGCGACATCGGCCTGCGCATCCTCGCCCGGTTGCAGCAGATTTCCTCGACGCGCCAGCAGGCCTTTCCTCCCAACACCATTCTGGTCGGCGAGGAGCTGACGGTTTCCGCGCTTGCGGAGGTGCCGCTCGAATGTCTTGCCGGCGTGGTTTCGGTGCGGGGCTCGACATTCTCCCATGTCGCCATCCTGGCGCGCTCTCTGGGGATCCCCGCAGTACTCGGCGTGAGTGATCTGCCGGTCACGCATGTCGACGGCACGGAGCTCATCGTGGATGGCTATCGCGGCTGGATCTATGTCAGTCCCGCGGCTACCGTGCGGGCCGAGTACGAACGTCTGATCAGCGATGAAAAGCAGCTTACCCAGGGGCTGGAGGAGCTGCGCGATCTGCCCGCCGTCACGACCGATGGCGTGCATGTGCCGCTGTACGCGAATGCCGGGCTGATCTCGGATGTGGTGCCGTCCCTGCGCCAGGGCGCGGAAGGCATCGGCCTTTATCGCACGGAATTCCCGTTCATGATCCGCAGCCAGTTTCCCGGCGAAGAGGAGCAGAGGCGCGTCTATCGCCAGGTGCTGGAGGCGTTTTCGCCCCGCCCGGTCACCATCCGCACTCTCGACATCGGCGGCGACAAGATGCTGCCGTACTTCCCCATCCATGAGCCGAATCCGTTTCTCGGCTGGCGCGGCATCCGGATTTCGCTCGACCATCCCGAGCTGTTCCTGATTCAGTTGCGCGCCATCATGCGCGCCGACATCGGGCTGAACAATGCGCGGCTGCTGCTGCCGATGATCAGTACGGTGAGTGAGGTCGAGGCATCGTTGCGCCTGCTGCGCCGCGTTCACCAGGAGCTGCTGGAGGAGGAGCCCGAGGTGCGCCTGCCGCCGATCGGCGTGATGGTGGAGGTGCCTTCGGCGGTATACATGATCGAGGCGCTGGCGCGCCGGGTGGACTATCTCTCCATAGGAAGCAACGACCTCACCCAGTACATGCTCGCGGTCGACCGCAACAACTCGCGGGTCGCCGGCCTTTACGACGCGCTGAATCCCGCGGTGCTGCGAGCACTGGCGCAGGCGATTTCGGGCGCCCAGCGCTGCGGTCGGCCGATCGGCGTGTGTGGGGAGATGGCCGGAGATCCGGCCGCGGTGATCTTGCTGCTGGGAATGGGAGTGTCCAATCTGAGCGCCAGCGTCGCCAGCCTGCCGCGCATCAAGCGGGTGATACGCAGCTTTGCCCTCGCCCAGGCGCGCGACATCCTGGATCAGGCGCTCGTCATGGATGATGCGGGAGAAATTCGCGCCTATCTGGCATCCGTGCTGGAAACCGCGGGACTCGGCGGCCTGGTGCGCGTCGGTCAGTGACGCGGGCGGTCTTCGGCCGCCGACGTGCGCCGGTCATCGCGCCGCCACTCCCCCCGCCCTTTATCGCGTTCGCGTGACCATTCCCGCGCGCGTTCCTGCGGTGCCTGCCGCTCGAACTCGCCGCGCGAGCGTTCGAATTGCTCCGCATCACCGTGGTCTCCAGTTTCCCGGAAATGCGACTCGTCCTCGTCCTGCCAGCGCGCCGGAATGCGCTCGCGTGCGGTGGCATTTTCGCGTGGCAGTTCGATCCGGTGGCTGAAGTCCTCCAGGCGCTCGTGGCGCTCGATGACCCGGATGGTGACATCGAGTTCGCCGACAGCCCAGGCGCCGCTGGCGCTGAACAAAGCGTAGAGTCCAAACAGAACGGTATGGCGGGTGGCGAGGCGCATGTGGATCACATCAGGGTCGATTCGGCGGCTGGAATGATCGGCGGCGCCTTCGGTCCGGGTTCGCTCACTTCCATGCGCAGTGTCAGGCTGCGCTGCCGCTCGGCGTCGGCGATCCGGGCGATCAGATCGCCGCCTACGCCCGCCTGGGCCCTGATCGGGAGGATGAGCAGGTTATGGCCCGATTCCAGCGGACCGCGCCAGCTGATCTCGCGCTGTCCGGGATAGCCGGCCAGTTCCAGGCCCTCCGGCAGGTGCACGGTGAAGGTGGCTTCCTCGATGCGGCGCTGCGATTCCAGCGCCAGGCTGATTTCGCGTTCTTCGTTCAATGGGACGATGAGTGCGAGGATTTCCTCCTGGGGCAGGACCGCAGGGGAGCTTACGGTATGGATACCGGGAACCGGATGCTCGGCCTGCGTCACCATTGCCGCGGGCACCGGCCCGGCCGCCGGGTCGCCTGCGATGGGATCGTCCCGCAGGCCCAGTCCCAGGGCCAGAACCAGGCTCGCGGCGAGCGCGCCGCCAGCCATTCCCGTTCTCCGCCGCAGACGGCGGCTGTTTTCTGCCTCGGCTGCTGCGGCAATTGCCCGGCTGAAGCCACGCATATCGGGTCGCGGCACGGGCAGTTCACGCAACTGGCGTCGCAATTCCCGGGTTTCCACCAGCGCTTCGCTGCATCTGCGGCAGCCGCGCAGATGGGCTTCCACGGCGGTGCGCTCGATCGGTGGCAGGTACCCATCGAGATGATCATCCAGGCGGCTGAGGATGGCACCGCAATTCATGACAAGACCCATTCAGGCGCTATGAACGTTATGACGAACAGGTGATGCGGAGGGTTCCATGCGACGGGCGGCGTCCTCCACCAGCAGCTCACGCAGCCGGGCGCGCGCACGGTGCAGTCGCGACTTGAGGGTGCCTATGGGGCAGTCGATGATTTCCTGCATCTCCTCCAGCGTGTAGCCCTCGATGTCGTGCAGGGCGAGCACGCGCCGGTGGTCTTCGCTCAGCTTCGCCAGGGCGGCCAGCAGGGCGCGTTGCTGGTCGTCCCGTTCGGTTTCCGCCGCAGGCTCGTCGTCCGCCACCAGGCGCTCGAGGATCATTTCCGTGTCGCCTGACTGCGAATCGGGCACCAGGTGCAGGGGGGAGCGCATCCGTTGCCGGCGCTGGTCGATGAACAGCCGGTAGAGCACCCGCATCAGCCATGAGCGCGGATGCTCGACCTTGTCGAGTTCCTCGCGCCGGGCATACAGCTTGGTCAGCAGATCCTGGACCAGGTCCTCGGCGTCTTCCCTGCGACCGGCCAGACGATAGGCGAGACGATAGAGCGGCCCCAAATGGGGCCGGACCACGGATTCAAAAGCCTCCGCATCGCGGACCGCCCGCTTGTTGAACAGTGACATCGTGTCTGGGCTCGTTCGGAGGGAACCTGGCCATGATAGCGCGGCCGGGTGATAGAGCGGAAGGCCAGCCGGCGTATCCATGGCCTTGGCTTTTGGTTCGCGCGGGGTTAAGATAAGTCCCCATTTTTCGGGTAGATCATCTCGAGGATATCGAATGCCCAACGTACGTGTCAGAGACAACGAGCCGTTCGAGGTCGCGCTGCGTCGCTTCAAGCGCATCTGCGAAAAGAGCGGCGTCCTTTCCGAAATTCGTCGCCGTGAGTACTACGAGAAGCCGACGTCCGTGCGCAAGCGCAAGGCCGCTGCCGCGGTGAAGCGCCAGCAGAAGCGCACCTCGATGGAGAAGTCGCGTTACCTGCGTCCCCACGGCTGACCCGCGATCGCTCCCTTCGGGGCGGAGAAACCCATGAGCCCGCTGAAGACCCGCATCCAGGATGACGTGAAGGAGGCGATGCGCGCGAGGGACAGCGCGCGGCTCGGGGTCCTGCGCCTGATCACCGCCGAGATCAAGCAGCGCGAGGTAGACGAGCGCAAGGAACTCGACGACGAGCAGGTCATCGCCGTCCTTGGCCGGATGGTCAAGCAGCATCAGGATTCGATCAGCCAGTATCGCAGCGGAGGCCGCCAGGATCTGGTGGACAAGGAAGCCTTCGAGCTGGATATCATTTCCTCCTATCTGCCGCCGGCCATGCCGGAGGACGAACTGCTGCGGCTGATCGATCAGGGTATTTCCGAAAGCGGCGCTTCCTCGATAAAGGACATGGGCAAGGTGATGGCGCTCCTGAAGTCCCGCATCCAGGGCCGGGCCGACATGACCGTGGTCAGTGCTCGTGTGCGCGAACGCCTCGGCGCCTGATTCCGAAGTACCCCCGAACTGATCACCCTCCGGCCCACTTGCGGGTCAGGAGGGTTTCTTGTGCCGGCCTCGTCCGGCACAGTATCTTTGTTTCAGACGAATCCATCGCTGTCCGTCCGAGGAAGAGCGTGTCCGGCCGCATTCCACAGCCTTTCATCGATGATCTGATCGGTCGCACGGATATCGTCGAGCTGATCGACAGCCATGTCACCCTGCGCAAGGCCGGCCGCGAGTATGTCGCGTGCTGTCCTTTCCATAACGAAAAATCGCCGTCTTTCACCGTCAGCCCCGAAAAGCAGTTCTATCACTGCTTCGGTTGCGGCGCTCACGGTACGGCGATCGGTTTTCTGATGGAGTTCGCCCGGCTCGATTTCGTCGAAGCCGTGCAGGAACTGGCCAGCCGGGCCGGGCTGCCCATGCCGCAGTTCGGAGACGGGGCGGGGAAAGTCGAGTCCACGGACGCGGGTCTGTACCCGGTGCTGGAGGATGCTGCGGGCTGGTTCCGTCGTCAGCTGCGCGAGCATCCACGCGGAGCCACGGCGGTCGCGTATCTCAAGGAGCGCGGACTCGACGGCGAGACTGCTGCCGGGTTCGGCCTGGGATATGCGCCCCCCGGCTGGGACAGTTTGCTCCAGGCGCTGGGTGAGCGTCACAAGCCGGAGCAACTGCTCGCGGCGGGGCTCGTCATCCGCCGGGAACAGGGCGGCGGGTATTACGATCGCTTTCGTGACCGCATCATGTTCCCGATCCGGGATGGCCGCGGCAGGGTGATCGCGTTCGGCGGCAGGGTGCTCGGCGATGACACGCCAAAATACCTCAACTCTCCGGAGACAGCCGTGTTCCACAAGGGGCGCGAGCTATACGGGCTCTATGAGGCGCGCAAGGCCACGCGTGCCCCGGAGCGGCTGGTCGTGGTGGAGGGTTACATGGACGTGGTCATGCTGGCGCGACACGGGTTCACCGCTGCGGTCGCCACGCTGGGTACGGCAACCACCCCGCATCATCTCGATCGTCTGTTCCGGCTGGTGCCCGAACTGGTGTTCTGTTTCGATGGCGATCGGGCCGGTCGACAGGCGGCCTGGCGCGCGCTGGAAGGGGCGCTGCAGGCGGTCCGTGAAGGGCGTCAGGCGCGCTTCATGTTTCTGCCCGAAGGCGAAGACCCCGACAGCCTGGTGCGCAAAGAGGGCAAGGAAGGCTTCGAAGCCCGCCTTGCAGATTCAGTCACGCTTTCGACTTTTTTCTACGACGGTTTGAGGCAGCAGGCCGATACGTCGACCATCGACGGGCGGGCGCGACTGGTCGAGCTGGCGAGGCCCTATCTCCTGCGCATGGCGCCGGGCGTGTTCCGCCACATGATGACCCGCCGTCTGGCCGAATTGACGCGGATGGACGCCCTTGCGCTCGAGCGCATGCTCGGCGGCGCGGACGAAAAGGCGCCATCCGCCGCTTTGCCCGCCGCTCGTCCGTCGGCCCGCAGCCTGCCGCGCAAGGTCGATTCATTGCCTCGCAAGGCCATTAGAATGCTGCTCCGCAGGCCAGCGCTGGCGGAGCAGCATTCCGATATCAACTGGTTGAAGGATCTGGATATTCCCGGCGCGACAATATTGCTGGAAATGCTTGATTTGTTGGATGTCCACCCTCATCTCAACACCGCCAGTATCCTGGAACGGTGGCGGAGCCACGAGCATGGGCGCTATCTCGCGCGCCTGGTGCAGGACGAGGCGTTGATTCCGCCGGAAAGCCTGGATGCGGAATTTGCAGCCGTGATGCGGGCGCTGCGCGGCCGCTATCTGGATCAGCGGATCGACCGCCTGCGGGAGAAGTCCGAGCTTGGCGAAGAGGAAAAAGCCATGCTGCTCCAGTTGCTTGCGGAAAAGGCGATGAGCGGCTGACCGCCGATTGTGGCAGCAAGGTCACGGAAAGATCGAATCTTCTCAAATTTTATCTGTCTATTGTAAACTTACCCGTTTGCCGCCCTCAGGGGCGCCGATCAGCAGAGGTCCGGATACGATATGAAGCAAGAGCAACAGTCTCAACTCAAGGCACTGATTGCAAAAGGCAAGGAGCAGGGTTACCTCACCTATCGCGAGGTCAACGATCATTTGCCCAGCGATATCGTCGATCCGGAACAGATCGAAGACATCATCGGCATGATCAACGATATGGGAATCGCGGTGCACGAGTTCGCTCCCGATGCCGAAACTCTGCTGATGAGCGATTCCGCCGTCGATGGTGACGACGACGCCACTGAAGAGGCAGCCGCCGCCCTTGCCAGCGTGGATAGCGAGTTCGGTCGGACCACCGACCCGGTTCGCATGTACATGCGCGAAATGGGTACCGTCGAACTGCTCACGCGCGAGGGCGAGATCAAGATCGCCAAGCGCATCGAGAGCGGGCAGCGGCAGATGCTGCTTGCGCTCGCGGATTATCCCGGCACCGTGGGCGAGCTGCAGCGCATTTACGAAAAGGTGCAGGCAGGCGAGATCCGCCTCGGCGACCTCATCATCGGCTACGTGGAGGCCGAGCCCGAAGTCGACGAGGAGAGCGCCGAGATCGTGGTGCAGGCCGTCGATACCGAATTCTCCGACGGGCAGCGCGACGATGCGGAAGAGGACGGCGATGAGGAAGGCGACGGCGACGAGCCCGCTGCCGATACCGGTCCGGACCCGGAGGAAGCCGCACGCCGCTTCGGCGAACTCGAAAAGATATACAAGAAGGCCATGAGCGCCAGCGCCAAGCATGGTGCTACGCACGAGAAGTCCACCAAGGCGCGGCGCGAGCTCGCCGAGTGCTTCATGAGCTTCAAGCTGACGCAGCGCATCATCGATCACTTGATCAAGAATCTGCGCGATTCCGTGGAGCGTGTCCGCGCGCAGGAAAAGGTGATCATGTCCATTTGCGTCAGCCAGGCGAGCATGCCGCGCAAGGACTTCATCACCTCCTTCCCGGACAACGAGACGGACATGGAATGGCTGCCGCGGCAGATCGCGGCCGGCAAGAAGTACTCGCCGGTGCTGGCCGAGTACAAGGACGAGATTCTGCGCGCGCAGAAGAAGCTCCTCGACATTCAGGACGAGGCCGGACTGACGATCAACGAGATCAAGGACATCAATCGCAAGATGTCGATCGGCGAAGCCAAGGCCCGGCGCGCCAAGAAGGAAATGGTGGAGGCCAACCTGCGTCTCGTCATTTCCATCGCCAAGAAGTACACCAATCGCGGTCTTCAGTTCCTCGATCTGATCCAGGAGGGGAACATCGGTCTGATGAAGGCAGTGGACAAGTTCGAATATCGGCGCGGTTACAAGTTCTCGACTTATGCCACCTGGTGGATCCGCCAGGCGATCACCCGTTCGATCGCCGATCAGGCGCGCACGATCCGCATTCCCGTGCACATGATCGAGACCATCAACAAGCTGAACCGCATCAGCCGTCAGATGCTGCAGGAGATGGGTCGCGAGCCGACGCCCGAGGAACTGGCCAAGCGCATGGAGATGCCCGAGGACAAGATCCGCAAGGTGCTGAAGATCGCGAAGGAACCGATCTCTATGGAAACGCCGATCGGCGACGACGAGGATTCGCATCTGGGCGATTTCATCGAAGACGCCAATGTCCTGTCGCCGCCCGAAGCCGCGACCATCTCGGGATTGCGCGAAGCGACCACCGCCGTGCTCGAGAGCCTCACCGCGCGCGAAGCCAAGGTGCTGCGCATGCGTTTCGGCATCGACATGAATACCGACCACACGCTGGAAGAGGTCGGCAAGCAGTTCGACGTCACCCGCGAACGCATTCGCCAGATCGAAGCCAAGGCACTGCGCAAACTGCGTCACCCGAGCCGCTCGGAGCCGCTGCGCAGCTTCGTGGACTAGTAGTACAAGAAAAGGGCTCCGTTGGAGCCCTTTTTCAGTGGAAAGAGGAAAGGCGAGGGAGGACAGTGAAAGCACTCGAACCCGTCGCTGTCGGTCGATTCGACGGTTCGCCAGCCCCTTTCCACTTTCAGCTTTTCACTTTTCTCTATTCCGGGCCTGTAGCTCAGTCGGTTAGAGCAGGGGACTCATAATCCCTTGGTCCTCGGTTCGAGTCCGAGCGGGCCCACCATGTAATGAGAGTAAAGAGGAGAGTTGAAAGAGGAAGGGAGGAGTGTCCGGTTCTTGCCTCTTTCAACTGTTCACTTTCCTCGCCATACAAAAAAGCCGGAGAATTTTTCTCCGGCTTTTTCTTACCTCCGATACTCTCGTTCCACCTATGCTCGCGCCGGCCCTGGGCGGCGGTGTTCGCGGTGCTGACGACGCTCCCTGTAGTGGTCACCGAAGGTGCGGCTGGCCTGGGCCTTGATCCCCATTCTGCCGCCGAACAGCGCAGCGACCAATGACAGGGCAAGAGCGACGAACAGCCACCATGATGCCGCAGCCAGGGCATTTACCGTCGTGGTGGCGGCTTGCTGGGCCTCCTGGCCGAGTTCGCCCCCGAACAGAGGCGCTGCCATGTCGGCGACCTGATTGGCGCGGTTCTGGGTGAAGCCCATCTGGTTCACCATGTAGTCGACCGCACCCTGACGGTCGCCGGCCTGCAGCCGCTCCTGGACGGCGCCCACGTTCTCGCCACTGATCGAGCCGCCTTCGGATCCGGTGATGATGCGCTCGAGCTGGCCGGTCAGGCCACCTGCGCCCTGCTGTTGGCTTTCCGCTAACTGGCCCGCCGCGCTGCTCACACCCTGCAGGCCCTGGCCGAGCAGAGCGAAGGTTCCCCCGAGGACCATGCTGGCGGCGCTGGTGGCCAGAAAGGCGAACAACACCATCGTCGCTCCCCAGTTGATGAAGCCGTGCAGCATGCCATCGCTGGTACGCGAAAGCCCCGACATTCGGGCGGCGATATAGCCGCCGATGAACGCTGAAATCAGGGTTATCAATCCGGTCCAGATTCCCATGCCCATCGGTACGCCAGCTACCGGTTCCGCGGCCCGGGGATCCACCGCCGTGAGTCCGGTCGCGACCCCGAGCAGCGCCAGAAGCATGTATGAGCCCATACCACCTACCAGCCCGCCCAGAATGGCCGTCCACCGTATCGCGGAGAAATATGGCCGGTGTTCGTTTCGGCTCTCCGTCTCCATCACCACTGCAGCCATTTTCCACCTCCTGTCGCGAATGTTTGTGCCCGCGATTCCGATCGCGCCGACATTGCTGTCTGTTGGCCACGCCTCAGGTGCTTGGCCTGTAAGCTACGCCGTCGCGGATTGGATGTAATTGATAGGTATCAATAAGTTGCCGTTCGTTCGGCCGAGCTGGGACGGGCGGAGCGCTGCCGTGCGAAGAGGCGCGCTCGCCGGCGGTCGCGACAGGGAAAGGCTGCGCCAGGGGACAAGAAAGACAAGCCCTGCGCGGATTCGGGGACAAAAAAAGGGCGCCCGAAGGCGCCCTTTCCAGAGATCCGCGAACCAGGGGATCAGTTGCCGGTGTGAATCCAGCTGCCGCTCGTCATCGGCAGGATCGGCATGGTCTGCTGCGGAATCTCTCCGGTCAGGCTCTCGAGGAAGGCGACGATGTCGGCCACCTGCGCCTCGCTCAGCTCGATATTGAGCTGGGTCTTGCCCATGACGCGCACGGCTTCATCCAGCGTGTCTACCGAGCCGTTGTGGAAATACGGCGCGGTCAGGGCGACATTGCGCCAGGTGGGCACGCGCCACATGTGACGGTCGGCTTCCTTTCCGGTCGACTCGAAGCGACCCGGATCCACGTCCAGCTTGTAGGTGGAGACGTACTCGTTGTCGAGGAAGATCGGGAAGCGCTGCAGGAACGGCTGTCCCGTCGCCAGGGTCGCGGGGCCGGCGAATGTCGGTCCGCTATGGCAGGCGGTGCAGCCAACGTCCTGAACCAGCTTCATGCCGCGCTCGGCTTCGGGGCTCAGCGCCTTCTTGTCACCTCGCATGTAGTTGTCGAAGGGACTGTTGGGCGTGATCAGGGTGCGCTCATAAGAGGCGATCGCCTTGGCGATGTTGTCATAGGTCACCGGGTTGTCGCCGCCAAAGACCGCCTGGAAGCGCTCGACATAGCCCGGGATCGCGCGAATCACTTCGACCGCGGAATCTTCATCGGGCATGGCCATTTCGATCGGGTTCAGAATCGGGCCCTTGGCCTGGTCTTCCAGGGTGGCTGCACGACCATCCCAGAACTGGGAGCTCAGATAGGCGGCATTCCACACCGTGGGTGCATTGCGTCCACCAAGCTTGCCTTCCACACCCACCGAGGTGCGAATGCTGTCGGTGCCGGTGGCCATGACGTTGTGACACGAGTTGCACGATACGGTGCCGCTCGAGGACAGACGCGGATCGAAGTAGAGCTGCTTGCCGAGTTCGATCTTGGCGGCCGTCTGGGGGTTGTCCACAGGGACGGGCGGCTGTTCGGGCAGGGCTTCCATGGCCAGAGCAGGGCCAGCCACCGCGAGGGCAAGGGCCATCGAAGAAAGGGTGTTGCGCAAGTGAATCACGAATTTCCTCCTCATCATACTGGGCATTCCGTGGGCGCCGCACCACTCGGGCGACCAAGCTGCACTTATCTTAGAAGATGTCTAAGAAGCGGTCCAGCTACATATCGGCGCGACGAGACTCTAGGGCTCGATAGGCTCGATCCCTGGGAGAGGCGAGAGCGAGTTGAGAGAAGAGGGATGCGGCCTGGCGCGTGACCGCTTTGCGGCTGGGCGGAGATCTGCGGAAGCGGGCGTCCAGGCGCCGGGATGGGCTAGCCGTTGTGCCCGTGCAGGCGGGCAGCTTCTTCCGGGTGGCCCTTGCGCCAGCGATGGAAGCAGTCCAGCCCGCAGAAGAACAGCGTGTAGTCGGAGCCTTCGCGGGAGAGCGCTTCCGAGCGCGGTACCTCGTGCATGCACTCGTTGCAGTGGACCAGAGGCGTGAAGGCGGCCTTGTTGGTCTTGTCCCTGTCCGGCCTGTCGGTACCCATGGCAAGCGCCTCCATGACGAACTCAGGGCGGTAGCATAGCACTGCGCGGGAGAGCCGCATTGACAGGATTGCGATTGAATCCGAGGCATGTGGACCCAATTGCTCCCTCCACCGTTGCTCGTGGACGTTCGCCCCCCTTGCCCCGTTTCCGGCGGAAAAGTGATGACCTGAGACGCTTGATTCCTGTTGTCGGCCTGTCTGCAGGTTCGGAAAAAATTGTCCCGCCACCGATGGAACTTCCGGCTGGTCGCCCGGTCCTATTAATCGAGACTGCCGACGATCTGAAATGGATCTTCTCTCGTCGTCAGGCTCGCCCCCCTCTCATCGAGCCCCGGGGCTTCATGGATGAAGTGCCGGGGATCGATGTTTTTCTTGCCGTGACATGTCGCGTTCCGGCGCGATCGCGCCTGCCGTGACACAGTATTCATCCGGTCCTGCATGGAGGCACGAGACAGGGATGCGTATCCAACCGGCGGTTTCCCCTCATCATCGTTCATTCCGGCCATCGCGCATGTGCGTGCTCGCTGCATGCGTGATCCTGACAGCAGGCTGTGGCAGTGACGGCGACGGCCCCTCATCCGCGGCGGACGGAGGAGACTTCAATCCGCCCCGGGTCGCGGGTCGGGTTCTGTCCACCTCGGACCAGCTCGCGGCACGATCCGGCGGAGGCATGTTTGTCGCCATCCTCCGCTTTCTTTCCGCGCATGCCCAGGCCGCCTCGCCCGGATTGATCCCGGCGCCGGGTGTTCAGGTCGAGCTGCTGCGCGTCGATGAAAGCGGCGCGCCTTCCGGGGCGCCCATCGACACAGTCACCAGCGATGCCGATGGCGCCTTCGTCATCGATGGCTTGCCTGCCCAGGGCATGCTGATGCTGCGCGCGTCACTGCGCACCGAAACGGTTCGAGCCTTCGTCACGGCGGAGAATCTCGAACTCACCCCGGCTTCGGAACTTGCCGTGCGGCGCGTGGAAAGCAGCATCCAGGAAGGGGAGCGGCTGTCCGGGTTTTCGCGTACGGAGCTGGCGGCTCTCTCCGGCTATCTCGAGGGATTGCGGGTGGAGGCCGCGGGTACGCTCGAGGAAACGATCACGCAACTCGAAACGCAGGCGGGCAGACAGTTTGATGTCATGCTGGATTCGCTTCGCGATGGCGATGAGAGCGTCGCGATCGGCGACGGCGATCATGGCGTCATCGAATTCACGTCGACCCTCCGCGATCCAGCGCTGGCGCCCGAAGCAGGTTTCCGCAGCGGTGTCGATGTGGCCAGCGGCGTGGGCATGATCACGCTGGACGCCAGGGCGCGCGCGGCGCGGGCTTTCGTCCCGCGCGCCGTATTCGTGCAGGATCTCTTCGCGGACAACTCTGCCCGCATGGTGACAGACGATGCCGCTGAAGATCTCATCCCGGGTGATGATCTGGGCGATCAGATGCACGCGGCCTCCGCGAACGGGCAGGTGTTCGTGCTCGATCCCGAGCGTCCAGCCATCGCCGTGACGCCCGGGGCCATTACCGTTGATGGAACGCTCATGGTGCATCCCCTGGCGATAGCAGTCGACGGACCGGGTGGGCTCGTCGCCGCCGGCGCCGGCCTGCGCTTCATGAGCCGCTGGCCGGAACCTGTGTTCGCTGCGGAGGCTGTCACCAGGCTCGATCCGCTCGGCGCCGAAGCCACGCCGTACCATCTGGTACGGATGTTCCATTCCTACTCCGCCACCGAGGCGGGCGTGACCATTGGCGCGGGCGGCGGCAACGTGGCATTCGATAGCGCGCCGCAGTCACGCGCATTCACCGGGGATCCCGCGCGCGAAGACTATGGCGGTTTCATATCAGGCGCCGGGGGCGGTGCCTTGACGCTCGATTCGGGCGGCGGAATCCTGCCGGATTCCGGCTTCGCTACGGTCGTGCCCGCCAGTGGCCTGTTCCGCATGGTTCCCGGCACCGGTCTGATGGAGTTGCGTGCGGATGATGATGACGGCACCCGCATTGGCGCGGGCGTGGTGAGTGCCGATGGCCATGTGGCGGTGATGGAAATGGCCGCGGCAAACGAGGATCGTGTGGAACGCATTCTGGCGGTGGCGATCCGTCAGTCCGGGGATGGCGCGCCGCCGGTAGCCGGTATGTACCACGCCATCGAATATACCAGTCGGGTACGCGTCGATGAGGGTGCGGATGAGGGCGCCTTTTTCCTTGGCGCGTCCGTGCGCCATGGCATGCTGCGTCTGAGTGCGGAGGATGGGCTGGTCGATGACGTGGATCTGTTCGTTCGCGCATTCAGTCTGGGGACTGGCGCGGGAGCGGGCGGATCGATCGAAGCCGGAGCCATGGCGGAAACCGCAGCCGTGCCCGGGACGTATCGCGTCGATGAGAACGGCGCGGTGCGTCTTGAGCTGACGGTGGGAGGCGTGGACGGAGGTCTTGAGCGGATCGTGGCGGCCGGAGCCGCCGATGCGAGCGGAGACTTCATCGCCCTTGCGGTTCACAGCGAGGGCAGTGCTGCCGGAGACGGTCGTGGCCTGCTGCTGCTCGTCCGGCAGAGCGGAGGATGATGAGCCCGCGGGAGTTGACGGCGCTCCCGCGGGCTGATTGATTCAGGCAGTCGAGGCGTCGAACGATGCGCGCGCAGCGGCAAGGGCAGCGCCTTTATTCACCGAGGTGCCAAGCGAACCGAGCACGTCCTCCAGTGCGCCGAGACACAGGAGAACGTTGCGCTCCGTGCAGGCATGCCCCATGAGTCCAATGCGCCATACCTTGCCCGCCATGGCGCCCAGCCCGGCGCCGATTTCGAGCTGGTATTCGCGCAACAGGCGCGAGCGCACGGCGGCATCATCGGCGCCGTCCGGAATGCGGATGGCGTTGAGTTGCGGCAGCCGTTCTGCGGCCGGGACGACGAACTCCAGCCCCATGGCCTCGATGCCCGCGCGCAAGGCTTCGTGACCACGCGCGTGGCGCTTCCACGCGTTCTCGAGTCCTTCCTCGTGCAGGATCACCAGCGCTTCATGCAGCGCATAGAGGGTGTTGACCGGCGCGGTGTGGTGGTAGCTGCGCTTGCCATCGCTGCCCCAGTAGGACATCACCAGGGAGAGATCGAGGAACCAGCTCTGGACCGGCTTGCTTCGCCTGGTGATGGTCTCCCGCGCCCGCTCGCTGAACGTCACGGGTGACAGGCCCGGCACGCAGGAAAGACACTTCTGGGTGCCGGAATACACCGCATCCAGCTCCCAGTCGTCCGTGCGCAGCGGTATGCCGCCGAGCGAAGTCACCGCGTCGACGATGGTCACGCAGTCATGCCGATGCGCGATCTCCGTCAGCAGGCGGGCATCGCTGCAGGCGCCAGTGGACGTTTCGGCATGCACGAAGGCAACGATTTTCGCGTCGGGGTGCGCGCGCAGCGCATCCTCGACCTTCTGCGGGTCGACCGCCCGTCCCCAGGTGTCTTCCACCATCACCGGCACACCACTGCAGCGCAGCACGTTCTCCTTCATGCGACCGCCGAACACGCCGTTCTGGCACACGATCACTTTGTCGCCGGGCTGTACCAGATTCACGAAGCAGGTTTCCATGCCGGCGGAACCGGGCGCCGATACGGGGAAGGTGAGCGCGTTGGAGGTGAGCAACGCACCCTGCATCATCTTCTTGACCTCTTCCATCATGGCGACGAAAGCCGGGTCGAGATGACCCAGGGTCGGCCGCGCCATGGCCGCTAGCACGCGCGGGCTGACATCGGAAGGACCCGGCCCCATGAGCGTGCGCTGCGGCGGGTGGAATGAACCGATTTTCATGAATACTGTTCCCTCTGTCGTTTGAATTTCGTCAGCGCTGCGCGTTCCGCTCGGCTTCATCGACCAGCTCGATCCAGTGACGCACCGGGACCGCGGCTGCCTGAACCAAGTGTATCAGGCAGCCGATGTTCGCGGTGGCGATGGCGGACGGGTTGCCGGCCTGAAGCGCGGCGATCTTGTCGCGGCGCAATTGAGTGGACAGCTCCGGCTGCAGGATCGAATACGTCCCGGCCGCGCCGCAGCAAAGGTGAGCATCGCGCACCGGCTCGAGCTCATATCCGCATGCGGTGAGCGCGGAAGCGACGGCATCCTGAGCGCGCAGTCCGTGCTGGAGCGAGCAGGGGGCATGATAGGCAATGCGCATCGGCGAAGACCCTGCGCCGCGCGAGGGATCTTGCGCGGCCGGTGCAGGCAGCGATGCGAGCACTTCGCCGATGTCGCGCACCATGCCGGAAGTGCGAAGGGCGCGCTGTCCATGCTCCGGGTCACTGCCGAGCAGCCTGCCGTAGTCCTTCAGCATCGCAGTGCACGCGCTCGATGTGGAGATGATCGCCTCGGCTCCCGCTTCGATCGCCGGCCACCAGGCATTCAGATTACGGATCATGCGCGATCTTGCTGCTTCAGCGGCTGCAAGGTGATGATCGACCGCCCCGCAGCAGCCGCCGTCCGCAAGCCGCAGCAGACTGATGCCGCGACGATCGAGTACCCTCGCCGCCGCGGCGTCGATGCCGGGATGGGTCGCAGTCTGTACGCAGCCCTGCAGGATGATAATGCGCCTGGCGTGGCGCGGTCGCGGCCACTCGGCGCCAGTTGCCGCGCGCGAGCGGCGCGCCGGTAGCGCAGCGGCCAGAGCCGCGGGCATCATGCCGCGCAGAAAGGGAGCGAGGCGCAGCGCCAGGCGTACGCGCTGCGTGCTCGGCAGGACCGCGCGCAGCAGCCGGCGCAGCACTCGTTCGCGCCAGGGACGCCGGTACTGTTGCTCCGCGCGCGAGCGACCGATGTCCAGCAAGCTGCTGTATGCGACTCCGGAGGGGCAAGTGGTCTCGCAGGCGCGGCAGGTGAGGCAGCGGTCCAGATGACGAACGGTGGTGCCGCTCACCGGCACGCCTTCCAGCATCTGCTTCATCAGGTAGATGCGGCCGCGCGGTCCGTCGAGTTCGTTGCCGAGCAGGCGGTAAGTCGGACAGGTGGCGTTGCAGAACCCGCAATGCACACAGCTGCGAAGAATGGCTTCCGCAACTCGCGCGTCGGTTCCCGCGACGGTGGCTTCATCGATGCGTGTCTGCACGCGTCAGAGTTCCCTGTAGAGGCGCTGCGGGTTGAGGATGCCCCGTGGATCGAACGCTTCCTTCAACCGGCGATGCAGTTGCATCACTGGCACGGGGAGCGGGTGAAAGACGCTGCCTTCCCTGTCGCCACCGCGGAAGACGGTGGCGTGGCCTCGCTGCCGCGCGCACATCTCGCGCACGAACTTCGGCGCCATGGCGGTCCGGAGCCAGCGCTGCGCTCCTCCCCACTCGATGAGCCACTCGCCGACGATCGGCAGTGGCGGCGTCGCGGGCGGCAGCGCGATGCGCCACAGCATGTCCGGTTGCGAAAGCCAGGATTGGCGATGGTCGCGCAGTCCACGCCAGAAGCCCTGTGCTTCGTCGAGCGCATCTCCCCCGAGTTCACGTCGCGCCGCATTCACTGCATCCGCGCTTCCTTCCAGGCGCGCATAAAGGCGTCCGTCATGCCATGCCGTGGCGCTCACGGGAAGCGGTCGGGAGGCCCACGCATTCATGGTGGCGATCGCCTGCGTCGAATCACATTCGAACACTCGCGTCTCCTGATGCTCGGGGCGCGGAAGCACCTTGAAAGTGGCATCCAGCAATACGCCGAGCGTGCCCATGGCGCCGGCCATCAGGCGGAAGGCGTCGAACCCGGCGACGTTCTTCATCACGGCGCCGCCGAAGCGCAGGATCCGTCCTTCGCCGCTGATGCAACGCAGGCCAAGCAGGGAATCGCGCACGCTGCCCGCATACATGCGCCGCGGCCCGGAAAGGCCGCAGGCGATGGTGCCGCCGATGGTGGCCGCGCTGGCATGGCGTGGCGGTTCGAATGCCAGCATCTGGTTTCGGGCGGTGAGCATTGCTTCGACTTCGTCGAGTGGTGTTCCGCAGCGCACAGTGATGGTGAGTTCGGTGGGTTCGTAGGCGACGATGCCGCGATGATCGGCGACGCCGAGAGGTTCACCGCGCGCGGTTCGCCCATAGAAGGACTTGCTGCCGCCGCCGCGAATGCACAGCGGCGTGCGGGTCTCGCAAGCCTGTCGCACCGTCTGGCACAGATGTTCGCCGAGGTCGCGATCCATGTCAGAATCGCTCGAGTTCGGGGTGAGGCAGTTTCCCTGCGTGTACGTGCATGCGGCCGAGCTCGGCGCACCGGTGCAGGGTCGGAACGGCCTTGCCGCGGTTGAGAAGCCGGTGCGGATCGAAGGCGTCCTTGATCAGGCGGAACTGCTCCAGCTCGGCATCAGTGAACTGCACGCACATCTGGTCTAGCTTCTCGACACCCACGCCATGTTCGCCGGTAATGGTGCCGCCGACTTGCACGCACAGTTCCAGGATGCGTCCGCCGAACTCCTCGGCTCTTTCCAACTCTCCGGGTCGGTTTGCATCGTAAAGGATGAGCGGATGCAGGTTGCCATCACCGGCGTGGAACACATTGGCGACCGCCAGTCCGTATTCGCGCGACCATTCGGAGATGTGTTCCAGGACCTCGGGCAGGCGGCGCCGTGGAATGGTTCCATCCATGCAATAGTAGTCCGGCGCGATTCTGCCCATGGCGGGAAAGGCCGCCTTGCGGCCAGCCCAAAGCCGGCGGCGTTCCGCGGGATCGACGGCGATGTCGATGCGGGTCGCGCCGCGCGCGGTGGCGAGTGCCTCGACCTGGCGCATTCGCGCATCGAGTTCCTCGCTGTCGCCGTCGAGCTCGCAAAGCAGGATCGCGGCGGCATCGCGCGGATAGCCCGCCCCGGCATAGTCTTCCGCGGCGCGGATGGCGAGCCTGTCCATCAGCTCCAGTCCCGCCGGCAGGATGCCCGCGCCAATGATATCGCCGACCGTGGTTGCGGCCGCGCTGACCGAATCGAAGGCGGCGAGCAGGACGCGTGTCGATGCCGGCAGCGGCAGCAGGCGCAACGTGGCTTCCACCACGATGCCGAGCAAGCCTTCCGAGCCGGTCATCAGCGCCAGCAGATCATAGCCGGGCGCATCCGGCGCGCCGCCGCCAAGCTCCAGCAGTGTGCCGTCCATCGTCAGCACCTTCATTGCCACCACGTTGTGTACGGTCAAACCGTACTTGAGGCAGTGCACGCCTCCCGCGTTCTCGGCGATGTTGCCGCCGATGGTGCATGCGATCTGGGAGGATGGGTCTGGCGCGTAGTACAGGCCATGGACGGCGCTTGCCTCGGATACGGCCACGTTGCGCACGCCGGGCTCAACACGCGCCAGGCGATTCGCGGGATCGATTTCGAGGATGCGGTTGAACTTCGCGAGGCCGATCAGCACTCCTTCCGCATCGGGCAAGGCCCCGCCGGACAATCCGGTGCCTGCGCCGCGAGCGACCACCGGTACCTGTCGCTCGTGACACAGCCGAAGCAGCGCCTGCAGCTGCTCCACTGTCTCGGGCAGGCAGACGAACAGCGGGCGCTGGCGGTAAGCGGAAAGTCCGTCGCATTCCCAGGGAGCCAGCTGCTCTGCTTCATGCAGTACCGACCCCGGCGACAGCACGGACCGCAATGCGTCCAGCAGGACACTGGGGTCGATGGATGGCTGGTGAACCTTCGGCTCCATGTCGGTCGCTTCGGGGAATTCCCGTCATCGGGTGCAGACGGGAATAGTACACCATCGCGCCCCTGTGAGCGGGAGTCAGCGCTGTCCGATGTTGTGGTGTACGGTCGGCGTGATGCGCTCGACCCACTCGAGCGCTTCGAGATAGATGGTGGAAATGACATCTCCAATGGCGTCCTCGCGCTCCAGGGCGTCCCAGTCGCCGCGTTCATGCGACAGAGTGATGTCGAGCGCGTGGGCAAATGGCCCGGCGTGGTGCAGCAGAGCGTCGGTAATTTCCGAGGACAAGGGCAGGGAAGTCAGCACGTCTTCCATGGGAAGGTCCATGATGGCGTCGAGCGTGGAGAAAAGCCCGACGATGAATGCGGATTCCTTTCCGCGCTCTCCTTCCAGGGCGGCGATCAATTCGCACATGCGTGCGCGAATCAGCGAGGTGGTGATGAGTGCTTCGGGCTTGTCGTCGATACCCGCCAAAGCGAGCAGTGTGGCCCAGCGCCGGATCTCGTTCTCGCCCAGATAAACGATGGCGTGGCGAATGGAACGGATCGGGCTGGAGGGCGAAAATGCCGCCGAGTTGATATAGCGCAGCAGACGATAACTCAGCGCGGGATCCTCGGAGATGATCTTCTCGAGGCTGGCGAGATCGAGATTCCTTGCCTGTAACCCGGCCATCAGGCGCAGGGCGTTGATGCGGTTGGCGGGCATCCGCTTGCCTGTGAGCACGCGGGGGCGGCACAGGAAGTAGCCCTGGAAATAGTCGAATCCCAGTCCGGCACAGTATTCGTAGACTTCGGGCGTTTCGACTTTCTCCGCCAGCAGCTTCAGGGAATGCAGACGCAATACCTGCGTGTGTTCGGCGAGCCTCTCGGCGCCGAGTTCCTTCACGTCCAGCTTGACGATGTCGGCGAGCGCGACCAGCGGTTCGAGATCTTCGTGATAGACGAAGTCGTCAAGGGCGATGGTGTATCCGCGGGCCTTCAGTTCGCGTACCGCGGCGGTCACTTCGTCGTCGATGATGATGTCTTCCAGGATCTCGAGCACGAGCTGTGGTCCCGGGGGTGGCAGCAGCTCGGGATCGAGGAGGAAGCCGCGGGTGACATTGATGAATGCCTTGTGATTGCCCACGACCCTGCTGAGCCCAAGCTCCCAGAAGCTGTGCATGATGACCCGGCTCGTTGCCTGGTCGCCATCGACAGGAGTGCGCCAGGCGCCGTCGCGCTGACGGAACAGCAGTTCGTAACCTATGACCTGCTGCTCTCCATCGTATATGGGCTGTCTGCCGAGATAGTAGTCGTGAATCATCAGGGTCGCTGATGCAGAATCGTCTTGATAGGATCGTACAACATGAGCGTCCTTGCGCCATGTTGCGCAAGCCGGAATGCGGCGGCTGCGCAATGGCGGATACTGTCGCCAGCAAGTGCATAGCGGCGTCCCGCATCCAGGGTCGGAGCCGCGGTGAGCAGTAACGGCAGCGGGAAGTTGATGCTGCCCGGCATATGCGAGCGGCGATACGCCGCCGGGGAGCGCAGATCGAGCAGCGTGACCTCGCCGCTGGCGGTAAGCGCGGACAGGTCGGCGGGTGTGATGCGGCGACAATAGTGCCGGGCGATCAGCGCGAGGAATTCCTGCCGCGGGACGCGCAGCACGATGCAGTCCTCCAGCGCCGTCACTGTCGCGTCATGGCGGGTCCCGCCCGCCAGGAGTACCTCCGGACCCACGGCATCCCCGGAAACCAGCCGGCGCTCGCCACCGCGACCACGGCGGCGTAGCTGAAGGACGCCGTGCTCCACCAGGTCGAAGTGCAGACATTTGTCGCCCTGGCGCACCAGCTCGGTGCCGCCGGCGACTTCAATTCTCTCCATCCTGTGGCGCAGCAGGCGCCGGTGCATGGGCGGCAGCCTTTCGAAGAGCGGGGGGAGCGGGTCTGCCTGTTCGGCCGCATCATCCTCGGGCCCGGTGATGGGCGGCGCAATGGTCCGGTCGTCGGTGTCGGTCGCGATGTCGTTTGCTGATGCGATGCCGCGGCTCGATTGTTCGTCCCCCGCCAAAAGTCTGCGCAGCACGGCCGAATCGACGCAGAGAACGGTCGCCGCCGTGTGCGCGATGGCTGTATGCAGACGTGGCTGTCCTTCACCGATGGGACCGTGGGCCTCCTCGGTCTGGGCCCGGATGGTGGCGGCGGGGCCATCGGCGAGGAGTGCCAGTTGCCCGGACAGCAGAAAGATCGTTTCTCCGTCCGACTCCCCGCGGGTGAAGAGCCGTCTGCCAGGCGGCAGGCGATCGATCCGGGAATGGTTCAGCAACTCGATGACCGATCGAGGAGCGAGCCTGTCCAGGGGGGAGAAAGCGGTGAACTGCGTCTGATCAATGGCGAATTTTGTCGCAGCCAATGCGCACCTCGAAAGAGCCGTGCTAGTGCCTGTTTTTGTAGCGGCCGTGAACGGCAGCGCTGAAGGCTGCTCGCGCAGTCGTTCCTCAAGGCGCTGAATGTGCAGGCTATTTCTTTGGGTCGGGAGCTATCGCCCGATGCAGCCAGGAGGCGATCATCGAGATTTCCTCGGGACAGATCATGTGTCCCATGGGGTATTCGTGCCACTCGAGCCGGTAGCCGGCGGACTGGAGCAGGCGGACCGATTGTCGTGCCGACGGGATGGGAATGATTTCATCAGCCAGCCCGTGAGCCATGAGGATCGGCGTCTCGCGGCTGGCCGCATGTGCTTCATCATCGAGGCGGGAGGGCAACGGAAGATAGGTCGACAACGCAAGAATGCCTCCCAGCCGTCCGGGGAAACGCAGCCCGGCGTGCAGCGCGATCGCGCCACCCTGCGAGAACCCGGCGAGCACGATCCGCTCCGGGCTTACTCCGAGCGCGAGCTCGTGCATGATCATGTCGAGCACGGCCTGGCCGGATGCCCTGATCCCCTGTTCGTCTTCCGCAGCCATGCCTGGTCTGATGTCATACCAGCCGCGCATGGTCATGCCGCCATTGATGGTTATCGGGCGAAGAGGCGCGTGGGGAAAGTAGAAGCGCGTGCCGGCGGGCGGACGCAGCAAGGGGACCACGCTTTCGAAATCGTGGCCATCGGCACCCAGCCCATGCAGCCAGATTACCGTGGCCACGGCGGCTGCGGAGGGCTCGAGGAGTACGCCGGGTGGGCGGGGGTTCATTTCGTCGCTCATGAGCGCATGGCTTCGCTTGATTCTGTCGATTATACTGTGGGCCGTTCCATGCGCCAGCGCCCCGCGAATTTCCGGATGCCGAAACATTCCTCCTCACAGCTATTGAGCCTGTTGCTGGTGGCTCTTCTGTGCCTCGTGATCTCCGGTTGCGGGCAGAAGGGCGATCTCTATCTTCCAGGTGATGCCGCCATGTCACAGGAGGATCGGCAATGATCGACGCATTCGCTTTCCGGGACGGCGCCCTGCATGCCGAGAACGTGGATCTGCGCGACATCGCCACCCGGTTCGGCACGCCCTGCTACGTCTATTCGCGCGCGGCTCTCGAGCGCCATTGGCGCGCCTATGATGACGCCTTCGCCGGGCTGGATCATCTGGTGTGCTACGCGGTCAAGGCGAATTCCAACCTTGCAGTGCTGAACGTGCTGGCCCGCATCGGCGCCGGCTTCGACATCGTTTCGGGCGGCGAGCTCGAGCGCGTGCTCGCGGCGGGAGGAGACGCTGCGCGCGTCGTCTTCTCGGGCGTTGGCAAGACCGCGGCCGAGATTAGCCGCGCGCTCGATGCCGGGATCGGCTGTTTCAATGTCGAGTCCGCGGCCGAGCTCGAGCGCATCGATCGGGTGGCTGCGCAGACCGGATGCCGAGCGCCCGTCTCATTGCGGGTCAATCCGGATGTCGATGCGCGCACTCATCCGTATATCTCGACCGGCCTGAAGGAAAACAAGTTCGGCATTCCCGTGGCCGAAGCCGAGGCGCTCGCTGTCCGCGCGGCCGCCATGGAGCACATCCACATGCTGGGGCTCGATTGCCATATCGGATCGCAGCTGGTGTCGGTGCAGCCTTTCGTCGATGCCCTCGACCGCGTACTCGCGCTGGTCGATCGCCTGGCGGCGCGCGGAGTGCGCATTACGCATCTGAACATCGGCGGCGGTCTTGGCGTGCGGTACCGGGACGAGACGCCACCTGCGCCCGCCGAGTACGCAGCCGCGCTGCGTGAGCGGCTGGGGTCGCGCGCCTGCCGCCTGCTGCTCGAGCCGGGAAGGTCGATCGCCGCCAACGCCGGCGTGCTGCTGACTCGTGTCGAGTATCTAAAGCCGGGCGAGGATCGCAACTTCGCCATCGTCGATGCCGGCATGAACGATCTGTTGCGCCCCGCCCTCTATCAGGCCTGGCACGATATCGTGGCGGTGACTCCGTGCCCTGACACACCGTTGGAGCGCTGGGATGTGGTCGGTCCGGTCTGCGAGACCGGCGATTTTCTCGGCAAGGAACGCGAGCTCGCCCTGCGCGAGGGCGAGTTGCTGGCCGTATGCTCGGCCGGTGCCTACGGCTTCGTCATGAGTTCGAACTACAACGCGCGCCCACGCGCCGCCGAAGTGATGGTCGACGACACCGACGCCCACCTGGTGCGGGAGCGCGAGAATGTGGCCGAGCTGTGGCGGGGCGAGCGTCTGCTTCCCTGAGGTTCAACCGGCCGCGCCACTGCCGGCGAAATCCTGCTGACGCCAGGCTTCGTACACCATCACTGCAACGGCGTTGGAGAGGTTGATGCTGCGGTTGCCGGGCATCATGGGAATGCGCAGGACGAACTCGGGCGGAATGCGAGCGAGCACATCCGGCGGCAGGCCCCGTGTTTCCGGGCCGAAGAGGAAGGCATCGCCCCGGCGATAGCTTATGTTGGCGTGGGTCATGCCTCCACGGGTGGAGCACGCGAACAGACGCGGCGGCGCTGTGGCTTCCAGGCAGGCTTCAAGGTTGTCATGGACATGCACGCGCGCGTACTCGTGATAGTCGAGTCCGGCGCGGCGCAGGCGCGCGTCGTCCATTTCGAAGCCCAGGGGGCGTATCAGGTGCAGCTCGCTGCCCGTGTTCGCGCACAGGCGTATAATGTTGCCGGTGTTCGCCGGTATCTCGGGATTCAGGAGAATGACGTGAAACATGTGCGCGGAGCCATGATGGCATCGACTTGCGGATCGGCGCGATGAGCGGGATGGCTCTCTCGGCCGACGAGCGGAGGATGCTCGCCGTCGATTTCTGCGGGCTGCATCTGGAAACGCCGCTCGTCCTGCTGTCCGGTTGCGTCGGGTTCGGTGAGGAGTATACCCGTGTTGCCGGTTTTTCCAATGCTGATGCGGGTGCCGTGTGCCTGAAAGGCACCACGCTCGAGCCGCGCCTCGGCAATCCACCGCACCGTCTCGCCGAAACGGCGTCCGGCATGCTCAATGCCATCGGTCTGCAGAATCCCGGCGCGCGTTACGTCGTCGATCACATTCTGCCCGCGCTGGATTTTTCCGAAACCCGCTTCATCGCCAATGTGTCCGGTTCAACCGTCGAAGAATACGCTGAGGTGACACGGATCTTCGATGATTCGCCGATCGATGCCGTGGAGATCAACATCTCCTGCCCGAACGTCAAGGAAGGCGGAGTCCAGTTCGGCAATGATCCTGACATGTCGGCACGGGTCGTGGCCGCCTGCCGCGCGGCGACCCGCAAGCCGCTGATCACCAAGCTGTCGCCCAATCAGACCGACATTGCCGAGAACGCGCGACGCTGCATCGAGGCCGGTACCGACGCTTTTGCGGTCATCAACACGCTGAGCGGCATGCAGATTGATATCGAGCGCCGGACGCCGGTGATCGGCAATAACCAGGGAGGTCTGTCGGGACCGGCGATCAAGCCGATCGCGGTGCTGAAGGTTCATCAGGTCCATCAGGTATGCCGACCGCATGGTGTACCCATCATCGGCCAGGGCGGGGTGATGACCGCCGAGGACGCGCTCGAATTCCTGATCGCCGGCGCAAGCGTGGTCGGCGTTGGCACCGCGTTGTTCTACGATCCGCTGGTCCTGCCGAAGATCAATGCCGGACTGGTGGAATACATGCGCCGGCATGGCTTGAAGAGCATTTCCGAGGTGACGGGGACGTTGCAGTTGCATGGGGGAGAGAGGAAAGGGAAATGAAGGGGACAGTGCCCTTCATTTCCCGCTGATTGAAAGGGGACAGTCCCCAAAAGGCGGGACAGTCCCCTTTCAATCCCCCCTTCAATTCCCGGACGACAGCGCGCCTCGATTGCCGCGCGCAGGCGCACATCAACCTTCCTCTTTCGACTTTTCTGTTTCCTCCCCTTCATCATCCTCATTGGCGATTCCCAGCTCCTTGATCTTGCGGGTGAGGGTGTTGCGTCCCCAGCCGAGGAGGCGCGCCGCTTCCTGGCGACGGCCCCCGGTATGGCTCAGTGTGGTTTCGATCATGATGCGCTCGAAACGTGGCACCGCATCATCGAGCAGGCCGCTTTCTCCTCCTCGCAGCCGGGCATCCGCCCAGTGCTTCAAGGCATCTTCCCAGGCCGCGACCGGTGCCGATGAGTCTTCCGCTTCGCCGAGCAGTTCCCGTGGCAGGTCTTCGACATGGATGGTCTGGCCCGGAGACATCACGGTGAGCCAGCGGCAGGAATTTTCCAGTTGCCGGACATTGCCCGGCCATTCGAGCCGGGCCATGAAGGCTTCGGTTTCCGCGTCCATGGTCTTCGGTTCGACCGCCAGTTCCTGTGCCGCCTGCGCCAGAAAGTGCCGCGCCAGATCGGCTATGTCCTCGCGCCGTTCGCGCAACGCCGGAATGTGGATGCGAATGACATTGAGGCGGTGATAGAGATCCTCGCGAAAAAGATGCTCGCGCGCCCGCTCCGCCAGATTCTGATGGGTCGCGGCGATGATGCGCACGTCGACGCGAATCGGGGTATGGCCGCCGACGCGGTAGAACTCTCCGTCGGCCAGCACGCGCAGGAGGCGCGTCTGCAGTTCGACCGGCATGTCGCCGATCTCGTCGAGGAACAGCGTGCCGCCGTTGGCCTGTTCGAAGCGGCCGCGGTGCAGGTTCTGCGCTCCGGTGAAGGCTCCGCGCTCGTGGCCGAACAGATCGGATTCCAGCAGTTCGCGCGGTATCGCCGCGGTGTTGATCGCGACGAACGGACCCTGGGCGCGGGGGCTGTGGCGGTGCAGCGCGCGCGCCACCAGCTCCTTCCCGGTGCCCGATTCGCCGGTGAGCAGCACGGTCATGTTCGAGCGGGCGAGGCGGCCGATGGCGCGGAAGACTTCCTGCATGGCGGGCGCCTTGCCGACGATTTCGGGAGTCGCCGCACCGACGTCGACCTGTGACCCGCTGCGTCGTCTGCGCTGACGTATGGCGCGATTGACCAGGTCGGTTGCCTCGTCGACATCGAAGGGTTTGGGCAGGTACTCGAAGGCACCTCCTTCGTATGCGGCCAGCGCGCTGTCGAGGTCCGAATGCGCTGTCATGATGATGACCGGCAATTGTGGACTGACCGCGTGGATGCGCTCCATCAGCATCAGGCCGTCCATGCCGGGCATGCGGATGTCGGCGATGATGGCGTCGGGCTGCTCGCGCGTCAGGCGATCGAGCACCCCGCTGGCGTTCTGGAAGCTTGTCACCTCGATGCCGGCGCGGTTGAGGGCCTTTTCGAGAACCCACCGGATGGACTTGTCATCGTCGATGACCCAGACCTGTTCGCTACGTTCGGTCATTGTCGTCCTCGAGGGGGATGGTGATGGAAAAGATCGTTTCGCCGGGTCGGCTGCTGCATTCGATCAGGCCGCCGTGCTGGTTCACGATCGATTGGGCGATGGGCAGACCGAGCCCTGTTCCATCTGCCCGGCTGGTGATCATCGGATAGAAAATGTTTTCGCGCATGTCTGCCGGTACGCCGGGGCCGTCATCGATGACATAGAGCGTGACGACCAGGCGATGGAGTCGGGTGCCGATGGTGAAGCGGCGCTGGACGCGCGTGCGCAGAGTGATGGTGCCGGCGCCGTCGATTGCCTGGAGCGCGTTGCGGGTAATGTTCAGTAATGCCTGGATGAGCTGATCTGGATCGGCGTCGATCGGGGGAATGCTCGGGTCATAGTCGCGCACGATCGCAATGCCTCGGGGCGCCTCCGCCTGGATCAGCGTTCGGACGCGTTCGACTACCTCGTGAACGTTCAGCTTCCGCCGTGCGGGTGGCGCCGTCGGTCCCAGCATGCGGGCGAGCAGGGATTGCAGGCGATCCGCTTCGCCGATGATGACGCGGGTGTATTCCCGCAGCGATTCATCGCGGAGTTCGCCATCCAGCAGCTGGGCGGCGCCGCGAATACCGCCCAGCGGATTGTTGATCTCGTGAGCCATTCCGCGCATCAGCAGACGAGTGTTGTTGTGTTGCGCGATGAGGCTTTCCTCGCGCGCTATGCGCAGGTGGCGATCGATGGGCAGCAGTTCGAGCAGCGCTTCGGAGCTTTCATGGAGCAGGGTGACGGTGAGGTCCACGGTCACATCCCGCCCGTTGGCCAGTTGCAGGTGGACCTCCCGTTCGGTATAGGGATGGCCCGTTTCCAGCGCGCGGGCGAGCGATCGGACGACCTCCGCTTCGCCTCCCAGGAGATCGCCGAAAGGCTGACCAGCGACATGGCGCGCGCTCACTCCGAACAGCACTTCGCCCGCCGGATTGACGTAGCCGATGCACAGGTTCCGATCGAACAGCAGCACCGCGGTGTTGATGTTGTCCAGGATCTGGCGGTAGAGATTGCGCTCGTTCATGTCCACGGTCAGCATATTCCGCATAAGAGCAAGATTCGATCCAGGCCGCGCATTCGTCGAGCGAATCGAGTAGAAATCATTTGAAAAACAATGGATTGATTTGCCGCGCGACAACGGCGCGGGCGTTCGCCTTCAATCGGGGCCGAATTGATGCACCGTGTCGTCCAGATTATGCACCGATATGGTGCATGGCAAGTGGTCCGCGCTTCAGCGGGGCGGATTCAGGATGGAGTGCTGCTTCATGTGAAAGGTGACGGGAGTGCCTCGCGCGATGATCCGGCCGGACTGGTCCTCGACCACGGCCTCGAGCGAATGGCTCCCGCGAAAAACATTGTGCAGGCGCAGCGTACCGGCGCCATCGGTCTCGGCGACCCGCTCACCGTCGAACAGAACCGCGATCCGGTGCCCTCGCCGCAGTGCCGGCTCCACCGCCACCGAAACCTGCACGAGACGGTCGTCATTCCATACTGATTCTTCGTCCGCGGGGGAGGTGATCGCTACGCGCTCATAGGCCACGGTGGCCGGTGCTGACGGAGCGCTGCCCGAAGGGCCCGATGCTCTCGGTGATGGTCTGTACGGATCGATCGTCTGCGGCGCAGAGGGATTGAGAACCTGCGCGTCCGGGTGCGGCTGGTCCGAGTAGATCACGGTGCCGTCAGGCAGTTCTCGCTTATAGATCGTCGTCGCCGCGGACAGGGGGGGCGCCGCCAGCGTCAGGACGAGGCACAGCGGCAGAAGATGTCTGGCGGGAGGGTTCACGCGGCATATTTACCGGCTTTATCGGCCGATGTCAAAAAGAGGACGCACAAAAGCGGGTGCGGGTCGCAGGTTTTGCCGCCACGCGAGGTTCGGTCTGTGGGGTCGATGGCCGCATGGCTCGCGAGCGATGACTGCCGGGCCGGGATCCTTCCGCCAAGCCGCAGGTCGATCGTTCCTTCGATTCGCGGAATCCCCGGCAAGAAAAAACCCCCGCACCCGGAGGGCGCGGGGGTTCGTCGGCCGGGCAACGGCGCCTGGCTACATGCTGTAATACATGTCGAATTCCACCGGATGAGTGGTCATGCGGATGCGCGTGACATCGGCCATCTTCAGTTCGATGTAGGCGTCGATGACGTCGTCCGTGAACACGCCGCCTGCCTTGAGGAACTCGCGATCCTGGTCGAGGGCATCGAGGGCCATGTCCAGTGAATGGCAGACCGTCGGGATGTTCCTGAGTTCTTCCGGCGGCAGGTCGTACAGGTTCTTGTCCATGGCGTCGCCCGGATGGATCTTGTTGCGGATGCCGTCGAGACCGGCCATCAGCATGGCGGCGAAGGACAGGTACGGATTGCCGCTCGCATCCGGGAACCGCACTTCGATGCGCCTTGCGTTCGCATTCGCCACATAGGGGATGCGAATCGAGGCCGAGCGGTTGCGGGCCGAGTAGGCCAGGAGCACCGGCGCTTCGAAGCCGGGCACCAGACGCTTGTAGCTGTTGGTGCTCGCGTTGGTGAAGGCATTGAGCGCGCGCGCATGCTTGAGGATGCCGCCGATGTAGTACAGCGCCTGTTCCGACAGGCCGCCATACTTGTTGCCAGTGAACAGGTTCTTCCCGGCCTTGGCGAGCGACTGATGCACGTGCATGCCGCTGCCGTTGTCGCCGACCAGCGGCTTGGGCATGAAGGTGGCAGTCTTGCCGTATGCGTGCGCGACGTTCATGACCACGTACTTCAGCATCTGGTTCTGATCCGCGCGCTTCGTCAGCGTATTGAAGCGCGTGCCGATTTCGCACTGGCCGGCGGTCGCCACTTCGTGATGGTGCACCTCGACCTCGATCCCCATCTCCTGCAGCGTGAGGCACATCGCCGCGCGCAGATCATGCAGCGAATCGACCGGCGGAACCGGGAAGTAACCGCCCTTGACCGAGGGGCGATGGCCGATGTTGCCTTCATCGAACACCCGTTCGGAATTCCACGAGGCCTCATCGGAGTCGATCTTGTAGAAGGCGCCGCCCATGTGCGCGCCCCAGCGGACATCGTCGAAGATGAAGAATTCCGGCTCCGGACCGAACAGCGCCGCATCGGCGATCTTGGTGGACTTGAGATAGGTCTCGGCCCGCTTGGCGATCGTGCGCGGATCGCGCTCGTAACCCTGCATGGTGTTGGGTTCGAGAATGTCGCAGGTCATGATCAGGGTGGGTTCGTCCGTGAACGGATCGAGGACCGCGGTGTCGGGATCGGGCATGAGCACCATGTCCGACTCCTGGATGCCCTTCCAGCCGGCGATGCTCGAGCCGTCGAACATCTTTCCATCCTTGAACATGGAGGCATCGACCTGGCTGATCGGCAGCGAAAGATGCTGCTCCTTGCCGCGAAAATCGGTAAAGCGGAGGTCAACGAATTTCACTTCGTTGTCCTTCAACATCTTCATGACCTTCTGACTCATTGCTTGCTGTCCTCCGGGTGGATGGGCATGACGTGGAAACCTTGAGTGGTACGAAGCAGAAAGCGTGCCATTGAATTTTTCTTTTGTTATTACAGCGGGTTGCCATTCCAGCGCAGGGTGCTCGCAAGGGCTGTCGCGCTATATTGGTGCATGATCGCGCCAATATGGTGCGCCGCGTGTCAGGCCTTGCACACTTCCAGTTCGATCTCTATCTCGTCCCCCCGGCGCTCTGCCCGGATGAGCCGGTGGCCATGGATGCGACACCAGGCCGGAATGTCACTCAGCGCGCCCGGATCGGTGCACAGCGCCAGTAGGCGATCGCCGTGCTTCAGTCGCGCCACGGTGGATTGAGTGCGGATCACCGGCATCGGGCACAGCATATTGCGCACGTCGAGGATCTCGGTGCTCATCCCAGATACCAGGCGCTGGGAATGTCCGATTGCGGCAGTGGCCGAACGTCCATCAGCGTCGTCTCGCCTTCCGGCGTGCGGATTTCCACCTGTACCGTTTCGGCGTCGCGGCCCTTGCCGAAGCGCGCGACCAGCTCGGCAGCGAGGCGCATATCGCCCTCATCGTTCAGGGCTCCGTCCACCAGGGCCACCGGTCCGGTGTGACTGACCGCGCGCAGGGAGAAGTGACGCCCCTTGTAGCCCTCGAGGAATTTGTTCTCTCCTTCCTCGCGCCCAACGATGAGCTTGAAGTGCGCGCGCGGACGCAGGTGCCGTCCGACCTTGAGCAGCATGATGTCATCGAAGTCGTAATCGCGCGCTCCGCGAGCCTTCCACAGATCGGCGATCTTGGCGGAGTACTGCTCGTTGGTGAGGAAACAGCAGCCACCAGCGGGCTGGGCGTATTCGTGCAGCCCATAGTGGGCGGCCAGCGCCATCTGCGGCTTGCGGTTGCGGCCGTTGAAGTCGTACAGCCGCTCGCGATCCACCCAGCCTTCGCGCTCGGGCAGCGAGGGCGGGAGCAGCTTCGCCGATAGCGGGCGCAGCAGCCGGTCGTTGGCGCCGGATTCGCGCGCGACGACGGGGAAGGTGTCGCGGCGCTGGGACATTGGCCGCTGGCCGAGGACTTCGCCGGTGATGATGAAATCGAAACCGTTCTCTTCCATCCACTCGCGCGCCTTGCGCACCATGAATCCCTTGCAGTCCAGGCATGGATTCATGTTCGAGCCGTAGCCGTGCTTGGGATTGAGGACGACGTCCTTGTACTCTTCGATCACATCGACGATGTGGAGCTTCATGCCGAGCTGTTCGGCCACCCACAGCGCGTTGTTGCGCTTGGGACGTTCGCGCTCGCGGTCCTTGCGACGGATGGCATGCGTATGCCCTTCCACGCAGAAACCGGTGAAGAAGTTGATGCCTTCGACGTGTATGCCGTGATCCTGGATTACGCGGGCGGCGAGCATGGAGTCCAGCCCGCCCGAAATCAGGGCAACGGCCCTGCGAGAGGTCGCCATGGTGTTAGGCGTTTTTCCTGGTTCGGATAAACGGGAAATGATAGCAAATCGCCGCGAGCGGCGGAATGCGGGGGGTTACATCAGGGGCAGGTTCTCGCCCGGCGGAGAGCGAACGGGAATGGCGCTGGTGAAGGAACGGATGTGGCGCAGTGCCCGATCGCTGCCGGTGTCATCCCATAACTCGAAAGCATGCAGTGGCGACAGATCCACTCCGCCCACGCCGAGCTCGCGCATGGCATGCAGCAGTTCGAGCAGGGCCACGAAACCATCGCACATGCGCCCGAACACCGAGGATGTGTCCAGCAGATCGTCCGCCTGGCCGTAGGCCGTGCGCCCCAGGCTGATGAAATGGCTGACGCGGACATTGCGCTCGGCCGCCTGCTGCGGGAACAGGCCGGCGAACAGCAGGCACTGGTCGCCGATGTCGCGAAGATGGGCGAGTCGGGAACTGCCTTCCGCCTGCTCCGTCAGCCGATCGAGCGTCATCAGGCCGGCAAGAAGCCGGGGTTGCGTAGCGGTCCGGATCAATAGCTGGATCAGATAGTCTCCGGTCTCGCGATCGAGGACGTATCCGGTCAGGGCTTCGGCCTCGCCGAGCAGCAGGCGCCACTGGGACTCGGAGGCAGGGTCGGAAGTAAGCTGCAATGTCATGCGGATTACATCGGCAGGGTGTGGCCCGCCCTTAGTCGATCACGTCAGACTGTGCGCTTTTCCCGCGTCCTGGCAGCGGAAACCGGGGAGGCATGACGCGCGAGCTTCGCGACTTTCTCCGCATGAGCTTGCGGCGCGTTTTATGCAGTTGATATGATTCGGAATCTCATAAATCAGCCGAACGGTCGCGGAGGAGTTCTGTCCCATCCCAACATCAAGGCATCCGACGTCGATGTCTCCACATTCCAGGGATTGATCCTCGCGCTGCAGCGCTACTGGATCGAGCAGGGATGCGTCATGCTGCAGCCGTACGACATGGAGGTCGGCGCCGGCACTTTCCATCCCGCAACCTTCCTGCGCGCGATCGGCCCGGAGCCTTGGGCTGCTGTCTATGTTCAGCCCTCGCGGCGCCCCACCGATGGCCGTTACGGTGCGAATCCGAACCGCCTGCAGCATTACTATCAGCTGCAGGTGATGATCAAGCCTTCGCCCACGGATATCCAGGAACTGTATCTCGGTTCACTGTACCGGCTTGGCATCGATCCGCTGGTGCATGACATCCGCTTCGTCGAAGACAACTGGGAATCTCCCACGCTCGGCGCCTGGGGCCTGGGCTGGGAAGTGTGGCTCAACGGCATGGAGGTGACGCAGTTCACCTATTTCCAGCAGGTCGGTGGTATCGATTGCCGTCCCGTGACCGGAGAGATCACCTATGGGCTCGAGCGCATCGCCATGTATCTGCAGGGCGTGGAGAGCGTGTACGACTTGATCTGGACGAATGACAGTCCGGCGGGAAAGGTCACTTATGGTGACGTCTTTCATCAGAATGAAGTCGAAATGTCGGCCTTCAATTTCGAACACGCTGATATCGCAGCCCTGTTCGCCTCCTTCGAGGCCCTGGAGCGCGAAAGCGTCCGGCTGATCGAGGCAGGTATCCCGCTGGCGGCGTACGAAATGATGCTCAAGTGTTCGCATACCTTCAACCTGCTCGATGCGCGCCATGCCATCAGTGTCACCGAGCGCGCCCGCTACATCGGACGCATCCGCGCCCTGTCCGAAGCGGTGGCGCAGCGCTATTTCGAACGCAGGGAATCGCTGGGCTTTCCCATGCTCGGCGCCAGGGGGGCGAAGCGATGATCGATCGCCATGATTTCCTGTTCGAACTCGGTACCGAGGAGTTGCCGCCGAAATCCCTGCGGAACCTGTCCGAAGCGCTGGGCAGAGGTCTGGCGCGGGAACTCGAGAAGGCGCGCCTCGAATTCGATGAGTACCGGGTCTACGCGGCGCCGCGCCGCCTGGCGGTAGTGGTGCAGCGCCTGGCTGCGATGCAGCCGGATACCGTCGAAGAGCGCCGTGGACCGGCGCTGGCCGCGGCCTTCGATTCCCAGGGCGAACCCACGCCGGCGGCAGTCGGATTCGCCCGTTCCTGCGGGACTGAAGTGAGCGCGCTGGAGACACGGCAGACCGACAAGGGCGCCTGGCTGGTGCATCGCGCTGAGCAGCGCGGCAAGGCCGCCATCGAGCTGTTGCCGGGGATCGTCGCAGCGGCGCTCGCCGCGCTGCCGATTGCGAAGCGCATGCGCTGGGGGACGCTCGAGGAAGCGTTCGTTCGTCCGGTGCACTGGCTGGTCATGCTCTACGATGGAGATGTGGTTCCGGCGACGCTGTTCGGGCAGGTATCCGGTCGCGAGAGCCGCGGTCATCGCTTCCATCATCCCGAGCGGATCACGCTTGCCTCGCCTGCCGGCTATGCTCCGCTGCTCTCCACCGAAGGCCGCGTGCTGGTCGATTTCGCGCAGCGCCGTGAGGCGGTGTACGCCCAGGTCAGCGAAGCCGCGCAGCGCCTAGGGGCCCGCGCGGAGATCGATCCGGCGCTGCTCGACGAGGTCACGGCCATGGTCGAATGGCCATGCGCTGTCACCGGCGGGTTCGAGGAGCGTTTCCTTCAGGTGCCGGAAGAAGTGCTGATCTCGGTCATGAAGGGACACCAGAAGTACTTTCACCTCCGCGATGCCGATGGCCGGCTGATGGCCGCATTCGTCACGGTGAGCAACATCGAGAGCCGTGATCCGCAGGCGGTTCGCGCCGGCAATGAGCGTGTCATCCGGCCCCGTCTCAGCGATGCCATGTTCTTCTGGGACCAGGACCGCCGCAATCCATTGGCAGACAGAATGCCGGCGCTGAAACAGGTGGTATTCCAGCGCGGTCTGGGGACGATCTACGACAAGTGCGGCAGGCTCGCCGGACTGGCGCACCGCATCGCCGCTGCGATCAACGGCAATCCGGGCTGGGCCGAGCGCGCAGCCTGGCTTTCCAAGTGCGATCTGGTCAGCGATATGGTGGGCGAATTCCCGGAGCTGCAGGGAATCATGGGGCGCTACTACGCTCGCCATGATGACGAGCCTGCGGAGGTGGCTGAGGCCATTGCCGAACAGTATCAGCCGCGTGGTGCGGGCGACGCACTGCCGTGGACCGCGACCGGCAAGGCGCTGGCCATCGCCGACAAGCTCGATACGGTCGTCGGCATCTTCGGCCTGGGCCAGGCG
The DNA here is from genome assembly GCA_034002745.1 of Gammaproteobacteria bacterium. Taxonomy (GTDB): domain Bacteria; phylum Pseudomonadota; class Gammaproteobacteria; order SZUA-140; family SZUA-140; genus JAITWN01. The sequence continues at coordinate 275,525 of JAVEZY010000001.1, forward strand.
CCCACGGGTGATCGCGATCCCTTTGCTCTGCGGCGAGCGGCGCTCGGGCTCGTGCGCATCATGATCGAGGGCGAGCTGAACCTGGATCTGCGTGAGCTCATCAGTGAATCATGTGCGGCCTACCGCGCGCAGCAGGTACATTTCGCGGCGCGAGAGGTCGGTGAGCAGGTCTATGAGTTCATCATGGATCGCCTCCGTGCCTATTACCAGGATGCGGCCATCCCGCCGGATGTGTTCGAGGCGGTGTTCTCGCGTCGCCCCGGGCGTCCGCTCGATTTCGATGCCCGCATCCGCGCGGTACAGGATTTCCGCGGCCTGCCCGAGTCGGCGAGCCTCGCGGCGGCGAACAAGCGCATCGGCAACATCCTGCGCAAGACCGATGAAACGCTCCCCGGGCAGGTGGATGATGCGCTGCTGCAGGAACCTGCCGAGCGGAAGCTGGCGCAGGAAGTGCGCGCGCTCGCGTCCGAACTCGCGCCGCTGGCGGATCAGGGCGAGTACACTGCGGTGCTGCGGCGTCTCGCCGGCCTGCGCCCCGCGGTCGACGGCTTCTTCGATAGCGTGCTGGTGATGTGCGACGATGCGGCGATTCGTGGCAATCGTCTGGTGCTGCTGCGCGAATTGCATCTCCTGTTCCTTCAGGTGGCAGATCTCTCCTGCCTTTCCGGCGCAGGGGATCCCCGGGGGCGATGATGCGTCTGGTGGTGCTCGGCCGAGACGGCGTGATCAATGAACGGCGCGCCGACGGCGTGCTGGACACCGGGGACTGGCGGCCGCTGCCGGGCGCCCTGGCTGCCATCGCCCGTCTGCACCATGCGCATTTCCATGTGGTGGTGGTGAACAATGAACCGGCCATCGGCGAGGGGCGCATGGACCCGGGTGCGCTGGTGCGGATCCACGCCCATGTGGCGCGCGAGGTCGACACGGCCGGAGGTCGGATCGATGCAATGCTCTACTGTCCCCACGGCGCTGACGAAGGTTGCAGTTGCCACTTGCCGGCGCCGGGCCTGCTGTTCGAATTGCAGCGTCGTCTGGAAACCGATCTCGCGGGAGTTACGATGATCAGCGACTCACTGGAAGGCATCCAGGCCGCGGAAGCGCTCAACATGCACCCTGTGCTGGTGACCAGCGGCCTTGCCGCATCACTGGGTGATGCCGTGCTGCGCACGCTGGTCGGAGTGGAGATCCAGTCCGATCTCGGCGCGGCCGTCACCGCTCTGCTCGCTCGGGAAGCGCTTCATCCGATATGATTTTCCTGCGCTCTCTGCTGTTCGCCACGGGCATGTGGATTTCGGTCGCGATCTTCGCGCCGTTGACGCTGCTTACCCTTCCGCTGTCGCTGGAGCGGCGCTATCGTTTCATCAGTCAATGGGCCCGATTCAATCTCTGGCTGTTGCGGCTGACCTGTGGCCTGGGATTCAGAGTCGAAGGGGCGGATCGCATTCCACGCGGACCGGCGATCGTCTTCTGCAAGCACCAATCCGCCTGGGAGACTCTCGCTCTGCAGTGTGTGTTCCCGCATCAGATCTGGCTGCTGAAGCGCGAACTGCTGTGGATTCCGTTTTTTGGCTGGGGGCTCGCGTTGCTCGATCCGATTGCCATCGACCGCAAGTCAGGCCGCCGGGCAATCAATCATCTCGTCGCGGAGGGCCGTCGCCATCTCGATGCCGGCCGCTGGGTCATCATATTCCCGGAAGGAACGCGGGTAGCCTCGGGAGAGACCGGTCGCTACGGGATAGGCGGTCCCGCGCTTGCCGAGGAATCCGGTTATCCGGTGGTTCCGGTTGCCCACAACGCGGGACAGTTCTGGCCGCGTCGCGGCTTCCTCAAGCGCCCCGGCACCGTGCGCATGATGATCGGGCCGACGATCGAAACGCACGGCAAGAGCGCGGAGGAAATTCGCGACGAGGCGAAGGCCTGGATCGAAGCGGCGACGCGGGAAATTGAAGGAGCAGAGGAAAGCGAAAACGGGAAAGAGGGAAGAGGGAAACGATGAGTTCGGGGCAAGGTGCCCGAATTGCCGTTAGTTGCTTCTGACTTTCCCCTTCTCACTGTTCACTTTTCACTTTCCGCTGTCTTGCCAGCGCGCCGAATTCTTCCAGGCCCAGCTGTTCGGCGCGCTGGCGGCTGTCGACCCCCGCGGCGGCGAAATCATCCGCATCCAGCAATCCCTGCAGCGCATTGCGCAGCGTCTTGCGCCGCTGCGCGAAGGCGGCGCGGACGATTGCGGCGAAGACGGCGTCATCCACTGGCGGGTGAACCGCGCTCCGTTCGCGCGGCACCAGGCGAACGAATGCGGAATCCACCTTCGGCGGCGGACTGAAGGCGCCGGGACCGATAGTGAATAGTCGCCTGGCCTCGCAGTGGTACTGGACCATCACGCTCAGCCGCCCGTAATCGCGACTGCCCGGTGGACAGACCATGCGGTCCACGACTTCCTTCTGCAGCATGAAGTGCATGTCGACGATGCAGTCGCGCTGCTCGAGCAAGCGGAAGATCAGCGGCGTGGAAATGTTGTAGGGTAGATTGCCGACTACGCGCAGTCTTGTCCCGGCGGCGATCGCGCAGATATCCGCTTCGAGGGCATCGCCCTGATGCACGCGCAGGCGGCCGTCCATGCGTGCCGCCAGTTCGTGGAGTGCCGGCACCAGATCGCGGTCGAACTCGATCACGTCCAGGGTGGCCCCGGCCTCGAGCAACGGCACGGTGATTGCGCCGCGGCCGGGACCGATCTCCAGCAATCGTTCTCCGGGCCGCGGCGCGATGGCATCGACGATGCCCGCGATGATGCCGGGCGCATGCAGGAAATGCTGTCCCAGCCGTTTCTTTGCCCCCGGGCGACCGTTCAGGAGATGTTCCTTTCCGCCGCGATCATTGCCTGCGCGGTACGCAAGGCCTGGATCAGACTGCCGGTGTCGGCTTTCCCGCTGCCGGCCAGATCGAGTGCCGTGCCATGATCGACCGAGGTGCGAATTATCGGCAGGCCGAGCGTGACGTTCACCGCGTCGCCGAATCCGTGATGCTTGAGCACCGGCAGGCCCTGGTCGTGATACATCGCCAGCACGACATCCGTGTGCCGCAGGATCTCCGGAAGAAAGGCGGAATCGGCCGGCCAGGGGCCGCGAACCTGGTGGCCTTCGGCGCATAGCGCCTCGATGGCGGGGCGGATGCGTTCATCATCCTCGGTGCCGAGTTCGCCGCCTTCACCGGCGTGCGGATTGAGGCCGCACACGAGCACGCGCGGCTCGGCAATGCCGAAGCGCTTCCGCAGGTCAGCGATCAGTACGCGCAGCGTGGATTCCACGCTGTCGCGCGTTACCGCATCACAGACATCGCGCAATGGCATGTGGGTGGTGACCAGTGCGACGCGCAGACCCGGCGTCGCGAGCATCATTACCACCCGCCGGCAGGCAGTGGCGGCCGCCAGATATTCGGTGTGGCCGGTAAACGGAATGCCGGCGCGATTGATGGCCGCCTTGTGCACCGGGCCGGTGACGAGCGCAGCGAATTCGCCGCTCCTGCATCCCGCGATCGCCCGGTCCAGGGTTTCGAGAACGTAACCGGCTGTGGCGGGATCGGCAACGCCGGTGCGCACCCGTGCCGAGCAGCGCACCGGCACGACAGTGAGACTGCCGGCCTCGGCGCCGGCGCCCGGGGTCCCATCGTACTCGATGAGCTTCAGTTCCAGACCCAGCAGGCGTGCGCGCTCGCGCAGCACATCGGGGTCGGCGATGAATACGAGGTCATGGTCGAACTGCCGCGGTGATTGCCGGGCAGCAATCTGCACGCACAGATCCGGACCGATGCCGCCGGGCTCGCCGGGCGTGACCGCGATCATACCGCCAGCCAAGGCCGGGTTATCAGCTGCGGAACTCGACATACGCTTCCTCGCGCAGCCGGCGCAGCCACTCGGCGAATTCCTCTTCGGCCTTGCGCCGGAAGATGGATTCGCGAGCCATGTCGCGGGTGAAATCCTCCGTCGCGTCGTGGCTGCGTCGTTCCAGAACCTGGACCAGGTGCCAGCCGAATTCGCTTTGCACGGGCTCGCTGACTTCGCCCGGATCGAGGGCGTCCATCGCCTGCTCGAATGCGGGGACCATCATGCCGGGCTCGACCCAACCCAGATCGCCGCCCCGGGCGCCGCTTCCGCGGTCATCCGAGTGCTCGCGGGCGAGTTCCGCGAAGTCGGCTCCGGCGAGGATGCGCTCGCGCAATTCCTCCGTCAGGCGCCGGGCTTGGGCATCATCGGTCAGCGCATCGGCGCTGATCAGGATGTGCCGGGTGCGCGTCTGGTCGATGATGTGGCGTTCGGCGGTGCGATGCTCCGCCAGGCGGATGATGTGGAAACCGCTGCTGCTGCGGATGAGTTCGCTGGTGTCGCCCACCCGCATCTGCGGTACGAGATCGGCGAATAGCGTGGGAATCTCGTTCGCGCGCCGCCAGCCGAGGTCACCGCCGTCGAGCGCCTGCTGTCCGTCCGACACGGCGATGGCGACCTCGCTGAAGTCATCACCGGCCCGCAAGCGCTGCAGCGCCGTCTCGGCGCGCGCGCGAACTTCGGTGATCTGCTCCGGCGTCGCACCGTCGGGCAGGGCAAGCAGGATGTGACCGAGGCGGTATTCATCGTTGCTGCGTCCCTGTCGACGCTGGATGGCGAGAAAGTTCTCGATCTCCTGATCGGTGATATTGACGCGACTGTCGACGTTCTGCTGGCGCAACCTCACCAGGGTCATTTCCTTACGGATGTTCTCGCGGAACAGCGTGAAGTCGTAGCCTTCGTCCTGCAGTACCGACCGGAACTCGGTCAGTGACAGGCCGTTCTGGGCGGCGATGCCGTTGATCGCCTGGTTCAGCGCGTCATCATCGACCACGATGTTGACCTGGCGCGCGATCTGCAGCTGGATGTGCTCCAGCGCCATGCGCTCAAGCACCTGGCGTCTCAGGACCTCGTCCCCGGGCAGGGCGATACGCTGCTGGCGCAACTGAGCCTTCACGGTTCGCATTTGTTCATCGAGTTCGATGCGGGTAATGACGTCATCGTTGACGATGGCGACGACGCGATCGATGGGTGCGGTCGCGGCGTGCGCGCCGGTGCTCAGCAGAAAAATCCAGAACAGGCTGGAAGCGAGGATCTTTGTCATGGGTGTCAGGAAGTTGTCTGTCGGATGTCCGGATGCCGGCCGCGCCTGGGTCGGTGTCCTGCGGATCGGTGCGGGTCGCCCCGCTAGTAGCCAAGAATACCACGTTCGAGGAGGCTCTCGAGATCGTCTCCCAGGCTGGCGAGGCCGATGAACTCGATCTGCAGGTACAGGCTGCGCTTGTACTCGGGTTCCTCGTTTCCGATCACGTTTTCCAGATGGCGCCTGCTGACCACCCGCGCCCGCCAGCAGCAGCTCCGGTATTCGACCCCGGCGATGGTTTCGAGCGTGCGCCTGTCGTGAAGCGAATAATTGTGCCGCGCGACCGCGTGCCAGCGGCGGCCGAGCGGCCACAGCAGGGTGAAGTCGGTCTGCTCGATGGTCTCGTCGCGGAAGCGGTAGGCCGCTCCGATCAGCCGGCGGGGCCCCGGTCGATATTGCACTGAGACGCCCGCGACATCCACGTCCCCGCTTTCCTCGCTCCGGCGCGCATCCATGCGGGCGCTGAGCGGACCCAGGATGGCGGTTGCTTCGCCCACCAGATCGGAGCGGCGGGCAGTCAGGGGGTCGCCGGAGAGTCGGACCCGGCGGTCGCGGAAATAATGGATGCGGCCTATCCCGGCATGAAAGCGCTCCCGTCCGGTCTGTGCATCGATGAAGCGGGTGATCAGCGCGGTGGCGAGCTGATTCGCGTCGCCGACGCGATCCGAGCCATTGAAGCGGTTGTCGCGGAACAACTGGCTGAAGTTGAAATCGGCAATGCCGGAATCGAACACGGGCAGATGATCCTGATCCCGATAGGGCACGTACAGATAGTAGAGGCGCGGTTCGAGCGTCTGGATCAGTCCGCGTCCGCCCCAGTCCAGATTCCGCTCCAGGAACATGCCGCTGTCGACCGTCACTACCGGCAGCGTGCGCTCGGGCCTGCTGTCGCCGTCCGCTACTCGTTCAAGGTGATAGGCCGTGTGACGCAGGGTCACGGTCGGTTGCAGGTAGGCGGCGAGGCTGTACATCGGGAACGTGAGCGCGGGCTGAGCCTCCATGCGCTGGCCTTCCTGGCGCGCCTCGTGGCGGAAATCGACGTAGCTTCCGATCAGGCGGGCGTTGGGACGGAAGTTGTATTCCGGCAGCTGGCTGCGGAAGGTGAGCGCGGGCTCCTGGCGATAGGGTCGCTGATTCGTGGCAATTGCTTCATCCACGGTCTGATAGCGCTGAACGCGCGCGGAAGCGGTCCAGTTGTTCGCCTGGTAGCCGAGCACCGCACGCTGTTCCAGATGAGTGATGCTGGCGATGCCGAGATCATTGCCGAAATCGTCGAAGTAATCGGCATCGGATACCCGGTTGTAGTCTACGTCCAGATTGAATCCCGCGCCGGGAATGGTGTTGTGGCGATAGCCGATCAGGCTGCGCTCGCGCTGCATTTCCTGGTCGTTGGGAACCCACGACACATCCATCAGTCCTTCGTACCGCTTCCCGAGGTAGCGGAACTCCGATTCCAGCATCAGGCCCCGCTTCTTCATGTAGTGCGGGGTCAGGGTGGCGTCGTAGTTCGGCGCCAGGTTCAGATAGTAGGGGATGGAGAACTCGAGGCCGTTGCTCGATGAGTCGCGGACGTTTGGATAGAGGAATCCGGAGCGGCGTCGATCGTCGATCGGAAAGCTGATCCAGGGCGTGTAGAGAAACGGCACGCCCATGAAGGAGAGTCGGGCGTTGCGAGCCGTGCCGATGCCGGTGGCGCGATCCAGGCGTACATGCGACGCGCGCAGCAGCCAGTCCTCGTCACCGGGATCGCAAGTGGTGTAGCGCGCGTCGCCAAGCGTCGTGACGTTGGAGTCGAGCATCCGGGCGCTCTCGGCCTCGCCGCGCGCGTGACGCGCGAACAGCCGGAAGCGCGCCGACGCCAGTTCGCCGCTATCAGTATCGAGGCTGAATTCGCCCTCGTCGCCATCGATCGCCATGCCCTGGCGCAGGTAAACGACATTGCCGTCGACAGCAATGCGTGCGTTGTTCTGGTCATAGCGGGCGCGATCGGCATTCAGCGCCTGCCCGTCGCGCAGCGCCTGCACATCTCCGGTCAGCGTAACCGTCCCGTCGCCCTCGGCGATTGCTTCACGCGAAGTGAGGACGGTGATGCCGCGCTCGGGGCTCGAGGGGATTTCGGGTTGGACGGCATGTTCGGGACGGCATAGCGCGAAGAGTTCGGGCTCCGCCGCGGCAAGGACGCGCGCGCTGCCGAGCAGCAGCAGGGTCAGCAGCGTGACTCCCGGACGGTGCCGTTTCGCGTGCGGGGGCCGCTTTCGGGTCCTTGATCCGTACGCGCGGGAGGGCTCAGCCGACAAACCGGGATTTCCTCAGAATTCTATTTTACGATCAGCGCGTTATTGTTCCCGATCGGCGCCTGAGCTGTCAAACCGCGCAGGGGCGCCTTGCGCGCGGCAGGTCCTTCAGGACGTGCGCCGATTCACGGTTTCGGCCATGGGCTTTCACGGACAATCAGACGGTGCCGATATCCAATGAGGTATCGGTGATACCGCCGTTCCGGCAATCGGCGCGGTGTTCCCATCCGCGCGTCATTTGGAGGTCATCCATGAGCAGTCCCGAGCCGAAGTCCGCCGCCAGGCAAGATTCAACGCCTGCCGCGAATCAGCCGCTGCTCGACGTTCGCAGTCGCCTGAGGAAGCTGGACAGGCTGCCGCCGATGCCGGAGATGACCGGAAAGATTCTCAAGCTCAGCGCCAACCCTCGTGCCGACGTCAAGGAACTGGTACAGATCGTCGAACTCGATCCCAGTCTCGCGATGCAGGTCATGCGCTATGCTTCGTCTCCCTTCTTCTCCTATCAGGGGCGGATCGATTCGGTGCAGACCGCGGTGACCCGCGTGCTCGGCTACAACACCGTTCTCAATCTGGCCCTGGGCGCCACCGCCGCCAGGTCCTTCAAGGTGCCGCGCAATGTGCCCCTGGGGCTGGAAGCGTTCTGGCGTCACGCCATTTACACCGCGGCTCTTGCGCAGGCGCTGAGCGGCGCGGTGCCCATGGAATCGCGGCCACCCGCCGGCATGGCCTATCTGGCCGGGTTGCTGCACAACTTCGGTCATCTGCTGCTGGGTCACCTGTTCAAGCAGGAATTCCTCATTCTCAACAAGTTCATCCTCAAGTATCCGGATCGACCGATAGAGCTGATAGAGCGCCGCGTGCTGGGGACGGACCACGCCATCATCGGCGCCTGGCTGATGGCCGCATGGCACCTGCCCGAAGAAATCGTCATTGCGACGCGCGAGCATCACAACCCCAACTATCAGGAGATCCATGCGGTATACCCGCAGCTCGTTTTCCTCGCCGATCGCCTGCTGAAGCGACATGACATGGGCGATGTCCGCGATGCTGCGGTCCCGGCGGCGATATGGGATTCACTGGGCATCGGCGAGTACCAGGCGATCGCCATCCTGGGACGCGTCATGGAGGGCGCGGAAGGCCTGGACAAGATGGCGGCGAGCTTCACCTGACGTTTCGTACCGACGCTGGGGTGTCATGAACGAGAAAGGGGGCCCAAGGGCCCCCTTCTCGCTTCCACCGGGTCCGGTATCGGTCAGCCCGTGGCCTTGCGCGGCTCCGTGGCGGGAGCAGCCGAGGCGCAGACCTGCGCGTAGTCTTCGTATCCCGGAAACTCCGCACCCTCGGCGCAGTAACGGCACTTGGGATTCTTGCGCACCTTCAGTTCAGTGAAGCGCGAGCTCAGCGCATCGTAGTGCAGCATGCGCCCGACGAGAGGTTCGCCCAGTCCGAGCAGGATCTTGATCGTTTCCACTGCCTGCAGCAGCCCCAGCGTTCCCGGCATCACGCCCAGTACACCGGCCTCGGCGCAGGAGGGGGCGAACTCGGGCGGCGGCGGCTCGGGGAACATGCAGCGGTAGCACCCGCATGGCTGCTTCTCGTATGCCGGCCAGAACACCGTGATCTGACCTTCGAAGCGGTAAACGGCCGCATGCACGTTGGGCTTGCCCATCTTGACGCACGCATCGTTGACCAGATAGCGCGTGGCGAGGTTGTCGGAACCATCCACGATCACATCATAGTCGGCAAAGAGTTCCTCGACGTTGCTGCTGTCGAGATGGGTCTGATAGGTATTGATGCGGACCTTCGGATTGAGCGCCTGCAGAGCGACTTTCGCCGATTCGACCTTGGGCATGCCGACTCGCTCCTCGGTATGCAGGATCTGGCGCTGCAGATTGCTGCGATCGACCACGTCGTGATCGATCAGGCCGATGGTGCCCACGCCCGCGGCGGCAAGATAGTAGGCCGAGGGCGAACCCAGGCCGCCGGCGCCGATCAGCAGGACCTTGCTTTCGAGCAGGCGTATCTGACCCTTCTCGCCGACATCCGGCATCAGCAGATGGCGTGAATACCGCTCGCGCGCCTCGGCGTCGAGCGTCATGGGAATCTCGAAGGGATGTCCCTCGTTCTTCCAGCGACTGAAGCCGCCGGCGACCGAGCGCACATCCTTATAGCCCATCTGGCGCAGCGTCTCGGCGGCGAAGAGGGAGCGGACACCGCCGGCGCACATCACCAGGATGGGTTGATCGAAATCGGGAATTGCATCCTCGACGCGCAGCTCGAGGAAGCTGCGGCCCAGACGATGGGCTCCGCGCGGGCTGCCCTGGGCGACTTCGTCGGTGTCGCGCACATCGATCAGAGGAATGCCGGCGGCGGTGAGTTCCACGGCTTCGCCAGGAGCGACTTCCGGAATCGAACTGCGCAATTCCGCCAATCGACGATCTTTCGCCTTCATGTGACCTCCAACTGTATGGATTTATAACAGTTTCGGATAAAGAGAGTGGGCCGGCGGCGAGCCGGGCCTGCGCATCGTGCGGGGTCGATTCCTGGGGCTCCAGATTGGTGCGGAGCGTTTCAGATTATACCCGAGCCGGAATGCGCTGTCCTCAGCGGGACGGCGGCGCAGACCGGGCAATGAGGGTCCCTGGCCAGCCTGGACTCCCGCCACGACATGTCCGCTGCATCAAAGCGCAGCAGACGTCCGTCTAGCGTATCGCCCAGCCCAAGGAGCAGCTTGAGCGTTATTGCCGCCATCAGGCTGCCTATGACGCCGGTGATTGGGGAAAACACCCCCATGGCGGCGCAACTTTCGGCCTCGTCTCCCGCGTTCGGGTAGAGGCAGGCCAGGCAGGGGCTGTCGTCTGATCTATGGTCGAACATGGCGACCTGGCCCTGCAGCCGGATGGCTGCTCCCATCACCAGCGGCCGGTGTGTCGCGATGCATGCTTCATTGAGCGCGTAGCGGGTGGCGAAGTTGTCGCAGGCATCGACAACGACATCGGCGCGGGCCGTCTGGCGTCGCATCGATACCGGCTCCATTCGCTCGGCGATCATGGTTACCTGGATGCCGGGATTCAGCGCCAGCAGGCGCTCGCGCGCCGATTCGGTTTTCAGCCTTCCGACGTCGGCGGTTCCATGCAGGATCTGGCGCTGCAGATTGCCGAGGTCGACACGGTCATCGTCGCAGATCACCAGGTGGCCCACGCCGCTGGCCGCCAGATACATCGCCGCCGGTGATCCGAGTCCGCCGACGCCGACCAGCATCACGGTAGCCCGGGCCAGGCGTTCCTGGCCCTCGATATCGATCTCGGGCAGCAGGATATGGCGGCTGTAGCGCTGCAGCTGTTCCTGATCCATGGCGGATCGCGCGGCGACTCTCCTCAGCGGAACCGGTAAGCGTAGCAACAGTCCTGCGGGGTGCGGCCGTCATCGGCCCAGCCGCCCAGCAGATAAATGAAGTCTCCGAGCACGGCGACTCCCATTGCCGCCAGAGGCTGGGGAATCGGGGCCAGGATGTGCCACTTGTTCGCGGCAGCGTCGTGGACGGCGCAATGATCGCTGATGCCGTCTCCGCTGTAGCCGCCGAAGACGTAGGGGCGGCCACCCGCGGTGCAGGCGCCGGCGCCGGCCGCGGTCCAGGGCAGCGTCAGCTCGCCGCGCGTCCACTCTCCGGTTCGAGGATCATACACTTCGGTATGGTCGAAGTTGTTGAAGCCCTCGGGCGTGAAGGCGACGCCGCCAAGGGTCACGATACGGCCATCCATGACGACGGCATCCAGTGCGAAGCGCGGCGTAGGCAGCGGTGCGATTTGCTCCCACTCCCCCGTGTCGAGATTCAGCCTTTCGCAGAAGTCGAAACCGGGGTCGGTCTTCGGGCCGGAGAGCGTGGCATCCGGGTGATGGCCGCCCAGGATGTAAATGTAATTGTCGAGGTGGATGCCGGCCGGATAATCGTGCGGCATGATCATGTCCGGACCTTTCTCCCAGCGGTCCTCCTCCGGAAAATAGATTTCCGTGGTGCGCAGGAAACGGAAGGTTCCGTTCTCCTGCTTGAAGCCCCCCCCGATCACATGGATGGCATTGCCAACGGTGAGCGCGATGGCGCCCGAGCGCAGCGTCGGCATATCGGCGCCGCGAGACCAGGTGTTGCTCTGCGGATCATAGATGATGACCGAGTTCAGGCTCTTGAAATTCGGACCTCCCCCCCCCAAGCCATAGATGCGGCCGCCGAAGGTGGCAGTGGGGCAGTGGGATCGCGCGCTGGGGAGTACGGGTTTGACGGCCCAGCTTCCGGCCTGGATGTCGGTAGCACTATTCATCTCGACGCCCTTTATGATTGTGTGATTGTCGGGAGCGCATTTCTCCCTCCCGCTGGCTGGCATTGTCCGCTGATTGGGCGGCTCCGGGCAAGGATGATGCTGTTATTAACAGTTGTTGCAGCGTGTGAAGATGCTTGCTTCAAGCTCGCGTATTCAGTTCAGTTTTCTGGCCGCCTGTGCTAGTATCGGCGGCAAGTATCCTCAGGCGAGGAGACGATCGCGCAGAGCGTTTTTCGAGGGGGATCCCCCCTGCGCGACAGGGCAGGCAAGCCCACGGTGGTTTGCGCTCTTACCAGCGCCTCGGCATGCCATCGCGTCACTTCAGGGACGACTCGGCCGCTTCGAGGTACCGAGGTCCTGTTCCGGACTTCAAGTATTCATGGATGGCAGCGATAACCTCTTTTGGCGATGCCGGTGCGCGGACAGCGCCGGGCCGATGGAGGAAGCGGAAACACCCGCCCGGCCGTTGCCAGCCGATCTCCAGGCGCAACGCAGACCAGGCAGGGCCGCCAGAAGTACTCCATGTATAGAAAGCCCTTGAGGAGAACGAATATGCTCAATACCCCGCTGAATCAGCAGTCCGTCGGGACCAAGGCCGAAAGGCCGGCTTCAGCGCAGCACGAGAATCTCCCCATCAATCCGCTTCCTCCGCTTCAGGATCGTCACGGTCGCACCTTCGACTACGTCCGCATAGCGGTCATCGAGCAGTGCAATCTGCGCTGTACCTACTGCATGCCCGAAGAGGGGGTGCAGTTCAAGGAAAAGGACATGGTGCTGCGCAGCGACGAGATTCTGCGCGTAGTGGAGGTTCTGGCACGCATGGGCGTGCGCAAGGTCCGCTACACCGGCGGCGAGCCCACGGTGCGACCCGATATCGTCGATATCGTCGAGCGCACGGTGAAGGTGCCGGGGGTCAAGGCGGTGCACATGACCACCAATGGCCTGCTGTTCCCGAAGTACGCCGAAGCCCTGCGCAACGCCGGCCTGCTCGGCGTGAACATCAGTCTCGATACGCTGAAGGCGGACAAGTTCGAAACCATCACCCGCCGCAGCGGTGTGGACAAGGTACTCGAGAGCATCGACCTCGCCGTGGATCTGGGTTTCCCCCGCGTCAAGGTCAACGTCGTGCTGATGCGCGGCTTCAACGAGGACGAGCTGCTCGATTTCTGCGAACTGACGAAGGACAAGCCGATCACGGTGCGCTTCATCGAGTTCATGCCTTTCGATGCGCATCAGATCTGGGAGAACGGACAGCACTTCGCCAGCGCGGCGGACCTGTGCGGCCAGATCGAGCGGCATTATGCGCCGATGGGGTTGCAGCCGGCGCAGGGCACGCGCACCGAGCACCACATCTATCAGGTGCCTGGTTACGCCGGCAAGTTCGGAGTCATCCCGGCATTCACGCGCAGCCTCTGCGGCAACTGTTCCCGCATCCGCGTGACCGCCGATGGCAGCATCATGAACTGCCTGTATTCGGAACAGCCCTATCTCCTGCGTGAGCTGCTGCGTCGCGGCTGCACCGACGACGATGTGGTTGCCCTGTTCCGCAAGGCGTTCGATGAGAAGCACAAGGATGGATTCGAGGCCAAGAGAGCTGCCAGCGTGGCAGCGAAGATCAACGTTTCGGATATCGCGCGCGCCCGCGCCAGCATGACGCAGATCGGCGGCTGAGACGAGACGATACGACACAGGCAAGGCGGTCGCGGGAAGCGACCGGCATTCCGACATACGAGAGGCAAATCGGATGAGCTACAACGAACTGACCCATTTCAACGCCAGCGGCGAGGCCTACATGGTCGACGTCGGAGCCAAGGATTCGACCACCCGTGAGGGTGTCGCCGAAGGGCGCATCTTCATGGAGGCGGAAACCCTCAAGAAGATCATGGAGGGTTCGCACAAGAAGGGCGACGTCCTCGGTATCGCCCGTGTGGCCGGCATCATGGGCTCAAAGAAGACCCCCGAACTGGTTCCGCTGTGCCATCCGATCATGATCACCTCGGTCGATCTGGAACTGGTGCCGGAGCCGGAAAACAACGCCGTCTACTGCAAGGCGACGGTGCGCTGCAACGGCCAGACGGGCGTGGAGATGGAGACGCTGACGGCAGTGCAGGTGGCGCTGCTCACCATTTATGACATGTGCAAGGCCGTGGACCGTGGCATGGTCATTTCCGACGTCGGGCTGCTGGAGAAATCGGGCGGCAAGTCGGGACACTGGCGCAGATCGGCAACGGCCTGACGCGGCATTCATCAGGACATCGAGCAGGGGTTTAGGCAATGGATATCAAAGTACGCTATTTCGCGAGTCTGAGGGATCGCATGGGACGCTCCGAGCAGCAGGTCAGCGTCGACAAGGAGCAGCTCACGGTCGCCGATCTGTGGCGGGAGATCTCCAATGATCCCATTCCCGACACCATCTTGGTCGCGGTGAACATGGAGTACACCGATTCCAGTCATGAACTGAAGGCCGGCGACGAGGTGGCGTTTTTCCCGCCGGTGACGGGAGGTTGAGATGAAAGTCTTCGTTACCAAGGATGCGCTGGATCCGTACAAAGAGATCATGGCCTTCGAGCGCGAGGCTCTGCCAGCCGGCAAGCACGGCGGCGTCGTCAGCTTCGTCGGCACCATGCGTGACTTCAATGACGGGCAGAACGTCAAGGCGATGAACCTGGACTATTATCCGGGCATGACCGAACGGCACATCGAGCGCGTCTGCCAGGAAGCGATGGACAACTGGGATGTCATGGACTGCCTGGTGGTGCATCGTGTCGGCGAGATGGTGCCCACCGATCCGATCGTGCTGGTCGCGGTCTGGTCGGCGCATCGCAAGGACTCCTTCGATGCGTGCCGCTACATCATCAACTACCTCAAGGAGAGCGCGCCGTTCTGGAAGTGCGAGCTCACCCGTGAGGGTCAGAAGCACTGGGTCGAGAAGAATTCGGAAGACCCGGGAGTCGCGAAGCGCGTAGAGCGCAAGACCGCTTGAGGCCAAGCGCTGAAGTTGGCGCACAAGGGCGCTGCACATAACCTGTGCAGCGCCCTTTTTCGTTTCGGAAGACCTGTTTGGCCCGGGTGGTGGAAGAGAATGGTTTTGCGCGCTATCCGGACCTTGAAATTTGTTGCCCAATATGAGGTAGTATCGTAAATTATGACGGCGTACTGCCGTTAAAAACAAGTCAACACAACAGGTGAGGGGGAACAATGAAAGTACCTTCAGCACGCCGCCGTCCGATGATGATTGCGATTGCGGCCGCCGCTTTCTGCAGTGCCGGTGCCCAGGCAATGGAGCTGGAAATCGGCGGGCATGCCATGGTGACGGCCAGTCATCTGGATGCCGATGAGCGGAGTGGCGACTCCAGCACCATTTCGGATCTCAACGTCAATTCGCTCGAACTCGGGATGCGTTTCAGTCCGTTGCGTCAGGCGGATGTCAACGTCGTCTGGCTGCTGGAGGAAGAGCCGGGCGGTGGCAGGCCGGATGACGGATTCGTCGTCGATCAGGCGTTCATCACGCTCTCGGGCAACGGCAGGATGCTGGCCGAGACCGGGGATCGCGACGGCTTCGACGATTCGCCCTGGTACATGCAGGCCGGCAAGATGTATCTGCCGTTCAGCACCTTCTTCGAGTATCACACTTTCGACGTCATTTCGGAGCCCGAGACGCTGCAGCTCGGTGAAACGCTGGAAACGAGTGTCCTGCTCGGTTATTCGACCGACACGTTCAATGTGTTCGGTGCCGTATTTGGCGGGCGTGGTGTGCACGGCAACGCCAACCCGGCAGCGGACGGCGACGACGACGAACTCAACGACTTCCTGCTCGGAGGCAGTGTGGACCTCGACCAGGGTACCGTAGCCCTGAGCTGGATGAGCAATCTCAACAACAGCATCGGCCTGGTCGACACCTTCGAGGAGCTCGCCGACGATGAAGATCCGGCCTTCGCCAGCGAGGATGAGGTCGGCGGATTGAACGTCTACGGCGGAGTCGATCTGGGGCCGGCTCGTCTGCAGATCAGCTACGTGACCGCTCTTGACGACTACACGGTGGGCAGCTGGGCCGGCAACCGGCCCTCGGCACTTTGGGGCGAGCTGACCTTCGGTGGCCTGGCGGTGGGCGGCCGCGAGCTGGCGGTCACCGGTGTCTACGGACAGACGGACGAGTGGGCGGGCCATGCGGAAAGCACCTATGGGGTGGTCGTGGATACCGCGCTTGCCGATGGCATCACGCTGGCGGCGCAGTACCTGCATCGCGAATACGACGAGGAATTCGGTGGAGGCCTTGATACCGAAGACCTGTTTGCGCTCCAGCTGACTGCTGAATTCGGCTGGATATCCGGCAACTAATCGAAACGGTTATGGCGGCGCGGCGAACCGCGCCGCCCTCTTCAGGGAGAAAGTTCAATGAGCAAGCATGGTCTGTGGTCTGTCGCTTTGGGAATCGGGTGCCTGGCGCTGTCTTCGGCGGCAAGCGCACATTTCCAGATGATCATTCCTTCCGATGACATGGTGCAGCAGGGTGAGTCGAGGGATTTGTCGCTGGATCTGATGTTCTGGCATCCCTATGAGGGACTGGGCATGTCCATGGTCAAGCCGGCGCAGTTCGGTGTGGTCAGCGGCGGCAAGAAGACCGATCTCCTCGGCGCTCTCAAGGCGCACAGGTTCGAGGATGTGGAAGGGGCGAAGCATGAGGGCTTCAAGGCGACGTATGCGATGAAGGCGCCGGGCGATCACATTTTCTATGTCGAGCCGAAGCCGTACTGGGAGCCCACCGAGGATGCATTCATCGTCCACTATACCAAGGTGGTGGTCAACGGATTCGGCATGGAAGAGGGGTGGGATGAGCCTGTTGGTCTGCGGACCGAGATCATGCCGCTCACGCGCCCCTACGGTCTGTACGCCGGCAATGTGTTCCAGGGGGTGGTGCTGCTGGATGGAGAACCGGCGCCGGGTACGGAGGTCGAAGTGGAATTTTTCGCGGGCGGCGAGCTGGAGCCGGAGGCCGACCCCATGATCACCCAGGTGGTCAAAGCCGATTCGAACGGCGTTTTCACCTACGCCATGCCCCGCGCGGGATGGTGGGGATTCGCTGCCCTCAACACCGACGAGGAGAACACTCTCAAGCATGAAGGGAAGGATTATCCGGTCGAGCTGGGTGCGGTCCTCTGGGTTCGGACTCATGACATGAAATAGCACTTTTCCGCCTCGAATGTGATAGGATTCCGTTCATGCCTACAGTAATTCAAGCTGCCGTCCCGGTAAGATCCCGGGCCGCAACAGGGGCAACCGGAAGACCGGCGGGGATATCCCCCGCCGGTCACCGGGAACGCACCCGGCCGATCGCGGCTGCCGTTGCTATCCTTTTGTTAGGCATGGTTTTTTCCGGGTCTGCGCTGGCGCACAAGGTGAACATGTTCGCCAATGTCGAGGGCGGCCGGATCGTCGTCGAAGGGTATTTCGCCGACGGCAAGAAGGCCAAGGATGCGACCATCCAGGTCTTCGCACCCGATGGCACCAAGCTCCTTCAGGGCAAGGCGGACGGAGAGGGGATATTCTCGTTCGATGTTCCGCAGGTGACGGACCTCCGGATTTCGCTGTACGCGGGAATGGGACATCGGACCGAATATACGGTGCCCGCTGCGGAGCTGCAGGGGGCTGCGGGAGCGGCGGGCAGCGCCACGGCAGGCGACGGCATGGCGGGCGACGGCATGGAAACGCCGACGGCCTCCTCGCCAGCGGCCACGAGCGCCGCGGTGGATCCGGCAGAGATCAGGGCGATCGTGCAGCAGGCGGTGGGCGAGTCTCTGACGC
>JAVEZY010000002.1:0-146043 GCA_034002745.1 Gammaproteobacteria bacterium
CCAGACCCGCGGCGGCGAGGATGACGCCCACGCCGACGGCGGTATAGGCGTAGATTTGAGCGATCATATCGGGTGTCATTGCATTGTCTCCTTAGTGAATATCTGAACCATTACCGTCAAAACCGGGGCAGCGCGGCGCGCTAGTGATCTTCCACGTGGGCCATGCCCAGGTACACCACGGTGAGGACCATGAAGATGAAGGCCTGCAGCGTGATGATGAGCAGGTGGAAGATCAGCCATGCCAGATCGAGCACGACCTGCAGCGGGAACCAGAACAGCGCGGCGGCGCCAACCGCCATGGTGCCGCCGATCAGCGCGATCAGCAGGAATACCAGCTCGCCGGCGAACAGGTTGCCGAACAGTCGCAGCCCCAGGCTAAGCGGCTTCGCCAGTTCCTCGATCAGCGTCATGACGATATTGACCGGCATCAGGAACTTGCCGAACGGGTGAAACAGGAACATCTTCAGATAGCCGATCGGACCCTTGACCTTGATGTTGTAGTACACGATCAGCGCGAAGACCGTGAGGGACATGGCCAGCGTGGTGTTGAGATCGGTCGTCGGGACCGCCTTCAGATATTCGATGCCGATGAACGTCGCCAACAGCGGCAGCAGGTCGACAGGGATCAGGTCCATGAAGTTCATGAGCCAGACCCACAGAAAGATGGTCAGTGCCAGCGGCGCGATCAGTGGGTTGTGGCCGGGGAAGGTATCCCTGACCTGCCCCTGGACGAATTCGACGATCATCTCGACGAAATTCTGGAAGCCGAGAGGCGCGTCAGCGGTCAGTCGCTTGCCGAGCCATGCCGCCGTGGCGATGATCAGCGCGCCGAGAGCGACGCTGAAGAACAGGGTGTCGACGTGCAGCGCCCAGAATCCCTTCGCCTCGCAATCGCCGACACAGAGGTTCGCAAGGTGATGCTGGATGTACTCGACTGTCCCGCCGGAGGAGCCTTCTTGTGCGCTCACGTCCCCAACCCCTATACGTTATTTATGTTTGTGTTCGCCCGCCGCGGCGCCCGAGCGCCGTGAACGGAAAAACCAGCTGCGCTGCCACGAATCCGATGACGAGCGCCAGCGGCGCAAGGTCGAAACCGGCCAGCCCGATCGCAAACAGCGCGAGCACCAGGATGAATCTCACCACGGCGCCGGCATAGAGCACGATCTGGCTCTGCCGCAGGTCAGGCATCTTACCCGCCAGAGCCACCCCCCGGCTCAACAGCAGGGTCATCGACACGCCAATCAGTCCGCCATAAGCCGCGGATACCGCATCCCAGCGATCTCCGACGATCAGGAACACGGCAGCTACCAATGCCGCCGCGCCACACTGCAGCGCGATCAATCGCCGGGTTCCGGAATGCAGAGTTTGAACAGGGATCACGTACAACTAACCCACCCTGCTCAACAGTCGGTAAACCTTAAGGAATCCACCCACCGCCCCGAGGCCGGCACATACTAGCATAAAGATCGGACGGCTATCCAGCCAATAATCAGCCAGATATCCCAGCAGGAGACCGGACGCGATCATCGAGGTGAGTATCGTCCCACTTCCCATCAGGACGAGACTGCCGCCGGACTGTTGCATCAACGACTCCGCGGAAAAACTGAGCCCGGGAGTATACTTCAGCCACCGCGCAGCGCAAAGGTTTCCGCACCGACAGGCCATCGTTTACAGCGATCGATGCCCGGAACACCGCCGACAGCTGGAAACGTCGCACCCCCCCGCCTGGCGGCATCCGCTCAGCGGATGCGTTCGAGAATGCCCTGCAACTCGTCGAGACTGGTGTAGCTGATGACCAGCCGACCCTTGCCGCCGGGCTTGCAGTCGATCGCCACCGCGGCGCCCAGCCGTTCGGACAGGTCCTGCTGCAGGCGTTGCACATCGGGATCGGCGTTGCGCGCCGCAGGCTTCTTGCCGGATTTGCCGCTCTCTGCCTGCATCCGCCGCACGAGCTGTTCGGTTTCCCGCACCGACAAACCGCGCTTCGCCACGTCCTCCGCCACACGACTCTGCGCCTCACCGCCGAGGGCGAGGAGGGCGCGCGCATGACCCATCTCGATCTCGCGCAGCTCGATGCGACGCTTGACGTCATCGTTCAGCTCGCCGAGCCGCAGCAGGTTGCTGACCGCTGCGCGCGAACGTCCGACCGCATCGGCGGCCTGTTGATGGGTGATGCCGAATTCATCGATGAGGCGCCGCAACGCCAGCGACTCTTCCATGGGATTCAGGTTTTCCCGCTGGATGTTCTCGATCAGCGCCATGGCCATCGCGGCCTGATCCGGTACGTCGCGAATGACCACGGGTACTTCGTGCAGCTCCGCGAGCTGGGCGGCGCGCCAGCGGCGTTCGCCGGCGATGATCTCGTAGTTGCCGGAGGCGAGGGGACGCACCACGATCGGCTGGACCAGACCCTGCGCCCGAATCGAATCGGCGAGATCCTGAAGGCTCTCCTGGCGCATATCGGAACGCGGCTGATACCGGCCGCGGCACAGCATGTCCACCGGCAAGGTGACCATGCGACCCGTCGCTGGATCGGATGAAACCGTCGGCGCATCCGTCGCGGACACGGTCGGCGCGGATTCGGCCGGACTCTCGGCCGTCACCGCCGCTGCTCCCCTTGCCGCCAGCAGGGCCTCCAGTCCACGCCCCAACCCCCGTCTCTTCACACTCACTCGATCGCTCCCGGCATCGCGCTCAAACCGTCGCCTGTGCCTCTTCCTTCATTTCCCTGCGCAGCATCTCACCGGCCAGCGCCAGATAGGCGCGCGCGCCTTGCGAGTTCTTATCATACATGATCGCCGGCAGGCCATGACTCGGCGCCTCGGCGAGACGGACATTGCGTGGGATGATGGTATTGAACACCTGCTCAGGGAAATGTGCGAGAAGCTGGGTCGATACGTCATTGGCCAGATTGTTGCGGGGGTCGTACATGGTGCGCAGCAGGCCCTCGATGCGCAGATCGAAGTTGAGCGTGGTGCGGATCTGCTCAATGGTGTCGAGCAGGGCAGTGAGTCCTTCCAGCGCATAGTACTCGCACTGCATCGGAATGATGACCCCCTGCGCTGCGACCAGCGCATTCAGCGTCAGCATGTTGAGCGCGGGCGGGCAGTCGATGATTATGTAATCAAAGGAATCGGCGGTGGAGGCGAGGGCGGCGCGCAGGCGGCGCTCGCTTTCCGGCCGCGTCATCAGCTCGACCTCGGCCACCGTCAGGTCGCCGTTCGCCGGCAACAGGGCGTAGCCCGCAGCCACTTCGCGCACGATGGCATCTTCCAGCGCGCACTCCCCGAGCAGGACCTCACAGCTAGTGGCGCCCAGCGCCGATTTGTCGACGCCGCTGCCCATGGTGGCATTACCTTGCGGATCGAGGTCCACAAGCAGCACCCGGCGGCGCGTGGCGGCAAGAGAAGCCGCCAGATTGACGCTGGTCGTCGTCTTGCCCACGCCACCCTTCTGGTTGGCTACTGCAATGATTCGAGTCATGAAAAACCAGTGAAAAATGGAAAGTTAACAGTAAGCGGAGAGCGATACCACTTGCCCGGCGCAGTCCTCGCTCGTACGGGAGACAGCGAGCGGTTCCCGCTCACTCCCTTTCCAGGATCACCAGACATCGCTCGGCGTCGAGACCGGGGACGCTCAGCGGCTCCATGCCGAGCAAACGCCATCCGGCGGGCAGGGCAGCGAGCTCAGCTTCCGCGGACCGGCTCTTCATCGCCATCAGCCGACCGCCGCGGCGGCAGAGCGGCGCCGCCACCTCCGCCAGCTCGCCAAGCGAGCTGAAAGCCCGCGACACAACCGCGTCGAAGGATCGCGGCGGCCGATAATGTTCAACCCGCTCGGTAACGACCGAAATATCGGCTCCCGCCTCGCACAGCGCCCCCACCGCCTGCACCAGAAAGCGGGTCTTCTTGCGGTTGCTGTCGAGCAGCGTCACCTCGAGATCAGGCCGCGCCAGCGCCAGCGGAATGCCCGGCAGGCCGGCACCGGTGCCTATGTCCAGCACGGTCGCCGGCCCCTTAATGTAAGGGACGATGCTCAGGCTGTCGAGCAGCAGGCGGATCACCATCTGCTCCGGTTCACGCACGGCGGTCAGGTTGTAGGTCGAATTCCAGCGATGGAGCAGGGCCAGATAATCGAGCAGATGCGAGCGGGTGGCCTCATCCAGCGGCACGCCCATGGTCTCGGAGCCCTGCACGAGCAAAGCGGCGAGTCGGGCGCGAGCATCGGCGGAGAATGGGACTCCGGCGCCCTGTTTGCGCTGCGACAGGCTCATGCTTCGGGGCGCTGCCGGTCCGCCGCCACGGCTTGCCCGCCGCTGCCCGTCGCGGAGCCGACCGGCACGCCCCAGATATTCCGGGCATACTCGCGCACCGCCCGATCGCTGGAGAACCTTCCCATATGGGCAATGTTGAGCACCGCCGCACGCGACCAGGCATCCGCATCCTGGTACAGGCTTTCCGCCCGGCGCTGACATTCCATATATGAAGCATAGTCCGCCAACACCATGTAGCGATCCTCGCTCAGCAGGGAATCACAGAGCGGGCGATACAGCTGCGTATCCTCCGGCACGAAGAATCCCTGGGAGATCATGTCGATCGCCTGCCGCAGTTCGCTGTTGGATTCATAGTAGCGGCGGGGCGAATAGGCAGGCCGCATGGCGCCGACCTCCTCGGCGGTATGGCCGAAAATGAATATATTGTCGTGTCCCACGGCATCGCGTATCTCGATGTTGGCGCCATCGAGCGTGCCGATGGTTAGCGCGCCGTTCAGCGCCAGCTTCATGTTGCCGGTCCCCGATGCCTCCATGCCGGCAGTGGAGATCTGCTCCGAGAGATCCGCCGCGGGAATGATGTCGGAGGCCGTGGAAACATCGTAGTTGGGTATGAAAGCGACACGAAGCCAGCTGTTGACCGCCGGATCGTTGTTGATGACCTCCGCGACATCATTGATCAGCTTGATCACCAGCTTGGCCATCATGTAGCCGGGCGCCGCCTTGCCGGCGAAGATGCAGGTGCGGGGCACGAGCGGCGCCTCAGCGGAGCCTTCGCGAATGCGGTTATAACAAGTGATTATGTGCAACACATTGAGCAGCTGGCGCTTGTACTCGTGGATGCGCTTGATGTGTACATCGAACAGCGAATCGACCCGCAGCTCGATACCCAGGCGCTCCTGCACCAGACCCGCCAGCAGTTCCTTGTTGTGCCGTTTCACCTCACGGCTGCGACTGCGAAACTCGGCATCCTCCGCATATGGCGCCAGGCGTTCGAGCTGGTCGAGGTCGACCGTCCAGCCATTACCGATGCGCTCCCCGATCAGTCGCGACAGCCCCGGATTGATATGGTGCAGCCAGCGTCTCGGCGTCACCCCATTGGTCACACAGAGGAATTTTTCGGGGCAGAAGCGGTAGAAATCGGCGAAGATCGTGCTTTTCATCAAATCAGTATGCAGCTGCGCCACGCCGTTGACGCGATGACTGCCGATGATGGCCAGATGCGCCATCCGCACCGCGCGGTTTCCATCCTCGCGAATGATCGACATGCGACGGAGGAGCGCCGGATCGCCCGGCCAGCGATGCATCGCATCCTTCAGGAACCGATGATTGATCTCGTAGATGATCTGCAGATGGCGGGGCAGGATTTCTTCAAATAGATCAATGGGCCAGGTTTCAAGGGCCTCGGGCATCAGGGTGTGATTGGTGTAGGCGAACACCCGCACGACGATGTTCCAGGCGCGCTCCCAGGCGAAACCGTGCACGTCCAGCAGCACACGCATGAGCTCGGGGATCGCAATCGCCGGATGGGTGTCGTTGAGCTGAATGGCGATCTTGTCGGGTAGCCCGTCGAGCGAATCATGGAAGCGCTGGTAGCGATACAGGATGTCCTGAAGGGATGCACATACGAAGAAATACTGCTGCCGGAGCCGCAACGCCCGGCCCATCTCGGTGGTATCGCTTGGGTAGAGGACGCGCGAGATATTTTCCGACTTAGCCTCGGCCTCCACCGCCTTGATGTAGTTGCCTTCATTGAAATAGCGCAGATCGAAGTCGCGTGACGACTTGGCCGTCCACAGGCGCATGTTGTTCGCCATACCGGACCGATAGCCGGGAATCGGCGTATCGTAGGCCATGGCGATCACTTCATCGGTATCCACCCAATGGTGACTGGTCACGCCGCGCTCGTCGGTGACGTCGACCACGCGACCGTTGAAGCGGATGGGATAGATCACCTCGGAGCGCGGAAATTCCCAGGGATTGCCGTATCGCAGCCAATTGTCCGGATGCTCCACCTGATACCCGTCCTCGATCTGCTGGCGGAACATCCCATACTCATAGCGGATGCCGTAGCCATAGCCCGGAATCCCGAGCGTAGCCATGGAATCGAGGAAACATGCCGCCAGGCGTCCCAGACCGCCATTGCCGAGCGCTGCCTCGGGCTCGAGCTCCATGACCTCATCCATGGTCATCCCGTATGACTTCAGCGCCTTTTCGGCCTCCTTCAGCATGCCCAGATTGAGCAGGCTGTTCTGCAAGGAACGGCCGATGAGGAATTCCATGGACAAGTAGTAGACGCGCTTGGCGTCCTGGTGATAGTGGGCGCGCGTGGTCTGCATCCACTGCTCGATCATGCGGTCGCGCACCATGTACGCCAGAACGTGAAACCAGTCCCGCGGCGTGGCGGTATGGAGATCCTTGCCGATGCGGAATTCGAGCAAGTCGGCCATCGAGCACCGGATCGAGTCGGCATCCATGCCGAGCCGATCGCAATCGCTGTCCCGGCGCGCCCTGTCTTGCTGTTTGCTCATCGCGGATCCTCGGCCAGGCCTCTGTCGCAGAAGCGAAAAGATTGTCCGGTAAAATGTATTGAGTATATTATCAGCCTCCACCCTGTCAAAATTTGCCCCCTCACGCCCAATGCCTGGCACGCTAACAAGGTCTTCACGCGTACGTCGCTCCGGCGAGAATGACCGACGCCTGCCCGCATCGCGGTCCACCCGCCTGCGCAGCGCAATCTACGCGCTCATGCTGACGGCGACGTCCGGCCTGGCCGCAGCTGCAGGACCGGCGGATCCCGACGCGGTGACCCTGAACCTCAAGGATGCGGATATCGGTGCGGTGATCGGCACCGTCTCGGAAGTGACGGGACGGAACTTCATCGTCGACCCCCGCGTCAAGGGCCGGGTGACGATCGTGTCCTCGCGGCCGATGGGCAGGGACGAGGTATACCAGGTGTTTCTTTCCGTGCTCGACGTGCACGGATTCGCCGCCATCGACAGCGGCAGCGTCACCAAGATCGTTCCGGATGCCAACGCCAAGCAGCTCGCCGTTCCGACGGCCGACGAATCGAGGCGCAGCTCCGGAGACGAGGTGGTCACGCGCGTCATCGAACTGCGCAGCGTATCCGCGGCCCAGCTGGTGCCGATCCTGCGACCGCTGGTCCCGCAGCAGGGGCACATGGCGGCGTACGTGCCGAGCAACATGCTCATCGTTTCCGACCGCGCGTCGAACATCGCCCGCCTGGTCAACATCATCAATCGCATCGACGTGCGCGGCGACGACGAGATCGAAGTGGTCACGCTGAGCCATGCCTCGTCGGGGGAAGTGGTCCGCATTCTCAACGCCCTCGACCAGC
Source organism: Gammaproteobacteria bacterium (assembly GCA_034002745.1). GTDB lineage: Bacteria > Pseudomonadota > Gammaproteobacteria > SZUA-140 > SZUA-140 > JAITWN01. Next base: position 7,629 of record JAVEZY010000002.1, read on the forward strand.
AGCGGCGTGCCCAGCGTGGCGGCGGCGCCGATGGCGCCGAGGAAGCGCCGGTCCTGATCGCGGATGAACGTACCAACAGCGTCCTGATCGGAGGCGGCAAGAGCGGACGACTGCGGCTGCGCACCATCATCACGCATCTCGACACGCCGCTGCAGTCCGAAGGCAACACCCAGGTCTATTACCTGCGCTACGCGCGGGCCGCCGATCTGGTGGAGGTACTCGCGGGCGTCAGCTCCAGCGTCGAGCAGCAGGCCCAGGCGCCGGGCGCCAGCGGACAGGGCGGGCCGGCAGGGCGCAACATGCCGGTCAACATACAGGCCGACGAAAACACGAACGCGCTGGTGATCACCGCGCCCCCGGACATTCTGCGCGCGCTGGAGGGCGTGATCAGGCAGCTCGACGTGCGCCGCGCCCAGGTTCATGTCGAAGGCATCATCGCCGAGATCTCGTCCACCTTCGACGCCGAGCTCGGCATGGAGTGGGTCGTGGACGGCAGCCCGGGCGGCAACGGCCCGGTCGGCGTGAGCAACTTCCGCACCGGCAGCGCCAGCTCGATCGCCGACATCGCCGGCAGCGTCATCACCGGCACATCGCTGCCCAACATCGGCGACGGTCTGACGCTGGCGATCGGCCGCTTCAATTCGAACAACATCAACTTCGGCACGCTGATCAGGGCGCTGAAGAGCGACGGCTCCACCAACATCCTGTCGACACCCACCCTCGTGACGCTGGACAATCAGGAGGCCGAGATCGTGGTCGGCGAAGAGGTGCCCTTCGTCACCGGTTCGTTCACCACCGCCACCAGCGACTTCAACAACCCGTTCCAGACCATAGAACGCCAGAACGTCGGCATCACTCTCCGGGTGCGGCCGCAGATCAACGAAGGCGATGCCATCAAGCTCGACATCGAACAGCAGATCGACAGCCTGAGTCCGAGCACACAGGCGGTGGACCTGATCACCAACACACGCTCGATCAAGACCAGCATCATCATCGATGATGGTCAGGTCGTCGTGCTGGGCGGCCTGATCCGCGACGATCTGCAGGAAACCGTGCGCAAGGTTCCGCTGCTTGGCGATCTGCCGCTGCTTGGCTGGGCCTTCCGCTCGCAGACCACCTCCAAGGCCAAGACCAACCTGATGGTGTTCCTCAAGCCGACCATCATCCGCGACAAGGCGCTGGCACATGGTCTAACCAGCAGCAAGTACAATTTCATACGTGCAATGCAGGTCGATGTTCGGGAAAAGGGCCTGCTGATGCTGCCACGAGAGGAAGCGCCGGTGCTGCCGAGGTTCGACGAACTGCTGGCCGTGCCGCCGTCCCTGGTCCCCGAGGAACCCGCAGATGCCCGAGAGCCGCGTTCATGAGCATCCGCCCGCGCGCGACGGCGTCGTAACGCCGCCGCGCGACGAACGGGGGCGGATGCTGCCGTTCGCCTACGCCAAGCGTCACGGCGTACTGGCAAGCGGCCATGACGAACTGGGCCGCGCCATCATTGCCTGCCGCGGCAGCGCCAGCGCCCAGGTGCTGGCCGAAGTGCGCCGCTTCCTGCACGCGCCGCTTTCCATCAGGCAGCTTGCCCCCGAGCAATTCGACAACATGCTGCAATCCGCATACGAGTCGAAGGCGGCGCAGGCGATGCAGATGATGGGCGAAATCGGCGAAGAGATGGACCTTTCGCACATCGCACAACAGCTGCCCGAGCCCGAAGACCTGCTCGAGAGCGAGGATGACGCACCCATCATCCGGCTGATCAACGCCCTGCTCACCGAAGCGGTGAAGATGAACGCTTCCGACATCCACATCGAGCCCTACGAGAACCGCCTGGTGGTGCGTTTTCGCGTCGACGGCGTGCTGCGCGAAGTGCTCGAGCCGGCGCGCGCGCTGGCGCCGATCCTGGTGTCCCGCGTCAAGGTGATGGCCAAGCTCGACATCGCCGAGAAGCGCCTGCCCCAGGACGGACGCATCTCGCTGCGCATCGCGGGCCGCGCCGTGGACGTGCGCGTCTCGACCCTGCCGAGCGGTCATGGCGAGCGCGTGGTGATGCGCCTGCTCGACAAGCAGGCCGGCCGTCTCGATCTGGAGCATCTCGGCATGTCGGCGGCCAATCTGGAGCAGATCGAACGCATCATCCATCGCCCGCATGGCATCATCCTGGTCACCGGACCGACGGGGTCGGGAAAGACGACTTCGCTCTATGCCATGCTCACCCGGCTCAACGATCGCCAGCGCAACATCATGACGGTCGAGGATCCGATCGAGTACTACATCGACGGCATCAGTCAGACCCAGGTCCAGATGAAGGTCGACATGAGCTTCGCTCGCGGCCTGCGCGCGATCCTGCGCCAGGATCCGGACGTGGTGATGGTGGGCGAGATCCGCGACCTGGAGACCGCCGAGATCGCCGTGCAGGCCAGTCTCACCGGGCACCTGGTGCTCTCGACCCTGCACACCAATACCGCCATCGGCGCGGTGATGCGCCTGCGCGACATGGGCGTGGAACCATTCCTGCTTTCCTCCAGCCTGATCGGTGTGCTCGCGCAACGCCTGGTGAGGCTGCTCTGTCCGCATTGCAGGCGCGCCTACGAAGCCGATGCGACGGAGCGTGCCGACCTCGGCGTCACCGGCGATGAGCCACTGACGCTGTATGCGCCCGTCGGCTGCAAGGCCTGCAACCAGACCGGTTTTCACGGTCGTACCGCGATCTTCGAGGTGGTTGAGATCAACGAGCGAATGCGGCGCATGATCCATGACCGCGTTTCGGAGCAGGAGATGGAATCCTATGCTCACACCCGCAGCCCCAGCATCTACGCCGACGGCGTACGGCGCGTGCTGAACGGCGCCACCACGCTGGAAGAGGTACTGCGCGTCACCCACGAGATGGAGTGACATGGGCGCCTACGAATACACAGCCCTCGACAACCGGGGCCGGGAAAAGAAGGGCGTCATCGAAGGCGATACGCCGCGGCAGATCCGCCAGATCCTGCGCGAACGCGGGCTGGCCCCGCTCACCGTCTCGGAAATTGCCCGGCAGGATCGCGAGCCGGGCCGCCGCTGGTACCTGCGGCGCCCCAGCGGCGCCAGCCCCGGCGACATCTCCCTCGTCACGCGCCAGTTCGCCACGCTGGTGCGCGCCGGCCTGCCGATCGAGGAGGCGTTGAGCGCGGTTGCTGAGCAGTCCGAGAAGGCGCGCATCAAGAGCATGGTATTCGCGATCCGCGCGCGAATCATGGAGGGTCAGTCGCTCGCACGTGCGCTCGGCACCTTCCCCCGCGCCTTTCCCGACCTCTACCGGGCGACCGTCGCCGCCGGCGAGCAGTCAGGGCATCTCGACACCGTTCTCGACCGCCTGGCGGATTACACCGAGGGGCGGCAGGCGCTGCGGCAGAACGTGATGCTGGCGCTGCTCTATCCGGTGCTGGTCATCATCGTCGCCATCCTCGTGGTCACGCTGCTGCTCGCCTACGTAGTACCGCAGGTGGTCACGGTATTCGCGGACATGGGCCAGGAACTGCCCGCCCTGACGCGCATGCTCATCGCATCCAGTGATTTCGTCCGCGAATGGGGGCTGCTGTTGCTGCTGCTCGCGGTCGCCGGTTTCGTGGCGGCACGCCTGTTGCTGCGTCGCTACGGCCCACGACGCGCCTGGCATGCCTTCCTGCTGCGCCTGCCGCTGGTCTCGCGCCTGCTGCGCGGCATGAACGCGGCGCGCTTCGCACGCACACTGAGCATCCTTGCCGAAAGCGGCGTGCCGGTGCTCGAGGCGCTCGGTATCGCGGCGGAGGTGATCATCCATCTGCCGATGCGCGAAGCAGTGACCAGCGCATCGCGCCAGGTGCGGGAAGGGGCCAGCCTCAACCGTGCGCTGGCGCGCAGCGGCTATTTTCCACCGCTGACCGTTCATCTGATCGCCAGCGGCGAAGCGAGCGGCCGTCTCGAAGCGATGCTCGAAAGAGCGGCGATCAGCCAGGAACGCGAGCTCGAAACCGTGGTCAAGACGGTGGTTGGCCTGTTCGGACCGTTCCTGATCCTGATAATGGGGGGTATAGTACTGCTGATCGTGCTGGCCATCCTGCTGCCGATCTTCAATCTCAACCAGTTGGTCCTTTAGGATAATCAAGCATGACGCATCTCCCGCAGCAACGAAGGCCCGTCCGCGGACGCCGCCAGACCGGTTTCACGCTCATCGAGGTGCTGGTGGTGGTGGTCATTCTCGGCATCCTCGCCGCGATCATCGTCCCCAATCTGATGGAGCAGCCGGCCCAGGCGCGGGTCACCAAGGCGCAGTCCGATCTGCGCGCCATCGAGAACGCGCTCAATATGTACCGCCTCGACAATCATTCCTATCCGACGACGGATCAGGGTCTGGAGTCGCTGGTCGACAAGTACCTGCCGCGCTTGCCCATGGATCCGTGGAATCGGCCGTACCAGTATCTCAGTCCCGGCGTTCGCGGACAGTTCGACCTCTACACTCTGGGCCGTGATGGACAGCCCGGTGGCGAGGGTGAAGATGCGGATATCGGCAACTGGAGTGGCAGCGGTTCCTGAGAAGCGCCATGAGGGCGGCTTCACGCTGCTCGAAGTCCTCATCGTCGTCCTCATCGTCGGCATCGTTTCGGGGCTTGCCGTCATCGCGGTGCGCGACGATCCAGGCGAGCGTGTGGCGACCGAAGCACAGCGCCTGTCGGCCCTGCTGACACTGGCATCCCAGGAATCGGTGCTGCAGTCGCGCGAGCTGGCGGTCGAGTTCGGGCGGGACGGCTATCGCTTCCTGGTGCTCGAGGAGGACGGATGGACCGAGCACGACGATCCGGTTTTCCGTGCCCGCACGCTACCCGACAACATCACGCTCCAGCCCGTCATCGAGGGTGACGACGTCGCGCGCCGCGCCGCCCGGGGACGCCGCGAGCCGCGCATCTACCTGCTGTCGGGCGGCGAAATGACTCCGTTCGCGATTACCTTCAGGCATGCCGGACGTGAAGACGTCCGCTACGTACTCAGCGGCGATGCCGCCGGCCGGATCGCACTCGATGAAGCCGACGCGCGCTGAGACCATGCGGCGCCGCGGCGCCGGCTTCACGCTCATCGAAATTCTGGTTGCGCTCGCCATCGTCGCGCTCGCCCTGGGCGCGGTAGTCGCCGAAACCGGCCATTACATCGCCGCGATGGCGCGGATGCAGGATCGCACGCTCGCCCACTGGATCGCCGTGGACCGGGTGACCGAAGCCCAGCTTGCGGGTGCCTGGCCCTCGACAGGAAACACCGACGGGTCCGTGGAGTTCTCCGGCCGCGAATGGCTGTGGACGCTGCGCGTCAGCGAGACGCCCAATGACGACATGCGACGCCTCGACGTCGAGGTGCGGGCCGCGACCGATGAGGAAGACATCGTCGCCACCGCCATCGGTTATCTGCGGCGTCCCGACGCATGAGCACCAGACTCCGTCGCTCAACCGGCTTCACGCTGCTCGAACTGCTGATCGCGCTCGCCATCTTCGCCATCATGTCGGTGGTCGCGTACGGAGGACTGCGGACCGTGCTCGAGGCGCGGGATCGCGCCGCTGCGAGCGCGGACCGCCTGGCCGAGCTACAGCTCGCGTTCACCATCATCGGGAGAGATTTCGAACAGGCCATCGACCGACCGATACGCGATGAGTTCGGCGATCGCGAACCGGCGATGCAGGGAACGGAGGATGGCCTGGAACTCACCCGCGGCGGCTGGCGCAATCCGGCCGGCCTGCAGCGCAGCGAACTGCAGAGAGTCGCCTATTCTCTGGAGGGTGAGGAGTTGCTGCGGCAGACATGGCAGGTCCTGGATCGCACCCAGGGGTCCGAGCCGCGTTCGACCGCGCTGCTCGCGGGCGTCGAAGAGCTTTCGCTGCGTTATCTGGACGCCAACCGGGAATGGCGCGATTTCTGGCCCACTGGACCGGCCACTATGCCTGGAGCGGAGGGCGCATTACCCATAGGCATCGAGATCAGCATCACGACCGAACGCTGGGGGCGCGTGACGCGCCTTTTCCGCGTCGTTCCGGGGGCACCCGCAGGCCTTCCCGAAGGACCGGGCGGCAGCCAGGAAGAGCAGGGCGGCGACGAGGCCGGCGATCAGACCGGTACGGGCCCTGATGACGAGGGCGGACCGGCCGGCGCGGAGGGGACATGAGCGCACGGCTTCGACAGCGGGGCGTCGCGCTGCTGACCGCGCTGGTGATCACCGCCATCGCCACCGTGGCCGCCGTCGCCATGGCCTCGCGCCAGCAACTCGATGTGCGACGCACAGCCAATGTCATTGAATTCGATCAGGGGTATCTGTTCGCGCTCGGCGTCGAGAGCTGGGGCATGGAGATTCTGGCCCAAGATCGCCGCGACAACCGGATCGATCACTTGCTCGAACCCTGGGCCACCATCCTGCCACCCATGGATGTCGAGGGCGCGCAGGTATCCGGCCGCATCGAGGACTTGCAGGGCCGCTTCAATCTGAACAATCTGATCGATCAGGCAGGCGCCCCGGTGAACGATGAAATGGAGCGACTCAGGCGCCTCCTGCGGGCGCTGGGTCAGGACGACGGCATCGTGGATTCGCTCATCGACTGGGTCGATCCCGATGGCGAGACGCGCTTTCCGGACGGCGGGGAGGATACGGTCTACCTGGAGAAGACGCCGCCGTATCGGGCGGCCAATTCACCCATGCGTCATCCGAGTGAGTTATTATTGGTCAACGGCGTGACTCCCGAATTGTACGAGGCGCTGATTCCTCATGTCGCCACGCTGCCCGGACGCGTCGCAGTCAACGTCAATACAGCGACCGTACCAGTGCTGATGTCCCTCGCCGATGGCATTACCGAGAGCGAAGCCGAGCAGATCGCCTCCGACCGCGGCAACGAAGGCTACGACTCGATGGAAGAATTTCTCGCGCACCCGGTGATGAACCAGCGCCTGCTGAACATTCCGAACGTCTCGGTGTCGAGCTCCTATTTCATGATTCACGGCAATGTCACGTTCGGACGCAACGATGTCAGGCTGCACAGCCTCGTGCGGCGCGGACAGGATGCCCGGATGGCCCTGGTGATGCGCACGCAGGGCACCTTCTGATGGCCGATACCATGCTGCTGCGAAGACTGCGCGGTGCGCCCGATCGCTATGAATGGCTGCCGATCAGCGCTGCGGTGGAAGACGAGACGCGCGCCGATGCCGAGCCCGGGTCCCTGGATGAGGCGGCTGCCGCATGCGCCGGCTGCCGCACGGTCGTTCTTGCGCCCGGCGAAGACATGCTGTTGACCGCGGTGAACATCCCCGCGCGCAACCGCCAGCGCCTGCTGCAGGCGCTTCCATACGCCCTCGAGGAGCGGATCGCGCAGGACGTCGAACAGATGCACTTCGCGCCCGGGGTCCGCCGCGCGGATGGTTCGGTACCGGTCGCGGTGCTGGAACGCGAACTGATCGACCGATGGCTGGGAGAATTGCGCGAAGCGGGAATCGAGCCTGCGCGCATGATTCCTGATGTGCTCGCGCTGCCATATCAGCCAGGAGACTGGACGCTGGCGATCGATGGCGGGGTGGCGCTGCTGCGCACGGCCCCCCAGAGCGGACTGGCGATAGAGATCGATAGCCTGGCAGCGCTGCTTGCGGCGGCCCTGGAAGAGGCGGGCGATGCGCGCCCGGAACGGCTTCATGTCCATGCTCCACAGTCCGGCATCGCGGATTTCGAAGCGCTCGCCACGATGGGGCTGGAAGTCATCGCGCATCCGCAGGCCGATTCGGCGCTGGCGATGATGGCGCCGCAGGCCACGACCGGCGAAGCCATTGATCTGCTGCAGGCGGATTACACGCGCCGCGAGCGTCTCGGAGGCAACTGGCGGCGCTGGCGGCCGGCGGCGATCACTTTCGCCGTGCTGGTCGCGGTCAACCTCGGCGTGCTGATTTACGATCAGCTGCGCCTGAGCCGACAGAGCGCGCAACTGCAGGCCGATGTCGAAGCAATCTTCCGTCAGACCTTCCCCGAAACGCAGCGCGTGGTCGACCCGCGCGTGCAGATGGAACGCGGCCTGGCCTCGTTGCATCGTGGCGGCGGGGAAAGCGGCGGCTTTCTCAACCTGATGCGCGATGTCTCCGAGACACTGGGCAGCAGCAGCGGAGTCGTGATTCAGCGCATCGCCTATCAGGATCGCCGTCTCGACATCTCGATGCATGTACCTGACCTGCAGCAGCTCGACACCATGGTGCGCCGGCTCGGCGAGCAGGGCGGAGTGGTTGCCGAGATTCAGTCCGCCAACGCGGTGGGCGAGCGGGTTGAAGCCCGGCTTCAGGTGAGGCCGCGCCAATGAGCGAGCTCATCGACCGTCTGCGCACGGCGTACTTCAGGCTTGGCGCGCGTGATCGCCTGCTGCTGCTCGTCGGCGGCATACTGCTCTCGCTGCTGCTGTTCCTGTTCGCGATCTGGATGCCGCTCGATCAGCGCGTGGAGCGACTGCGCGAGACGGTCGACCGACAGCTTGCGCTGCGCGCCTGGATGGCCGAATCGGCCGAGGAGGTACGCCGGCTGAAGGCGAGCGACCCTGGGCAGCGTGTCGCGGATCAGTCGCTGCTGGCTTTCACCGATCGCACCGCGCGCGAGGCCGGACTTGCCGGCGCCATGCGCCGCGTGGAGCCCGAAGGCAACGACCGGGTCCGCATCGTGCTCGAACAGGCCGGCTTCGATGCCGTGACCGCCTGGCTGGAACAGCTGGCGGGGCGCTTCCGTGTGCGCATCGCCAGCATCACGGTCGAGCGCCGCGAGGAACCCGGGCTGGTCAACGTGCGCGTGATACTCCAGGCGCCGGCACAATGATCTCTTCCGCCACGCTGCGCTATGCGCTTTTCTTCCTGATCGTTTATCTGCTCGCCCTGTTGGTGTCCTTGCCGGCAGAGCAGGTATATCGCGCCGCCCGCCAGAGCGGCGCCCTGCCGGGCGAGCTGTACGGCATCAGCGGCACTTCCTGGAGAGGGCACGCGGAGACCCTGCGCATCGACGAGTTGTCGCTGCAGGATGTCGAATGGAGACTGAAGCCGCTGCCGCTGATCGTCGGCCGCGCGGAACTCGGCGTTTCGCTGCGTATCGGGGAGGGTTCGCTCAACGGCGTCGCCGGCCGCACTCTCGGCGGCTCGTGGTACGCGCGCGACGTGGACGTCGACGCCGCCCTGGCCGATCTGAGCGCTGCCGCGGGATTGGACCTGGGATTGCAGGGGCGTGTCGCAGGAACGATCGAGCGTGCCCGGGCGGCCGACGGTCGGGTGCATGCGCTGGATGGCAGGCTTGACGTCACCGGCGCGGCGATCGGCGAGCCTCTGAACATGAGCTTCGGAAGCTTCACCGCGAGCATGGAAACCCGCGACGACGGCATTCACGCGGTGTTGGGCGACAGGGAAGGGCCGCTGCGCGCCGAAGGTTCGGCCGTCCTGCAGCCGACCGGCGAGTGGCGGGCACGCCTGCGACTCGCTCCTCGCAATCCGGCGGATTCGGGAACGCGCGACATGCTGCGCATGCTTGGCCGCCCGGATGCCGATGGCTATGTCGAACTGATCCGCAGCGGCGCACTGCCGCTCGATCGTTTCATTCCCTGAATCCTCCGCACGCGATCGGCGGAGCCGGACAGACGCGCCTCAGCGCTTCATCGAATCGAAGAACTCGGCGTTGTTCTTGGTGACCTTGAGGCGATCGATGAGGAATTCCATCGCCGCAAGCTCATCCATGGGGTGCAGGAGCTTGCGCAGGATCCACATCTTCTGCAGTTCATCGGGATCGGTGAGCAGTTCTTCGCGTCGCGTGCCCGAGCGGTTGATGTTGATCGCGGGATAGATGCGCTTTTCGGCGATCCGGCGATCGAGATGGATTTCCATGTTGCCGGTACCCTTGAACTCTTCGTAGATCACGTCGTCCATGCGGGAACCGGTTTCGACCAGCGCGGTCGCGATGATGGTCAGGCTGCCGCCTTCCTCGATATTGCGCGCGGCGCCGAAGAAGCGCTTGGGCCGCTGCAGGGCATTGGCATCGACGCCGCCGGTCAGCACCTTGCCGGATGACGGCACCACGGTGTTGTAAGCACGCGCCAGACGGGTGATCGAATCGAGCAGGATGACCACATCCTTCTTGTGCTCCACCAGGCGCTTGGCCTTCTCGATCACCATCTCGGCGACCTGGACGTGACGGCTGGCGGGTTCGTCGAAGGTGCTGGAGATGACCTCGCCGCGAACCGAGCGCTCCATTTCGGTCACTTCTTCCGGACGCTCGTCGATCAACAGCACCATCAGGTGACATTCCGGGTTCTTTATCGCGATCGAATGCGCGATGTTCTGCAGCATCATCGTCTTGCCCGCCTTGGGCGGCGAAACGATCATGCCGCGCTGACCCTTGCCGATGGGCGAGACCAGTTCGATGACGCGGGGAGTGATGTCTTCCGTGCTGCCGTTGCCGAGTTCCATCGCCAGCCGCTCGGTGGGGAACAGCGGCGTCAGGTTCTCGAACAGCACCTTGCTCTTGGCGATTTCCGGCGCTTCGTAATTGATCTCGCTGACCTTGAGCAGCGCGAAATATCTTTCGCCTTCCTTGGGCGGACGGATCTTGCCGGATACGGTGTCGCCGGTACGCAGATTGAAACGCCGGATCTGGCTGGGAGAAACGTAGATGTCGTCGGGGCCGGCCAGATAGGAACTGTCGGCAGAACGCAGGAAACCGAAGCCGTCTTCCAGAATCTCCAGCACGCCTTCGCTGTAGATGTCTTCACCCTTCTTCGCGTGCGACTTGAGAATCGCGAAGATCACGTCCTGGCGCCGGGAGCGGGCCATGCCCTCGATGCCCATCGACTCGGCGAGCGCAAGCAGTTCGGCAGCGGACTTTTTCTTGAGTTCGGTCAGATTCATGACGTCGTTAAGCATTCCGGATAGATGATGTGGCCAGCGAAAAAGACAACGGGGGAAAACCGCAACCGGGTAGACCGCGAGTCTCCGTCAGGGATTTGCGACAAAAAATGGAAGAACGCCGTAGAAGGCTGAAAGCTTAAAATGATGCTTATCGGGGTTACGCTACCACCAAACCCCGGGAAACGTCCAGCATTTTTTCGGTTCCCGGGACCGGTGGCACTTCGGCCCCGAAGGGCCGAAGATCTCAGATATTACCGTCGATGAAAGCAGCGAGCTGTGACTTGGATACCGCGCCGACCTTGGTCGCCTCGACGTTTCCGTTCTTGAACAGCATCAGGGTGGGAATGCCGCGAATGCCGTAACGGGGAGGCGTGGCCGGATTGTCGTCGATATTGAGCTTGGCGACGGTAAGGCGGCCAGCATATTGATCGGCGATCTCATCCAGTATCGGCGCGATCATTTTGCATGGGCCGCACCATTCCGCCCAGAAATCCACCAGTACCGGCAGTTCCGACTGCAGAACCCTGGAATCGAACTCGGCGTCCGAGACGTGCTCTATGTTCGCGCTCACCTACTCCTCCGCATTGCTGTCGGCGGCCGTCCTGTCCGGCCGCTGTCCTGAAACGGGGAGATTATCATCAAAACAGTCTGTTATAAATACGCCCGCGGACGGATGATGATCGCGCCCGCGCCACCTAATCTGTTATGCTTGGCGCCCATGCAGAACAAGCACCTGAGCGACATCGCCTTTTCCTCACTCGATCTGCCCGCCCCGGTCATGCAGGCGATCGAGGAAGCGGGCTTCACCTACTGCACCCCGATCCAGGCGCAGACCCTGCCGCTGGCACTCAAGGGTCGGGATGTCTGCGGACAGTCGCAGACCGGCACCGGCAAGACCGCGACCTTTCTGATCGCCCTGCTCAATCGCCTGCTCACGCAGGAGCCCGCGCCCGAACGCAAGCCGAACCAGCCGCGCGCGGTGGTGATCGCGCCGACCCGCGAACTCGCGATCCAGATTCATCGCGATGCGCTGATGCTCGGCAAACACACCGGCTTCAGCATCGACGTGGTGTACGGCGGCACCGGCTACCGGGAGCAGCGCGAAAGCCTGGAAAAGGGCGTGGACATACTCATCGGCACGCCCGGACGCGTGATCGATTACAACAAGCAGCATGTGTTCGATCTGCGCGCCGTCGAGGTGGTGGTACTGGACGAGGCCGATCGCATGTTCGATCTCGGCTTCATCAAGGACATCCGCTTCCTCCTGCGGCGCATGCCGCGGCCGGAAAAGCGCCTGAACATGCTGTTCTCCGCCACGCTATCGCTGCGCGTGCTGGAACTCGCCTACGAGCACATGAACAATCCGCAGGAAGTGCGGCTGGTGCGCGACCAGGTCACCGCCGAGAACATCGAGCAGTCGGTCTATTACACATCGAACGAGGAAAAGATCCCGCTGCTGATCGGACTGCTGCGAAAACTCGATCCGACCCGTCTCCTGGTCTTCGTCAATACCAAAGAGACAGGGCACGAACTGCGCGCCTGGCTGCGCGCGAACGGCATCGAGGCGGATACTCTTTCGGGCGATGTACCGCAGAAAAAACGCATCGAGCTGCTGGCCAGCTTCCGCGACGGCACTCTTCCGGTGCTCGTCGCCACCGATGTCGCCGCACGCGGCCTGCACATCCCCGACGTCAGCCATGTGGTCAACTACGACCTGCCGCAGGATCCCGAGGATTACGTGCATCGCATCGGCCGCACTGCCCGGGCCGGAGCCGCCGGCGCCGCGATCAGCTTCGCGTGCGAGACCTACGCTTTTTCACTTCCCGATATCGAAGCCTACATCGGCCACAAGATACCTTTTGCTCAGATCGACGCCGGCCTGATGCCGGAACTCGTCGCGCCCGCGCGCAGCAGTCTCAATGACGGCAACCGGAGCCGGCGCCGCCGCCCGGCCGGGCCATCCGGTGGCGGACGTCGACGCCGCAACGAACGCTCGGGGCGCGGCGGACACTCGGGCGCCGCCTGATCCCGGCTCAGGTTTTCCGGACCGTCTCCGGCGCCGGCAACTGCCAGGGCTTTTCGTCCCGCCAGGCGATGCGGCGCGCTTCCGGCGCCGTCGCTTTCGCCGCGCGTCGATACCAGCGCAAAGCCTCCCCCGGCTCGTCCATTTTTTCGAGCACCTGCGCCAGTTCGCCATAGGTCTCGACCCGCGCGCCAGCCCGCACGCCGGCCTGCAGATAATCACGAGCCTTGCCCCACAGCGCTTCGCGGCGACACAGACGCCCAAGGGTCAGCAGCAGGATCGGATCATCGCCGTGCCGCTCGCGCCATCGTTCCGCCTGCCGCAGCTGACGCGAAGAATCCGTCGCTTCCACCAGGCCATAGAGATAGACCAGCGACGGATCCCAATGCGTGTCGAGCGCATCGCGCAACACCCGCTCGGCGCGCGCGCCGGCTCCGCAATCCAGCAGCCGCTGCACATAGCGCCGCAGCAGCGTGGTCTGGTCACGCAGGCTGGCGGGCAGACGATCCCAGAGCGCGCTCAGGTGTTCCTCGTTGCCCATCGCGGGATCATCGAGCAGACCGTCGGCTGCGCGCAGCTCCAGATCCCGCGCCTCGGCATCGTTCAGCAGGTGATGCCGACGCACCTCGGGCACCAGCGCGAGCAGGCGCTCCCAATCACCCAGCTGCACGAACAGCCGCATGCGCTGACGAACCACCATTGCGCTGCCCGGCGCCATGTCACGAAGGCGATCGAGGTTCGCGGCGGCCTGCGCGAACTGCGCATGGTCCACCTGCATCCCGGCCTTGGCGAGCGCAACCCCGATTTCCGCCTTCGGCTCCGCGACGGCTGCGCGCCGCAGCCATTCGTCGCGCCGCTCGTCCTGTCCCAGCTCGTGCGCCGCTCGTGCGGCGCCGATGCACGCCAGCAACAGTCCCTCACGGTGGCGCGTCGCGGCTTCCAGGCGACGCTGCGCGCGCTGCCAGTCTCCGAGGAGGAGGTCCGACCAACCCTGTTCCAGCTCCGCAAGCGCCCGGCGCTCTGCGCGGCGGCGACGCCAGCGGCGCACGGCACGCGGCGCGTGATAGCCGCCGATGAGCAGGCGCAGGACGGCATACACAACCAGGAAGCCGGCCAGCAAGAGAGCGCAGGCAAGGATGAAGCTGAGCTCGAGCGTCCAACCGTAGGCGTGAATCATCACATAACCGGAGTCGCGCCTGGCCACCACGGCAACAGCCACCGCGGCGACGAGAACGAGTAGCGCCAGAAACAGTCTCCTCATGGCGTCTCCGTATCACTGCCCGGCGCGGCGCCTGAGTCGTCCGCGGGCGCAACCGGCTCCGGCGGAATCTCCTCCGCGCCGGGTTCGTCGGCCAGGTCATCGCCGTACACCGGACCCGAGCCGCGCTGGACCATCGCCTCGCGCAGCGCCGCGAGCGAGCCCGAGATATCGGGAAGCGAGGGGCTCAGATCGAGCGCGGCGATGCGCTCGATCTGCTGCAGCATGGTCGCCACCGCGGGCTGATCGGTGCGATACCAGCTGCGCAGCCAGGTGTCGAGCGACCCCAGAGAGGTACGGAACGATTCGATGTCACGCCCGAGCAGGGCGATCCGTGCCGCCTCCAGCCGGAGATGCAGGTTCTGCGCAGCGAGTTCCTCCAGGCCTGGCGGCGGCAGGGGCTTGTCATCCGCCCCCGTTCGGCGCAGTACCACGAGTTCGCGCAGACTCGCGACCACATCGTTGGCCAGACGGCGCCACAATGGAAGTTCCACGGCCCCTTCATCGCCAGCAGCCGCTACATCCGCGCCTCCGTCGCGCGCCGCGGCGGTTCGAAGTTGCGAGCGCAGTTCAGGTATGAGGGATTGCAGCGCGCTCAGCGCATGGGCGGCGCCGGCGACGTCGGGGCGACGCGCGCCCTCGAGAGCCGCAGTCTCCTCGGCCAGCAGACGGCGCGTTTCCGCATATATCGGGTCGTCGAGCGCGGCAAGGCGGCGATCGGCGATGCGCAAAGCTTCCAGTGCGATATCCGGATCTCTTGCCAGCGTGGCGGCATCGTTGGCGATGAGCAACAGCCGCTCGATGTCGACCGGGACCAGCACCGGCCGGGTGGCGCCATCCAGGGTCTCGCGCAACTCCGCCCGCAGCTCATCCCCCAGCGCGGCGACCGTTTCGTCGAGACGCCGCTCGAGACCTTCGACGGCCGCAGTCGCATTGGTTGCCAGCACCGCCTGTCCGGAAACCGTCTTGCGCTGTTCCTCCAGGCGACGGGCGAGCAGCGCCAGTTCGTCCTCCATTCCCTGCTGGGTCGCGGCAGCGGTCGCGCTGCGCGCCTCGATGACTTCGAGCCGCTGCCAGCCGAGCCAGCCCGCATACGCCAGCGCGGCCAAGGCAAGCAGCGCGAGCAGCGCCAGAAACAGGGCGAAGCGGCCGGTTCGCGGCGAAGGAGCGGGAGCTGTGTCGCGCCAGGCGGTTTCGGTTTCGCCGGATGAGGGCGAAGACGGCGGGGCGGCAGACGGAGGCGGAGCGGACGGCAGTGCACGCTCGGGTTTGTTCGCGGAATCCGGTTCGGATTCGGTAGACATGTTCTTGTCCTTATCGCTGTCCACACAGTGTCGCCAGCAAACCGGCATCGCTGGCTTCCGCCGCAACCTCCGCCGCCCGCTCGAAACCCATGGTCCGCGCCAGTTCAGCCGCACGCTGGCTGATGACTACCAGACGGCGTGACAGCAGCCAGCGCGACAATTCATCTCCGGCCGCTTCCCGCAGATTGAGCAGGCCCTGATTGCTGGTGACGACGATGGCGTCGACCTCGCCGGAGGAGGCCAGTTCCGACAGCCGCTCCGCCGCGCCCGGTGGCAGCTCGCGCCGGTACACTTCGGCTTCGGTAACGGTGGCTCCCCGCGCGCGCAAGGTGCTCGCGATCAGGTCGCGGCCGCGATCGCCGCGGAAGATCACCGCGCGCAGACCGCGGGCATCACGCAGCGCATCCTCGACCAGCAGACCCTCGCTGCTGAAATCGTTCGCCGGGCGGATGTCGGCGCGCAGACCATGACGCTTCAGCGCGTCCGCGCTCCCTCTTCCCACCACAGCAATGCGGGTTCCCGCGGGCCACGGCCGCTCGCCCATCGCATCGAGGACGCGATCGATCGCGTTGCGGCTCACGAAAACCGCCAGACCGAAGTCCTGTATGCGGTCGATGATCCCGGCAGCCAGCCGGGGATCCCGCGGCGGCACAATCTCGATGATCGGCAGGGACAGGGGCTCGCCCCCTGCCTCTTCAATCATGCGACACAGATTCTGCGCCTGATGGGCTGGCCGCGTCACCAGAACGCGCAGCCCGCGCAGCGGCCCATGTTCAGCCGCCGGCATAGACCGCCTTGAGGATGACATCAGCCCCGCGCGCCAGCAACTCCTCGGCGAGACGCGTTCCGAGCGCTTCCGCACCCGCGCGCGTCGCCTCGTCTTCCACCCGGATGATTTCACCCCCATCCGGACGGCCGACCAGCGCGGCAAGATGAACCCGATCGCCATCGAGCGTCGCGTGGGCCGCGATGGGAACCTGGCAGCCGCCCTCCAGGCGGGTATTGAGCGCGCGCTCGGCCGTCACGCAGACGTGGGTCGGCGCGTGATCGAGGACCGCGACCAACTCGTTGACGCGCGCGTCGTCGCTGCGGCATTCGATACCGATGGCGCCCTGGCCGATGGCCGGAAGGCAGATCCCGGGGCCCAGCGTCTGGCGTATGCGAGCGCCCAGCCCGAGGCGGATCAACCCGGCACAGGCCAGGATGATCGCGTCATATTCGCCCTCGTCCAGCCGCCGCAGACGGGTACCGACGTTGCCACGCAGACTGACGATGCGCAGATCGGGACGCAGGGCCTGAAGCTGCGCCTGTCGGCGCAGACTGGAGGTCCCGAGCACCGCGCCCTCGGGCAGTTCCTCGAAGGCCGCATGGCGAGGCGAGACGAAGGCGTCGAATGGCATCTCGCGCTCGAGGATGACCGGCAGATGCAGGCCGGGCGGGAGCTCGACCGGCACGTCCTTCATCGAATGCACCGCGATGTCGGTCCGGCCTTCCAGCATGCTCTGTTCGAGTTCCTTCACGAACAGCCCCTTGCCGCCCACCTTGGCGAGCGGCGCATCGAGAACGCGGTCACCCTGCGTGGTCATGCCGACCAGTTCGACCTGCAGCCCCGGGTGCGCCTGGCGCAGGAGCGCGGCTACATGCTCCGCCTGCCACAGGGCCAGGGGGCTTTCGCGCGTCGCGATGCGAAGGGGTGCGTTCATGCGGGAATCTCGAATGGTCAGGAACCCTTGTATGCTAAGGGTTTACCCACGGGCAGGCAAATGCTCCGCCCGGCGCGCGCTTCAGTCAGGCGCCGCTGGCGAGGAGATTCCGCACTTCGCCTGCATGCCGCCTGCTCACCTCGAGCCGATCGGAGAGTCCGTGCAGCTCGATGCGACAACCGCCCTCCGCCGTACGGTGGAGGGCGACGATCGCCGCCTTGGCGACCAGGGTATTGCGGTGAATGCGGACGAATGTCGCCGAAAACTCCGCTTCCAGCGCTCGCAGTGATTCATCGATGAGCGCCATGCCATCGGCGTGATGCATTTCCACATACTTGTGATCGGCACGAAAGCAGACGATGTCCGCCACCGGCACCAGACGCAGCGACCCGCCGTGGCGGACACAGATGTGCGTGCGGGCGCCGCTGCCGGCCTCCTCGCGCAGCGATTGCAGCCGCGCCTGTCGCAGCGCGGACGCCCTGGAGAGCGCCTGGGCCAACCGTTCACGCCGAACCGGCTTGAGCAGGTAGTCGATGGCATGCGCATCGAAGGCGGCGAGCGCATGATCGCCGTAAGCCGTGGTGAATACCACCGCGGGCGGTTGCGGGCTCGCAACCAGATGCTGCGCGGCCTCCAGCCCATCGATGCCGGGCATGCGAATGTCCATGAGCACAACATCCGGTCGCAAGCGCTGATTCAGTTCGAGGGCCTCACCGCCGCTGGCCGCCTCGCCGACGAACTCGACGCCGGGCAGCTCCCCCAGCAGCCGGCGCAGACGCTCGCGGGCCGGCGCCTCGTCATCGGTGATCAGCACCCTCATTGCCGGCGCCCCCGTTGCGGAATTTCCACCCGCACCCGGAACAGGTCTCCCTCATCAAGGACCCGCAATCTCGCATCCCGGCCGAAGTGCAGTCGCACGCGCTCGGCGGTGTTCTCCACCGCCATGTGCAGTCCGCCGCGCTGCGCGGCCGCGGCGACTCGCGGTTTCCGGTTGCTCACCGAAAGCACCATCATGCCGTCCTCGTCGCGACCCTCGACCCGGATTTCGCCACCGCCGGGCGACGGCTCGATCCCGTGATAGACCGCATTCTCGACCAGCGGCTGCAGCAGAAGAGGAGGGACGGCGAGATCCCCCGGCAGATCCTCACAGGCGATCGACCAGCGCAGCCGATCTCCCAGACGCAGACTCTCCATGCGCAGATAGCCCCGCACCAGATCGAGCTCGGTCGCCAGCGGCACCGGTCGATCAGCCTGATCCAGGCTGGCGCGCAACAGATCGGCGAGATCCTCGACCATCTCTTCCGCCAGCGCCGGGCGGCTTCGCGTCAGGGCAGCGATGGTATTCAGGGCATTGAACATGAAATGCGGTCTCATGCGCGCCTGCAGTGCCTGCAGGCGTGAGCGCGATTCCGCCTGCAGGCGGCGATGATCCTGGCCCTGAACGTAGAAATAGCGCAGCACGACCGCGCCCAGGATGGCGGCAATGGCAACAGCGCGCAGCACGAATTCCGATGCCGGTCCGCCGAACGCGGCCGGGCCACCGAACCTGTCGAGGAGCAGGAGCGCGAGCACGCTGAGCAACCCGGTCACGCCGGTGATGAGCGCCCAGGCGGCGAAGGCGGCGCCCGAATCTCCCAGACGCAGCAGATGCCGCCGGGCGGCACACAGCAGCGCGGTGCAGCTGAGCGCCACCCACTGGACGAACAGCGACAGCATGCCGAGCGTCACCCAGCGACCGGCGGCCGGCTCGGCAACCCCCAGCGACAGCACGAAGGCAAGAAGTTCGGCGCAGATAACGACAACAAAGACGACATGAACGCTGCAGAAATCAGGCAATCCGGCGGCGTTTACGGACGACCGCGCGAACGGCGGGGCGGGCTGAAGGGATGCAGTGGCCATGGTGGCGGGCGGGTACGGTTTTCCAGTTCCGGTTTGCAGGCCTTCTTATCGGCGGATCGCGTGAAAGCTTCATCGCATAACCCCGGGCGCCCCTCTGCTATACTGCGCTGCTATGGAAAAACGCACCGATAAACTCTGGTCGGGCCGCTTCACGGAAGCGACCGACGCCGGCGTCGAGGAATTCGGCGCCTCCGTTGGTTTCGACCAACGCCTCTATCGCTATGACATCGAGGGGTCGATCGCCCACGCCCGCATGCTGGCGCGCGCCGGCGTGCTGACCGATGCCGAGTTCTCGGCCATCGAACGGGGCCTGAAGGACATCCTCACCGATATCGAGCGCGGCGAGTTCGCCTGGCTGGTTGAACTCGAGGATGTTCATATGAACATCGAATCGCGGCTCACCGATCGCATCGGAGAAGCCGGCAAGAAGCTCCACACCGGACGTTCCCGCAACGATCAGGTCGCCACCGATCTGCGTCTCTATCTGCGTGATGCAAGCGACGAAACGATCGCATCGATCCGGCGCCTGCAGGAGGCACTGCTGGAGATCGCCGAGCGCGAAGCCGGGACCATCATGCCCGGATTCACCCATCTCCAGGTGGCCCAGCCCATCACCTTCGGCCACCACATGATGGCCTGGTTCGAGATGCTGCATCGCGACGCACAGCGCTTCGCTGACTGCCGGAATCGCGCCAACGTCATGCCGCTGGGAGCGGCCGCGCTCGCCGGAACCGGATTTCCGATCGATCGCGCCTACACCGCGGAACTGCTGGGCTTCGATGCGCCGGCGGAGAATTCACTCGACGCCGTCAGTGATCGTGATTTCGCCATCGAGTTCTGCGCGGCCGCCGCCTTGCTGATGACGCACCTGTCCCGATTCTCGGAGGAACTCATCCTGTGGTCCTCGGCGCAGTTCGACTTCATCGAACTGTCCGACAGCTACTGCACCGGCTCTTCGATCATGCCGCAGAAGAAGAACCCGGATGTTCCCGAACTGGTGCGCGGCAAGACCGGACGCGTGAACGGCAACCTGATCGCCCTGCTGACTCTGATGAAAGGCCAGCCCCTGGCCTATAACAAGGACAATCAGGAGGACAAGGAGCCGCTCTTCGATACCGTCGACACCGTACTGGCCTGCCTGGGCGTCTATACAGGCATGCTGCCGCGGATGCGTCTCAAGCCGCAGCGGATGCTCGAGGCGGCACGGCGGGGCTATGCCACCGCGACCGACCTCGCCGACTACCTCGTGCGCCGCGGCATCCCGTTCCGCGACGCCCATGCCGTGGTCGGCAAGGCGGTGCGCCGCGCAATCGACGAGGGCGTGGATCTCGGCGAACTCCCACTCACCACCCTGCGCGAGTTCTCGCCCGACATCGACGAGGATGTATACGGCGTCCTGAGCCTGGAAGGCTCCGTCGCCTCGCGCGATCTGTATGGCGGCACCGCCCCGGCGCAGGTGCGCGCCGCCGTCACCCGGGCTCGCGCGCGCATCGCCAGCAACAGGCGCTGACACCTCACCACCACGAACCGCAGTAAAGACTCCCGGCGGATCGCCCGTGTGCGTATCGCCGGGAGTCGCACGCCCCGCCTCCTCGCACGCCCGTCTTTTCGACGTCATGTGGATGTCATCTCTCCCTGCTGGAATTTCCCTGTCGAGCGCTGCAGTTTCAGGACCCGCCGCCGATACCTTCTTTTGACATCCGTCGCAGGGAACCAGTCCACAAATACGGAATCTCGAATGTCCGATCACGACGCCATCAAGCAACGATTTCTTGCATTGAACCGGGACCGGCTGACGCGCGTGGGGGATTGTCTGCGCGCTCGCCAACGCGAAGTGATCGATCTGCTTCCGTTCCTGTTTCATGTCAACCACGAGTCCCTGCCGGGCTACGTTTCGGACGCCACCCCGACCGGCATTTCCGACTACACCCCGGGCCGGCGCGTAACCGAGGCACTGCCCCGGCTCATGCCCGGAGTGAGCTACAAGCGGCGCGCACTCGCACGCTACGACATACATTCCATGTTCCTGATGGGAAGCAGCGGCACCATCGCTCATTCCACAGGAAGCGATTTCGACGTCTGGCTGTGCCACGCGCCCGATCTGTCGGTGATGCAGATCGCCGACCTGCAGGAAAAGGCGATGACGCTGGAGAAGTGGGCCGCCGGCTTCGATCTCGAGGTTCACTTCTTCCTCATGAACGCGGATCACTTCCGCAGCGGCAAGGTCGTCGAGCTGTCCACTGAAAGCAGCGGCAGCGCGCAGCATCATCTGCTTCTCGATGAGTTCTATCGCACCGGCGTCCTCCTTGCCGGCCGCTATCCGATCTGGTGGCTGGTTCCCGCCGAGGAGGAGGGGCGCTACGAGGAATACACCCAGCGCCTGCTGCGCAATGGCGTGGTTCGCGTCAACGAGACGATCGACTTCGGCGGCTTGCCGCGCGCTCCGGCCGAAGAGTTCTTCGGCGCGGCATTGTGGCAGCTCTACAAGAGCATCGATTCGCCCTACAAGGCGGCGCTGAAGCTCATGCTGATGGAAACCTACGCTGCCGAATATCCGGCGGTGAACCTGCTTTCGCTGCAGTTCAAGCGCGCCGTGCACGCCGGACCGGTGGAACTTACGCGCCTCGACCCCTACGTCATGCTTTATCGCAAGATCGAGGAATACCTGCGAGCGCAGGGCGACGAGGACCGGGTCGCGCTTTTGCGGAGATGCTTCTATTTCAAGGTAGGCATGCCCCTCAGCCGGAGCGATGTCATCAGACGCGAAGACTGGGCCAGCGAAGTGATGAAGCAGATGATCCAGGAGTGGGGCTGGAACAACGGCTACCTGCATCTGCTCGACACGAGAAAACGCTGGAAAATTCATCAGGTGCTGGAAGAGCGGACCAGCCTCGTACGCGCATTGACACAGAGCTACCACGCGCTGTCGCGCTTCGGGCGCCTGCAGGACGTGCTGGCCAGGATCAACCAGAACGACCTCAACATTCTCGGCCGCAAGCTGTATGCCGCCTTCGAACGCAAAGCGGGCAAGATCGACATCGTCAACCGCGGCATTTCAGAGGATGTATGGGAGCCCCATCTCTCGATTCATCAGACCGGCGGTCGCGATCGCGGAGGCTGGACTCTGTATCGCGGCTCCGTCGGTGCGGATGAGGTGGAGAGCAACCGCCCGCTCAAACGCTGCCGAAGCGTGGTTGAGCTGCTGGCCTGGTGCTATCTGAATCAGCTCATCGACGAACGAACCGCTTTCTCGCTGTATACACGCGACAGCGCGCTGGACCTGAACACCGTGCGCGGGATTCTGCGCGCACTCGAGCGGTTTCTGCCGGGATCCCATCTGGAGCCGGCCAGCTTCGAGGCGCTGGGACAGCCGCCCGCCATGCTGCAGACGTCCCTGTTCATCAACGTCGGCGTCATGCCCGATACCGCCCGCGTGCGCGAAGGCAAGCATCTGACCAGCGACAAGAGCGACGCGCTCAGCTATGGCGGTGTGTGTGAGAACCGCATCCTGTCGCTCGACCAGATCATGCTGACGAGCTGGAAGGAAGTGATGGCTTTCAGTCATGAAGGCGATGACTGCATCCTGGAGGCGCTCGCGGCGCACATGCGCGCCTCCCCGCCGCCGGGGGGGCGTCCGCCCATGATCCGCGCGCATTGTTTCTCGTCGGCACAGAGCATGTCGGCGGTCCGGCGTGTCGAAGAACTGTTCTCCGACGTCATGGACTGTTACTACTCCGACGACCCGAATCGTCTCGCGGCGCGCTACGTGGTGCTGATAGGCAACAGATACTATGTGCTCTCGCTCGAGAACGATCAGCTCGTGTGGCGACGGATCGATTCACATAACGAGCTGCTGCGCTTCCTTTCGGAGCCGGTGAGCGAGTTCCGCCCCGTAGTGATCGATCGCCACGCGCTCAGTCACGATATCCTTCCGCTCATCTACCGCTACAACAGGCAGGGCACGGTCCAGATCTTCTGCGTGGAGGAGAATCAGGCGGTATATCTGTATTTCCTCGATGAGCACGGCTCACTGTTCTGTCGCCGCGCGCCCAAGCTGGCGCTGCACATGCTGGTCCGGCAGTATCGCCGCTTCCTGGCCTCGGTGGCCGCAAGGCAGGACATGCAGCCGGTTGCCGGGCGGACGGCGAGCGCCGGGGCGCGCGATGTGGAGGTTTATCAGGGCTACAAGCGCTACCATGGAAAGAGCCTGCTCGCCGCCTTCCAGGATGATCCCGCCGCCGATGACGCGCCGGCGCTCGAGGTACAGGTCATCACTTCCCTGAGTGACCGGGGAGAACCGGGGTTCACGATCTACATCGAGGACCGCGAGTTCTCGTCCATAGAGTTCGGAAGCGGGCTGTATGGCGTGGTCGCCGAGTTCATCGTGGAACGGCGCAAGGGCGGCAAACGCTATCCGATTCATATCACCGACATCGACCTGGCCCATGAACTCGTCGGTGCCAAGGCAGCGGAGCGACTGCAGACGGTGCATTACCTTGAGTACAAGCGCCAGATCGAGGACCGGCTCAATCTGGCACTGGCCGGGCTCGGCGATGAATACGCGGCGAGCATGATGTCCTGATCGAGGCCGGCGCGTTTACCCCGCCAGCCTCTTTCTGTAAGCTGTCGCCCATGAAAAGACGCAGACTGCTTGCCGGCTTGGGCGCCGGCACCTTGCTGGCGGGGGCGGGCATTCCGGTTGCCAGCGCCCAGAACAAGCGATTCAACTGGCGCCTGGTGACCACCTGGCCGCCGAACTTTCCCATCTTCCAGGAGACAGTGCGCCGCTTCGCCGACGAAGTACGGCGCATGAGCGGCGGCCGCCTCAATATTCAGGCATTCGCAGGCGGCGAACTGGTACCCCCGCTGCAGAGCTTCGATGCCGTTTCCCAGGGCGTGGTCGAAATGGGCCACGGCGCGGCTTACTATTGGGCGGGCAAGATCCCGGCGGCGCAGTTCTTCACCGCTGTCCCGTTCGGCATGAACGCCCAGGGCATGAATGCCTGGCTGTACAGCGGCGGCGGCCTCGACCTGTGGCGCGAAGTGTATGCCCCTTACAATCTGGTTCCGTTTCCCATGGGCAATACCGGCGTGCAGATGGCCGGCTGGTTCCGCAAGCCGATCGAGTCGCTGACGGACCTCAAGGGGCTGAAAATGCGCGTTCCCGGCCTAGGCGGCAAGGTGATGTCGCGGGTCGGCGTGAATCCCGTTCTGCTTGCCGGCGGCGAGATCTATACCGCGCTGGAGCGCGGCACGGTCGATGCGGCTGAATGGGTTGGCCCCTTCCATGATCTGCGCCTCGGCCTGTACCGCGCCGCGCGTCACTACTACGGGCCGGGCTGGCAGGAGCCGGGAGCGGTGATGGAAATGATCGTGAACAAGCGCGCCTGGGAGTCACTGCCCGCGGACCTGCAACTCATCGTCGAAACGGTCGCCAAGGCAAGCAACCTGCTGATGCTGTCCGAGTTCGAGACGCGCAATCTGGAGGCGCTGGAAACCCTGCGCAGCAAACACCGGGTCGAGGTGCTGGAATTCCCGGACGACGTGCTGGTGGCGCTGCGCAAGCATACCCAGGATGCGCTGGACGAAGATGCGGCCCGCGATCCGGTGTTCCGGAAAGTCCACGAACACTACACGGCCTTCATGCGCAACAATGACGCCTGGGCCCGGATATCAGAACAGGCTTTCGCCCGCGCACGCAGTTTATGAGGGGAAAGAGGACGTAAGAACGGCAAACCGCGCCTGAATGCGCATCATTCCCGGGAGCGCAGATAGGCGTGAACCCCGGCAGATCGCTTCATTCCTGTTTCCTCTTTGCTCCTCTCTCTTTTCTCCCCCCTCAAAATCCCTGCAGCCGGTTCATCAGCTCCGGCAGCCATAGCGCAACCTGCGGGAACACCATGATGATGCCCAGCGCCAGGAACTGCAGCCCGACGAAGGGCAGGGCGCCGCGATAAATCTGCTGGATGCGCAGCTCAGGCGGCGCCGATGCCTTCAGGTAGAAGAGGGAAAAGCCGAACGGCGGCGTCAGGAAGGAAGTCTGCAGGTTCACTGCGATCAGAACGGCGAACCATAGCGGATCGATCCCCATGAGCAGGGCGATCGGCGCCAGGATCGGCACAACGATGAAGCATATCTCCAGGAAATCCAGGAAGAAGCCGAGCACGAACACCAGCAGCATGCTGAGGGCGAGAAAACCCCAGACTCCGCCCGGCAACCCCGTCATGATCTGTTCGACCAGCATGTCGCCGCCCATGCCGCGGAACACCAGCCCGAACGCAGTGGCTCCGATGAGGATCAGGAAGACCATGCTGGTGAGTCGCACGGTATGCTGCATCGCGTCCATCAATCCGCGCAACGTCAGACTCCGGCTGGCGACACCCAGCAGCAGCGCTCCCAGCGCGCCGATGGCGGCTGATTCCGTGGGCGAAGCGATACCGAAAAAAATGGAACCGAGCACGGCGATCACCAGCGCCAGCGGCAGGAACATGTCCCGCATGAGCCCAAATGCGGAGACCCCCTGTCCGGTGACGTCCTGATCGATGGCGGGCGCCCGCTCCGGCCGCAGCCAGGCGATCACCAGGATATAGACCAGGTAAAGTCCGACCAGCAGCATTCCGGGCACCAGTGCCGCCATGAACAGCTCGCCGACCGCCACCCCGATGACATCGCCGAGCAGAATGAGGATGACGCTCGGCGGAATGATCTGCCCCAAGGTTCCCGAGGAAGCGACGACACCGGCGGCGAACGCCGGATCGTAGCGATGACGCAACAGGATCGGCATGGCGATCACGCCCATGGCGACCACGGTCGCGCCGACCACTCCCGTCGAGGCGGCAAGCAGGGTGCCGATGAGCACGATGGACAGCGCCAGTCCGCCGCGGCGACGCCCGAACAGCATGCCGGCGCTCTCGATGAGGCGCGCGGCCATGCCGGTTTTTTCCAGCACCAGTCCCATGAACACGAAGAGGGGAACGGCGAGCAGAGTGAAGTTGGTCATGATGCCCCAGATTCGCATCGGGAGCAGATCGAAGAAGCCCCAGCCGAGGAACACGGCGCCGAATCCCAGCGCCACGGCACCGAGGGTGAAGGCGACCGGATAACCCAGCATGAGCAGGGCCATCAGGGCGGCGAACATCACCAGCGCCCAGTGTTCCATTTCCATCAGCGGGCGCTCCGTTCGGAGTCAGGCAGGCAAAGGATGCGCAGGCTGCGCGCGATCATGGCCAGACCCTGCAGCAGGAGCAGACCGAATCCCAGCGGAATCGCGGCCTTGAGCAGATACCTGTAGGGCAATCCGCCCGGGTCCGGCGAGCGCTCCCCGAAGCGGTAGCTCGCTTCGACAAAGGGCAGGCTGCCGCTGATCACCAGCAGGCAGAAAGGCACCAGAAAAAGGCAGGTCCCGAGCAGATCGACGAGCGCGCGAGCGCGCGGACCGACACGGGAACTGCGCAGGAACACATCGACGCGCACATGAGCGTCATGGCTCAGGGTATACGCGGCACCGAGCAGAAAAATCAGCGCGAACAGATGCCATTCCAGCTCCTGGAGCATGATCGAACCGCTCTGGAAGAGGTAGCGCATGGCCACGTCCCAGACGATGACCAGCACCAGGACGAGAACCAGCCAGGCGACCATGCGGCCCGTCCATTCCGCAATGGCGTCCAGCGCGCGGGCAAAACCATCCAGTTTGCGGAGCATAAGGTTCACGTTGCGGGGTCAGGCACTGAGCCTGGGCGGATTCGACAGTGCGAGCTTCTTCAGGTGCAGCAGCAGCAGCGACACCGCCGCCGGGGTGACTCCCGGGATGCGTGCGGCCTGGCCTATGGTGCCCGGCCGGCTTTCGACCAGCTTCTGCCGAACTTCGTTGGACAATCCGCTGATCGCCGCGTAATCGAGATCTTCCGGCAGGCGTGCTTCCTCGTTCCGGCGCTGGCGGGCGATCTCGCCCTGCTGCCGTTCTATATACCCCGCATAACGCGCCTGAATTTCCACCTGGGCGACAACGCCTTCGTCGGCAATGCCGGGCGTGGCGCCGGGAATGTTCATCAACGCCCGATATGCGACGCCGGGCCGCCGTAGCAGATCCATCAGCGTCTGCTCTCGTGACAATGGCGCACCGAGCACCGCTTCCGCCACCCGCGCAGCCTCGGTTCCGGGCCGGACCCATACCGAACCGAGGCGCGCCTGCTCGCGCTCGATCATTTCACGACGCGCCTCGAACCGGGCGTAACGCTGGTCATCGACCAGACCCAGTTCGCGGCCGATGGGCGTCAGGCGCAGATCGGCATTGTCCTCACGCAACAGCAGCCGGTACTCGGCGCGACTGGTGAACATGCGGTACGGTTCGCTGGTGCCACGGGTCACCAGATCGTCGATGAGCACTCCTATATATGCCTGATCCCGACGCGGATACCAGGGCTCGAGACCGAACACCTGGCGCGCGGCGTTCAGACCGGCGATCAGCCCCTGAGCGGCAGCTTCCTCGTAACCGGTGGTGCCGTTGATCTGGCCGGCAAAGAAGAGTCCGGCGACGCTCCGCGTCTCCAGCGAGTGCCGCAAGCCGCGCGGATCAAAGAAGTCGTATTCGATGGCATATCCGGGCCGGGTGATGTGGGCGCGCTCGAATCCCGGAATGGAACGCACCAGGGCGAGCTGAACATCGAAGGGGAGGCTGGTCGAAATGCCGTTGGGATAGACCTCGGTGGTATCCAATCCCTCGGGCTCCACGAATATCTGATGCGAAACCCGGTCGGCGAAGCGGACCACCTTATCCTCGATGGACGGACAGTACCGGGGCCCCACGCCGACGATGGCGCCGCCATAGAGTGGAGACCGGTCGAGGCCGCCGCGGATGATGTCGTGCGTGCGCTCGCAGGTGGCGGTGATGTGGCAGGATACCTGGCGCGGATGGTCCGCTGGAGAACCCATGAACGAGAATACCGGCCGCGGCTCGTCGCCCGGCTGCTCGCGCAAACGCCCGTAGTCCAGGCTGCGTCCGTCGAGCCTGGGCGGCGTTCCGGTCTTGAGACGACCGACGCCGAACGGCAGCTCGCGCAGGCGTTCGGCCAGCCGCTCGGCCGGCGCTTCGCCGGCACGCCCGCCGGCATGCTGGGCCTGGCCAATATGAATGCGACCGGCAAGGAAGGTTCCGACCGTCAGGACGACACTGGGAGCGTGGAAGTGCAGCCCCATGCGGGTGACCACGCCGCGCACTCTGCCGCCTTCGATCAGCAGATCATCTACCGGCTGCTGGAACACGCACAGGCGGGGCTGATGCTCGACGGCATGGCGCACCGCCTGGCGATACAACACCCGGTCCGCCTGCGTACGCGTCGCGCGCACCGCGGGGCCCTTGCTGGCGTTGAGCACGCGGAAATGGATTCCGGCCTGGTCGCTTGCCCGGGCCATCAGGCCGCCCAGCGCATCGATCTCGCGCACCAGATGTCCCTTGCCGATGCCGCCGATCGCGGGATTGCAGCTCATCTGGCCGAGTGTGTCGATGCTGTGGGTCAGCAGCAGGGTGCTGGCGCCAGCGCGCGCGGCGGCAAGCGCCGCTTCGACGCCGGCATGACCGCCACCGACCACGATGACGTCGAATCTATCGCCGTACTCCATCTCGGATAAAGTCGGGCCGCGCGCGGCCGTTATAGAAAAAGGATGATGTGTCGCTCGGAGAATGTGCGCATCATACCAAAATCAATGAGTTGTAAATAGAGATGCCCCATCCGACGACTGCTTCCGCACCGGCGCCCTGTAACGAAACCCTCGCCGGGCTGGTTTCCGGCATTGCCGCTGTCGTCCTGGGCAAGGACGACGTCATACGTCTGGCGCTCGCCTGCGTCCTCGCCCGCGGCCATCTGCTGATCGAGGATCAGCCCGGCATGGGCAAGACGACGCTGGCGCACGCGCTGGCACGGGCGCTGGGACTGGAATTCCAGCGCATTCAGTTCACCAGCGACCTGCTGCCATCCGACATCATCGGCGTCTCGATCTATGAACCCGGCGAAGCCCGCTTCCGCTTTCATCGCGGACCGGTATTCTCGCAACTGGTGCTTGCCGACGAGATCAACCGCGCCACGCCCAAAGCCCAGAGCGCGCTGCTCGAGGCCATGGAGGAACGGCAGGTGACGGTGGAAGGCGAAACCCATCGCCTGCCCGAACCCTTCTTCGTCATCGCTACCCAGAATCCGGCCCGCCAGACCGGCACCTTCGAACTGCCGGAGTCTCAGCTGGACCGCTTCCTGGTACGGGTCCGGATGGGCTATCCCGGCCACGAGGCCGAGCGCGCCCTGCTGATCGGAACAGACCGGCGCGAGCTGCTGGAACGCATGAGGCCGTTCGTCGGTCCGCGCGAGATCATCGCCCTGCAGCGGCAGGTCGTCGCGGTGCATGCCTCGGACGCGCTCATCGATTATGTGCAGGCACTGCTTCGTTTCAGTCGCGAGGACACCGCATTCCGCCAGGGGCTGTCCCCACGGGCCGGACGGGGATTGCTGCGTTGCGCCCAGGCATGGGCACTGATCGACGGACGGAATCATGTCCTGCCCGAGGATGTGCAGGCGGTCCTGCCGGCGGTGGCGGAACATCGCCTGCTGGCCGAAGATGAACACGGACGCAATGGAGAGGCGGCGCTCGCCCGGTTGCTGGCCGTCTCCATTCCCTGAGCGGCCGCGATGCCGTTCTCTCTCGTCACCCTGCCACATCGACTGCAGCGCTGGCTCAATATCGATCGCCGCGGAGATCGCGCTCGCCTCGATGAGGCCGTGACGCTCGGATACAAGCGCATATTCATTCTCCCCACCCCACAGGGACTGCTCTTCGGCGCCATGACCGTGGTCATGCTGATTGGCGCCGCTAACTACAACAACAATCTGGCGTTTCTGCTGACGTTCCTGCTCATCGCTACCGGTCTGGTGGGCCTGGTCCGGACCTATCAGAATATCGCCGGCATTACCTTGCGTCCGGCCCGATGTCCGCCGGTGTTTTGCGGCGAAACAGCCAGATTCGATATCGCTGTCGATGCCGGAACGCAGCCTCGCCGCGCCGTGGGCCTGCGCCGGGGAACGGCCGCCTCCGCCTGGTTCGACAGTACCGCCCGGACGATCACCGTCGAAGCACCCGCCGAAAATCGCGGCACGCTCGAACTCGGGCGCTTGCTGGTGCACACCAGCTATCCGCTGGGCCTGTTCCGCGCCAAGGCCTATCTGCACTATCACTGCGCCATCATCGTCTATCCCCGTCCCGCGCCGGCGCGGGATCCCCGCCGCGACAACCGCCATGACCAGGATCCCGGCGCGAACGATTTCATCGGCCACCGCGCCTGGGCGGCGGGTGATCCGCCCAGACATGTCGATTGGAAGGCGGCTGCGCGCTCGGGCGTGATGCTCAACAAGCAGTTCGGTGGCGATGATCGGGCCGAGCGCTGGCTCGATTGGGACGAGCATCGCGGCTTCTCCACCGAGGAACGCCTGTCGCGGCTGTGCCGCGAGGTGCTGGAAGCCGAGGCGGCAGGCTTGCGCTACGCGCTGCGTCTGCCGGGCACGAGCATCGGTCCCGGAACCGGAGGCGCGCAGCGCAATCGCTGCCTGCGCGCACTGGCGCTGTTCGGCGCCGCCTGATGAACGCCAAGGTGGACCACCGCGAACATCCTCCGTTGACGAAGCGCGGACTCGCGCTGCTGCTGCTCGCCCTCGGCGCGGCCGCCGCGCCGCACGCCACCCATCTGCCATGGCCGATCATCCTGCTCGCGCTCGCCTGCGGTGCCTGGCGCTGGAAAGCGGCAACCGCCGGCTGGCCGTTTCCCGGCGGTCTGTTGCGAGCGGTACTCGCTGTCTGCGGCTGCGCCGCGGTGGCATGGAGTTGGGGCACGGTCTTCGGACGCGATCCGGGGACCGCTCTGCTGGTGACCATGCTCGCCCTGAAGCTGCTGGAGGTGCGCACTTATCGCGATGCGATGCTGATTCTGTTCCTCGGCTGCTTTCTCGTCGTGGTCATGGCGTTTCATTCCCAGGAGATTCCGGCCGCGCTCGCACTGATCGCCGCGCTGGTGCTGGCTGTCTGCGCCATGATCGAGCTCAATGCCCGCGATCACGCACCGATCGGACACCCGCCGCTGCGACGCGCCATCAGCATGCTTGCCTGGGCGACGCCGGCGATGATGATCATGTTCATGCTGTTTCCACGCTTGCCGACGCCCTTGTGGGGATTGCCTTCCGATGCCTACGGCGGGGCAACCGGACTCGCCGAAACGATGTCGCCCGGCGGGATCAGTCATCTCGCCGGATCGGATGCCGTGGCCTTTCGTGTTCAGTTCGACGGCCGCATACCAAGCGCTGAAATGCTCTACTGGCGTGGCCCAGTGCTGTGGCATACCGATGGGCGAACCTGGTCGGCTGCATCCGATCAGCGGGCCCCGGTGACTCGTGCGACCCCCGACTTCGAACCGCGCGGCGCAGCCATGAGTTATCGCGTGACGCTGGAGCCAAGCCGGCAGCGCTGGCTGTTCGCGCTCGATCTGCCATACACCGCGCCACCGGGCGCCGCTTTCACGGAAGACGCCATGCTGCTCTCCGAGCAGCCCATCAGAGAGCAGCATCACTATCGAGTGACGTCCTTCGCTTCCTATCGCACCGGCCAGCTGAGCGCTGCAGAACGCAGCCGCGCCCTGCAGCTTCCGCGGACCAATCCACGGACGGTGGCGCTGGGACGAAGCTGGGGAGAGACGGCTGCGAGACCCGAGGACGTGCTGCGTCGGGCGCTTGCACACTTTCGCGGCGAACCCTTCCACTACACGCTGTCACCGCCGCTGCTTCAGAGCAGTGATCCAGTCGACGAATTCCTGTTCCGCAGCAGGCGCGGTTTCTGCGAGCACTATGCCGCCGCGTTCACGGTGTTGATGCGCGCCGCCGGCATACCCGCCCGCGTCGTGACCGGATACCAGGGCGGAGAAATCAATTCGGTGGGCGACTATCTGGTGGTGCGGCAGCGCGACGCCCATGCCTGGGCCGAGGTATGGCTGCCGGAAGAGGGTTGGACGCGCGTCGATCCGACCGCCGCGGTGGCTCCCGAGCGCATCGAGCGGGGCAGTGCGGAGCTGCGCGAACGCGGTCCGTTCGGCATGCGCAGCGCCTTGCGCGCAGGAGCGCTGGGCGAGCTGGTGCACAGGGCGCAGCAGAGCTGGGATGCGCTCAGCGTGCGCTGGAATTCCTGGTTCCTGGCTTATGGACCCGAGCTGCAGCGCGCTGTACTCGGACGCTTCGGACTGCGCACATGGCTCGCCATGGTATCGGCGATGGTCGGCATGACGCTGTTGATTCTGATGCTTGTCCTCATCGTACGCCGGCGATCGACCGCGATGATGGATCCGGTGCAGGTCGCCTACAGACGCTTTCGACGCAAGCTCGCGCGTCGCGGTGTGGACGCCGCGCCGGCCGAAGGACCGATGGTGTTTGCCGAGCGAGCCAGGTTGCTGCGCCCGGAACTCGCCGGTGACATCGAGCTGGTGACCCAGCTTTACGTTACCATGAGATACGGTAATCAACGTAACGCCGCCGACGTGGCGCGCCTGCGGCGCGCGGTGGCAAGATTCAGGCCCTGATCCCATGCACAAGCACGAACTCATTCCCCGACTCGAACGCACCGCCATCTTCGACGATTTCAGGCGAGAGGACTTCGAGGCACTGATAGCCTATCTCACCGTCCACCGGGTAGACGCGGGAACGCTGATCTTCCGCGAAGGCGAGAAGGGGACGAGGATGTGTCTGGTCCTCGAGGGTCGTCTGGAAGTGTTCAAGGACGATGACAGCGGCGTACGCAAGAAGATCACGGATGTTGGCGCCGGCAAGCTGATCGGAGAAATGTCCCTGATCGATGGCATGCCCTATTCGGCTACCGTAGTGGCGTCGGCGGTCTCCACTCTGGTCATGCTGTCGCGCGACAACCTGCAACGGATCTGCGAGGAACGTCCGCGGGTCGGCAACCGCCTGCTGTGGAAGATCGGCAATCTGCTCAGCCTCAGATTGAGACAGACGACGGGGAGACTGATCGACAGGATGTAGGCGGAAGGAGAGGAAAGAGGGAAGGGGAAAGTAGATGCTCGCCCGCGGCGCGATGATCGGATTGCGCACCCGGAGCCTTTTCGCTTTCCTCTTGTTTCTGTTTCTCCCTCACATCGATTGAAAGTGAGCGCTCAGGTAATCGATGAAGCAGCGGATGGTGGGCGGCGTATGCCGGGTGCTGGCATACACCGCATGCACCGGGCTATCGACGGCGTATTCCTCGAGTACATAGACCATGTCGCCGAGACCGAAAGCGAATTCGTAGAATGCGGGCAACCGGGCTATTCCGAGTCCGGCGAGAGCTGCCTGGTACAGGGGCGCGCCATTGTCCGCGCTGAGATTGCCATGCACCTGCACCGTATCACCGTCCTGCGGACCCGCGAACTCCCATTGATAGGGATCGCCGCTCTTGAAACGGTAGACCAGGCAATTGTGGGAAGCCAGATCGGCCGGGGACTTGGGCGTGCCGTGCCTGGCCAGGTAATCACGATGCGCATACAGGTGCATGCGGGCCGTGCCCAGGCGCTTGGCGCGCATTGATGAGTCCTTCATCTTGCCGACGCGAATCACCACGTCGTAGCCGCCCTCGATGATGTCCACGTAGCTGTCGCGCAGATCGAGAACGATCTGCACATCGGGGTATTCCGCGAGAAAGCCGCCGATGATGGGCGGCAATACGAACTGGCCGAGCGTCACCGGCGCATTCAGACGCAGGGTTCCCTTGGGGCGACTACGTATTTCGCCCACCACCGCCTGCGCCTCCTGCCAGACCGAGTCCATCTGCCGGCAGTACTCGTAGAACACTCGACCGGCGTCGGTCATCTCCACGCGCCGCGTGGTACGATTGATGAGTTGCACTCCCAGGCGCTGTTCCAGGCGCGCCATGCGCTTGCTCGCCAATGAGCGGGAAATCCCTTCGCTGACAGCCACGGCGCTGAAGCTCTTCAGCTCAACCAGCCGGGCGAACAGGAGCATGTCATCGATAGCGCTCATTTATGCACCACCGGAAACAATGTTTTTCCATTATGCACGATTGATACCGTCGAGATCCGCCTTATCATAGGTTTCATAACCTCAAGGAAGCGCGCTCGCACATGTTGGAACTGCTGGACGATCCCATTTTCCAGTCAGCCATTGCCCCATTTCTGATCGCACTCGCCGTCGGCCTGGTGCTGCGGACCGGGGCTGGTCTCGCCGGCGGCGTGGCATTCGCGCTCGCTGTCCTGGCCGCGGTATGGATGATCATGGGCCTGCAGTTCACGCCATTGAACAGCACACGCAAGCTGATTCTGGCGGGCGCTGGAGCGTTCGTGCTCGGCATGGTGCTGGAATCGATATGGCGTCATCGCGACGGAAGATGGCTGCAGGCGATGCTCGGACTCGGAGCGGCGGCAGCGGCGCTGTGGCTCGTATGGCCACGCCTGGGGCGCCTGGAAGGAATGGAAGCGGGACTCACCGCCGTCCTGGCGGCAGCCTATGCCGGACTGCTGGTGCCACTGATGAACGGCCTGCAGCGCAGTCCACTGGCCCAGAGCGCAGCCGCGCTCGCGCTCGGCGTCGGCACCGCCATCAGCGCCGTGATCGGGGCATCCGCCTTGCTCGGTCAGCTCGGCGGCGCCATCGCGGCAGCGGCCGGTGCCATCGCGGTGCTGCTGGTGATCCGCGGTGAGTTCCGACTGGGCAGCGGCTTCGCACTGCCCATGTCGCTGCTCGCGGCCCTGATCGGTATTTCAGCGGTGGTCTATGCGCGCCTGCCCTGGTTCGCGCTCGTGCCGCTGCCATTGATTCCGCTCATGGCGCGTGTACCGGTTCCGGCGAGCCTGGGCCGCATCCCACGCGGGTTGCTACTTCTTGCCGCCACCATGCTTCCGGCCGCAGCAACCATTGCAACAGCCTGGTCCACCAACGGCGCGGCCGGCTATTGAAGTTTTTTCGTTCCACCCGTTTCGAAACCCAAGGCAAGGAGAAGCACATGCACAAGACCATATTGACCGCCACTATGGCGATCGCAATCGCTCCGCTGGCAGC
The DNA here is from genome assembly GCA_034002745.1 of Gammaproteobacteria bacterium. Classification (GTDB taxonomy): domain Bacteria; phylum Pseudomonadota; class Gammaproteobacteria; order SZUA-140; family SZUA-140; genus JAITWN01. Next base: position 42,797 of record JAVEZY010000002.1, read on the forward strand.
CCACAGTGCACCGGTGTCATACACCGTTGATCCATCGCATACCTATCCCTACTTCGAAATCGATCACATGGGCTATTCGATGATGAGAGGCCGCTTCAACAGCACCGAGGGCCGCATCGTGCTCGACCGCGAAAAGAATACTGGCTCGGTCGAGATCACCATCGATGCGGAGTCCATCGACACCGCGCACAAGAAGCGTGACGATCACCTGCGTTCACCGGACTTCCTCAATACCGGCGAATACCCCGAAATCACCTTCAAGTCGACACGGGTGGAGATCGATGGGGACGAAGCCACCGTGGAAGGCGATCTCACCATCGCCGGCGTCACCAGGAAGGTCACCCTGGACGTGGATCGCCTGCACTGTGCCGTCAACCCCATGAGCAAGAAGGAGCATTGTGGATTCGATGCTTCTACCGAGATCAACCGTTCCGACTTCGGCGTCAGCTATATGGTGCCGGCCGTCGGTGACGAGATCGAGATCGAGATCGCCCTGGAAGCGGTCAAGGACTGACGTGGATCAGCGGCGGCAGGGATGCCGCCGTGAGAATGACGGAGCAGTAAGCAGTAAGGGGACTGTCCCCATTCCGTCTCTGAATATGGGGACTGTCCCGTAGTTGGGACTGTCCCCAATTCACATCCCATAGCAGCGACCGTCCCCATTCCATCTGTCGAGGATCATCATGAGCAAACGCACCTTGGGGCTGGACGAAGCACTGCATGATTACTTGTTGTCCGTCTCGCTGCGCGAAACACCGCTGCAGCGCGCGTTGCGCGAGGAAACGGACGGACTGGAGCGTGCGGCGATGCGCACGGCCGCCGAACAGGCGCAGTTTCTCGCGCTGATGATCCGTATCCTGGGCGCGCGGCGCGTAGTGGAGGTCGGTACCTTCACCGGCTATGGGACACTGACGATGGCACTGGCATTGCCGCCAGAGGGCCGCATCGTAGCCTGCGACACCAGCGAGCAGTGGACCTCGATCGCGCGCCGTTACTGGGCTGAAGCCGGTGTTGCCGACAGAATCGATCTCCGGCTCGCGCCGGCACTCGACACCCTGGAAGACCTGCTGGCGAGCGGAGCCAGCGATACCTTCGACTTCGCCTACATCGATGCCGACAAAATCAACATGTCCGCCTATTTCGAGCAGTGCATGAGGCTGGTGCGGCCAGGCGGCGTCATCGCCGTGGACAACGTGCTCTGGGGCGGCAGCGTCGCGGATCCGGCCGACCTCAGCGAAGACACCAGCGCCATTCGCGCGTTCAACGACAAGCGGCGGGACGATCCCCGGATCGAGTTCAGCCTGCTGCCGATCGGCGACGGCCTGACGATTGCTCGGCGTCGCTGAACCGTCTGCTCAGCCGCTGCGGCCCGCCAACCTGCCATCTCCGCTGGCCGACAGACGCAGGATAGTCCCGGGTATCTCCAGAAGATCCAGCACCATGTCCGCTGCGCCCATCCGCACGGCTTCCCCCGGCATGCCCCAGACCACGCTGCTCTGTTCATCCTGTGCGATGGTGGTCGCGCCGGTCCCCTGCATTTCCTTCAGACCGGCCGCGCCGTCGGATCCCATTCCGGTCAGCAGGACGCCGATGGCGTTGGGTCCGGCATTCTGCGCGACGGAGCGGAACATCACGTCCACGCTCGGTCGGTGCCGATTGACGGGCGGACCGTCGCTCAGGCGGCAGATATAGCGACTACCGTCACGCACCAGCAGCAGGTGCCGATTCCCCGGCGCAATCAGCACATGGCCCGGCAGGATCTGCTGGCCATCCTGCGCCTCGGCGACAATCATCTGTGATTCGCGATTCATGCGGGCGGCAAACGGCCTGCTGAAGGCCTCCGGGATATGCTGTGAGATGACGATGCCCGGCGCATCGGCCGGCATGCGCAGTAGAATCTCCTTGATGGCTTCCGTGCCGCCGGTGGAAGCGCCGATCGCGATCAGCCGGTCGGTGGTGCGAAAATGACGCGGCGCTGCGACCTGCTTGATCACCGCATCCGCCGTATGCCTTTCGGCCACCTGCGGCATGGGGACCGGCGCGACGCGCGGCTGCGGCCGGATGCGCGCTGCAGTCTTCACTTTGGCGATGATTTCGTCGCGATAATCTTCCAGCGTATGCGCAAGATCGAGCTTGGGTTTGGACACGAAATCGATCGCGCCCAGCTCCAGCGCCCTGAGCGTCACGTCGGCGCTGCGTTCGGTAAGCGAAGACACCATGACCACGGGCATGGGACGCAGTCGCATCAGGTTCGAAAGAAAGGTGACGCCGTCCATCTTGGGCATCTCCACGTCGAGCGTGAGGACGTCGGGATTGAGCGCCTTAATCTTTTCCCGCGCGACATAGGGATCCTGGGCTGTGCCGACGACTTCTATCTCCGGATCCGAGGAAAGCATCCGGGCGAGCATCTGCCGCACGAGCGCCGAATCGTCGACGATCAGGACACGGACCTTTTTCATCGTTACGTTCTCCAGAGCGTGGCGCCTCGCCACGACTCAAAACAGGGTTACATCTCCCTCCACCGGCTTGCGGGCCAGGTTGTCCAGATAAGCCTTTTCACGCTCGACGATGGTATCGTTGCGCAAGCTGACGAGCTTCCTGACGAACGCCTTTCCGGTCGCCGGCAGATAGTAGACCTTGCGCGGATACATGCCGCCCAGATCCTCCGCCACCACCCGCAGTCCCTCGACTTCGATGTAGGAACGAACGAAATCGATGTTCTTGCGTCCGATGTCGATCAGGTCCGCAAGGATCTTCCCTCCGCCGAAAACCTTGACCTCCAGGTTCTTCCTCACGCCGCCGTGCTTGATGATGTTGGTGATCAGTGATTCCATGGCATGGCTGCCGTAGCGGGTGGAGACACCGAGACCGCCGGTATCCCAGCTTCCTCCGCCACCGTTGTCCATCGGCAACATGAAGTGGTTCATGCCGCCGATACCGCTTTCGCGATCGCGTATGCAGGCGGATACACACGAGCCGAGCACGGTGACCAGAAGTTCGTCGCTGCGCGTCACGTAGAACTCACCGGGGAGAATCTTCGCCGCGGCACAGCCATGCAGATCATCCCAGTAGCGGCTGATGTGCTCGAATCCCGGCAGCGCGGGATGCCGCCGTTCCGCAGGCGTCGAAGCCCGAGGAAACTTCATGTCGCGGAGCTACCGGCGCCATCGATTCGCCTGTATATCGTGCGTCCGACCAGGGCAAAGCGGGTGGATACCTTGAACAGAGTTTCCGAATGACCGACAAACAGATGACCATCGGGGCGCAGAATGTCCGCATAGCGGTCGAACAGCATCTTCTGCGTCGGCTTGTCGAAATAGATGACGACATTGCGACAGAAAATGATGTCGAATGGCCCCTTCATGGGCCATGTCTCCATCAGATTGAGGCGGCGGAAGGTGATGAGCGAGCGCAGCTCATCACGCATGCGAATACGCCCTGCATTCTGCCCGGTTCCTTTGGCGACGAAACGTCGCCGCAATGACATGGGAATGTCCCCGGCGCGTTCCTCGGAATAGACACCGAGCCGTCCTCGCTCCAGAACATTGGTATCGATGTCCGTCGCCAGTATCTTCAGGTCCCAGTTTTCTCCCGCCGGAATGACTTCGCGCAGCACCATGGCAATGGAATAGGGTTCCTCACCGGTGGAGCATCCCGCCGACCAGATGCGGATGCGGCGCGTGGCGGCATTACTGCGCATCAGTTCGGGCAGAACGGATTCCCGCAGGTGATCGAAGTGATACGACTCGCGGAAGAATGCCGTCAGGTTGGTGGTGATGGCGTTGACCAGCTCGTGGAGCTCCTCATCGTGCTCCTGCACGTAGGCGCAGTAGCGCGAGAAGGAATCCAGTCCGATCGCCCGCAAACGCTTCGCCAGACGCCCGTACACCAGCTCACGCTTGTGTTCCGCCAGCGCAATGCCTGTCTTCTCCATGACGATGCGACGAATGACGCTGAAATCGTCATCAGTGAACTTCAGGTCGCGCGACATTTGTCCAGCTGTGGTTCGCGCACGATTGCTCATCTGGGGCTGCACATCGGCGTCCTCAGCGGCTGGCTACTGAACGCAGTTGCGCGCGCGACCCCTGGTGCCGGGCCGGCGTCGGTGCCGGCTCGGGCTCGGCCGCGAACCTGACCGGAGCCTGCGAGCGCACGCTGGGGCGCGCCGTCGTCGACGAGGAATTGCGGAAGAAGGTCATCATGTCTTCTAGCTCATAGGTTTCCATCGCCACGACCTGAGCGGCACGCGAAGCGTCCTCAACCAGGGCGGCATTCTGCTGGGTCACGCGGTCCATCTGCATGACTGCGGTGTTGACCTGACCGATGCCCGACGACTGCTCGCGGCTGGCCGAGGCAATTTCCTGAACGATGCTCGTCACCTTTACCACGCCGTCGACGATCTCCATCAGAGTGCGGCCCGAGGCGTTCACGAGGCGGGTACCATCCTCGACCTTGACCACCGTATCCTCGATGAGGTTCTTGATCTCCTTGGCAGAGGACGCGGAGCGCTGGGCCAGATTGCGCACCTCGCCCGCCACCACGGCAAAGCCGCGCCCCTGCTCTCCGGCGCGCGCCGCTTCGACCGCGGCGTTCAGCGCGAGCAGATTGGTCTGGAACGCGATCTCGTCGATGACGGCGCTGATGTCGGCGATTCGCTTGCTGGCGGTGTTCACTTCGTCCATTGCGTTCACCGCGGTGGACACCACTTGTCCTCCCTTTTCCGCAGCCACTCTGGTTTCTTCCATGAGACGCGCCGCCTGCATGGCGTTGTCGGCGTTTTCCTTCACGGTGCCGGTCAGCTCCTCCATACTCGATGCGGTTTCTTCGAGCGAGGATGCCTGCGCCTCGGTACGCTGGGAAAGGCTGGATAGGCCGGATGCAATGTTCGATCCGGCCTCGCTGACAGCGGCTGCCTTGTCCGTCACATCGTTCACCACGGCATAGAGCGTGCCTTTCATGATGTCGAGCGCGTGCAGCAGCTCGCTGAGTTCGCCTTTGCCGCGCACCTGCATGTCGACTCCGAGGTCGCCGGCCGCCAGCGCCTGGGAAACCCGCACAGCCTCATGCAGCGGCCTGACAATCAGTCCGCGCAGATGAAGAATCATGCAACCCAGCATGACGGTGTTGATGATGCCGCCGACTGACGCCGGAAAGCCTGCCATCCACAGGCCGACACTGCTGACCATGAGAGCGGCAGCCCACAGGAACAGGCTTCCCTGCACGCCGGCATACCGGATCTTGTCGATCAGGCCGAGCGGACCACGTCTCATTACCCGGCCCGCTTCGAGACGCAGGTGATTTGCCTTGCCCTCGCGCATGCGGGTGTAGAGCCGCTCCGCAGCTTCCACCTGGTCCCGCGCTGGCCTGGTCCTGAGCGACAGGTAGCCGGTCACGACGCCGCCTTCCAGGATGGGGCTGACATTGGCCTCGACCCAGTAGTGGTCGCCGTTCTTGCAGCGGTTCTTCACCAGGGCACGCCACGGCCTGCCGGCCTTGATCGTATTCCACAGATCGGCGTATGCCGCCTCCGGCATGTCCGGATGACGGACGATGTTGTGAGCCTTCCCCATCAACTCATCGACGGTAAACCCGCTGATATCGATGAACGCGCGATTGACGTAAGTGATGCGACCCTTGAGATCGGTCTTGGAAATGATGCGGTCACCTTCATTGAAGTACCGCTCGACGTTCGTCACCGGTCCATTGTTACGCAAAGCTCTTCTCCTCCGCACAAGCCAGCATGTCTACGCACGCTCGCAATTTATGTCGTCACGGAGATGCCGTATCACCGCGCATCTCGCCCGTCAGAACTCCTCCCACTCTCCGCCGTTGTTGCCCATCGCCCGGGCACGCACCCCCTCGGTGGAGGAATCGGCCTGAGGAGCCGCCGTTGGCGCACTCGCCGCCGGGTTCGACCAGGGACGGTCGGCGCCGCGCCGTTCGACCTGACGGGTCTGCGACTGGGCGGGCGTCGTCTCGACCCTGGGTGGCGCCGCCGGGCGCGACCTCGAAACCGCTGTGCCTCCATTGATACGGAATTCCCCCATCAGTTCGTTGAGGGTTTCGGCCTGTTCCTCCATGGAGCGGCTGGCGGCGGCCGCCTGCTCGACGAGCGCTGCGTTCTGCTGAGTCATTTCGTCCATCTGCATGACCGCACGGTTGACCTGCTCGATGCCGGAAGCCTGCTCCTGACTCGCCGCCGCGATCTCGGCGACGATGTCCGTCACCTTCTTCACGCCGGCGACGATTTCCGCCAGCGTCTGCCCCGAGTGATGCACCAGTTCGGTGCCATCGTTCACCTTCTTCACGGAGTCTCCGATCAGGCTCTTGATCTCCTTGGCGGAAGCGGCGGAACGCTGCGCCAGATTGCGCACCTCTGCGGCAACGACCGCGAAGCCGCGACCCTGCTCTCCGGCGCGCGCCGCTTCGACCGCCGCGTTCAGGGCCAGCAGATTGGTCTGGAAGGCGATTTCGTCGATCACGCCGACGATGTCGGATACCTTCTTCGACGAAGTATTGATGTCGCCCATGGCCTCGACGGCCTTGGCCACCACCTCGCCGCCACGCTCGGCCGACTCACGCGCCGCGTTCGCCAGCTGATTGGCCTGACGCGCGCTGTCAGCGTTCTGCTTCACGGTCGAAGTCAGCTCTTCCATGGAGGAAGCGGTCTCCTCCAGGGAGGAAGCCTGTTCCTCGGTACGCTGCGATAGATTCATGTTGCCGGCGGCGATTTCCCGGGCGCCGGTACCGACCGAACTGCTTGCCTCAGTGGCCCGCGCCACCAGCGCCGCAAGCCGCTCGCTCATTTCCTTCATGGCCGCCAGCATGCGTCCCGTCTCGTCGGAAGACTTCACCACGATGCGATTGGTCAGATCGCCCTTGGCGATTGCATTGGCAACGCGGATCGCCTCGTTGAGCGGATCCAGAATGGCGCGGATCAGCAGCACGCCCATAAGGATCGCCAGGGCGATGCCCAGGACGATGCTGCCCAGGGCCACCAGGCGGATGGTGCCGTACATGGTGTTGGAGCTTTCGTAGGACTGGCGCGCCAGCTCGATCTGCATCTCCGTCAGTTTGGCCACGCTTTCGGCCACCGGATAGTAGAGCGTGCTGACCGCATTGACCCAGTGGATCTGCGCCGGAATGATGAGACCGTTGCGCATGAGTTCGAGCGCGATGCCCAGCCCCTGTTCGGAGAAGGTCGCAAACGCCTGATGGAACTGCTCGGACAGCGCCTGTTCCTCCGGCGTCATTGCGTGCTCGCTGAACGCGGCCCACATGCGCTGGATCTCTGCTGTATTGCCTTCCACTTCAGCGATGCGTTCGCGCAACTCGTCCCGCGTACGGGCCGGATTGTCGTCCGGCCGCATGATCGGCATACCGAGAGCGACGCGATTGCGCAGCAACAATTGGTCGATGGAGGTCAGCTGTACGAGTGGGATCACGCGGTCGTCGTAGACGTGCTTCAGACCCCGGTTCGACTCGCCCATTCCCCAGAGCCCGATCACGCCGCACACCGTGAGCAGGACCGACATGAAGGCGAGTACGGCGATCAGCCGCGCCCGAATTGACATACTTGTTATAAAGGACATGTTCTTATGCCTCATCAACAGTTAACTGGCCGTTGCTTCGCTCACCACTGCCTGCGCTGCAAGCTCCCCGATCATCCTCCCGACATCGTCCAGTAGTCTGTCGATGTCCAATAGCACCACCATCCGCTCTCCAAGCGCCGCCATCCCGTGCATGTAGCGGACGTCGACCGAAGCACCAAAGTCCGGCGTGGGGCGTGCATCGTCCGCTGTGACATCGCAGACATCGGATACAGCATCCACGATCAGCCCCACCAGGCGTTCACGTCCAGCGGTGACGACATTCGCCACCACGATCACCGTCGTCGCACCATAGTCGATCCGCGGCATCCCCAGGCGCCTGCGCAGATCGATGATCGGCACCACCGTGCCGCGCAGATTGAGGACGCCCTGCACGCACTCCGGCGTGCTCGGTATCGGTGTCACGGCGCTCCATCCGCGAATCTCCTGAACCCGCAGGATGTCCATACCGTACTGCTCGCCCGCCAGCTCGAAGGTCAGATACTGACCGGTGGCCTCGGTGACCTGCACCGCCTCGGCGCTTGTCGCATTCATGTTTTCATCCCCCGTTGCACGTCTTGCTTCGGCTTCACGAAGGCCTGTTTCCGAGCAGTCGGCTGACGATACCGATCAGCCTATCGGGATCGAATGGCTTTACGATCCACCCGCTGGCGCCGGCACTGCGCGCTTTGCCCTTCATGTCGTCGGAAGTCTCCGTTGTCAGCATGAGAATCGGCGTGCTGCGATACGCCGGCAGGCGCCGCAGTTCACCTACCAGCTCGATTCCGTTCATGCCTGGCATGTTCATGTCGCTGACAACCAGGTCCGCGGCGGCGCGCTCTGCCAGCGCCAACGCCTTGCGACCGTCCTCCGCCTCCGTCACCAGGTGTCCCGCCTCGGTGAGCGCAAAGGCGACCATGCGGCGCATCGAAGGGGAGTCGTCGACGATCAGGATTGCAGCCATGCGCCCGTCCTCGAACTAGAAGTCCTCGAGCGCGCTGACGATCAGCGTGTCGATGTCGAGGATGGTCACCATGCGTCCGTCCACGGTCGCCAGGCCGGAGGCGAATGCCTGCTCGGTGCGCCCTCCAGTGCGTGGCGGAGAGGTCACCGCCTCCGCGGAGAAGGTGCACACTTCGGACACGCCGTCGACGGCGATTCCCACCGTCTTGGTGCCGTGCATCATCTGCACCCGCACCACAACCACCACGGTGGATGCGTCGAAGTCACGCGCCTCGAGCCCAAAGCGCCGGCGCAGATTGATGACCGGAACGATGACGCCGCGCAGGTTCATCACCCCGAGGACATATTCCGGAGTACGCGGGACCGAGGTTACTCCGCTCCAGCCCTTGATCTCCTGTACCCGCAGGATATCGATGCCGTATTCCTCTCCCGCGCAGAAGAATGTCAGACACTGCTGCACGGCTTCCAATGGACCGCCGGTTCCGTCCACGAACGAATTGGACTCGACGGCCGAACTGGCGCTGCTGCTCATCGCGCTACTCCTTTACGCTGCCGATCGGGAGAGCCCCGGTCGGCCTCCCTCGCTTTCGAAGCTGGCCATCAGGCCGGGAATATCCAGAATCAGAGCGACATGTCCGTCACCGAGCATCGTCGCTCCGGAAAGTCCCGGCAGCTGACGGAAGTTGGCCTCCAGACTCTTGATCACCACCTGCTGCTGCGCCAGCAGCTCATCGACCAGAATGCCGGCGCGGCGGCCATCCGATTCGACGATGGTGAGCAGGCCGCGGAATAGCTCGGTGGAGTCCGGCTCGATTCCGAACAGGTCGTACAGCCGGATGATCGGAATGTATTCGTCACGAAGACGGAACAGTTCGGCGCCGCCGGCGATCGAGCTGACCTGATCACGTCGCATCTGGATGGTCTCGACGATGGAGACCAGCGGAATTACGTATACTTCCTTGCCGACACGTACGAGCTGCCCATCGAGGATGGCGAGGGTGAGCGGCAGGCGGATGCGCACCGTGCTTCCCTTGCCAAGCGATGAGAACACCTGAACATTGCCACCGAGTTCGGCGATGTTGCGTCGCACCACGTCCATGCCGACCCCGCGGCCCGAGACGTCGCTGACTTCCTCGGCGGTGGAAAAGCCGGGATGGAAGATCAGATTGTTGACGCGCTCATCGGAGGGTTCCTCGTCAGGGCCAATCAGCCCGCGTTCACGGGCCTTGGCGAGGATGCGTTCGCGGTTCAGGCCGGCGCCATCGTCGATGATCTCGACGGTGATGTTGCCGCCCTTGTGATAGGCGTTGAGGTGGATCGTGCCGGTATCGCTCTTGCCGTTGGCCGCACGTGTTTCCGGACTTTCTATGCCATGATCGATGCTGTTGCGCACCAGATGTACCAGCGGGTCGCCGATCTTTTCGAGGACGGTCTTGTCCAGTTCCGTCTGCTCGCCGGTCATCTTCAGTTCGACATGCTTGCCGAGCCGCGCGCCGAGATCGCGCACCATGCGCGGAAATCGATTGAACACGAAGCTGATCGGGAACATGCGCACGCGCATCACGCTTTCCTGCAGGGCGCGCATCTGCCGTTCGAGCTGGCTCAGTCCGTTCTTCAGATCATCATTGCGGTGGTCGCCAATGCTTGCCGCGAGCTGGCTTAGCATCGACTGGGTGATCACGAGCTCACCGACCGTGTTGATCAGTTCGTCCAGCTTTTCGATGCTTACCCGGATCGACGTCGATTCACTGTGCGGCCGGGGCGTCTCGGCGGGCGCGGCGGCGACCGGCGCAGGTACGGCTGGCGCAGCCGGGGCGGCGGCTGCAGGCGCAGCCTGCTTCGTTGACTCGTCAGCCGGTCTCTGCGTCTCTTCTTCGAACGATGATTCCTGCGTGATCGGTTCTTCGATCGCGATCTCCGCCTCATCCCCGATCCAGGAGAATATCTGCTCGATGTCGGCGCGGACGACGTCGGCCTGCAGTTCTACGGTCCACTGCATGTAGCAGACCTGCGGATCCATATCCGCGAGCGGTGGAACCGAGGCTGCATCAACGCGCACCGATGACTCGCCCAGGCCAGCCAGCTCATTGATCAGGCACAGCGGATCATTTCCCTTGCGGAGCAGATCGATTCGCGGCGCAATGCGAACAATCCAGCGACCGGATGTCGCGGCCGGCGACGACGCGGCGGACACCTTGTCGGCGGCAGGAGCGGGTGCATCGCCGTTTGCTTCGGCGATGCGGCGCGCGAATTCTGATTGGATGCCAGTGAAGCGCGTGGGATCCGGATTCTGCCTGGAGCGCGCAGCCGAGAGCAGCTCACGCATTGCATCCACGGAACGAAGCAGCAGATCGGTTTCTCCCGAACTCAGCCGCACCTTGCCGCTGCGTACCATGTCGAGCAGCGTTTCCATGGTATGAGTAAACGAAGTCAGCTCCGAGAAGCCGAAGGTTGCGGCGCCGCCCTTGATCGAATGCGCGACGCGAAAGATGGTGTTGATTCCTTCCTCGTCGAGTCCGCTGGCGTCGATCGCCAGCAGAGTCTGCTCCATTGCGTCGAGCGCCTCTTCACTCTCCTGGAAGAAGATGTCGTGAAACTGTTCCAGATCGATGCTCATCAGGTGTTCCCATCTTCCGTCTGATTGATGTACCGTCCGGTGGCGTCAGAGGACGGCGGCGAATTGTTCGACTCCGCTCGGACTTTCGAGGAGAGGAGCCACACCAAGCCTGGTCACTGCGTGCTCGGTCTGGGCGGAGCGTCCCTTCCAGCAGAAAGCGATCCCGCGCTCCATGCAGTCGATTGACAGGGCAACCAGCAACTGCACGCCCGCAGTATCGATGCGCTCGATAGCGGAGGCATCGAGCACCATGGGAAGTTCGCGTGACACCTGCTCGGCGAGCAGGGCGCGCAGATCATCCACCTGATGGCGCGTACACTCGCTGCCAAAACGCACGATGTTGCAGCCCTGCGCGGTATGGATGTCCAGCACCGAAGGGGCGAGAGGAAGCGCGACCGGCGATGCCGGTCGCGCCGGCTTGCGCCTTGCACCAACGGGCGGCTTTTTTGCCGCCACTGCAGTACGCGCCTTCTTTGCGGTGGAAGCCGTCTTTTTCTTCACTGCGGTCTTTGCGACCGTTCGCGGTTTCGCGGCCATTCTGGTTCCCAACCTCCCCTTCGTTGCGTCGTGCATTTGTTTCGTGCAACCGAGTGTCTTCGCCCCTGTCAAGAGACGCTATCGGCGTTTTGGAAAGAAAACTGAAACAGGATGCGACATCGGAGGCGATCTGGAGATGAGGCCGCTCGGAGCGGCGCGGAGCTGGCATGCAGGTCCGACAGGGCGCGGATGTATCGATCGCGGCCTGGCCGAACTTCAGAGATTCAGCCCGGAAAGCAGGAGATCGACTTCATCCTGCCCCCCCACCGCCTGGCCCTTGGCGACGCCGGGCACCTGCGGACCGCAGGCGCCATTGGGTACTGGCTCGCGGGCGCGATAGATGACTTCCTGACCGCGGGACAGCGCAACCATACCGGCCAGCGCCTCCTGTATCTCATCGATGAGATTCATGACGCTGCGAATGATCTGTCCGCTGAGATCCTGGTATCCCTGCGCAAGCAATACCTCACTCAGATTTGCGCGAATGCGTTCGGCATTTTCATGGGCGGCCGCCAGGAATCCGCTCATTTCGCCCAGCAGAGCGACGCGCTGCTCCTCGGAGAGCTCGCCTTCACGCCACTGCTGCCAGTTCGGCAGCACATGGTTCACTCCCTGCAGGATGCTTTCCGCCGGGACGTGCGACTGCTCCACCAGATCCATGGTGCGATGCGCGGCTTCGTCGGTGAGCTTGAGCACGTGTTCCAGGCTGACCCGGGCATCGGGCACCTCCTTGCGCGACAGATCTTCGACACGTGCGTCTACGCAGAACCGTTCGAGCGCCGTTTCAATTCCGCGCGTGAGCTCGCCCACGTTCTTCAGCAGCATATGGTCATGCGTAGCGGCAAGCGCATCGAGCTGGGCGACGAATCGCCTTTCATCGCGCGCGTTCCATGCGGCGACCAGTTCGGCCAGTTCGGCGTCGTAGCGGCTGGCGTCGATCGCTTGCGATGCGGTTTCCTTGCTCATCCGGACATGCCCAGCGTTTCGAAAATCTTGTCGAGCTTTTCCTTCAGGGTAGCGGCGGTGAAGGGTTTGATGACATAACCGTTCACGCCGGCCTGGGCGGCTTCGACGATCTGCTCGCGCTTCGCTTCCGCGGTCAGCATCAGCACCGGCAGCTTGGCCAGACTGCCGTCGGCCCTGACCGCGCGCAGCAGATCGATGCCCTGCATTCCGGGCATATTCCAGTCGGTGATCAGAAAGTCGAAATTCCCGGCCTGCAGCATCGGCAAAGCGGTCTTGCCGTCGTCCGCTTCCTCGATGCGTGAATAGCCCAGCTCCTGGAGCACGTTCTTGACGATACGGCGCATCGTCGAGAAATCATCGACCACGAGAAACTTCAAATCCTTGTTCATGGAATCCCCATCGAGGTAATGCGACCGGCGGACATCGGCGGTCCGAACCATTCCTTGATCGGCGTGCCGATCCCAAACTTGAGATGGCGGTCACCGTTTTCGGCGGAGAATGAGGCCCGGCACGACACCACCGGTCAGGCGAAGACGACATATAATTGGAGATCTTGTGTTCGAAATAGGGATGAGCTCACTGGAACGCATCGATCTGGGCATGGAGGCCGCCGTCTTGCGGGGGCAGGCACTGACTCATGCGGAGGCACTGCTGGCCGAACTGGAGACGATCGAACGGCAGGCGCCGCCCAGACGAATGGAAACGCCGGGCGGACGAGTGATGTCGGTGTCGATGACCAACTGCGGTCCGCTCGGCTGGATCAGCGATCGGGGCGGCTATCGCTACAGTGCAACGGATCCGCTCACTGGCAATGCGTGGCCCGCGATGCCCGAGGTCTTTGCGCATGTCGCGCGAAGCGCTGCGGCTGCGCTGGGTCATGACGAATACCGACCGGACGCCTGTCTGATCAACCACTACCGCCCCGGGACAACACTGTCCCTGCACCAGGATCGCGACGAACGTGACCTTACCGCGCCCATCGTTTCAGTGTCCCTGGGAATGAGCGCGATTTTCGTCTTCGGCGGATTGAAACGCCGGGATCCCGTGCAAGCCATCGAACTGCACCATGGTGATGTCGTGGTGTGGGGTGGAAGGGACCGGCTGCGCTATCATGGAATCCGCCGGCTCTGCGGTCCGGCTCATCCGCTTTTCGGTGACGCACGCATCAATCTGACTTTCCGGCGCGCGCGATGACAACCCGACAGGAGGCAAGCCCATGACATCCAGGTCCCGCCCCAGCGACGATCGGACAGGCCTGTTCTACGCGCATGGCGGCAGCGCCATCGGCCGCCTGCTGCTGATCCACGACGGGAACGCGGTGCACGCGCTGCTGCCGGGAGACGACGACGGAGAGCTGCTGCTCGAGGCGCGACGCCGCTTCGGCGGGGAACTGACGAGGGACGAGAGCGAAGCGGGCGCAGCCATGCTGGCGCGCATCGGCGAGCTCATTGAATCCGGTTCAACCGGATGCGCCGCGACGCCCCTCGCTCCCGATGGAACGCCGTTTCAGCGGCGAGTCTGGGACGTGTTGCGCGCGCTGCCGGTCGGCGCGACCGCCAGCTACGGCGATATCGCCAGGCGTATGGGACGACCGAGCGCCGCCCGCGCGGTCGCGCGGGCCTGCGGCGCGAACCCGATCGCGGTGCTCATTCCCTGTCATCGCGTCGTGCGCGGGGACGGCGGCCTGGGAGGATATCGCTGGGGGCTGCAGCGCAAGAGAGAACTGCTGCGACGCGAAACGGCGATGGGGCGCGCGGGCCCCGACGACGCAATGAATCCGAACTGAGATCAGGCCGGCCGGATCCGGCCATTGTTCAGGGCTGCAACACGGCGCGGCCGCGAATCTTTCCCTCGCGCAGGCGCTGATAGACCTCGTGCGCCTGTTCGAGCGGAAAGCGTTCGACTTCCGCCTTGATCCTGCCCGCCGCCGCCAGCGAGATCACCTCCATCAGTTCGGTGCGCGAGCCCCAGTAGGGCACGGAAACCTCGCAACCATAGGGCGGACTGTTGGCAGTGTAATGCACGACGCCGCCCGCCAGACCGACCACGATCAGCTTGCTGTTGCGACCGACCACGCGCACGCACAGATCCACCGTCGCCTGCGCCCCCACGATGTCGAGGGCAACGGTGACACCGCGCGGGCCAGCAATCTTTCCGATCGCTTCCGCCGCCGCATCGCCATCGCGGGTATTGACCGTATGCTCCACGCCGAGGCGTCGCGCATGTTCGAGCTTGGTGTCATCGATATCGGCAGCGATCAGACGCGCCGGCGTCACGGCCTTCAGAATCTGCACCGCCATGTGACCCAGACCACCGATGCCGAGCACCAGCACCGTCGCCTCCGGCGTCATCAATGGCAGCGCCGACTTTATCGCATGGTAGGGCGTGAGCGCGGCATCGGAGAGCGGCGCCGCCGCCACCGGATCGACGCCGCCCAGCGGCACCAGCAGCCGCGGCGAGGGCACCAGCATGTACTCCGCCATCCCGCCGTCCGTGCCGAGGCCTCCGCCATAGGTCGAAATGCTTGCGTGATTTTCGCAGTAATTCTCCGCCGACGTCTGGCAGGTCCGGCAGAGCCCGCAACCCCAGGGTCCGTACACTGCCACCGCATCGCCTTCCTTCCAGCCCTTCACACCATCACCAAGCGCCGCGATGTAGCCGGCGTTCTCGTGTCCGAGCGTGAACGGACCCTTGAAGCCCATGTCGTGATCCAGAATATGAAGATCGGAGTGACAGACACCGGCACCGGCGATCTTGATCAGTACCTCCCCGGAGTCGGGAACCGGCGTCTTGACGTCGACGATCTCGGGCGGACGGCCAGAGGAGATGAAGCGGATGGCTTTCATTGGGAGCTCCTTGCATCGGTGCTGACGCGGTCCTGCATCAGACTCATGTCATCGGCGGCGTTCATTGTGAAGCAATGCATCTGCGTTTAGCCTCTCACGATTTGCCCGCGCGAGGAAGTCCCGGAGGTCGATATACTCCTGGCATCCGTGATCTCCCGTAGACAGTCGAACGACCCTTTGCCCATCCACGAGCGCTACTTGCCTATACAAAAGCTCGCAAAAATCCTGCCCAGCAAGTCATCGCTGCTCACTTCCCCCGTAATCTCCCCCAACGCCCTTTGCGCCTGACGCAGCTCTTCGGCAGCAAGATCCCCCGCGTTCGCTTCCTCGAGTTGCGTCAGCCCCCCGGCGACGAAGCCGGTGGCGACACGCAGGGCGTCGAGGTGACGCCGCCGTGCAATGAAGCTCCCTTGATCGGGGCCGACGTAATGCGCGCTGTCCTTCAGATGCTTCTCCAGCAGCTCGATGCCGGCGCCGGTGCGCGCGGAGAGATGGATGTGAGTGTGGCCTTCCCTGTCGTATTCAATGGCAGGGGCGGCGCCGCTGAGATCACACTTGTTGTGCACGACACTGATCGGACTCGCGGTGTTGCCCAGCAGCGCGCCGATGTCCTTCGCTGCGTCCGGATCGCTGTCGTCCATCACCAGCAGGATGCGGTCGGCCCGGGCGATCTCGCCGTGCGCGCGGTCGATGCCCATGCGCTCGAGCGGATCCTCACTCTCGCGCAGACCGGCGGTATCGATGATGTGCAGCGGCAGGCCGTCGACGGCGATGTATTCGCGCAGCACGTCGCGGGTAGTGCCCGGGATGTCGGAAACGATGGCGGCTTCGCGCCGGGCGAGGCGATTGAGAAGGCTGGACTTGCCGGCGTTCGGGCGGCCGGCGATGACGATGCGCAGGCCTTCGCGCAAGGCGCAGCCCTGACGCGCCTCCGCGGCGAGTGCTTCGAGCTGGTGGAGCAGGGTGCGGAAGCGCTGGCGCAGCGCTTCGTCGGCGAGGAAATCGATCTCTTCTTCGGAGAAGTCGATCGCGGCTTCGACGTACATGCGCAGACTGGTCAGCGCTTCGGTGATGGCGGCGATGCGCGCGGAGAATTCGCCTTCGAGCGAGCGCATGGCGGAGCGCGCGGCGGCGCGCGATCCGCTGTCGATGAGGTCGGCGACGGCTTCGGCCTGGGCGAGATCGAGGCGATCGTTGAGGAAGGCGCGTTCGGAGAATTCGCCCGGCCGCGCGGGGCGCGCGCCGAGAGACAACAGGCGTTCCATGAGCATGTCGAGGACAACGGGACCGCCGTGGCCCTGCAGTTCCAGCACGTCTTCGCCGGTATAGGAATTCGGTGCGGGGAAGAAGAGGGCGATACCGCGGTCGATGGCGGCGCCATCGGCATCGCGAAAGATGCGGTATTCCGCGCGGCGCGGCGCCGGTTCGCGGCCGAGCACTTCGAGCGCGATGGCGCGTACCGCCGGTCCCGAGACGCGCACGATGCCGATGCCTCCCCGGCCAGGCGGGGTGGCGATGGCGACGATGGTTTCGTTCAAGAGGTCAGACCCCACTTCGCCACAACGGGGCAACGGGCTCCAGCCCCAGAAAAAGGGCCGCATCAGCGGCCCTTGTCTCAACCCTTGTGATGCGCCGCGCGCGCTTCGTCATGCTGCTTTTCGATCTTGCGCGTGATGTACCACTGCTGAAGGATGGACAGCACGCTGTTGACCAGCCAGTACAGCACCAGTCCCGCCGGGAAGAAGGCGAAGAAAAGCGTGAACACGAAGGGCAGCACCTTCAGCACCTTCGCCTGGACCGGATCCGGCGGCGGCGGATTGAGGTGCTGCTGCACGAACATGCTGACGCCCATCAGCAGCGGCAGTACATAGAACGGATCGCGGATGGACAGGTCCTGGATCCACAGGATGAAGGGGGCCTGACGCAATTCCACGCTTTCGAGCAGCACCCAATACAGGGCAATGAACACCGGAATCTGTACCAGAATGGGCAGGCAGCCGCCAAGCGGATTGATCTTCTCCTTCTTGTACAGCTCCATCATCGCCTGGCTCATGCGCTGGCGATCATCGCCGTAGCGTTCGCGGATCTGCGTGATCTTGGGCGTGACGCGACGCATGTTCGCCATCGAGCGATAGCTGGTTTCCGACAGCTTGTAGAACACCAGCTTGATGAGGAAGGTAAGGATGACGATCGACCAGCCCCAGTTGCTGACCACCTTTTCGATCTGGCGCAGCAGCCAGAATAGCGGCTGGGAGAGAATGGTCAGCATGCCGTAGTCGACGGTCAGCCGGAGCGTTTCGGAAATTCCGGCCAGGGTTTCCTGGTCCTTGGGGCCGACATACAAGCGATTGGTGAACACTGCCGTCTCGCCGGCTGCCACCGCAGTCGCTTCTGCGCTGCGCATGCCGAGCACGTAGGGTCGTGCATCGGGCGACTTGGTGTAGTACACCCAGTTCCTTTCATCCCCCGGCACCCAGGCGCCGAGGAAGTAATGCTGGATCATCGCCGCCCAGCCACCCTGCGCTTCCGTCGCCAGGTCGGCGCCATCCATGTCGTCGAAGCTGATCTTCTGATAGCGCGTCTCGGGTGTGCTGAGCACGCCACCGGTATAGGTATAGATGAACCAGGAGCCTTCCTGATCCGTGGGTCGGGTGCGCTGCAGCTGATGGTAAGCGTATCCGCTCCACGCCTCGGCGCTGCGATTCTCGACGATGTGCTCGACGTCGACCAGATAGCTGCCGCGGCGGAAAGTGTAGACCTTGGTGACGCGCAGGCCATCCGGCGTCTCCCAGACCAGCGGCACGCGCAACTCAGCAGCTCCCGGCGCCAACTTGTAGACAGTCTGCTCGGCGGTGTACTGGGCATAGTGATCCGGCGCCGATCCATCGCGCGACAGCAGGCCGCTCTGCGCGATGAAGATGCGCTGGCCTCTATCCTCCATCAGCGGGAAGGGCTGCTCGGGATTCTTGCTGGATATCGGGTACTGGCTCAGCAGCACCTGACGCAGGTCGCCACCAGCGGTGTCGATTTCCGCGTCGAAAACATCGGTGGTGACGCTGATGCGCGTGCTGCGGGCGAGCGCTTCCGGCGTGGGCGGCGGCAATTCAGGCGCGGAACCGACCGACGGCGTCGAGGACTGCGCATCCGAAGATGCAGGCACATCCTGAGGCGCCATGGGCACATCCGATGGTGCGGTGTATTCGGCTACCGGCGCGGCTTCGCGCGCGGAACCGTTGTCATCGACCCAGGCCTGCCAGATCAGCAGCAGAACGACCGAAAGGGCGAAGAAGAGAACAATGCGCTGGCTATCCAAGACTCAATCCTTGCGTTCTGGAACCGGATCGATCCCGCCTTCGTGCCAGGGATGGCAGCGGCACAGGCGCCGTACGCCGAGCCAGCCGCCGCGCATCACGCCATGTCGGGCGAGCGCATCTTCCATATATTGCGAACAGCTGGGATAAAAACGGCAGCTGGCGCCAAGGAAGGGGCTGATGCCATAGCGATAGGCACGCAGCAGCAGGGTCAGGAACGTCCGCATGATTCGACCTGGTTCAGGAGATATTCGACGGTCGCACGCAACTCCGCGGCTGTCTTGTCGCCTATGCCGGGTTGGCCGAGAAACACGAGATCCAGTCCACCCAGCGCTTTCTTGCGCTTCCGGAACACCTCCCGGATCGCGCGCTTGATGCGATTGCGCGTTACCGCGCGTGGACTGCACTTGCGTGAAATCGCCATGCCGAGACGTGGATGACCGAGATCATTGGCACGGGCATACAACGCGAGTCCGCCGGCGGACCGCTTTCGAGCACGCTGAAATACATGCCGGAAATCACGCGGTGTAAGCAGCCGATGTGATTTCGGGTAGGCGTTCTCAACCGTGACCAACACGGTCGAACGACCTTAGGCGCTCAGTCGCACCCGCCCCTTGGCACGACGGCGGCTGAGAACTGCGCGACCGTTCGCGGTCTGCATGCGCGCCCTGAATCCGTGAACCCGCTTGCGTCTCAAGACGCTGGGTTGAAACGTCCTTTTCATGATACGGCCGAACCCCAGATGATTTCTTCAGGAAAGTCAGCTCATTGCTGACCGGAAAACGAAGGCGGAAACGTATCAATTTTCGGCTGTGCTGTCAATGACGGTTCCCGCGGGTGAGGTATGGATTAGGGTACCGAAGAGGTATACACTTCCGGTCTCACCCGCACCACCGCTTACACTCTGCGCTTAGAGGACAGGGAGTTTTTTCTGTGGAAAGTTCGCTCTGGAAAAAATGCCTGGATCACCTCGAGAGCGAACTGACGGCGCAGCAATTCAATACCTGGATCCGCCCCTTGCAGGCGATCGAGGATGAATCCACGCTGCGCCTGCTGGCACCCAACCGCTTCGTGCTGGACTGGGTCAACGAACGTTTCAGGGATCAGATCGCCGAGATCACGTCGCGGCTGCGCGACGGCTCCGAAATGGCGGTCAGCCTCGAGGTGGGCAGCAACGAGGTCGAGGTCCGCAGCGAACCGCGCGATCAGACTGCCGCGAGCTCCCCACCGCCCGCGGCCGCGGGCGCGGGATTCCAGTTCGGTCAGGGCAACGAATTCTCGCGCCAGAGCGATCGGAAAGACGTACGTCACGTTCGCGGGCTGCAGACCGAATTCACCTTCGAGAACTTCGTCGAAGGCAAGTCGAACCAGCTCGCGCGCGCCGCCTCGACGCAGGTCGGCGAGAATCCCGCCATCGCCTACAATCCCCTGTTCATTTACGGCGGCGTGGGACTGGGCAAGACGCACCTCATGCACGCGATCGGCAATCTCATGATCGAGCGCGATCCGGGCGCCCGGGTGGTGTACGTCCACTCGGAGCGCTTCGTCGGCGACATGATCAAGGCGTTGCGGCACAACGCGATGAACGAATTCAAGCGCTACTACCGCTCGGTCGACGCGCTGCTCATCGACGATATTCAGTTCTTCGCCAACAAGGAACGGTCCCAGGAAGAATTCTTCCATACGTTCAATACGTTGATCGAGGCGCAGAGCCAGATCATATTGACCTGTGACCGCTACCCCAAGGAAGTCGGCGGGCTCGAAGAGCGGCTCAAGTCACGCTTCGGCTGGGGTCTGATCGTTTCCATCGATCCGCCGGACACGGAAACCTGCGTCGCGATTCTCAAAGGCAAGGCGGTCCAGGCGGGCATCGACCTGCCGGATGAGGTGGCGTTCTTCATCGCCAAGCACATTCGCTCCAATGTACGCGAGCTCGAGGGTTCGCTGCGCCGCGTGATCGCCAGTTCGCGCTTCACCGGTCAACCGATTTCGATCGAACTCGCCCGTCAGGCCCTGAAGGATCTGCTCGCCTTGCAGGACAAACTGGTGACCATGGACAATATCCAGCGCACGGTCGCGGAATACTGCAAGATTCGTTATGCGGACCTGCTGTCCAAGCGACGCTCGCGTTCGGTCGCGCGGCCGCGGCAGATCGCCATGGCGCTCTCCAAGGAACTGACCAAGCACAGCCTGCCGGAGATCGGCGAAGCTTTTGGCGGTCGGGATCACACGACTGTACTGCATGCGTGTCGCAAGATCGCCGAACTGCGCAAGACCGATACGCGTACGAACGAGGACTACACCAACCTTTTGCGCATGCTGACAACGTGAGGACAAGAACACTGAAAAGCTGTGGATAACTTTGGGTCTCGCGGAAGAGGCCAAATGATCAACAGGTCATCCACAGGTTGAAGGGGCGTGAGTACAGCAACGGCCAACACGGCTGAGAGTTGTCAATTGATTGATATTGAAGTAGAAAATGTTATTCGTACACGGACTGGCGACTCGCCTGTAAATACGACTAGCTTAAAAAAGATAAAGAAATGAAATTTACTGCGTCCAGGGAAACATTGCTCAGACCGCTCCAGATGGTGAGCGGCATCGTGGAACGGCGTCAGACGCTGCCTATCCTCGGAAACGTGCTGCTTCGCGTATCGCAAGGGGAGCTGAGCCTGACCAGCACGGATCTCGAAATCGAAATGCGGACCGAGGTCAGCGTTGAAGGCTCGGAATCAGGCGAAACCACCGTCCCGGCGAGAAAGTTCCTGGATATCTGTCGGTCGCTGACGGACGGGACGATGCTGGAGTTCACCCTGGGCAACGAGCGGGCAACCCTGCGTGCAGGAAAAAGCCGCTTCGTCCTTTCCACGCTTCCCGCAGCCGAATTTCCCGGCATCGAAGTCAGCAGCGAGGCGGTCCGGTTCACCGTCCCGCAGAAGGTTCTGCGCAATGGCATCCAGAAGACCCAGTTTGCGATGGCGCAACAGGATGTCCGTTACTACCTCAATGGCATGCTCATGGAGGTGGTCGGAGACAGGGTGAGTCTGGTAGCGACTGATGGCCACCGTCTTGCCTTGTGCAGACTGGGGATTTCAGAAAAACTTCCGAAAGATCAAAGTGTTATAATCCCGCGCAAGGCGGTGCAGGAGCTTTCCCGCCTGCTCGCCGAGTCGGAAGGTGACGCCGAGATCGTGCTTGGTCCGAATTTCATTCAGGTCAACACGACGGACATGCGTTTCACTTCGAAACTCATCGACGGTCGCTTCCCGGATTACCAGAACGTCATTCCCAGCGGCAGTACGCGTTCGGCCGTGTGCGAGCGGGAACCCCTGCGTCAGGCGCTCAGCCGTGTGTCGATTCTTTCGAACGAGAAGTATCGCGGTGTTCGCCTGCGCTTCGGCGGCGATGTGCTGCGCATTTTCGCGCACAATCCAGAGCAGGAGGAGGCCGAGGAAGAGCTTGCGGTCGACTTTGCCGGCGACGAGCTCGAGGTTGGTTTCAACGTCACCTACCTACTCGATGCGCTCGGTGCCTGCGAAGGGGACCAGATCCGGATGTCGCTGGTGGATGCCAACAGCTCCTGTCTGATTCATGGCGCCGGTGATCAGGACTCCAGACACATCGTCATGCCGATCCGTCTGTGACGAACGCATGAAGGCCGGGGACAGCCGGGTCTCCGGTTGACTGCCATACGCGGAGCCGTGCCTTGAAGCTGTTGCGGCTGCGCGCGAGGGGGCTCCGCAATCTGGACGACCTGGATCTGCGGCCCGGCTCGGCCATCACCGTCTTTCATGGTCCCAATGCGAGCGGGAAAACCAGCCTGCTCGAAGCGATCCATATTCTTTCCTGCGGCAAATCGTTCCGCACGGCGCAGTTGGCGAAGGCCATTCGCTACGAAAGCGGGAGTTGCCTGGTGGCCGGAGAACTGGAAACGGCGGCCGGGATCATTCCCATGGGGCTGGAATTCGATCGGGAACACGGGCGGGTACGCATGCGCGCCGGCGGGGCTTCCATAACGACGCTGTCGGAATTCGCGGCGATCATGCCGATCGTCGCGATTCATCAGGAGAGTCATCGCCTTTTTTCCGGTGGGCCACAGTATCGCCGCCAGTTCGTCGATTGGGGATTGTTTCACGTGGAACAGTCCTTCATGCCCACGTGGCAGCGGTATCGGCGGGCTCTGAAGCAGCGCAATGCGCTACTTCAGAGCGGCGCACGCGGTCTGTCGGGATGGGACGCGGAACTCGCGTTCAGCGGAGGGGAAATCGACCGCATGCGCCGACGCATGGTCGCAGCGTTCGTGCCGCACTTTCAGCGTATGACCGACCTGTTGGGGGGCGCGAGCGGCATCGACCTCATCTATCGCCCGGGTTGGAAGGAAGGGGTAGGTCTTGATCTCGTGCTTCGGGAGGGTTTGGCGGGGGATTCTGCTCTCGGCTATACCCGGCATGGTCCGCACCGGGCGGATATCGAATTCCGGCGAGGCAAAGTTCTGGCGCGGGATGATCTCTCTCGGGGTCAATTGAAGACCCTTGTTTGCGCGGCAGCCATGGCCCAGGCCGTGACCTTCACCGAAGCGACCGGCCGGAGCGTCATTCTGCTGGTGGACGATCTGACCGCCGAGCTCGATGATGCCCATAGCCGCCGGCTCCTTGATCGTATTGTGGAACTTCGCCTGCAGACCTTTATAACCGGGGCGGAAGAGCGGTTGCTGGATCTAGCCAGGCCATATGAGTGCAAGGTGTTCCACGTGGAACGTGGGAAAATCCGGGAAGTGGTATAATACCCCCGTCAATTCGGGGGCGGAGAAGCGAATGGAAGAGGTTCAGAGTTACGATTCGTCCAGAATCAAGGTGTTGCGCGGACTGGATGCGGTCCGCAAGCGGCCCGGAATGTACATCGGCGACACCGATGACGGCACGGGTCTCCACCACATGGTTTTCGAGGTGGTGGACAATGCCGTGGACGAAGCGCTGGCGGGTTTCTGCACCGAAATCTCCATCACCATCCATGCCGACAATTCGATTTCGGTAGTCGACAATGGCCGTGGTATCCCCGTAGATATTCACCCCGAAGAAGGACGCTCGGCTGCCGAGGTCATCATGACCGTGCTGCATGCGGGCGGCAAGTTCGACGACAACTCATATAAGGTATCGGGCGGTCTGCACGGCGTCGGTGTTTCCGTGGTGAATGCTCTTTCGGAAGAGTTGACGCTGACCATCAAGCGCAGCGGCAAGGTTTACCAACAGCTCTACCGGTTGGGCGAGCCGCAGGCTCCGTTGGGCGAAGTCGGCATTACCACGGAAACCGGCACTAGCGTCCGGTTCAAGCCCAGTAGTGAAATATTCACCGATACTGAATTCCACTATGACATCCTGGCCAAGCGGCTGCGCGAGCTCTCGTTCCTGAACAACGGGGTACGGATCCGCATCAGCGACGAACGCAATGATCGTCAGGATCTGTTCGCCTACGAGGGCGGAATTCGCGCCTTCGTGGAACACTTGAATCGCAACAAGACTCCGGTACATCCGACGGTTTTGCACTTCAGCGCCGAACGTAACGGCGTGGCGGTCGAGATCGCGATGCAGTGGAACGATTCCTACCAGGAAAATATTTTCTGCTATACCAACAATATACCGCAGCGAGACGGCGGTACCCACCTGATGGGATATCGGAGCGCGCTCACACGCACGCTCAACCACTATATCGAAAGTGAAGGCCTGGCGAAGAAGGCCAAGGTCAACCCCGTCGGTGACGATGCACGTGAAGGTTTGACCGCGGTCATCTCGGTCAAGTGCCATGATCCGAAGTTCTCCTCGCAGACCAAGGAAAAACTGGTATCGTCCGAGGTCCGTCCGGTGGTGGAATCACTTGCCGGAGAGAAGCTGCAGGAGTTCCTCCTCGAGCGGCCTGCGGAGGCCCGTGCTCTCACGGGCAAGATCGTCGATGCGGCGCGTGCCCGTGAAGCTGCGCGTCGGGCGCGCGAGATGACGCGCCGCAAGGGCGTGCTCGATGTCGCCGGTTTGCCTGGAAAGCTTGCAGACTGCCAGGAAAAGGATCCCAAGGTCTCCGAGCTGTTCCTGGTCGAGGGAGATTCGGCCGGTGGTTCCGCCAAGCAGGGTCGTGACCGACGCTATCAGGCCATCCTGCCCCTAAAGGGAAAGATCCTGAACGTTGAAAAAGCCCGGTTTGACAAGGTGTTATCGTCCGCAGAGATTGGCACTCTGATAACCGCGCTCGGTTGTGGCATCGGCAAGGATGACTACAATCCGGACAAGCTGCGATACCATCGCATCATCATCATGACCGACGCGGATGTGGATGGATCACACATTCGAACGCTTCTTCTCACGTTTTTCTACCGGCAGATGCCGGAGCTGATCGAGCGTGGGCATGTCTACATTGCGCAGCCCCCCCTGTACAAGGTCAAGCGTGGCAAGCAGGAGCGCTACGTGAAGGACGATGCCGAGCTGAACGCGCTCCTGCTTCAGCACTCCATCGAGGGCACGCGTCTGCACGTGTCGGCGGATGTTCCCCCCATCAGCGAACAGGCGCTCGAGCTACTCGCCAGATCCTACATGGGGGTCATGAACACCATACGACGCATGTCCCGCCGCTGGAATGCGAGTGTGCTGGAACAGCTGATCTACATGCCGCCGATGGACGGTGAACGGCTTGCTGCCCCGGGAACGGAGTTTACCCGCTGGACCGAGCGCCTGCAGGAGCGACTCGAGCTTCATCACGCGGCTGCGGGTCTGCGCTTCACGGTCAGCGCAGACGCTGGCGCCATCGTTGTTACCGAGTATCTCCACGGGCTTGCGAACGAGTGCCGCTTCGGCAGCGACTTCTTCGCCTCGGGAGAATATCGTTCGATGCTGCAGCTCGGTGCTCAGCTCGACGGTCTGATCGGGGAAGGCGCGTGGGTGCAGCGTGGCGAACGGCGCCGCGAAGTCACCAGCTTCGAGCAGGCCTTTGACTGGATGATGGAGGAGGCAAAACGCGGCCAGCAGATCCAGCGCTACAAGGGTCTCGGTGAAATGAATCCCGAGCAGCTATGGGAAACGACGATGAATATCGAAACCCGTCGCCTGCTCAAGGTTCAGGTTGAGGACGCCGTTGCCGCCGACGAAATCTTCACCACGCTGATGGGCGACCAGGTCGAACCGCGGCGCGAATTCATCGAGCGACACGCCCTCTCGGTGGCCCGCCTCGA
This sequence comes from Gammaproteobacteria bacterium, assembly GCA_034002745.1. GTDB lineage: Bacteria > Pseudomonadota > Gammaproteobacteria > SZUA-140 > SZUA-140 > JAITWN01. The sequence continues at coordinate 68,839 of JAVEZY010000002.1, forward strand.
CGTCTGAACACAACGGAATCTGACCCGCGCGCGCCAGTCCGCCCGATGGTCGGGTCAGATTCCTATTTTTATATTTTAATCAATGCGATAACAACCCGGCGGCGCTGCGTTCCAGGCAGCGGGGCGCCCCTCGCACACGTTGATAACAAACTGTTTTAACTTAAATTTATTTATTCGATCCGATCCGTCCTGCCGCAGCAGGTTCGGAAGTGAGCATCATTGAACCGCGGCGCGCAACGCACCGAGCAGGCCCACGCGGGGATTGACGATGATCGCCACCGGAATCGAGCGGACGATGTGGGACATCTTTCCCTTGTCGTTGAACGCGGCAATGAAGCGCTCTTCCTCGGTCATGGCGCTGAGGATGTGAGCGGCGATTCCTCCCGAAATGAACATGCCGCCATAGGGCAGTGTCACCAGCGCGAGACTGCCGGCATGCGCGCCGTACACGGAAACGAACACGTCGAGTGCTTCCCGCGCCAGCCCATCCCCGTGCTTCAGTGCAAAGCGCGACACCGACGCAGCGAAATCATCGACCACCATCTCGCGGCCCAGGTCCGCGTGGACGCGGGCGGGTTCCCTGTCAGCGAGGAAACGATAGATCCGGGAGAGACCCGGGCCCGATAGCACATGCTCGACCGACACATTGCTGCCGTGACGTTCTTCCAGCCACGCATGCAGCTCACGTTGCAGCGTGCCGCGTGGTGCGAAATCAGCATGACCGGCCTCCGAGGGCAGGGAGACATGGTCGTCACCCATTCGCACCAGCTGCGCGAATCCGAGTCCCGTGCCGGCGCCGATGATGGCGCGGTTCGCCTCGGCGTTATCCTTTCCCTTCTGAAGCGCGAACAGGTCATCCGGGCACAGTGCGGCGACTCCCCGCGCCTGCGCCTGAAAGTCGTTGATGAGCGCGACCCCCATGTCGAACCGGCTCTCCATCGCCTTCGCGTCTATCCGCCAGCTGACGTTGGTGACATGTGCCGTTCTGCCGCCCGCATCGATCGGACCGGCCACCGCGATGCAGGCACGCTCGGGCCGCCGTTCCAGCGGGGCAACGAAGTCCTCCACCAGATCCGCGAATTCGGTGAATGCGGCGCTGTCATAGCGCCTTTCCTCGACCACCCGCAGCCCATCCGCTGTCGCTTCCGCAACCGCGAGCAATGTCTTCGTACCGCCCACATCCGCCGCCAGCACTCTCATGGACCCGGCTCCTTCGGTTCGATTCCGGCCGCCGCCGCCCGGTCCAGATACCAGTCGACGCCAGCCGAAGGCTGCACCAGTCCCGCAGGATAAGCGTGCGATTCAGCGCCGATCACTTGAGCCACGATGTCTGCCTTCCCTGAGCCGGTGACCAGCAGCGCTACGCGTCGCGCCGCATTGATCACCGGGAGCGTCAGACTCACGCGCCAGCTTGCAAGCCGCGGCACCCATACCGCCGCGACCAGATTGCCGCGTGCCGCGAGAATATCGGTGCCCGGAAACAGCGAAGCGACGTGTCCGTCCGTGCCGAGCCCGAGCAGCACCAGATCGAGGGCAGGGGTCGCGCCTTCGTCCGTGGCCACCGTGCGTCGCAGTGCGTCTTCGTACTCGCGGGCCGCGAGCGCCGGATCGATCTCGCCCCGAATGCGATGAACGCGTTCGGCGTCGACGGCGATGTGCGACAGCAGTGTTTCGCGCGCCATGCGGTAATTGCTGTCGGGATGATCGGGCGGAACGCAGCGCTCGTCGCCGAACCAGAAGTAGTGCCGACTCCAGTCGATGCGCTCGCGCCAGGGAGGCCTGGCCAGCAATTCATATAGCGCGCGCGGGGTCGAGCCGCCGGCAAGTGCGACGTGGCAGACGCCGCGTGCGCGGATCGCCGCCGCTGACGCCGCTTCCCAACATGCCGCAGCCGTCTGGACGACCGCATCCGCATCACTGCCGATGTGGATTTCGCGCCTGTGGTTCATGCGTCCACCCTCCCGCGCCGTTCGCCCGGCTTGCCTGCGTGGTCGCGCGGGGACCATAATGGCTACGCGACGTTGTCATTATATCGTGCGTCGCATCGGCTGCGGTTGACGTCTGTCGATGACGGCCCGTCCAGTTTCGGGCCAGCCAAGGGGGAGATATCGATGTCCTGGTGGATGTGGCTCACGCTGGCCGGCGTCGGTGGTGCCGTGCTTGGTTACTTCGTCGGCCGGCTGGGCAGCGCCGGCGTGAAACGATCCCTGCAGCTCGATCAGGATCTGCGGGAAACCCGTCAGGAACTGGAGCGCTACCGCACCAGCGTGGTGGAGCATTTCACCACCACGGCGCAGCTGGTCAACAAGCTCACGGACGACTATCGCGCCGTGTACCAGCATCTGGCGCGAGGAGCCCAGGATCTGACCGGCGGCCGCACGCCGCAACTCGAGGCCCTGACCCCGAAGGCGCGGCAGGTCGAACACATGCCTTCGCCGCCGCCGCTGGTCGATGAATTCCTGGAAGATGCGCCGGACGATGGCGTGGCTCCGATCATTCGTCCGGAACCGGAGCTTCGCCCGCAGCGCACGCGGCAGGAAGAAGTCGCGGCGACGGAAGGCTGGTACGACGATGTGGCGCCGGGCACCGAGGTGCCGGATTACGCGCGCGAGGAACGCAAGACCGGCTCCTGAGGCTGCGCCACCGGCCCTCTCTCCAGCACCACGAAGCGGTACGGCCATTCCGCGCCCTGCCGCTCGCTGCGTTCGACTTCGCGCCACTCATCATCCAGCGCCGGAAATCTCGCATCCCCGTCGAAGTCGTGATCGATCACGGTCAGGTAGATGCGTCCTGCCCGCGCCAGCGCCTGTGCGTACACTTCCGCGCCGCCGATGACCATGATCTCGGGAGCGGCCGCGCAGGCGGACAGTGCTTCTTCCAGGCTGGCGCAGACGGTGAAACCCTCGGGAGCCGCATAGCCCGCCTGTCGAGTGATCACCAGGTTGTGACGCTCCGGCAGTGCGCGTCGCAGCGAATCGCAGGTCTTGCGCCCCATGACCACGGGCTTGCCGATGGTCAGCGCCCGAAAGTGGCGCAGATCCTCTGGCAGATGCCACGGCAGTTCGCCATCGCGTCCGATGACACGATTGCGCGCCATCGCTGCGATGAGGGAAATCATCGTCATACCGCGACCGCGGCGCGGATCGCCGGATGACACTGGTATCCTCCCAGCGCGAAATCCTCGTAGACGAACTCAAACAGCCCGGTGCGCGAGGCATTCAAGCCCATGCGCGGAAGAGGCAAGGGATCGCGGGCGAGCTGGGTGTCGGCCTGTTCCAGATGATTCAGGTACAGGTGCGCATCGCCCAGCGTGTGAATGAACTCGCCCGGCCGCAGGCCCGTCACCTGGGCGATCATCAGCGTCAGCAGGGCATAGGAGGCGATGTTGAACGGCACGCCCAGAAACACGTCGGCGCTGCGCTGGTAGAGCTGACAGGAAAGCCGGCCGTCGGCGACATAGAACTGGAACAGCAGATGGCAGGGTGGCAGCGCCATCCGGTCGATGTCGGCGACGTTCCAGGCGCTGACGATCAGGCGCCGCGAATCCGGATTGTTTTTGATCTGTTCGACGACCGCCGAGATCTGGTCGATGTGCCGGCCGTCCGGCGTCGGCCAGGCGCGCCACTGGCGGCCATATACCGGGCCCAGTTCGCCCTGCTCGTCGGCCCATTCGTCCCAGATGGTGACGCCGTGCTCGCGCAGATACGCGATGTTGGTGTCTCCCTTCAGAAACCACAGCAGCTCGTGAATGATGCTGCGCAGGTGCATCTTCTTGGTGGTGAGCAGCGGAAAGCCGGCGTCCAGATCGAACCTCATCTGATGGCCGAAGACGCTGAGCGTGCCGGTGCCGGTGCGATCCTCCTTGCGCGTGCCCTGCTCCCGAATGTGGCGGAGCAATGCCAGATACTGCTTCATTTTCAGAGTCTCCGTACCGAGGCTGTCCCGGCCCGGTGGGCCATGGTCAGCAAAACGATGCCCGCGATGACCATCGGCAGGGATAGCAGTTGTCCCATGGTGAGCCAGTCCCCGGCGATGAAGCCGAGGTGCTCGTCAGGCATGCGGGTGAATTCGACCAGAAAGCGGAGGCTGCCATAGCCGGCGAGAAACATGCCGGACACAGCCATCGTGGGGCGCGGCCGCCTCGAGAAGAGCCACAGCAGCACGAACAGCAGCAGTCCTTCGAGCAGCGCCTCGTAGAGCTGCGAGGGATGGCGCGGCAGGCCGCCGGCACGCGGGTCTGAAAACACCATTGCCCATGGCATCTCGCTGACGCGCCCCCACAGCTCGCCGTTGATGAAGTTGCCGATGCGGCCGGCGCCGAGGCCGATCGGCACCAGCGGTGCCGCGAAATCGGCAACCTCGAAAAAGCGCTTGCCGGCGAGGCGGGCGAACAGCGCCATGGCGATGATGGCGCCGAGCAGCCCGCCGTGGAAGGACATTCCGCCTTCCCAGATGCGCAGCGCGCGCAGCGGCTCGGCGACGACCGCGCCCAGATCGTAGAACAGCACATAGCCGATCCGGCCACCGAGCACGGCGCCGAGCGCGCCATAGAAGACCAGGTCGGAAACCTGGCGCGCATCCCAGCCGCTCCCGGGAACCGCGCGGCGGCGGCCGAGATACCAGGCGGCGGCGAAGCCGACCAGGTACATGAGACCGTACCAGTGCACGCTCACCGGGCCGATGGCGACGGCGACAGGATCGATGGCGGGATGCTTCAACACGATGGCGACCAGTATACCGGGCAGCGCGGCCGCGCGTTCATGACCTGCCGATGTGCACGATGAAGGTCTTCAGATAGTCGGTTTCGGGAATCGCCGGATGCACTGGATGATCCGGTCCCTGGCGATGCTGCTCCAGGATGCGCAGATGCAATCCCGCCCGGTTTCCCTCCAGGCGAATCAATCCGCGCAGTTCGTCGGCGGGCAGGTGGAACGAGCATGAGGCGGAGATCAGCACGCCGCCATCGCCGAGCAGGCGCAAGGCCGCCCGGTTGATGCGACGATAGGCGCTGAGTCCTGCCTTCGCGTCCTTGCGGCGTTTGATGAAGGCCGGCGGATCAACGATCACCAGATCGAAGCGTTCGCCGGCGTCACCGAGTTCGGCCAGGACATCGAAGGCATCGCCGCGCCGGCCGCGCACCTTGTTTTCGACCCCGTTGAGGGCGGCGTTGCCCTCCAGCTGATCGAGCGCCGCCTGGGATGAATCCACGCAGAGCACCTCCTCGGCGCCCCCGGCCGCGGCCTGGATGCCCCAGGCCCCTGTATAGGAAAACACGTCGAGAACGCGGCCGCCGCGGGCATAGAAAGGCAGTCGCGCGCGCCCCAGCCGATGGTCGAAGAACCAGCCCGTCTTCTGGCCGCCAAGCACCGGAACCTCGAAGCTGCAGCCGTTTTCCTCGATCCGTACACGCTCCGGCGCGCCGGGCGGGGCCTCCACGTACGTTTCCAGTCCTTCCAGCGTCCGGATCGACGCATCGTTGCGCCAGATCAGGGGCAGGGGGCCAAGCACTTCACGCAGCGCGGCGCTGATCTCCTCACGACGGCATTCCATGCCCGCAGTGGTGATTTGCCCCACCAGAACATCCCCGAAACGATCGACCACCAGCCCGGGCAGGGCATCGCTCTCGCCATAGACCAGGCGATAGCAGGGCCGATCGAACAGGCGTTCGCGCAGCGCCAGGGCATGGCGCAGTCGCTCGGTGATCAGCGCCGCATCCAGGCGGATTCCGGGTTCGCGGCTGATCAGGCGGGCGCAGATCAGGGAATGCGGGTTGGCATAGGCGGTGCCGAGCGGGCGGCCGCGGCTGTCCCTCACCAGCACCAGCTCGCCGGACTTGAGCGCCGTGAGCGGCGAAGCGGCCACATCGACCTCATTGCTGAACACCCAGGGGTGTCCCGCCAGCAGGCGACGCTCTTCGTTTTTCTTGAGTTGCAGGGTCTTCATAGGGGTCGCGTACGGGAAATGGCGCGATGCGAACGCTCGGCCGGGTTTATTTCGATGGCGAATCTTAGCATAATGCCCGCTTCCCGATCATGCGCGCGCGCTCTTCGCGACCCGGTGTCGACTACGGCCCCAGCACGCAGGATCGAAGAACACCGAGAAATCCCCGCGCCGTCACGGCGCAACGCAAGCGGAGAAACACTTTCATGGCCAGCTTAGGCGAAACGATCACCCAGTTCATCACCCAGGAGCAGCGGCGCGTCGGCGGAACAGGCGACTTCACCGCCATCCTCAACGATACGGTGACCGCGTGCAAGGCGATCGCCAACGCCGTCAACAAGGGTGCGCTCATCGGTGTGCTCGGTAGCGCCGGTCAGGAAAACGTGCAGGGCGAGTCCCAGAAGAAGCTCGACGTCATTTCCAACGACATGATGATCGAGGCCAACGAGTGGGGCGGTCACCTCGCCGCCATGGCTTCCGAGGAGATGGAGGACATCTACCTCATTCCCGAAGGCTACCCGCGCGGCAAGTATCTGCTGCTGTTCGATCCCCTGGATGGGTCGTCGAACATCGACGTGAACATCTCGGTAGGCACGATCTTTTCCATCCTGCGCTGCCCGGAAGGCATCACCAATCCCACTGCTGCCGACTTCCTGCAGCCGGGAACGGAGCAGGTGTGCGCCGGTTATGCGCTCTACGGGCCTGCGACCATGCTGGTGATGACCACCGGCCAGGGCGTGAACGGCTTCACGCTCGACCGCAACGTCGGCGAGTTCATTCTGACGCACAGCGACATGCATGTGCCGGAGGATACCCGCGAGTTCGCGATCAATGCCTCCAACAGCCGCTTCTGGGAACCGCCGGTCCGCCGCTATGTGGACGAGTGCCTGGCGGGCAAGACCGGAGCGCGCGGCGCCGATTTCAACATGCGCTGGGTGGCGTCGATGGTCGCCGAAGTGCATCGCATCCTCACCCGCGGCGGGATCTTCATGTACCCCAAGGACACCAAGGATCCGAAGAAGGAAGGTCGCCTGCGCCTGATGTACGAAGCCAATCCGATGTCTTTCATCGTCGAGCAGGCGGGCGGCGTCAGCACCACCGGGCGCGACCGCATCATGGAGATCCAGCCGCACGAACTGCACCAGCGCGTTCCGGTCATCCTCGGTTCCCGCAACGAGGTCGAGCGCCTGATCGAATACCATCGGGAAATGCTCTGAAGCATTCCCCTTTCTTGGTGGTGACATCCTGTATCCGGCGCCCGGCCTTCCCGGACGAATGGCGCAGTCCATTCGTCCGGGACATGGTGTCCGGCCCGCGCCCGGATTATAGTATCCGTCCGCGTTCTTTACGCCTGCATCCCGATCCCGAAGAACATTCCATATGACCACCCGACGGACATCATTGCACCAGGACCATGTGCGGCTCGGCGCGCGCATGGTCGACTTCGCCGGTTGGGACATGCCGCTGCACTACGGATCCCAGCTCGACGAACATCGTCTTGTCCGCGAGTCCGTGGGCATGTTCGATGTATCGCACATGCAGGTCACCGATGTGACGGGTGCCGGCGGGCGGGACTTCCTGCGTCGCCTGCTCGCCAATGACGTCGCCCGGCTTGCCTGCGGCCAGGCGCTGTACTCATGCATGCTGCGCGAGGACGGCGGCGTCATCGATGACCTCATCGTCTATCGTCTGAACGATGACGACGAATATCGCGTGATCACCAATGCCGGTACGCGTGAAAAGGATATCGCCTGGATGCGGGCGGTCGCGGCCGGCTTCGACACCGTGCTGAATGTGCGCGGCGACGTCGCCCTCGTTGCCGTGCAGGGGCCGCTCGCGCGTGACAGGGTGCATGGTGTGCTGGGTTCCGAGGTCGCCAGCATCGCGGGAGCGCTCAAGCCGTTCTACGGCGCGCAGGCGGGCAAACTTTTCGTTGCCCGCACCGGGTACACTGGCGAGGACGGCTACGAAATAATGCTGCCCGCGGACGACGCGCCCGCTTTCTGGCGCCGCCTGCATGAGGCGGGGGTCGCGCCGGTGGGGCTCGGCGCGCGCGATACCTTGCGGCTGGAGGCCGGGATGTCGCTCTATGGCCAGGAAATGGACGAGACCGTGAATCCGCTCGAAGCGGGCCTGGGCTGGACCGTCGCCTGGGAGCCGGAGGATCGTGACTTCATCGGCCGCGCCGCTCTCGAGCGCGTCCGCCCGGGAACGACGCGGACGTCAAAGGGCCTGGTACTGCTCGACAAGGGCGTGCTGCGCCCGCACCAGAAAGTCATGCTCGGCGACCGCGAGATCGGTGAGCTGACCAGCGGCAGCTTTTCCCCGGTGCTCGGGCGCGCCATCGGACTCGCCCGCATCGACAAGGACATCGGCGGTGATTGCACGGTCGACGTTCGTGGCCGCCTGCTCGCCGCGCGCATCGTCACGCCGCCGTTCGTGCGTCACGGCCGGGTGCGGGTGACGCTCGACTGACACCTATACGCATTCTCAGAACAAGAGGCTGATCATGAGCGATATACCTTCCGATCTGAAATACACCAGCTCTCACGAGTGGGTCGAAGACGAAGGCGATGGCGTGGTGAGAGTCGGCATTACGGATCACGCCCAGGGTTTGCTGGGCGACATGGTCTATGTGGAGCTGCCCGAGATCGGCCGCAGCGTGGATGCTGCCGAAGAGTGTGCAGTGGTCGAGTCGGTCAAGGCCGCATCCGACGTCTACAGCCCGGTTCCCGGCGAGATCGTCGAGGTGAATGAGATGCTGGCGGACAGTCCGGACCTGGTCAACAAGGATCCGTATGGCGACGGCTGGCTGTTTCGTGTGCAGCTCGCCGAGCACGCCGATCTCGATGCGCTGATGGATGCCGCAGATTACGCCGAAGCCATCGCCGCCGAATCCGACGATTGATCCCGGCATGCCTTTCATTCCTCACACGGAAGACGAAATCGCGCTGATGCTGAAGGCGGTCGGCGCGGATGACATCGAACAGCTTTTCGATGAGATCCCGGCCGGACTGCGCGCGCGTGGTCTGGATGGCGTTCCGGAAGGTCTGTCCGAAATGGCCGTGTCGCGCCTGATGGGCGAGCGCGCTGCGGCGTGCGGCGCGCCGCTGTGCTTCGTCGGCGCCGGCGCCTACGAGCATCATGTGCCTGCCGCAATCTGGGAAGTGGCGAGCCGCGGAGAATTCTATTCCGCGTATACGCCGTACCAGGCGGAAGCGAGCCAGGGAACGCTGCAGCTCATCTACGAATACCAGTCGATGATGACGCAGTTGACTGCGCTCGATGCATCCAACGCTTCGCTCTATGACGGCGCATCGGCGCTTGCCGAAGCGGTGCTGATGGCGGTGCGCGCCAATCGACGTTCGCGCTCGCGACGCATCCTTATGCCGCGCAGTGTGCATCCGGCATACCGCAGGGTCGTCGAGGTGATGGTGGCCAGCCAGGGCATCACGCTCGAGAGCATCGATTACGATCCGCGCACCGGCGCGATCGACGTTGCGGCTCTCGGCAATGAGCCGGGCGATGCCGCCGCGCTGGTGGTGCAGCACCCAAACTTCTTCGGTGGACTCGAGGATGTCGATGGTCTCACCGATTGGGCGCATCGTCACGGCATGCTGATGGTGGCGGTGTGCAATCCGAGCTCGCTGGCGCTGCTGCGTCCGCCGGGACAATGGGGACAGCAGGGCGCGGACGTCGCCTGTGGCGAAGGCCAGCCGCTGGGCATTCCGCTTTCCTCGGGCGGTCCCTACTTCGGCTACATGTGCTGCCGCATGGAGCACATCCGCCAGATGCCGGGACGCATCGTCGGACGCACCGTGGACCGCGATGGCCGGCAGGGATTCTCCCTCACGCTGCAGGCGCGCGAGCAGCACATCCGCCGCTCCAAGGCGACTTCGAATATCTGCACCAACCAGGGACTGATGGTGACCGCCGCCACGCAGTACATGGCGATGCTGGGTGCGTCCGGTCTGCGCGACGTTGCAGCCGCTTCGCACGCCAATACGCGCGCCCTGCTCGAGCGGCTGACCGCCATTCCTGGCGTATCCCGCCTGTTCTCAGGCCCCTTCTTTCATGAAGTCGCCCTGCGCTTCGAGGGTCATCGGACCCGGGACGTACTCGAGCGCCTTGCCGAAGAGGGCATTCTGGGCGGTTACGCGCTCGGCGAGGACTATCCGGAACTCGGCGAAGCGCTGCTCGTCTGCGCGACGGAAACGCGTACCATGGACGATATCGAGCGCTACGCAGCGGTTCTGCGCAGGATACTGAAGGGCGAATGACGGGGGTTAGATGACAACCGTTACGCTGAAGGGAGCGCCGGTCCAGCTCGCCGGCAAGCTGCCTGTCGAAGGTGCGCGAGCTCCCGACTTCGAACTCGTCGACGATGCCCTGCGGGATCGCAGGCTGTCCGACTTCGCCGGTCGGCCCAAGCTGATCTATATCGTGCCGAGCATCGATACTTCGGTGTGTGCGGCATCCGCGCGCCGGTTCAACGAACTGGCGGCGGGACGGAACGCGCTGGTGATAATCGTTTCGGCCGACCTGCCCTTCGCCCAGAAGCGCTTCTGCGAGGCCGAGGATCTCAAGAACATCGTGACCCTTTCGATGATGCGTTCGCGCGACTTCGCTCGCGACTATGGCGTGCTCATCGAGGATGGCCCGCTGGCGGGCATCACGGCGCGGGCGATCATCGTCCTCGGCGCCGACGATTGCGTGCTCCATACCGAACTGGTGCCGGAAATTTCACGGCAACCCGATTACGATGCCGCCCTGGCGGCACTCGACAGAGTCTCGGCCGACAGGAGCGGCCCCAACTGGCCATGAGCGAACTGATTTTCGAACACTCCAGCGCCGGACGCCGTGCCCGCGCCCAGACGCCCGGCACGCCGCCGGCCTGCGATGACATTCCGGCCGCCTGGCTGCGCCAGGATCCGCCCGGGCTGCCGGAAGTCTCCGAGCTGCAGGTGGTTCGCCACTACACGCGGCTGTCGCAGAAGAATTTTTCCATCGACACCCATTTCTATCCGCTCGGCTCGTGCACCATGAAGTACAATCCGCGCGTCTGCAACCGGCTGGCGAGCCTGCCCGGCCTGGCCGGACGTCATCCGCATGCGCCGGAACGCTTCAGCCAGGGCTTCCTTGCCTGTCTCCACGATCTGCAGGAAATGCTCAAGGCGGCGACCGGCATGAAGGCGGTGTCGCTGACGCCGATGGCTGGCGCGCAGGGTGAATTCGCCGGCGTGGCGATGATCCGCGCCTATCATCTGTCGCGCGGCGACACGGAGCGCACCGAGATCCTGGTTCCGGATGCGGCGCATGGCACCAATCCCGCCACCGCGGTCATGTGCGGCTACCGTGCCCGCGAGATTCCGACCGACGAGAATGGCGACGTCGATATCGAGGCGCTGCGCAAGGCGGTGGGACCGCAGACCGCGGGCCTGATGCTGACCAATCCCTCCACGCTCGGTGTGTTCGAGCGGCGCATCCGCGAGATCGCCGGCATCGTCCACGAAGCTGGCGGACTGCTGTACTACGACGGCGCCAATCTCAATGCCATTCTCGGTAAGGTGCTTCCCGGCGACATGGGCTTCGACGTCGTGCACCTCAACCTGCACAAGACTTTCTCGACGCCACATGGCGGCGGCGGTCCCGGCGCGGGCCCGGTCGGTGTCAGCGAGCGCTTGCGTCCCTTCCTGCCGGTGCCGATGGTGACGCTGGAGGACGGTAAGTATCGCTGGCTGACCGAGGCGGATTGCCCGCAGAGCATCGGCCGCCTGTCGGCCTTTGCCGGCAATGCCGGCATCCTGCTGCGCGCCTATGTCTATGCGCGCATGCTGGGACGCGAAGGCATGCAGCGCGTCGCCGACTTCGCCACCCTGAATGCGAACTACATGGCGGTGCGCCTGCAGCAGGCCGGTTTTGACCTCGCCTTTCCGCAGCGCCGCGCCACCCATGAGTTCATCGTCACGCTGCGGCGGGAGGCCAAGCGCTTCGACGTCAGCGCGATGGACTTTGCCAAGCGCCTGCTTGATTACGGCTTTCATGCGCCGACGACGTACTTTCCGCTGCTGGTGCCGGAATGCTTCCTGATCGAACCGACGGAGACCGAGGACCTGGCAACGCTGGATCGCTTCATCGAGGCGATGGCGCGTGTTCGCGAAGAAGCGGAAAGCGATCCGGATCGCGTGCGCGAGGCGCCGCATACACTGCCCGTACGCCGTCTGGATGACGTCCGCGCCGCGCGCGAACTGGACGTCGCCTGGCGGGCAGAATCCACCGGCTGAAGCCGGCGCGGTGTGAAAGGAAGGCACGCCGGCTGCCGCCGGTGTGTCTGGATTCAGAGGCGGTCCGGCCGCCGCGACAAGAGGAGCCATAACAACGATGACCGCCCTCATCTGCGGGTCGTTCGCCTACGACTCGATCATGCTGTTCCCCGATCGTTTCAAGCGCCACATCCTGCCCGACAGGATACACATGCTGAATGTGTCCTTCATGGTGCCGCAGTTGCGCCGTGAGTTTGGTGGTTGCGCCGGGAACATCGCCTACAATCTGCGCCTGATCGGCGGCGACGGCCTTGCCATGGGAACGGTGGGCAAGGACTTCGATCCCTATGCGCGCTGGATGGACAGCAACGGCATGAGCCGCGAGTTTCTGCGCGTGTGCGAGGACATGTACACGGCGCAGGCGTACATCACCACCGATCTCGACGACAACCAGATCACTGCATTTCACCCCGGCGCGATGGAGCGCGCGCACGACAATGCCGTGCCGCGGGATCGCGGCATCACTCTCGGCATCGTCTCTCCCGACGGGCGCGATGGCATGGTCCAGCATGCGCGCCAGTTCCACGAGGCGGGAATACCGTTCATCTTCGATCCGGGCCAGGGCCTGCCGATGTTCGACGGCGACGATCTGCGCGGCTTCATCGATCAGGCCACATATCTCGCGGTCAACGATTACGAGATGCAGCTGGTGCAGGAGCGCACAGGCCTGTCTCCGGCGCAGCTCGCCGAACGCCTCGATGCCGTATTCGTCACCCGCGGCGGGGAGGGTTCGCGCATCTACACAAGGGACGGCGTCATCGACATTCCGCCGGGCAAGGCGGAGAACGTGGTCGATCCGACCGGCTGCGGCGATGCCTATCGCGCCGGCCTGCTGTACGGCATCATGAATGGCATGGATCTGGAAACGACCGGACGCATCGCCTCGCTCATGGGAACCATCAAGATCGAAACCGCGGGGACGCAGAACCACCGCTACACGGTCGATGAATTCCGCGCGCGGTACAAGCGGACATTCGGCACGGCGTTCTGATCCGGGATACGGATAAAGGGAGTCAGGTACGCTGGTCGGCGCGGTGGGAGAGAACCTTCCGCCGCGTGCGAACGGGTACCTGACCACCCCGCGAGATACCGATGCGACGTTCCCTTAAGATCGTCCTGTTGCCGCTGCTTCCCATCCTCGCGCTAGTGGCTCTGCTCTTCACCTCCTGGCTGCACACCTATCACCGTCTTACGGATGAAAAGCTGGTCGCCGAGCTGACCTTCGAGCCGATCGGCGAACGTCACTACCGCGTCAGCCTCGCCACCGGCGATCTGTGCCAGATCGAAACCTATCTGCTGCGCGGCGATCAGTGGCGGCTCGATGCCGGATTCATCAAGTGGAAGAACTGGGCGACCCTGTTCGGCCTGGATGCCATGTACCGCCTCGACCGGCTCGAAGGCCGCTATCGCGATGCCGCGGAACAGAGCGCGCATCCGGTCAGCGCCCATGCCCTGGCGCAAGGCACCAGCATGGACCTGGTGGCCGTCGCCGAGGCGCTGGGGAGGTTCAACTTCCTGCTCGATGCGAGTTACGGCAGTTCCGTCTATCGAGAAATGGATCCCGGCCTGCTCTACAAGGTGTATCGCACCCAGTCCGGTCTCATCGTCCGCGCGGAGGCGCGCGTCGTTCCCGGCGGAATGGAAACGCTGGTCATCGACATCGACCGGGATTGCGGCGAGAAGGAGAGCCGATGGCTGGGGATCGCACGCTGGCTCGATGAGCGCATCTGATCACAGGGTGACGGGGCGGGCTGGTTGCCTGCATCGACAATTATTCCGGATGCCGGATGCCTGACTTCCCGGCCTTCGCCGCCGCTGGGCCCATTCCGAATGGCGCGGCCTGCGGGCAGATGGCGCGAACTTCATTACTTCATCCGGATTACCGAATGCACCGTTGCCGTCACTCGCTGGGTGCCGGGCTCGCCTGCCACCGCCACCGCATCTTCGGTCATCGCCATGGCGCGCATCATCATCGGAGGAGCGGAACCATCGCGGTCGATGCGCAGGTGGACGATGTCGTAGCCTCCAGCGCCCAGGCTATCGCGAATCAGCTCCGCGCGTTCGCGGAAGGCTCCGAGCGCGGCTGTGGTCAGCTCCGCTTCCACGCTCGCCATGCGTTCCGCCGACACCCGGTAGTCCAGCGAGCGCAACAGCATCTGCTGCTGCTGGAGTCTGCCGAGGAGTTCGTGCAGCGCGGTGGCGTCTTCCGTTTCCAGGATCAGCTCCTGCGCCGAGCGCCAGCGCAGGATGCGCTGGCGCTCGTGCACGGGCCATGTCCGATAGTTTCCGGTGCGAATCTGGATATTTCCTTGTCCCCGTGCAATGTCGAGGGCAGCGCCCATGGCGCCATTGATTTCGCGCGCCAGAGTCGCGGGATCGACATTCTCCCGCTCCACCACCATCACCGCGCGCGCCACCTCGCTCGGCACTTCGCGCTGCACCTGGACGCTGAACTCCACCCGGTCCAGTAGTTCCGGCTCATGTTCACTGGTGTTCGCGACCGGGGACAGGAACAGCAGCAGCGACAGTGATAGGGCGGGAAACGTGGCGGATCGATGGCTCATGCGCTTGCTCCAGAGAGATGTGGCACGGACGGATTCGTGGTTCGCCGATGATGTATCCGGCAGATGCGTCAGACGGACTCACTGCGATGCCCTGCTGGCGGTCCGCCGCCTGAGACGAGCCAGATTGTCGATCACATCCGCGGAAAAGTGAACAGATGCCGTTCAGGCCAGCGCCGCTCTCAGCTCCTCGCTCGTCGCCAACGGCGGCGAGCATTCGGTGCCGCTGCAGATCCACGCCAGTGCGCCCCGCGCCGGGGGTTTGCGCTGGTCCAGGATTCCGGGCAGCGCCGCTTCGGATGGAATGGCGAACACCAGCCGCCCGGGATGATAGGCTTCACGGCAGATTCGCAGCCAGTCACGGAGCGTCGATGAGTCTCCCCGCAGGATCACCAGCTGCGGCGGGTTCAGGTACTCTTCGAGCGCATCCAGCATGGCATTGTGGGCATAGGCAAGCTCGGATACCTGTGGCCATGCCGCCCGGATCGCGCGCTCGGCGGCATCGAGGTAGCGGGTCTCGCCGAGGAGATGACCCAGCCGCAGCAGCGCCCGGATCGCCACCGCGTTGCCGGACGGCAGCGCGTCATCGGCATAGGTCTTCGCGCGATGGAACAGGCGTTCATGATCATGAGCGGTAAAGAAGAATCCGCCCGCCGCATCCTCGAAGCGCGCAAGCAGGCCGTCCGCGAGTTCGATCGCGAAACCGAGACCGCTGTCGCGCCATGAGGTCTGCAGCAGTTCGAGTTCGGCATCGAGAAGAAACGCGTAGTCGTCCAGATAGGCGTCGAATTTCGCCCGGCCATCGCGCCAGCTCACCAGCAGTCTGCCATCGTGCCACAGGTGCGTCTCGACGAAGTTCGCCGCACGCAGCGCGGAATCGAGCAGATCGCCGCGTCCAAGCGTACGCGCGGCGCGGGCCATGCCGCGTATGGCCAGCGCGTTCCACGAAGTCAGGATCTTGTCATCGAGGCCAGGACGCGGGCGCCGTTCGCGGACCCTGAGCAGCCGTACGCGCGCGCCCTCGATCAGCCTTTCGACCTCCTGTGGCGAGCGGCCCTGAGTCTGCGCGATGTCCTCGATATCGGCCTGGCAATGCAGATGCCAGGCTCGTTCGAAGTTGGGCGCGTGATCGAGGCCGTAGCGGGGAGCGAATACGGCGTACTCATCCTGATCGAGCAGCGCCAGGACTTCTTCCCGCGTCCACACGTAGTAAAGACCTTCCTCTCCTTCGCTGTCGGCATCGAGCGACGAATGGTATCCGCCATCCGTGCCCTGCATTTCGCGCATCATCCATTCGGCGACGCCGGATGCGACCTGCGCATGGCGTTCGTCTCCGGTGATGTGCCAGGCATCTGCGTACAGCGGGAGCAGCTGCGCGTTGTCGTAGAGCATCTTCTCGAAATGCGGAATCATCCATTGCGCATCGACCGCATAGCGGCAGAACCCGCCGCCGAGCTGATCATGGATGCCGCCCGAGGCCATGCGCGCCAGCGTGAAGGTCGCCATGTGCAGTGCCTGGGGATCGTCCTCGCCACGACGGCGGGCGGCCGCCCAATGGCGCAGCAGGCGCACGAGATTGGGCGGATGGGGAAACTTGGGTGCTCCGCCGAAGCCCCCATGGCGCGCATCGAAGCTGTGGGCAAGCTGGTGGCGGGCGCTGTCGAGGGCAACCGCGGAGGGGGTGGATCCGGTGAGCGCCTCGCGGCCGAGCGCGCCCATCTGCTCGCGCAGCGCCTGGCCGTGAGCACGCAGTTCGTCGCGATGCTCCCGGAAGTGGCTTGCAACCCGTTCCAGCACGTCGGTAAAGGCGGGCATGCCATAGCGGGGTTCGTTCGGAAAATAGGTACCGCCATAGAATGGAGTCAGTTCCTCCGGATCGAGAAACATGGTGAGCGGCCAGCCGCCATTGCGCTGGGTGAGCAGCTGCAGCGCAAGCTGGTGAATGCGATCGAGGTCAGGGCGTTCTTCGCGATCGACCTTGATGTTCACGAACAGGCGGTTCATGACGGACGCCGTGCGGGCGTCCTCGAAGGACTCGTGCGCCATCACATGGCACCAGTGGCACGCCGAATAGCCGATCGACAGCAGAATCGGCCGGTCCTCCGCGCGCGCGCGCGTCAGCGCTTCCTCGCCCCATGGATACCAGTCGACCGGATTGTCCGCATGCTGAAGGAGATAGGGGCTGGTTTCCCCGGCGAGTCGATTGCGATGCGGCTGTTCGGCGGCCATGCAGTCACGCTAGCAGGGCGCAGGCGAAAGTGCAAAGCGGTTTGTCGAAAGCGATGATCAGAGACTTTCGCGGATGCCATCGAGCACGAACTGCACCGCCAGCGCCGCGAGCACCAAGCCGAGCAGGCGGCTGATGACATTGGCGCCGGTCTCGCCGAGCAGGCGCATGATCAGCGGCGCGCTCAGCAGGGATGCGAGCGTCATGCCCAGGACGAGCAGGAGCAGGGCGAGCATGCCGATGAACTCGACAGCGGATGAGCGTGCATTCGCCATCAGCAACACGGTGGTCAGCGCGCCTGGTCCGGCAATCAGCGGGAAGGCCAGCGGGAATACGGAGACGTCCTCCTTGGACGCGGCTTCGGCCTGTTCGCGCACCGTCGTCGAGCGCAGTCCCGAGCGCCGCGCGAAGATCATGTCGATGGCGAGCAGGAAGAGCAGGATGCCTCCAGCGATGCGAAACGCCGGCAGGCCGACACCCAGCAGGCGCAGCAAGGTGTCGCCGCTGAAAAAGAAGGCGAAGAGGATGAAGCCGGCGAGCAGCGTGCCGCGGATGGCCTGGCGACGCTGGCGCGCGCGCTCCATGCCACGCGTCAGCCCGGCGAATATCGGCGCCAGGCCGATCGGATCGACAACCACGAAGAGTACGACGAAAGTGCTCAGCAGGGCTTCCATGCGGGTCTATTAACAGAGGAAAGAGAAAAGTTCAAAGAGGAAAGTGAAGATTCGCTTCGGGTGCACCGGACGCGTCCCTCCCGCTAGACTATCCTCTTTACACTTTCCACGCGTCCATCGGGCGCTTAAACTGGGTCGTCCGTCCACTGGCGACGGGCGACAGAACATGACAACGCGCGACAGGGACAAGAGGATTTCGGAGATGCAGGCGGTTCGCCCCCAAAGCGCCGATACGGAACAGCGCGAACCGGGGGCTCGCTCGGTCAGCTCCGGCGCGTCGCATCGGCGGCGGCCGGAGTTTTTTCTCGAGACCGAAGCCTGGAGCGAAGCCTTTGCCGCCGCCACCGCAGCCATGCAGGCCGGCGCGACGGCCGTGCTGATCGAAGGCGATGGCGGTTCCGGCAAGTCGGTATTCCTGTCGCGTCTGGCGGCGACGGTTCCCTCCGCGTGCGTGCTCGAGCTGCGTCACCCGCTCGGTGAGGCCGGTCTGTTGAGCAGGCTGGCGCAGGCCTTTGGCGCGGCGGCCGATGGGCCGACGGCGCTGGGAGCGGCGATCGCGCGGCGCGCGGACGGCGGCGTTCTCGTCGCCGTGGACGACGCCCATCATCTCTCGCCTTTCGCCCTGCGAGCGCTGCTCGATCTGCAGCGGACGGCAATGTTGCAGGGCGGGCGGTTGGCACTGGTGCTGTCGGCGGCGCCGGGCGAAGTACAGCGTCGTATCGCTCACCTGCCATCTTTCGCTCCCTTTCGGGAGGATGCGCTCACCGTTTTCTCCCTGCCTACGCTGACCGATTCCGAAGGGGAGGAGTATCTGCGCGTGCTCATGGAAAGGGCCGGACGTCCCCCGCTCGATGCGCAACAGGCGCGCGCCCTGGTCCGGCTGGCGCGCGGTCTTCCGGGTCATCTCGATCGCGTCGCCGCCGATCTGCAGCGCGGGGTTCGGCCGCGGCCTTGGCGCAAGACGCGCGGCCAGGCAAGCCGCCGGCGCGTGCTGCAGGCAGAGTGGTGGGCGCCCGCCGCCATTGGCGCCGCGACCGTCGCGGCGATATTTCTGGGATATCGGGTGCTGTTCATGCCATCGAACGACCTGCTGTCGGTACCGCTTGCGCGCATCGAACCGGTCGCGACCGAAGTGACGGTCGATCTGTCACGATCCGGTACGGAGTCGCCTGAAGCGGAAGTCACGATGCCAGCGCCACCGTCATCCGGGACGCCTGCATCCGGCCCTGGGGCGCTGAGCGTGACTCCGGCCCCTCCGACGCCTCCGGCGCCGGCTTCTCTACCCGCGGCATCAGCGCCCGCGGCTGCGGCACAGCCTCAGGCAGCGACGCCTCCCGCATCGCGCGCGCCAGCGCCGGTCGATGACCGGACATGGCTGATGGGCCAGGATGCGCGGCGTTACACGATCCAGCTGGCAAGCGCTCCGGACGAGGAAAGAGCCAGGCAGTTCATCGCCCGGCACTCGCTGCCGGCCCGTACCATCGCGATCAGCACCGTGCGCGGTTCCTTCATCGTGCTGCATGGCAGTTTTGCCACCCACGCCGAGGCGCAGCAGGCCATCGCCGGGTTTCCTCCCGCGCTGCGCAGGAACGATCCTTTCGCGCGGCGTATCGAGTCCGTTCGCGAGCTGATGTCGGCCAACTGAGATAACGGTGCTGCCGTACGGCAGCGGGACAACGAGGAAGGGTGAGGTCCGGGCCGCCGCCGAAAAGCGGCGGCCCGGATTTGGCTCAGCTGCGGCTCTTTTCCATCATTTCATGGACGATCGGGCGCAGCACGATCTCCATGGACATTCCCATCTTGCCGCCGGGCACCACCATGGTGTTCGGCCGCGACATCCAGGAACCTTTCAGCATCGACAGGTAGTACGGGAAGTCGTGCTTTTCCGGGAAGCGGAAGCGGATGACGACGAAGCTTTCGTCCAGCGTGGGAATGTCGCGGGCGATGAACGGATTCGAGGTATCGACCACCGGCACGCGCTGGAAGTTGATGTCGGTACGCGAGAACTGCGGGGTGATCGTATTCACGTAGTCCGGCATGCGGCGCAGGATGGCATCGGTCACCGCTTCGGCCGAGTAGCCGCGCATGGACGTATCGCGGTGGATCTTCTGGATCCATTCGAGATTGACGATCGGCACCACGCCGATCAGCAGGTCCACCCACTTGGCCACGTTGGCCCCTTCGGTGGCGACACCGCCATGCAGGCCTTCGTAGAACAGCAGGTCGGTGCCCGCGGTCAGGTCCTCCCAGGGAGTGAAGGTGCCGGGCTGCTGCTTGTAGGGCGCGGCCTCTTCCTCGTCGTGCAGATACTTGCGAACCTTGCCCGTGCCGATTTCGCTGTAGCTGCGGAACAGCGTCTCGAGTTCCTCGAACAGGTTGGCTTCCGGTCCGAAGTGGCTCAGCGTCTTGCCCTGCTTCGCCGCTTCCTCCACCGCCCTCTTCATTTCATTGCGATCGTAGCGATGGAAGGCATCGCCCTCGACGATGGCGGCCTTGATGCCTTCGCGCCGGAACAGATGTTCAAACGACGCCTTTACCGTGCTGGTGCCCGCGCCCGAGGAACCGGTGACGGCAATGACCGGATGTTTGACTGACATGCTGCAGATCTCCTCAAAAAAACATTGATGATTCGGGTCCGGGTCGGCTTGCGCACGACATGCCGGCGCCGGTGACGACGTTCGCTGCTGGGTATGGGTGGATCCCCGTTGATCCGGTTCATGTGCGGTCCATGCCGGCAACCGGCCAGACTGCTGTTTTTATGCGACGGAATTTTACCGCAAAAAGCCGACCGGTTTCATCCGCTTCCGCTGATGGCGACCGGCCGGACGGGCTTGTCGCGGCCCCATCCTGATGTCATGATCGCAGCTCGGAGGGAGTCCAACGATGCATCTGCTTCGGGCAATTGCCTGTTTATCGCTGATTTCCGCGTTTCTGCTCGCCGGTTGCGCCGTGACCCGGGTGGATGGTGCCCATCCCCGGGTTTCGTCCGGTTCCGAAGCGGCCTCGGTGTATTTCATTCGGCCCTGGACCGAGCGCTACATGGGGTTCGCCGACAATGTCATCGCCGTGGATGCCGATCGCGCCTTCCTGTTGAAGCTGGGCAAGGGGGAATACACGCTGGCCAGGCTTCAGCCCGGACCGGTCTTTCTGGCCGCACACTCGGATACGAGTTGGGGGCATTCACAGCTGATCAAGGAGCTGACGCGCGAGCGGCGTTTCGATCTGGCGCCCGGCGGTACCTATTTCATCGTCTTCCGCCCGTTCGATGGGGAATTTCGCGGGGTGCACTTCGAAATGGCGAGCGTCGACCGTGCAGAGGCGCAGGAACTCGGCCGGCATCTGCGCGCGGCGGGAGCTGCGCGCTCGACCCCTCTGGAAGATTGAGTCAGGACGGGCTGATGCCGCGGATGCTGATGGGCGTCATGGCTGATATTGAGCTTGCCGGAGTGGCGGTCCGCTAGAACGGCCGTTCTCGCTCTGCGAGTATCCTCACCTGCATGTCGTGGACGCGTTCGAAATCGGGCCCGGGGACATAGACTTCGCGCCGCGCCGTGCTGCTCCCGTGGCGCGGCACCGACACCAGTTCGCTCACCTTGTATATGGTGGCGCCGCTTTCGTCCACGAAAACGATCTCGAGATCGGCGTCATAGCTTGCCGCGCATTGGTTGCTCAGTTCGGCGAACCATTCTACTGGCGTCACCCCCATTTCCGCGTTGCCGGCGTTGTACCCGCTGGAGGCGACATCGATGCAGTCGGCCCAGACGGCAGGTGCGAAGACGAAGGACAGCACCATGCCGGCGATTGCCAGCCCGCCGCCGCTTCTGTTCGTCGATCCATCCATGCGGCGATCTTAACGCATACCGGTGCGTTTGCGAACCGCGGGGCTCAGAGCCAGTCGGTGAACAGGAAACCGAGACCCAGGCTCTGGCTCGAGCGGTTATAGTTGATCAGGCTTTCGCCATACCCGCTGAAATAGTGCACGGAGGCGCGAATGCTGCGATAGACGGGGAAGCTCCAGCCGAGCTCGATCGATCCCCGGCTGTCGCTGCGCAGATTGTTGCGCAGCGTGAAGCTGTAGAGATTGGTGCCTCGCATCCAGGCGCCACTCACCTCCATTTGTCCGTAGTATCTTTCGATATCGGGATTGTCATCGCCCACGGCATCGCCAGCCGAGGATTTCTCATCCTCCGGTATGCGCCACCATGGCCGCAGCGCGAATACGAAGGCGTCCTTTTCGAACAGGGCGTTGAGGATGACCCGGTGCCAGCTCCGCGAATCGGCGCCGCCACGTCCGTTCGACTGATGGTTGAGCACGAGCTGGTAGCCCGTCATGCGAATCCCGAATCCGCTCCAGTCGCTATCGAAGCTGAGGATGAGCTCCGGCTCGTGGATCGTTTCGCGAAATGGCGCCGACCGGTCCCTGCTGTAGGCCTGCCAGAATGAGCGATTGGTATAGGCGACGTAGAGCGCGCCATGGCCCGCGATCGCGCCCTCCGCCAGCAGCACCTTCTGGCTGAGCTGGAACTGCAGTTCGAAATCGTGCCGCCCGGTGCCATCCTCGCGCGCGGGCAATCGCACCCAGGTGAGTGGCAGCACATAGTTGGGTCGGTGCGCGGTCAGCACAAAGGGGTTGTTCCAGCTGGCGCGCTCGAAAGCACGGCGATCCCCCATTACGCTGCGCGGTGTCGGTCCGGACGCCGGCTGCGAGACAACACAGTCGCGGCGCACTTCGCCGAGGGTCATCGTATCGGGCGCCGTGCGCATGCGCTCCTCCAGGCAGGCGTCCTTCGCATCCTGCGAGCAGACAACCCCTGATTGCGCCGCCAGGGTGAGAAGCAGCGCCAGCGTTGCGGGCGTCCGCCGGGAAAGATCGCGCTTCATGCCTTTCCGGAGTCGGAATCAGGGGGGATGACGCTGTGCACGATGACCGGGAAGGGCCTGGTTTCCTCTCCTGCATACAGGGCCCGGTGCGGGAATGGAATCTCGATCCCGGCTGCGTCGAACGCGCGCTTCACGTCTTCCTGCAGGCTGTTGAGCAGGTCGAGGTAGTTCTCGCGCGTTGCCCAGGCCGAGAACTGTATGTCGAGTGAAGACTCGCCGAAGCCGGTGAAGATGAACAGCGGACGCGGTTCATCCAGGCACAGTGGATTGCGATCCGCGACGTCCATCAGCACTTCGCGCACTCGACCGATGTCTTCCTTGCGCGCCACCCGGATCTTCAGATCGAAGCGGCGGATCGGGAAGCGGGTGAGCGTGGTGACCTCGCCCTTGATGAGCTGCTCGTTCGGAATGCGGACATACAGATTGTCGAAGGTCCGCAGCTTGACCGACAGCAGATCGATCGACAGCACCTCGCCGGTGGTGGTGCCGACGCGAATGAGATCGCCGATCTCGAATGGTCGCTCTCCAATGAGGAACAGGCCGCTGATCAGATTGGAGGCGGAGGTCTGGGAAGCGAAGCCGATGGCCACCGATAGTACGCCTGCCGCGCCCAACAGCACGCCGAGGCTGAAACCGAGTTCTCGCAGCGCCGAGGCGATGAACAGGGCCAGTATCACGTAATAGACCAGGCGCCTGGTGAGCATGGCCTGGTGCGGCGTGAACCGCTTCCCCATGAGCCGTTGCGGCAATCTCGACACGATGGCGGCGACCATCAGTCCTGCCGCCAGCAGTACGATGGCGCGTACGATGGCCAGCGCCCGCTCGCTGGTGAAGAACGCCATCAGACTGTCGACCAGCGCGTTTTCCATGATCAGGTGAAGAAACCCGAAAAGGCTCGCACCAGGCCGCCCTTGCCGGCCTGCATGCGGGGCCCGGCAAGCAGCGTGGCGTCGCTGGCATAGCTCGGTGGTCCAGGTTCCACGCGGATGGCCGCCATGTCGCTGTCGGTCACGCGTTGCAGATGCACCGTATCGGACCACAGGCTGCCGTCCTCCCGTCCCCAGGTGGAAAGGAGGGGTGCCGGGAGGCTCAGCTTTTCCACCGGAAGCGGCGAATCGGCACGATTCTCGACCCGCAGCGCAGTCACCACCCGGTACGCGCGCATCGGGACTTCGGCGAGCACATTACGGGCCTGGGTGCGGGCGGCATAGCAGATCTCTCCGGTGCGCGTCGATGGCCCGAACCAGGTGTCGGAGGGACGGGAAGCGGGAATCTCGCGCAGCAGCTGGTCGTTCTCGCCGGCGACGACGCCGACCCATACCGGCGTACTGATATAGAAGATCGTCTCCTCGCCAGGCAGCACGAATACGGCCTGCCGCGGACGTACCACCATCGGCCGATCGGCGAGCATGGGACGGAAAGCGATTCGATCCTGCGGATCGCGGCAGGCGTAACGCACATACTTGTCGTCGGGCCGCTCATCGCTCATTTCGAGCATGACCCCCGGGACAGCCTCCGTTTCGTCCACTTCCTCTGCCGACAGCAGCCATTCGCTGCCACTGCGGTGTGCTTTGAGAATCAGCGGACCCAGGCGCAGTCGCAGCGTGCGACCCGAGACCACATGGCGCGGCATCCACCAGAGTCCCTGGTTCATCGGCGCAGGCTCACCGGCCATCGCCTGCATGCCCCAGCGCGTCCAGCGCCATCTTCCCTGCGATCAGCATTTCCTTGGATTCCCGCGGCAGCTTCTTGATGCGGTGCTCGATGCGCAGCGCCGTGCCGCGGTCGCCGGCAGCGCAGGTGAATACCAGGCGCAGCGGGCCGCGGCCACGCAGGTAGCGTGCCGCACGTGGCCCGCCGCTGGCATGCTCGCGCAGACGTCGATCGACGGCGTTGGTGATGCCGGTGTAGAGCGTATCGTCGGCGCAGTGGATGATGTAGACGGACCACACATGAAAACTCCGGTGTTTGGAGAAGTCTATGTGCTCGCCGGGCCGATTTCCAGCCGCGACGATGCCTCGCTAGCCGGCGGCGCCGACCGTATAATGGTCAGCACCACCGCGCGGCGATCCGGATACATGCCATGAGCCTGGAAATGCAGATCGACGAATCCCTCAATGTCTTCGGCGAACCGCTGGAAACCTGCGGCATCCGTCCACTGACCGGATTCTTTCGCGATGGCTGCTGCAACACCAGCGGCGCCGACGCCGGCTCACATACGGTGTGCATCGAAGCCACGCGCGATTTCCTGGAATTCTCCCGCTTCCGCGGCAACGATCTCAGCACGCCAGTGCCCGAGTTCGCTTTTTCGGGCCTGCAGGCCGGCGACCGCTGGTGTCTATGCGCCGCCCGCTGGCTCGAGGCGCACGAACTCGGGATGGCGCCGCGGGTATACCTGCGCAGTACCCATCGCCGCGCGCTGGAAGTGATACCGCTGGAGTTGTTGCGGCGTTACGCCGCCGATCTGAACTGATCCGGGGTCGATCGACCCCGGTCCGCGAACCTAGCGACGGTCACAGGCGAGCGCCGAGTACGGACAGCAGCTCGAGCAGAGCGCGTCGCCCGCGCCGATTGAGGGCTTCCCAGGCCGAGAGCAGTTCCACCTCCTTCGCCGTCAGCGCATAGGCTTCCGCCGGCTCCCGGATCTCGGGGACCAGAAGCGGGTGCTCATCCAGGCTTTCCTGCAGCCGCAGCACGAGTTCGGCGTTCATGCTCCGTCGGTTCGCCTGTGCCGATCTTTCCAGATGGTGTCGCAGTTCCGCGGGCATGCGCAAACCGAAGGGATTGATGTTGCGTGACATGGCGCCTGATTCTAGACAAAAAGGCGTTGACACGAATCGTTTCACGGTATAGTTATCTAGTTACACCACGATGGCGGAACCAGGAGGAGCCACCGTGTGATGGACATTGAAGTCCATGGATTTTTTTCCCCGGCGCTGCGGTCGTGGGAGCCGTGACAGGGCGCGCGCGCGGCGCCGCCCGCGAGGCATTCCGGCGTGAACTGGCGCGCGCGGCGCGTCATCGATATCCCCTCGGGGTTGCCCTGATCGATCCCGGCACGCATCGGCGATGCGGCGAGTACCTGTGTGAATTGCGCTGGGTGATCGGCCTCGCCGTGCGCGCCGGAGATCAGGTGTGCACCCGCGATTCCGGCGACATCCTGATCCTGCTCCCCGGCATGCCGGACAACCGTCTTGCCTCTCGCATCAGGGTGGTGAGCGCTGCCGCGCGCTCGGCGTCGCGCGTCGTCGATGCGCCTGTGCTGCGCTGGGGTGTCGCCGCTTTCCCCCGCGATGGTATGCTCCCCGACATACTGATCGGATCGGCGATTGCCGCCATGCAGACGGCCGGACCCTTGGAGCGGACTGATTGATAATCGTCAATGCGCCGACGGTCGCCCAGCTGCAAGATGAGGCAAGGAAATCATCCCCGCAGGATCCAGAAGCCGGTCGCTGCCGCAAGGAGCGGGCAGTGCTTTTTCCTGAGGGCGACGCGACAATGGTACGTTGCCGTCATGCTGCAGCGTCTCGGCCGTGCCCCCTGGGGCAGGTGGCGCGACCCGCATCGAGGAACCGGCACCATGGATAATGCAACGCTCAATCCGGCCATCGAAATCCTGCTTGTCGAGGACAACCCCGATGATATCGAGCTGACCCTGCGCGCCTTGAGAAGGGCGGGGCTGAGCAACGAGATCATCGTCGCGCGCGATGGCCAGGAAGCGCTGGACTATATCTTCTGTGAAGGCAGCCACGCCGGGCGCAGCATCAATGACACGCCCAAGGTGATCCTGCTGGATCTCAAGCTGCCGAAGGTGGACGGGCTGGAGGTCTTGCGCCGCATCAAGAGTGACGACCGCACGCGCATGATCCCCACGGTGATCCTGACGTCGTCGATGGAGTTGCAGGACGTGGTCGGCTCCTATGAGTTGGGAGTCAACAGCTACATCGTCAAGCCAGTGAATTTCGAGCGCTTTTCGGCGGCGGTTCAAAAGCTCGGTATGTACTGGCTGCTGATCAATCAGCCGCCGCGGCGTGAAGGAGAGAAAGGAAAGAGGACGGATGAGCGTTGAGGGATGAAGCGGTCGCGTCGGCTGATTCGATGGCGTTTCCCTTTCATCTTTTCCCTTTCGTCTCCCGTTCTGTATCCTTTCCCCTTCGCGAGGAGAATCCAAGAATGAAGAACAGGGCGGGAATCGTCGTTACGCTGGTGTGCGGGCTGGGTTGCGGCGTCATCCAGGCGCAGGGATCGTTCGGTGTCGGCATCATCGTAGGTGAGCCAACCGGCCTGACCATGAAGCGCTGGCTCAACAACACCCATGCGATAGATGCTGGTGCGGCATGGTCGTTCTCCGAGAACGAATCGTTCCAGTTCCATGCCGATTATCTGATCCACGACTTTAATATGCTGCGTCCCGCGGACTTCGAAGGTCGGGTATCGTTGTTCTACGGGCTTGGCGGCAGGATCAAGCTGGAGGATGACGACGGCAGTGGCAGGAACGAGGACGACACGCTGGTCGGCATTCGCATTCCGCTCGGCATCACCTACCACTTCCCCCTTCAGCCGGTCGAACTTTTCGGTGAATTCGTGCCGATTCTCGATCTCGCTCCGGACACTGATCTGGACATCAACCTGGCGATCGGGGCACGACTCTATTTCTGAGCAGGCTGGTCGGCGCGGGCCGCGGCATCGAAAACGGCGAACAGCTGGCCGCAGCCCTTCGGCTCGAGTTCGTCGTGCCATAGTTCGCTGAGTCCGAAGCACGGCGGCGGACACAGCGGTGCCCCGGTGGTCAGAGTGTCGAAGACCTCGCCGCCGAGCAGCAGCGGCACCAGGGTCAGATAGATCCGATCCATCCGCCCGGCCCGCAGCAAGGCGGAGTGCACCTTCGGTCCCGCCACCGAACAAACGACCTTGCAGGGGGCGAGGGCGGCCAGCAGCTGATGGCCGTCGATGTCCGGCCCCTCACCGCAAACCCGGACATCGTAGCCTCGGGCGCGGGCTTCGGCCAGTCGACCCGCTTCGGAGCTGCCCCATGTCAGCACCGTAATCTCCCCCGCGATCCCCGGCAGCCGTTCCCTGGGGGGAAGATCCAGCTTCGCGCTCACCGCCGCCACGCGCGGCCCTGGCGTCAGACCGTTCATCTGGCGCCAGGCCGTCAGTTCCGCGGCATCCGCTCCCAGCGTCAGCATGTCGGTTCCGCGCCCGGCGGCTGCTGCGTGCAGATGCCGCGCACTGGTCAGCAGGATGTCCGCCTGGGCCGCCAGCTCGTGATACAGGCGCTGATCATGCGCATTGCTGCACGCCGGCGGCACCTCGCGCACGTCCTGCGGGTTCTTCCATGAGATCCGTCCGTCCAGACTGACGATGAAATTGGTATAGACGAACGGCTTGCCGGACGCTCCACGCCGGTGCAGCCGGTGACCCAGGAAACATCCGGACAAAAGGGCGTCAGCGCCGGCCGGAACCAGCCGCTTGAGCCGGGGTGCCGGGTCCTTCAAACCGGAATTCCCGCAGCTTCCGTGGGCACATCATTCATTGCGCAATTTTCGCTCCGCCAGAGAGTCATTCAAGTCCGAAGTCGGGGGTAACGATAACCCATCGTGGCTATACATCTTCAGGGAATGATGACCCATATTGTGGCAGGGAGTTTCAATGTCTCGGTAGCCGTGGTCCGGGTGCTTGCCCTGGTCCTGGCTTTCGCCGGCGTCGCGGCTGCCCAATCGGAGCCGCATGCCGCGCCGGTTTCGGATGTTGCATACGTTGGTCATGAGAGCTGCGCCATGTGTCACAAGGCCCAATTCGAAGACTGGCGCCGCAGTTCGCATGCGCGCG
This sequence comes from Gammaproteobacteria bacterium, assembly GCA_034002745.1. Lineage (GTDB taxonomy): Bacteria > Pseudomonadota > Gammaproteobacteria > SZUA-140 > SZUA-140 > JAITWN01. Next base: position 97,277 of record JAVEZY010000002.1, read on the forward strand.
CCTTCGAGCTGCTGAAGCCGGGGCAGCGTCGCGCGCCCAAGCGGAAGGCCGACCTCGATCCGTCCCGCGACTACACCAGCGATCAGGATTGCCTGCGCTGTCATACCACCGGCTATCGCTTGCCCGGTGGTTTCGTGAGTGTGCGCGAAACACCCGATCGCGTCGGTATCGGCTGCGAGATGTGTCATGGGCCCGGCAAGAGGTACCGCGAAATCCACAAGTCCCGGCGCGGAAGCCTCGATCGTGCCGAACTGATCGCCGCCGGGCAGCGTTACGCTTCGGAGGATGCTTCCGTATGCGTTGCCTGTCATGAACACGAGGATACGCCGTTTCAACCCGCCCTCGATCACAAGTACGAATTCGATCTCGCGGAGCGCCTGAAGAAAACCCGAAGTTTTCATCGCAGCTACGAGTGATGAGCGCCGGTGTATAAGCTGATCGCACACCGGCTCAGCGCCAAGCTCATCCTGGCGATCAGCCTGGTCTGGCTGCCGTTCGTGGTGGTCGCGGTATGGTTGGAGGTACAGCAGGCCCGTCAGCTCGTCATGCAGGAGGTGCAGCGCTGGGGGGGCTCGGCCGGCGAAGGCGTCCGTGTCGCGCTCAATGCGCTGATGCGCGAGGGCAGGATGAGCGCCCGCTTCTCCTACTTCGAGGATCTGAGGAGCGAGCTTTCGGAGGTCGAGTCCATCCGCGTCATCCGCGGCCCCCGGGTCAACGAGATCTTCGAGCGGGTGCGCCGTGAATTCGATATCCCGCGCGAACTCGCCTATATCCACGATAGCGAAGCGGAACTCGCCCGCCTGGAGCGCGAGCTGGCGGAGGTGACCGACCCCGACGAGCGCGCCGACATGATCGGCGCGATGAACGAGCTGAACTCCGAGATCTTGCGCGCACGGGATCTGGTCCACAGTTACAGCCAGCCGCTGGAGGTGGATCCACGGGAGCGGCCGCGTGACGAGCTCGAGCGAAGGGTGCTGGAGACGGCGCAGACGGAGTTCACCATCGATGGCGACCTCATGCGCATGGTTGCGCCCTATCGGGTGCGAAAGAACGGTTGCTCCGAGGCCACCGGCTGTCATTTCGATGCGCGCGAAGGCGAGGTGCTGGGCGCCGTCGAACTGATGTTCTCGATCGCCGAGGTCAACCGTGACATCCACGGCACGCTCCTGTCGCAGCTCATCCTGAAAATCCTGGCCAGCCTGGCCAGCCTGGCGCTGATCTTCGTCGTCTTCGATCGCCTGGTGTTCCGCAACATCAACAAGCTGCGCGGCGCCATGGAGCGTCTGTCGGCTGGCGACCTGGGCGCGCGCTTCGAACTGCCGCCCCGCCGGATGAGCGGAGACGAGATCGATTACCTGGTCATGGGTTTCAACGATATGGCGCACAAGCTCCAGGAGGACCAGAGCAAGCTGGAGCGCCTCGCGAGTCATGACGGCCTCACCGGGCTGCTGAACCGCACGCGGTTCTCCGCGGCGTTCAATCTCCTGCTTGCCACGCACCAGCCAGACCGGCCGCTTTCCCTGCTGATGATGGACGTGGATCACTTCAAGAACATCAACGACTCGTTCGGTCATCAGGTCGGTGACGATGCCCTGCGCATGATCAGCGCCGTGGTGCGCGAGAATGCCCGGCAACAGGATCTGGTCGCGCGCTATGGCGGAGAGGAAATCATCATCGCGCTGCCCGACACCGGCGGCGAGGCCGCGCTGGCGATCGCCGAACGGCTGCGCACGGCCATCGCGACACGCCCGCTGGATGATCGCCGCGGCGATATCCTGCATCTGACCGTCAGCATCGGCGTGGCCGAGCTGCCGCGTCACGCCGACAACGGCGATGACCTGATCCGGGCCGCCGACATGGCGCTCTACATGGCCAAGAGCAATGGACGCAACCGGGTAATCATGGCCTCGGCCAGCACAGGCGAGCGGAGGTCTGCGGTACGGACTACCAAAGATATGTGATCGAACTCCAGATCAGCAGGACATCATAGTCGGTGTCACCACTGCGCAAGGCCAGCACTCCGTTCAATCCGGGTATCTCTCCGACTTCGATGCCGCTGTCGCTGCGGTCAGTCGCCATGACCGATTCCCAGCGCACTCCTGCCTTCAGCCGGATCCGGTCATCGGGCTCGTGCTCTCCATGAAGCTCAACGTACTGCCGCCTGGTGCCATCATCGGGAAGCTGGGCTGCAGGCAGGCGGCTTTCGAGCCGGATCCGATTGCGTTCGCGAATGTGACCCAGATCCATCGCCAGTCGTGTGCGTCCGTCGGGGAGGTCGAGTCGAAGGCCGGCGCTGATGGTATCGGCGCGGTCATGTGAGCGGGCCCGCCAGTTGGTGCTGGAATCGATCGGCGCTGACGCCTGGTCATGCGCCATGTCCCGCCCGGTCTGCGCCGCATCGAGATACTCGCGGGCATAAGCAATATTGATCGACCATGATTCATGTGCTGACCAATTGAGGTTGGTGTACAGCATTCTTTCCCGGCTGTCCGTCAGACCGAAGACGGTATCGTCGAATACCGCTTGATCGCGGTACCGATCCCGGCTGATGCTCCAGCCCAGTTCGAAATCCAGATCGTTCGTTGGCCACCAGTCGATTGCGGTCTGCAGCCGCTGGCGGATGCGGTCGCCCAGCATGAATCGCCTCATATCCGGATGCTGTCTGATGCAACGATCGATCTCACGCGGCGCTCCGCCATCGGGATCCGGATCCACCAGTACCATGTCCGGACAGGAGGCCGCAGCAGTGGGGTCGATGATTACGGCATCGTGTCCGTGCCGGTTGCGATCGGCATGCAGCAAGGACAGGCGGGCACGAGCCTGGCCTGTGATCGTCTGTTGCAGACCAAGTTTCAGACCGTTCTCACGGGTGTGTCCCCCATTGCCCGGGAGATCGCGACCGACGATGTCATGCGTCCATTCCGTCAGGATCCGCGATCCGGTCGCTGCCCGATACGCTGCCCGCACAAGTGTTTTGGTCCGAAAGTGGTCGTAGGGCCGGCTGATGCTGGCGCGGCCCGCTATAGTATCGGCAAGCACGGGCTCGAAGTGGGTCCGCAGTATACGGTCATCGCTGCGGTAGTAGCGGTGGCTGGCGCTCAGTGTCAGCCGCTCCAGGGGGCGGGCACTTGCGTTCAGCGCCAGGCGAAGCACATCGACACGGGCCTCGGCCGAGTTGCGCGGCAGCGCCGTGAGCGATGCGCCGGTCGAGTATGGAAGGAGGTCCTCATCCTGCTGCATGCGCGACAGGCTGGCGCTCGCACTGAGACGGGACGTCCTGCCGAGACGCGTGCCAGCATCGATGGAAATGTTGTGATGATGATTGTCCGGCGATGTGCCGAGCCGGCCGGTATCGGGAAACGGATCGTCGCCTGCAGCCAGGAAGGGTACCTCCCAGCGATGTGCCTGGTGCCGGTTGGTGAACAGAGATCCGCGATACGCAATGCGCAACTGACGGCCGTTCCGCTCCCAGGACAGGGCGGCATTCAGCTCACGCAACTGCTGATCCACGGGTGCGGGAAGAATGATGGAGCGCCCCTCGAGCGGATCGACGCCAACCATTGCTCCGATTTCCTGAACCCCCCGGCGCCGTTCCTCGCGTACCGAGACATCCGTTCTCCAGTCGTTTCCCGCAAAGAGACGTGCCGAAATCCCATAGCGCTCCCGGTTGGTACCGAGCTCTATGGGTTGCAGGACACTCAGATCGAAATCCTGAGTCGTGTTCGCGGGCACGAAGCCTGGGGGCAGGGTCAGAATGTCTGCGCCGCTCTGCAATAATGAAAGTCCGTCGTCTCCCCGGCGAGCCATTCGCTGGTAGTCGAGGCGGACGCTATTGCCGTCCTTCGCGAGCAGCGCGACGCCGAAGTCACCAAAGTCCCGGCTGGTCATGGATCCCTGGATGCGGGTCCGACTGCCCGCGCCATCGACACTCAGATCGAGGCTGCCGAGCGGATGTATTCCCTGATGAATCGCCGGACCGTATGAGCCCTGCGCGCCGGAGCGTTCGTCGGTGAGGTACAGTCCGCCGATTTCGATTTCTCCGCTGACCTGTGCGGCCGGGGCGGGTCCGCCACACAGGAGCATCACGCCCATCGCCAGGCGCAGGCGACTCCTGCGGACCGGACGCGGCCTTGCGGGGCGTGCGGAAATGGGACGTTTCAACGCTGCAACCGCGCGCCCGAAGGGTGGTTCGAGCCGTGGATTCGTGAATGACAGTTCAGACAGTTCCGCGCGCCATACTGGCTGATATCGGCGTTGGCGAGCTCGGCGCCATCGTATAGTGAGCTCGGGTGTCCGCCGAGCATATGACACTGCTGGCACAGCATCGGCGGACGTCGGGTCAGCATGTTCCGGTGATTGGAGCCGTGCGGATCATGGCACAGCGTGCAGTCCTCCCGTACCGGAAGGTGTTCAAACAGCATGGGGCCACGCTTGTCGGCATGACAGCGATGACAGACCTCGTTGACCGATCCCGCACGCAGCGCCGCTGGTCCGTTGCCGCCGTGGGGGTCGTGGCAGTCCTCGCATTGCATCGATCCTTCCCTTACCGGCATGTGCGAAGAGCGCTGCATTCTGGCGCTCTCGCGGCGATGACAACCGCCGCAGTCGGGACTTGCATCCGGTTCATGTATGCTATGGCAGCTGGTGCAGCCGAGATCGGATGCCGCATGGGCGCTGACATGCCAGTGCAGTCGCGAGCCGTTCTCGTGGCAGGCGAGGCATGCAGGCTTGGGATCGCGCTGCATATCCGCGCCGCTGCGGATATGCATTGGCCCGCGGTACGAGGGGTCACCCACTACGGTGATATGGCGGCTGCCGGGGCCGTGGCAAGCTTCACAACTGCGAGCTTCGCCGACGCGTCCGCTGACCAGGCGGCCGTGATCGCTGTTTGCGTGCTGACGCGCTTCCAGCCCATGGCAGAATCGGCACTCGCGGTCTCCGACATTTTCCGGAGCGCGGTCCCCGGCCGGTGCGAGGGACGATAGCGCCAGCAGAATAACTATAAGAATGAGTGAAGGCATGAAATGAATCCGGTGGATTGCCCACGATATCGACCGACGGGGCAAAAGGGTTATACCGCCCTCTCCCCCCGTAGAGCTATTCACACCCTCATGATTCGTGCCGATAGCTGATCCATGCGAACGGCCTCGGCTACATCTCTGCGCGGCAACTACAGCCCCATGGTTATCGTGGCGCTGTACGCGTGCTTCGTCGCACTCTGGGCCGCGAGCGCCGACTGGCTGACCGCGCTCGTCGTCGGCAATCAGACTGCCCTGCCGCGCATCGGTGTGGCAAAAGCCCTCGTCTTCGTTGCCGTGACTGCGGGCGTACTGTACCTCCTCCATCGCTCCAGCCGCCACTTCGCCACCGATGGTCCGGTCTGGGGATCCCCTCGCCATCTCGCCGCCATTCTCTTGGGTCTTGCCCTGATCGTGCCGGTGGCCGATCTGGGTATGGCGCGCAAGCACTCTGCTCAGCTCCAGGACGAAGCGCAGCGCGTTCTGTCGACGGACGCGGCGCGCATCGCGCGCGAGATGGAGAACTGGCTGGCCGAAAGAAGCGCCGATGCCGAGATGCTGGCGGGTGATACCAGCTTTGCGCGCCAGGTGCGCGATTTCTTCGGCAATGGCACGCGGGCCGAATTCGAGACGGTGGTCGATCGCCTCGACTCGATGCTGCGAGGCGATCGCTACCGGGCGATGCTGTTGTTCGAACCGGCTGGCAGCGCGGTGCTGTTGCGCGGAGCATACGTCGGTGTTCCATCGCAACTCGTGAAGCTGGTGCAGGAGGGCAGGTACTCCGGCCCCCTGCTGCACTACAGTGAAGTGGATGTTCCGTATCTCGATTGGGTGGTGCCGCTGCACGATGGCGCGCACGCCAGTGCGCCGATGGCTACGCTGGTGATACGGAGTGACGCGCGCCGTCTGCGCGAACTGCTGGAGCTGCGGGTTCGGGGCGCGCCGCCGTCGTCTACCGCCACGGGGACGGCGGGATCAGGGTGCTGGGCGAATCGAACCGCTTCTCCGCATCGCGCCTGCTCGGGCTGTCACGGCCCGGCAAGCAGGGCATGGTTTTCGGACTCGACGCTGACGGTTCCGAAGTGCTCGGCGCCTATCATCCCGTGGGCGCGACCGACTGGCTGGTGATGGCGATGACCGCGCAGCGGACTGTGATGGCACCGCTGCGCCGCTTCGTCATGTGGGTGACGCTGGCAGCTTTGGCGGCAATGATTCCGCTGATGAGCGCGACATTCTATATGCACCGTCGCGATCGCCGGCGGACGCGCGATGCGCTGGTCGCGGCCGGGGCCGAGAAGGGCCGCCTGCTGCAGGCGTTTCACGACATGCCTTTCACCGGTATTGCCATGTTTTGCGCGCGCACCGGGCGGCCGGTGAACGTGAACGCCTATCTCTGTCACCTCCTCGGACGGTCCGAGGACGAACTGCTCGCATGCCGTTGGAAGGATCTGCTGCATCCCGATGATCGTCGCGGCGATCCGCTGCGTTTGCGGCTGCTTCTTGCCGGCGATGTCGCCGGATCTCAGGCCGAGTTGCGGGTGCTGCATCGCGACGGAACGGTGATATACGCAGCGATCCACGTGCAGTGCTTGGTCGACGAAGCGGGCGTTCCCGAGTATTTCATCGCCAGCATTCAGGATGTGAGCGAACGCCGGTCTTATGAGGAGGCGCTGCGCGAGCGCGAGGCGGACCTGAATCGCGCACAGCATATCGCCCGTGTCGGGAGCTGGACACTCGATGTCCACCGCAACGTTCTGACCTGGTCGCCCGAGTGTTACCGCATCTTCGGCATGCCGCCGGGAGAACAGCTTACCTATGAGCGCTTTCTCGACTGCGTCCACGACGAAGATCGGCAATTGGTGAATGACGCCTGGAACCGCGCGATGAATGGTGAGAAGTACGATATGGACCATCGGATCGTGGTTGGCGGCGAAGTGAAATGGATTCGGGAGCGCGCCGACCTTGCATTCGATGAGCACGGGAACTTGATCGCGGGAATCGGAACCGCGCAGGACATCACCGAACAGCATCTCAGCAGCGAGCGCCTGCGTCAGGCGGCGATGGTTTTCGAGCGCAGCGGCGACGGTATCATCGTCACCGATGCCAAGCGCCGCATCACCATCGTCAATCCCGCGCTCTGTCGCATGATGGGGTATGAGGAGTCGGAGGTTCTGGGGAACACTCCGGAAATGTTCCGCTCCGGACGGCATGGTGCCGATTTCTATCGCAGCCTCTGGCGCGGGCTGCGTGAAACGGGTCACTGGCGCAGCGAGGTATGGGATCGGCGCAAGAACGGCGAGATCTTTCCTTCCCTGCTCAGCATCAGTGCCCTGCGCGACAAGAACAGCCGCATCACCGGATATGTCGGGGTATTCACCGATATTTCGCGGCTCAAGGCTTCCGAAGCCAAGCTCGCTCATCTGGCGCATCATGACGCGCTCACCGGACTGCCCAATCGTCTGCTGATGCGAACCCGGCTGGAGCATTCCATCGACGTGAGCACCAGGCGCGGCGGTGGGCTTGCCCTGCTCATGCTCGATCTCGACGGGTTCGGAGGAATCAACGACAGCTACGGTCATCTTGCCGGCGACGAATTGTTGCGGCAGGCGGCGGGACGCCTGCGCCGCTGCGTGCGCTCGGCCGATACCGTCGCGCGCTTCAGCGGGGACGAGTTCTGCATCCTGCTGGAGGACATCAACGGAGTCGGTGAAGTGACCAGGATCGGTTCCAAGATCATCGAGCAACTGGCTGCGCCCTTGCGCCTGTCCAATGGTTCGGAGGTGCGGATCGGTGTCAGCATCGGCGTCAGTCTCTGCCCTGAGCATGGTCGTACCACCGAGGTCCTGTTGCAGCAGGCGGACGCCGCGCTCTACCGGGCCAAGGCCGAGGGACACGGGCGGCTGCGCTTCTACTCCGACGAAATGACCGAGGAATCCCGTGGCAGGGTGGAGATGCAGTCGCAGCTTCATCGCGCCTTCGATGCCGGTCAGCTGCAGGTGCATTATCAGCCTCAGGTGGATGTTGCGAGCGGGCGGATCGTTGGCGCCGAGGCCCTGCTGCGCTGGAACGATCCTGAGCGCGGGCTGATGCCGACCGCCGAATGGATCGCGCTCGCGGAAGAGACCGGCATGATCGCAAACATCGGCGGCTGGGCTCTGCGCGAGGTCTGCGCTCAGGGAAGATGCTGGCTGGATGAGGGCATGCCGTCGCTCACCCTGGCGGTCAACCTGTCTCCCCGTCAGTTGCTGCACTCCAATGTCTGTGAGCTGGTCGAGCAGGTGCTGAAGGATACCGGCTTTCCGCCGGAGTGCCTGGAGTTCGAGCTTACGGAAACCGCAATCATGACGCACGCCGACGAGGCGGAGCGCACCCTGCGCCGCCTGCGTGATTCAGGGATCCGTCTGGCGATCGATGATTTCGGTACCGGCTATTCCTCGCTCGCCCATCTCAAACGCTTCCCGCTGGATGTGTTGAAGATCGACCGGCGCTTCATCGAGGGTATCCCGGACGACCCCAGCGACTGCGAGCTGGTGCGCGCCATCGTGGCGATGGGGCAGGCGCTGCATCTGAAGGTCCTCGCCGAGGGGGTGGAGACCGAGCGCCAGCTTGCCTTCCTGATGGCCCTCGGCTGTGACCGCTATCAGGGCTACCTGCGCAGCCCGGCGCTGGCGCCGGAGGAGTTCGAGCGCCTGTTGCGCGTCTCGTAAAAGAGGCGTGTCAGCGCCGGTCGTGGCTTGCGGAGACGCTGGCGCTGTGGGGGTCGACGTATACTATCACCGTGGTGCCGTCGCGAAAGGCGGTGATTTCCCACTGGCCTTCTTCGAACTCCACCTCGACCGGGACAAACCCCTGACTCTCCACCGCATCGATGATTTCCGACAGCGGACGGGCATCCTGCGGTGGAAGTTCGGGTTCCGCAGCCGTCAGCGATGACGCGGCGGCAAACGTCAGCATCGTTGCAAGGACGCGAATGTTCACGGCATCAGCCTCACGATTACGGGTTCTCAGGCCCGGTCGAGGAGATGGTAGAGCAGATCGCTCAACAGGGCATTGATGGTTTGATAGGTCGAGGGCGGCGCAGCGCGGATGTCCGCTTCCGACTGGATCCAGGGGCCATCGACCAGTTCGTGTCCGCAATTGCGGATGAGCAGATCCACACTGTCGGGGGTGGCTTCCAGATGGAACTGCAATCCGACCACCGAGCGGCCAAGCTGGAAGGCCTGGTTTTCGCAGGCGACGCTGCGTGCCAGCTGGACCGCGCCTTCGGGCAGGTCGAATGTTTCTCCGTGCCAGTGAAGAACGGTCGTATGCACCGGAAAGGCGAAGCAGCCGGATTCCCCGCCCGGCACGGCTGTCACCGGATGCCAGCCGATCTCCTTCGAGCGCGCGGCGCGCACCCGCGCGCCGCAGGCGGCGGCGATGAGCTGGGCGCCCAGGCAGATGCCGAGTATCGGAGTGCCGTGGTGGATCGCTTCACCGAGGAAGCGCTTCTCTTCGCGCAGCCAGGGATGGGCCTGTTCATCGTTGACACTCATCGGGCCACCCAGGGCGATGATGAGATCGAGCGGGCGAGGATCCGGCAGTTCCGGTCCGGCGTCGAAGAATCGGGTATAGTCCACGCGAGCGCCCCGCGCAGTGAGCCATGCGCTGGCACTGCCTGGGCCTTCGAAGGCGACGTGTTGCAGGATGTGGACGCGCACGGCGATTCCCGCCAGAATTTCCCGTTCCTGCGAGATTAATACGCGGCCAGTCGCCGGGAAAGTGCCTGACGCGTGCCGCGCATGATTTTTTTCTGTTTGGGGAAACGCCTTGCCTCTCGATATCAGCGCCGATACGGCCGACAGGCTGGTCAAAGCCGCTGCCGCGCTGCGCGACCGGGTCGAGTCGTTCAGCTTCGCGCCGCCGGTAGCCTACGTCTACAACCCCCTGCGCTATGCCTGGGCGCCGCACGAGCACTATCTGCGGCGTTATGGCGCGGGGCGCAAACGCGTGATCTTCATGGGCATGAATCCGGGTCCTTTCGGCATGGCCCAGACCGGCGTGCCGTTCGGCGAAGTGGCGGCGGTGCGAGACTGGCTGGGCATCACCGCATCGGTCGACAAACCGCCGCGGGAGCACCCGAAACGTCCGGTGACCGGTTTCGACTGCCGGCGCAGTGAGGTCAGCGGCCGCCGATTGTGGGGTTTTTTCCGCGAGGAGTTCGGCACGGCGGCGAATTTCTTCGCCGACCACTTCGTCGTCAACTACTGTCCGCTGGTGTTCATGGACGAGGGCGGCCGCAACCTGACGCCTGACAAGTTGCCGAAGCCCGAGCGGATGGCGCTACAGGCTGCATGCGATGCCCATCTGCGCGATGTCGTCGACATCTTGCGTCCGGAATTCGCGGTAGGCATCGGTGGCTTCGCCGCGAGGCGATTGAAGGAAACCCTGGCCGAAGGCGCCGCCCGCATCATCTGCATTCCCCATCCCAGTCCGGCGAGCCCCGTCGCAAACCGGGGCTGGGCGGAACCGGTGAGGAGGATTCTCGAGCAGGAGGGAGTGCTGGGAGCCAGAGGAAAGAGAAAAGGGCAAAGATGAAAGAAAAACCCGACGGTCGGCAGATCGATCATCGCGCCCGATGACGCACGCTCACTTTCATCTCTGCTCGTTTCTCTTCTTTTCTCTCGACGGGCGTGCTTTCAACTTTTTCACTTCCTCATGCCTGTAACAACCCACGATGTGGTCATTCACCATTCCCACCGCCTGCATGAAGGCATGGCAGATCGTCGGACCCACGAAGTTGAAGCCCAGGCGACGCAGGTCGCGGCTCATGGCGGTCGATGCGGGGGTGCTGCTGGGGATATCCGCGAGGCGGACCCAGGCATTCTGCACGGGTTCGTGGTCCACGTAGCGCCATAGCCAGTCGCTCAGGGAGCCGTGGCGCTCGATGATGTCGAGGGTGCCGCGGGCATTTCGAATGGCGGCCTCGATCTTGCGGCGGTTGCGGATGATACCGGGGTCGCCCATCAGGCGCGCGACCTCGGTGTCCGTCCAGGCAGCGATGCGCTCCGCATCGAAGCCCTCGAAAGCGCGACGGTAGTTCTCCCGCTTGCGCAACACCGTGATCCAGGACAGGCCCGCCTGCGCGCCCTCCAGCACCAGCATTTCGAACAGCCTGCGCTCGTCATGCAAGGGCACGCCCCACTCGTGATCATGGTAGGCGACGTAGAGCGGATCGTTTCCGCACCAGCCGCAGCGCTCGGGTTCCACAGAGCCTCCCATTCCGGATCAGCGTGCCTCGATCATCCGCCGCATCGCTTCCTGTCCTTCACGCCGCGCCGCGTGCGCATGCGTTCGGATGTCGAGGGCGGATCCGAAAGCTCAGATCGCTTCCAGCCGGGCATAGGCCATCACCAGCCACTTGCTGCCGGCGTTGCGGAAATTCACGTGCACGCGAGCCTGCGCGCCCTCGCCTTCATGGTCCATGATCACGCCTTCGCCGAACTTGGGATGCGTGACCCGCTGTCCCAGGCGCAGACCGCCGGGCAACCCGGTCTGACCCGAGACCGCCGGACGCCGGGCCTGCGGTGGCGGCGGAGGAGTGTGCGCCGGGCGTTGTGCATACATCGGGCGTTCGCTCTGCCGGTAGCCCGATGGCGCAACCCGCGGGCTGCGGCTGCGCACTTCCTCGATCACCTCGGCGGGAAGTTCGCTGACGAAGCGCGAGGGTGATTGCAGCATCTCGGAACCATGCAGCCGGCGCGTCTCGGCGTGGCTGATATAGAGCAGTCGGCGAGCCCGCGTGATGCCGACGTAGCACAGGCGGCGCTCTTCCTCGAGGCGCCCCGGTTCTTCCGTTGAGCGGTTGTGAGGAAACATGCCTTCCTCCATGCCGACCATGAACACCAGCGGGAACTCCAGTCCCTTGGCCGAATGCAGCGTCATCAGCTGTACACAATCGGAATGCTCAGCCGCCTGACCCTCGCCGGCTTCCAGCGCCGCATGGGCCAGGAAAGCGGCCAGTGGCGGCATCTCGATCTCTTCCGCCGAATATTCGAAGCCGCGGGCAGCGGACACCAGCTCTTCCAGGTTCTCCACCCGGGTCTGTCCGCGCTCGCCCTTTTCCTTCTCGTAATGCGGAATCAGACCGCTGACGCGAATGGCCTGGTCGACCTGCTCGAACAGCGGCAGATCGGCCGCGCCGCGCTCCAGATGGTCGATCAGATCGAGAAAGCCGCGCAGGGCGGAGGTGGCCCGTGCCGCCAGGTCGCCCGATTCGCACAGTTCCGCCGCTGCCCGCCACAGCGAGATACCGCTGCGCCGCGCGCGGTCGCGCAGCTGATCCAGGGTTCGATCGCCGATGCCGCGGGTGGGGGTGTTCACCACGCGCTCGAATGACGGATCGTCGTTGCGATTCGCGACCAGGCGCAGATAGGCGAGCGCGTCCTTGATCTCGGCTCGTTCGAAGAAGCGGAAGCCGCCGTAAACCCGGTACGGAATGCCGGCGGAAATGAGCGCCTCTTCGATCACGCGTGATTGCGCGTTGGAGCGGTAGAGCACGGCGGCATCGGCGCGCTGGTTACCTTCACTGATCCAGTGCCGGAGGCGATCGACCACGAAGCGCGCTTCTTCCAGATCGTTGAAGGCGGCATAGAGCCGGATCGGCTCACCGTCCCGGCCATCGGTCCACAGCTTCTTGCCGAGACGACCCTGATTGTGGTCGATGAGCGCATTGGCTGCGCGCAGGATGTTTCCGGTCGAGCGATAGTTCTGTTCCAGGCGGATGGTGCGGGTGCCGGGATAGTCCTGACTGAAGCGCTGGATGTTCTCGATGCGGGCGCCGCGCCAGCCGTAGATCGACTGGTCGTCATCGCCGACCACGAACAGATGGTTGCCGGTGCCGGTCAGCAGCCGCAGCCATGCATACTGGATCGCGTTGGTGTCTTGGAACTCGTCGACCAGCACGTGCTTGAAGCGCCCCTGGTAGTGCGCCAGCACCTCGGGATGGTCGCGCCACAGCTCATGCGCGCGCAGCAGCAGCTCCGCGAAATCGACCACGCCGGCGCGCTGGCATGCTTCCTCATAAGCCTGGTAGATGCGCAGCATCTGGCGCGCGTACGGGTCGCCGCGATCGTCGATGTGACGCGCGCGCTGGCCCTCGTCCTTGCGGCCGTTGATGAACCACTGTACCTGCTTGGGCGGCCACTGCGCCTCGTCGAGTTCCATCGCCTTGAGCAGGCGCCGGATCAGGCGATACTGGTCTTCCGAATCCAGGATCTGGAAGGTCTGCGGCAGCCCGGCTTCCCGGTAGTGCGTGCGCAGCAGGCGATGAGCCAGCCCGTGGAAAGTGCCCACCCACATACCGCTGGCCGGCATCCCCAGCATCTGTTCGATGCGGCCGCGCATTTCGGCGGCGGCCTTGTTGGTGAAGGTGACGGCGAGGATCGCGAACGGTGAGACGTGGTGGGCGCGGACCAGCCAGGCGATGCGGTGCACCAGCACCCTGGTCTTGCCGCTGCCGGCGCCGGCGAGGACAAGGGCGTGGCCGGGCGGCATGGCCACCGCTTCACGCTGCGCGTCGTTGAGAGAGTCGAGAAGCTGATTCACATCCATGCGGAAAGCCGATAGTGACGAGTACGGGGATGACCGGATTGTAACAGGTCCGGACCGTCCGCCGGGAAAGACCTCGTCAGTCGGGGGTTTCCACGCGTATGCCGATGCCTTTCACGCCTCCCGTGGGAAGGCGGGCGCCTTCCAGGATCGCCCCGTCGAGCTTCGCGCCGTCCAGTCGTGCGTGGGACAGATCCGCATCGCGCAGATCCGCGCCGGCGAGATCGCTGCCGGAGAGATCGGCCCGGGACAGGTCCGCGCCCTCCAGCCGGGCGAGGCGCAGGTCGGCATCGGCCAGATTGGCTCGCGACAGATCGGCGCCGCGCAGATCCATCTCCACCAGGCAGGCCTGCGGCAGTTGCGCCGTCGACAGATCGGCCGAGCGCAGCGTGGGCAGATCGATACACAGCAGTTCGTCGAATCCCTTGCGATCGTAAATTCTGATCATGAATCCATGCTCCATGCGCCCGTGGCGGGCAGGCCGATGCCGCCGCACTTCTCGCCGGCCAGCCGGCAGGCGGCGGTGAGCGTCTCGGCAGGCGGTCTGCCGCGCACCAGACCGTCAATGATACCCGCATTGAAGGTGTCGCCTGCTCCCAGCGTGTCGACGATGCGCGGCGGTATCCATGGCGGAGTATGCAGTGGCTTTCCGTCGGCATCCACCGTCCAGGCGCCATCCGCGCCCCAGGCACAGAACAGCTGTCGGCCGGGCAGGCGCCCGCGCAGCTGGTCGAGAAACTCAGCGGCCCCGGTGCCCAGGGATTCGACATATGCGCGGCTGAAAATCAGCGCCGACGCGAGAGGAAACAGTCTCTCGATGCCCGGACGCGGCTTTTCCACCTCCAGCGACAGCGTTTTCCCCGCCGCCAGCGCGCGCTCCATCATCCCGGCGGTGGCCTCGATTTCGCGGCCCTCGAAGTGCAGCCAGTCCCATGCATCGAGCTCGACGCGCGCGAAGTCGTCCGTGGTGAGCTCGGGCAGGGTTCGATAGTGCACGATGGTGCGTGAACCGTTGGCGACGTTGTGAAAGATGTAGGAAACCGGCGTGCTGTCCGCCGGGTGAACGCGGGCGGGCGACAGATCGATGTTCCGCGCACGCAGCTCCGCCGTCAGGCGTTCGCCGTCGGCGTCGGCGGCAAGGGTGCTGGCGAGGCCGCAGCGATGCCCCAGCGTCGCGAGCACGGTCAGCGTGTTCGCCGCGTTGCCGCCACAGGCCATGCGGCGCGCGGCCGCCCGCAGTTTGGCGTCCTCCGCGGGATAGCCGTCCACGCTGAGGACGATATCCAGCACTGCAACCCCGATGCCGAGAATGGCTGCCATGCCGGGCGCCTTCAGCCTCCCCGCGGACGCATCGCGCGCAGCGGCATCCAGGCAATGCTGGCCAGGTCGACCAGCAGCCACAACGCCAGCATCACCAGCAACGGCACCCAGCTGCTCCAGGCCGCCGCGAGAAAGATGCAGGTCGCGGCAATCCAGAAATAGACGAAATAGAGCAGCGTCATCAGCAGCGGATGCGCGCACAGACGCGTGCCGCAGCGCGGACAGTGCACGCTCATCCATATTGCCGCCAGATACTTGTCCTTGAGCGGGATGGATTCCTCGTGGCACTTGGGGCAGGGGAAGCGCTTCATGGCCCCAAATCATAGCCGCGCGGTCGAGATACGGCCAGATCCGTTGATCAAGCGCACGGCGGCACGGTGGCGGAACCGTCCCGGATCGGAAGCTGTGGCGTGCTTCGTGCTAGAATCCGCAGCCATGAACGCCCGCCGCACACGCCTGCTGTCGTTTGTCGCCGCCGCACTGCTGCTCGCCGGCTGCGATGGCAATACCGAATTGATGAAGGCGGCCATGCACGAGCGCGTGGACGAAGTGAGAAGCGCGCTGGAAGCAGGGACTTCGGTCGACGAGCGCAACAATTACGGCTGGACCGCGCTGATGCATGCCGCCCGCCTGGGCAATGACGACATCGTTTCCTTGTTGATCGACGAGGGCGCGGATGTGAATGCCGCCGATGACGACGGCTGGACGGCGCTGATGCGGGCCGCCCATCGCGGTCAGGTCGAGACGGTGAAGCTGCTGCTCTCGCGCGGCGCCGAGCCGAACCGGGCCGAACAGACCGGCACCACCGCACTGCACTGGGCGGCGCAGCGTGGACATCTGGAAGTCGTCCGCGCGCTGCTCGTCGGCGGCGCCGACTACACGCTGCGCACCGCCGATGGTTCTACGCCGATGCACCTTGCGACCCTCGCCAGCAACAACGAAGTGGTCATCTTCCTGCGCAGCGCCGGCGCGCGTGAATAGTGTCCATCCCGAACGCTCATGCCCGCCGGGCTGGTGTTCGCGAGATGAGGCTGTGATGAATTCCTGATGAGTTCCGCGCGCCGCGATCCGCTGCATGGCTGGGAGCTGACGCCCAGGGAGGCGATCGCTCTGCAGCGCGAGCTCGCGGGGAGTGTGCGCGCCGATATCGATGACTTCGGCACTGTGCGGCACGTTGCCGGCGTCGATGTCGGCTTCGAGGAGCATGGCAGGATTACGCGGGCGGCGATCGCCGTGCTGTCGTTCCCGGGCCTCGAGTCGATCGAAAGCGTCATCGCGCGCCGGCCCACGTCCTTTCCCTATGTGCCCGGTCTGCTCTCCTTTCGCGAGCTGCCTGCCGTGCTCGATGCATTCGATCGCGTGCGCGAAATCCCGGATCTCATCCTCTGCGATGGCCAGGGTATCGCCCATCCCCGTCGCCTGGGGATTGCCGCGCATCTGGGGCTGTGGCTGGACATGCCCACGATAGGCGTCGCCAAGAGCCGGCTCATCGGTGCCCATGGCGAGGTGCCGCCTGAGAAGGGCGGCTGGTGTCCGCTGATGGACCGGGGCGAGCGCATCGGCGCGGTGCTGCGGACGCGGCGCGGCGTCCGGCCTCTCTTCGTGTCGGTCGGTCACCGCATCACGCTCGAAACGGCGATCGATTTCGTGCTGCGCTGCATCAGCCGCTATCGTTTGCCGGAAACGACGCGCGCTGCCCATCGCCTCGCATCCCGGTGCTGACCGCGCGGGACCCCGGCCATCGTCGCGCGCATGCTATCATTGCGCGTGCGAAGCTCGTCCGTACGCTCGTTCGTGATCCCGCATTCCGATGAACAGATCCTTGTTTGCACTTCTCCTCTCAGTCTGCGCGCTGGCGACTCTGTGGATGGCGCCTGCGCTTGCCCTCGCTTCATCACCGGCGAATCCGCGCGGCGCCGATGTCGAGCACCACGGCGGGGAAGCCGCCCGCTGCGAGCTGTGCCATACGGCAAGCGTATTTTCCCCGGAGTTGAAGCGCCGTGGTTGCCTGGCCTGCCATGCCGATGGCATCCCCGCGACATCCATGCCCGTCTCAGGCAGCGCAGAGCCCGCAGGTGAAGCGGGCGATGATGACGCCATGGGCCTGCAGGGGCCGCACTATTACGAAGTGTCCCGCTTCGGCGCCGATCCCGGTCCGATGGTTCGCATCCCGGCGGGTGAGTTCGTCATGGGTACCGATGAACGCTTTTCCGATGAGGGTCCGCAGCACCTCGTGCACCTGGATGCGTACCTCATCGATCGCTATCCGGTGACCAATCTCCAGTACCAGGCGTTCATCGAAGCGACGCATCGTCGGGCGCCGGCGAATTTCGAGGCGCGTCGTCATCCGCCGGGGAAGGCGGATCATCCGGTGGTTCAGGTGTCCTGGTTCGAGGCGCGCGACTACTGTGAATGGGCGGGCAAGCGCCTGCCGACCGAGGCCGAGTGGGAGAAGGCTGCGCGCGGCACCGATGGTCGGCCGTTTCCCTGGGGCGAGCATTTCGATATCAGGCGTGCCAACACGCCGGTACGCTGGTCTGCGCTAGGGCGTCGGGGAGATACGACGCCGGTCGGCGCGTTCCCGCAAGGTGCGAGTCCCTACGGCTTGCATGATGTGACCGGCAACGTCTGGGAGTGGACCGCATCCTGGTACAAGCCATACCCGGGGAACGAGCGCCCGTCGGAAAATTACGGCGAATTCTATCGCGTGCTCAAGGGCGGCTCCTGGTGGGATTGCTCCTTCTACAAGTGTGGCATCTCGGCGCCGGTCTACAATCGCGGCTTCTTCAGCGCCCGGGTCAGGAACGACACTTTCGGTTTCCGCTGTGCCGGCAACGTGAGCGAATGAACGGTGGCTGCGGACGGGCGAGAGTGACTGGCGGCGATTTTCCTGTCGCTGTCAGGAATGCGATGGCCCCCTGCTGGCTCCGGCGTTGCGGTCGGGGCGCTCTATGATCGAAGAGGAGATTTCACGGTGAGCATCCCCGTTCGCGCCAGCGCTCGCGCGCTGATCATTGCGATGGGCCTTGTCATCGCGGCCGGGTCCAGCGCCGCGGACATGGTCCGGGTACCGGCCGGCGAGTTCCTGTTCGGCACCGGGGCTATCGTCGAGGACGGTCCGGATCTGTCGGAATTCGGCCTCGACAAGCCGGCATACGTCGATGAGATGCCGCAGCGCCGGCTCTATCTCGACACCTTCTTCATCGATCGCTACGAGGTGACGAACCTCCAATACAGCCGCTTCGTGATCGAAACCGATCACTGGGTGCCGGATGGTTGGCAGCGCAGCGGTTATCTGTTGACGCGCGACATCCTCGATGCCGCGGAACTCGGGCTGGAAGAGCTGCGGATCCTTGCGCGCGATATGTTCGGCATCGAGGCGGGGATTGCGGGGATGGATCGCGAGGCCTTGCTGGACGCCATCGAGCATGGGCGCCGGGAGCAGGATTCGCTGCCGATCAGCGGGGTGAGCTGGCAGGATGCCCGGCTCTATTGCGAATGGGCGGGGAAACGGCTGCCGACGGAGGGGGAATGGGAAAAGGCGGCCCGGGGGCCGGACGGACGCGAGTTTCCCTGGGGCGATGCCTGGGCCAGGGATCGCGTCAGCGCGGGTCAGGAGGCGGGACCGCGCTCCGTCGGTTCGATCGAGGCGGGGAAATCATATTACGGCGCCTACGATATGGCCGGGAATGTCATGGAGTGGGTGGCCGACTGGTATGGGCCGTACGCAGGCGCTGCGTCCGATTTGCCGGATTACGGCAAGAAGCTGAAGGTCGCTCGCGGCGGCGGCTGGGGCGGGCTCGGTCACTACGCCATCAGTCACTTCTATCGCGCGGCCTATCGCTCCGGCTTGCAGCCGGCCGCGCGGTTCCATGATCTGGGTTTCCGCTGTGCGCGGGATTCCGCTCCGGACTCCGATTCCGATCAGGCGCCGCCCGGTTCCGGGGGCTTGCCCGGACCGTAGAAGGTGCCGGGGAAAGGCGTGATCTTGCCCTCGCCGGCAGCGCTGATTTTCGCTGTCCCCTGCTTGTCGACCTCGTCGATGCGCACCACGGCGTGCAAGGGGATGTAGCTGCGGCGGACTTCCGCGAATTCCGTCTTCAGCCGCTCCTCGGCGGGATCGACCACCAGCGCCGATTTTTCGCCGAAGACGATTTCCGCGATCTCGATGAATCCATACAGATCACCCTGCGAGACGGATCGGGCGTAGATTTCGTAAAGCTTGCCGCCGTTGAGAAAGGCGATGCGGTAGAGGCGTTTGGCATTCATCGCGGCTATTGTATCCGGGCCCGGCGTCGTGGCCAACCGGCTCAGTTGGCGTTCGCCAGGAGGCGGCGGATCATGTCCTCGGCTTCGGCCAGATAGGCGCCGCCGAAGAGATTGAGATGGTTGAGCACGTGGTACAGATTGTAGATGTCGCGCCGCAGCGCGTAGCCGGGCGGCAGCGGCCATGCTTCCCTGTAGGCGGCGTAGAACGCCTCCGGGAAACGGCCGAAGAGTTCGGTCATGGCGAGGTCGGTTTCGCGGTCGCCGTAATAGACGGCGACATCGTAGACCGCGGGGGTGCCGTCGGCGCAGCAGGCCTGGTTTCCCGACCACAGATCGCCATGCAGCAGGGAAGCAGCCGGCCGGTGATCGCCGAACAGGACGGGCAGGGCTTCCAGCAGGCGTTCACCCGGACCGGCAAGACGGGAGTATCCGGCGCGCGTCGCCAATTCGAGCTGGAAGCCGATGCGGCGCTGCTGCCAGAAGGCCGGCCAGTCCCTGAGCGTGCCATTTTGCTGGGGCGTGGTGCCGATCGTGTTGTCACGGTGCCACCCGTATCCGTCGCGGGTGTGGTGATGCATGGCCGCCAGATCTCGTCCCAGGCGCGCGGCGCAGCCGGCATGGCCGCGGCCGAGTTCCAGATGTTCGAGCACCAGATAGGCATGGCGCCCCGCGACGCCGTGGCAGACGGGTTCGGGTACGCGCAGGGTGGCCGAGCGGCGGATCTCCATCAGGCCATCGTGTTCGGCCGCGAACATGTCCGCATGGGCGGCATCATTCAGCTTGATGAAGTAGCGTGAGCCGTCCTGGCCCTGAACGACATGGGCGGCGTTGATGCAGCCGCCGCCCGCGGATGCGCGCCTGGCGATGACGAAGCGCCGTCCGCTCACGTTTTCCACATGGCGCGAAATCGCGGCCCAGACTTCGGTTTCCTGCATCGCTCCGCGGCGGCCTCGTTTCCTTGCGCTGCTCAAGTTATCATGTCCCGATGACCGAGACGACCCCGCAAAATCAGGATGATGAGAAGGATGCCGTTCCCGGCGCGCGCTGGCCGGTGACGGACAATCCCGTTCCCGTGCCGCCATTTTTCGGCAGCCGCTGCCTGGAGCGCGTGCCGCTGCGCGCGGTGCTTCCGTATATCAATCGGCGCACCCTGTATCGCTTCCAGTGGGGCTTCAAGGCGGCGGGTCGCGGCGAGGCCGAGTATCAGGCCTGGGCGCGGACCGAGGTCGATCCGATCTTCAATCGCATCGTCGAGCGCGCCGAGCGCGAGGACATCATCCGCCCGGCGGCTGTCTATGGCTATTTTCCCTGCCAGTCGGATGGCGACGAACTGATCGTCTACGATCCGGAGGATCAGCAGCGCGAACGCTGCCGCTTCCGCTTTCCGCGTCAGACCAAGGGGCGCGGGCTGTGCATCGCGGATTTCTTTCGCCCGGTCGGCTCGGGCACGATGGACGTGGTGGCTTTCCAGGTCGCGACCGTGGGGCAGCATGCGTCCGATGTTGCACGCGCGCTGTTTGCTGCCGACCAGTATCAGGAATACCTCTATCTCCATGGCCTGAATGTGGAGACCACGGAGTCGCTCGCCGAATTCGTTCACAAGCGGATCCGGGCCGAGCTCGGCTTCGCCCGCGAGGATGCGCGCAGCATCGCCGACATGCTCAAGCAGGGCTATCGCGGTTCCCGCTATTCCTTTGGCTACCCCGCCTGCCCCGAACTCGCCGACCAGGACAAGATCCTGGATCTGCTGGATGCCGAGCGCATCGGCGTGGTGCTCGGAGACGAGTTCCAGCTCTGGCCGGAGGAAAGCACCAGCGCCATCGTCGTGCATCATCCCCAGGCAAAATACTTCAGCGCCTGACGGCACGCCCGGTGGCGGATACATGATCAGGCTGCTGCTGAGATTCCTGGACATCTGTCTGCTGCGCCTGGCGCCGCAGGATCTGCCCGGTTCGAGCTTTCTCCTCGGTCTGAGTCTCGTCATGTACGCCGCGCTTGCCTTCGGCGCGGCCCTGCTGAGTCTGCCCTTCTTCCCGGCGCTCGTCCTGGCCCTGTTCGATGCCGGACTGATCGCGGGGTTGCTGTGGATCCTGCTGTGGATCCGCGACACGCTCAACCGTTTTCCGCAGACGCTCATCGCGCTCTATGGCTCGGGCACAGTGATGCAGCTGATCGCGCTGCCGCTCGTTCTGTGGCAGACGGCCGAAGTGGCGGCGCCCGCGCAGGGCGTGGCAGCGCTGCTGCTCTGGGTCTGGCTGCTGTGGCATCTGCTGGTCGTCGGGCATGTATTGCGACATGCGGTGAATACCATCCTGCCGCTGGGAATGCTGCTCGCACTGCTCTATCTATTCGTGTCCTTCAGCGTGACACGCACCATCTTCTTTTCCGGAGCCTGACATGCGCGTTCACGTGCTTGGAATCTGTGGCACTTTCATGGGCGGTCTGGCCTTGCTGGCCCGCGAACTCGGTCACGAGGTCAGTGGTTCGGATCTCGGCGCCTATCCGCCGATGAGCGAACTGCTGCGCGCCAGCGGTATCCCGATGCATGAGGGTTACGATCCGGCGACGCTGGATCCGGCTCCCGATGTGCTGGTCATCGGCAATGCGTTTTCGCGCGGCAATCCGCTGGTGGAGCGTGCGCTGGAGCGCGACATTCCTTATATGTCCGGTCCCGAGTTCCTGGCGCGCCATGTGTTGCAGGGACGCTGGGTGCTCGGCGTCGCGGGCACGCACGGCAAGACCACCACTTCCAGCATGCTGGCCTGGATTCTGGAGCATGCGGGACTGAATCCCGGCTATCTCATCGGGGGCGCGCCCGCCAACTTCGACGCGCCGGCGCGTCTCGGCGATGCGCCCTTCTTCGTCGTCGAAGCCGATGAATATGATTCCGCCTTCTTCGACAAGCGCTCGAAGTTCGTCCACTACCGGCCGCGCACCCTGATCCTGAACAATCTCGAATACGATCATGCCGACATCTTCCCCGATCTCGATGCCATCAAGCGGCAGTTTCATCATCTGGTGAGGACCGTGCCGGGCAACGGCATGATCGTCGTGCCCGCCGATGACGAAGCGCTGGCCGAGGTGCTGGAGGCGGGATGCTGGACGCCGCAGCAGCGCTTTCGGCGCGGCGGCCGGCCGGCGGGCGCGGGAGAGTGGGGAACTCGTCTGCACGAGCGTGGCTTCACGCTGTACCAGGGTGACGAGGCGCGGGGCGAGCTGTGCTGGAACATCCCCGGCGTCCACAACGTCGACAATGCCCTCGCTGCGCTGCTTGCCGCGCGCCATGCGGGTGTTCCGCTCGCGGCCGGTCTTGCCGCGCTGGCGGAGTTTCGCGGCGTGCGCCGTCGGCTCGAACTGCGCGGCGAGGTTCACGGCGTCCGCGTCTACGACGATTTCGCCCATCATCCGACCGCGATAGCCACCACCATCGATGGTCTGCGGCGGCGGGTGGGCCGCAACCGTATCATTGCCGTGCTCGAGATGCGTTCCAACACCATGAAGATGGGCGTGCACCGGGAAGCCCTGGGGCCCGCGCTCGAAGGCGCGGATGAGGTCGTCCTGTTTCGTTCGTCCGCTCTCGGCTGGCCGCTGGAGGAAGTGGCCACCAGCCTCGGTGCGCGCTGTCAGGTGCTGGATTCGGTCGGCGATATCGTGGCCCGGCTTGCCGCGCAGGCGACGCCGGGTGACCATATTCTCATCATGAGCAACGGCGGATTCGAAGGCATACACGATCGTCTGCTTGCGGCGCTGGCGGGTCATGGCGACCTCTAGGTCCGTTGCGCTCGCCTGGACCGGCGCATCGGGCATGCCGTATGGTCTGCGGCTGCTCGAGTGTCTGCTCTCGGCCGGCGAGCAGGTCGCGCTGATGGTGTCCCAGCCTGCGCAGGTGGTGCTGTCCATGGAGACCGACCTGCGCGTGCCTGCGGCGCCGCGTGACATGGCAGCCTTCTTTGCTACCCATTTCGGTGCCCGGGAGGGCCAGCTTCAGGTCTATGGCCGGGATCAGTGGACCGCGCCCGTGGCCAGCGGCTCGGGTGCGCCGCGCGCCATGGTGGTGTGTCCCTGCACCAGCGGCACGCTGGCTGCCATCGCCAACGGCAGCAGCGACAATTTGCTCGAAAGGGCCGCCGATGTGGTGCTGAAGGAGCAGCGCAAGCTGATCCTGGTGCCGCGCGAGATGCCGCTGTCGGCCATCCATCTGGAGCACATGCTGAAGCTGGCGCGACTCGGCGTGGTGATCATGCCGGCCTGTCCCGGCTTCTATCATCGTCCGGCGGACATCGCCGGCCTGGTCGACTTCGTCGTCGCCCGCATCCTCGATCATCTGGACGTCGCGCACGAACTGATGCCGCGCTGGGGCGAGGAATAGAAGCCGGAGAGCCGCACTCGGATGGTTGGGCGCGCTCTGGCGCCGGTTTCCATCTTCATCCTGTCACTTTCCGGTCTTGGCGTCTCCCAGCGCTGCGATCGCCGCCACCCGTCGGCGACCGAGTTCGACGCCCAGTGCCTTGCCTTCGAAACCTTCATCGCGCAGAGATCCACCACCAATCGCTGCAGCCGCGGCATGGGCGCGACGCAGCCTTGCCGCTTGCGGATAGTCCTTGGTGTCATAGCCCGGGCGTCCGCGGAAATCTGCTTCGCAGGCCAGCAGGAAGCGTTCCAGGCGTTGGGATCTGCGGAAGGCGTCGAGCGCATCGAGCAGGCGCAGCACGGTGCGTGGCCGCAATTCGAGGGCCGAGTGGCAGTGGCCATGGAAACGCGCGGTGACGAGCGCAAGGTCGCGGTATTCGCCCGGGCAGCGCAGGCGGGCGCAAAGCTCCTTGACCAGTCGGGCGCTGCGACGTTCGTGCGCGATGTGGCGGGGCCACTGCTCGGGAGGCGTCGTCCCCTTGCCGAGATCGTGGGTGAGGGCGGCGAAGCGTACGCATCGATCGGTCGTGAGGCGGGCCGCGGCTTCCAGCACCATCATCGTATGGATGCCGGTGTCGATTTCGGGGTGCCACTTCTCTGGCTGCGGCACGCCCCAAAGGCGATCGAGCTCGGGGAACAGCACGGCGAGGGCGCCGCATCCGCGCAGCACCTCGAAGAAAGCCGACGGCCGTTCCTCTCCCAGCGCCCGATCGAGTTCCTGCCACACCCGCTCCGGAACGAGAGCCGCGACCTCGCCGGCGGCGACCATGTCGCGCATCAGGCGCATGGTTTCCGGCGCCACCGTGAAGCCGAGTGAAGAGAACCGCGCGGCAAAGCGCGCAAGGCGCAGGATGCGCACCGGATCTTCAGCGAATGCGGGCGACACGTGACGCAGGATCCGGCGCCTCAGATCTTCCGCGCCACCATGGGGATCAACCAGTTGGCCGGTTTCCGTTTCCGCCATGGCATTGATGGTGAGGTCGCGGCGCGCCAGGTCCTCCTCCAGCGTCACCTCGGGCGAGGCATGCACCGTGAAGCCGTGGTAGCCCGCGGCCACCTTGCGCTCGGTGCGGGCCAGCGCGTGTTCCTCGTGCGTGCGCGGATGCAGGAACACGGGAAAGTCGCGACCGACCTGGCGGAAGCCCTGCGCCCGCATCTGTTCCGGAGTCGCGCCGACCACGACCCAGTCGCGATCCTGCACCGTCAGTCCAAGCAGACGGTCACGCACCGCGCCGCCGACGATGTAACGCTTCATGAGCGGCTCCGGCGCATCGCGTCCGCCGGTCAGTTCGGCGATCGCCGCGCCGCGCGGCGCGCCTCGGCGAGCTGCGTGCGCTGGTTGGCCTCGCCCAGATACATGGGTATCACGGCTTCGACCGGCTGCGGCTGAATACCGAAGACGGCAGGAAAACCGTCGCGGCATACGGCATCGACACTCAGCGACAGATAGTTGTCCATGGTGAAGGGGCGGCCGGGCAGCATCCCGAGAACCCGCGCCTGCAGCTTCGAGAGTCCGTTACCGAGCGGTACGATGGGCTTGTCGATCTGCAGGACATCGGCGGCGTAACGCACGATCTCTTCCAGCGTCATCACCCGCGGACCACACAGTTCGTAGCGTTGTCCGGCAGTGTCGGGATTTGTCAGCGCGATGCGCAAGGCGTGCACGACATCGCCCACGAATACCGGCGACAGCCGCGCGCCGGGGCAGGCGAGTGGCAGCATCGGGGCGCAGCGCAGCAGGGCGGCGAAGCGATTGAACAGGTGGTCGTTCGGCCCGAAGATCACGGAGGGGCGGAAACTGGTGACCTGCAGATCCTCGGCCGCGTGGGCGCGGTCCTCGCCTTCGCCCTTGCTGCGCAAATATGCGCTTTTCGCCTGCGGCGATGCATTCATCGCGCTCATGTGCAGCAGCCGGCGCACGCCGCTGCGACGGCAGGCCTCGCTCAGCCGGTCCACCAGGTCGACGTGAACCCGCTTGAAATCTCCTCGCCGGCCCTCGTTGAGGATGGCGACGAGATTGATCACGGCATCGCAGCCGCCCAGCACATCTTCGAGGACCCCCGGTTCGTGAATGTTCGCGGTCACCACCGAGGCCCCCTGCAGTACGCCGAGGCTGCGGTGACGGACGGGGCGGCGTGTCGGTATGCGCACCGTGAAGCCGTGCTCCACCAGCTGAGCCGCCAGGTGTCCGCCGACGAATCCCGTGCCGCCGAGAATGCACACCTTGGGTTTGATCGCTGGTTCGATTCTGACTTCCATCGCTTCTTCCATCACACTCTGTATCCGGTCCCTGATCGGCCCGCTTCGCGCCCGGGGACGCGATGCGGGCCGCGATTCACCGATTGTACCCAAGCCGAAGCCGCGGTGTCCCTCTGCGCGGCTGGCATCCGCGCAATGCCGTGGTAAGCTGACGCCATCATGAAGTCCGTAAATCCCGCCGACGGCCGTCTGCTGGCCACATTCGAAGCCTGGGACGCCGAGCACACCGAAACGATGCTCGCCTCCGCGGCGCGCGCGTCCGCGATATGGCGCGACACCTCGCTCGCCGAGCGCTGTGAAATCCTGCGGCGCGTGGCCGCCATACTGCTTTCGCGTCGCGACAGCCTGGCGCGCCTGGCCACCATGGAAATGGGCAAGCTGGCGGCGGAGGCTCAGGCCGAAATCGAAAAATGCGCGCTTGGCTGCGAATACTATGCGGCACACGCGAGCACCTTTCTGGCCGATGAAGCCGTCGCCACCGAGGCCCGGCGCAGTTACGTGGCCTGCAGACCGCTGGGCACGGTGCTGGCCATCATGCCCTGGAATTTTCCCTTTTGGCAGGTATTCCGCTTCGCCGCGCCGGCACTCGCCGCCGGCAATACGGTGCTGCTCAAACATGCCTCGAATGTGCCCCAATGTGCGCTGGCGGTGGAGGAAGTGCTGCGCGAAGCGGGCCTTCCCGATGGGGCGTTCATCACCCTGATGATTCCGGTGTCAGGCGTCGAGGCCGTGATACGCGACCCGCGCGTGCATGCGGTCACTCTGACCGGCAGCGAAGCCGCGGGCAGGCAAGTGGCGGCGATCGCCGGCGCGGCGCTGAAGAAGACCGTGCTCGAGCTGG
Source organism: Gammaproteobacteria bacterium (assembly GCA_034002745.1). Classification (GTDB taxonomy): domain Bacteria; phylum Pseudomonadota; class Gammaproteobacteria; order SZUA-140; family SZUA-140; genus JAITWN01. The sequence goes on from JAVEZY010000002.1 coordinate 123,983, forward strand.
GCGGTTCGGATCCTTTCATCGTGCTGCCTGACGCCGATCTCGATCTGGCGATCGACCGGGCCATGAGCTCGCGTTTCGGCAATGCCGGCCAGAGCTGCATCGCAGCCAAGCGGTTCATCGTGGTCGGCAAGATCGGCGACGAATTCGTCCAGCGCCTGCGCGAGCGCGTGGAAGCGCTGCATCCCGGCGATCCGTCGGCGCCGGATACGACGCTTGCGCCGCTGGCGCGCGCCGATCTGCGTGACTCGCTTCACCACCTGGTCGAGCAAAGCATCGCACAAGGCGCGCTGGCGGTCACCGGCTGCCGTCCGCTGGACGGTCCGGGCGCCTATTACGCGGCCTCGATTCTCGATCACGTGAAGCCGGGTATGCCGGTATTCGACGAGGAAACCTTCGGGCCGGTAGCGAGCGTCACCCGCGCCGACAGCGCCGATGAAGCGGTGGAGCTCGCCAACCATTCCCGTTACGGGCTGGGTGGCAGCGTGTGGACCCGCAACGTCACCGTCGGTGAGCGCCTGGCGCTGCGCCTGCGCTGCGGCTGCGCATTCGTCAACGGCATGGTGAAAAGCGATCCCCGCCTGCCTTTCGGCGGCGTGGGTCATTCCGGTTACGGGCGGGAACTTTCCCACCACGGCATCCACGAGTTCGTCAACTTCACCTCGGTCTGGGTCCGTTAAGCGGGTGCCGTAGCCGGCTCGCATGCAGGAGTGGGTCCACTATCTGTCGCTGGGCGCCGCCACCGGTCTGCTCGCCGGACTGTTCGGCGTCGGCGGAGGCCTGATCATCGTTCCCGCGCTGGTCTTCATCTGGACCGCGGCGCAGCCGTCGATTCCGGCGGAGGCGCTGATGCATGTTGCGATCGGCACCTCGCTCGCGGCCATCGTGCCGACATCGATCGCTTCCATCTGGGGACATCAGCGTCGCGGCGCCATTCTGTGGAGTGTGTGGCGGCGTCTCGGTCCAGCCATCGTGCTGGGCACGCTCGGTGGCGCCTGGTTCGCCGCTCAACTGGATACCACCGTGCTGCGCTATGTGTTTGCGATTTTCATGCTGACGATGTCGCTGCAGATCGCTTTCGGGTTGATGCCGCGTGTTGCGCATGGCGCGGGCCATCTGGAACGCGGGCTCGCCGGCATCGCGGGTAGCGTGATCGGTTTCGTTTCCGCGCTGGTCGGCATCGGCGGCGGTTCTCTCACCACTCCGTTTCTGCTCGCGCGCGGCATCGCAATCCGCAACGCCATCGCCACCTCGGCAGCCTGCGGCCTGCCCATCGCCCTCGCCGGCAGCGCCGGCTATATCCTCATGGGCACCGTGGGCGCGCATCACCTGCCGGAGGCGGCGAGCGGCTATGTGTACTGGCCCGCCATGCTCGCCATCGGCGCAAGCAGCATGCTCACCGCGCCCCTCGGCGCCCAGCTTACCCACATCCTGCCGGTCGGACTGCTGAAGCGCCTGTTCGCACTGCTGCTGGCGGTGGTGGCTGTTCGGTTGCTGACTTAGGGGGACGCTCCCCTGGAATGCCCTTTTCCCCGTTCTCTGCGTAATATGGTGGTAGTGAGCCCTCAGGAGGAAGAAGCGATGAAACGAATTCTGGGTGTCGGCATTGTTGTCTGCGCGGCCACGGCAGGAGCGGCTCATGCCTGGGAGCCGGGCCCCTATCTGGGCTTTGCGCTTGGTAGCACCAGCTTCGACCTGGATGTCGCCGACTACGACGACGGCAATCTGCTCGGTGGCTCCGTCGATACCTCGGACACCGGCTACAAGCTCTTCGGTGGTTATCGCATCACGCCCAATGTCGGCGCCGAACTCTACTACGCGAATCTGGGCGACAGCACGTTTCGAGGCCGGGCCGGGGCGCAGGTGGATCACTGGTGCGAAGGCCCTGTGGCGAGCGAGGTCGAGGTCGACGGTCTTGGCGTGTCCCTGCTCGGCAACGTGCCGGTCGGTCGCGATTTCAATATCTATGGCAAGTTCGGCATTTTCGCCTGGGACTGGGATGCGCGCGAAAGCGATTCATGCGGAAACTTCCGCGACAGCGAGTCCGGCACGGAGTTGGCATTCGGCGCGGGCGTCTCATACCAGATCAACTATCTGACGTCCGTCCATCTGGAGTGGGAACGCTACAACGACGTGCTCGACAGCTTCAGCGGCGAGTTCGACGTCGACTTCTTCTCGCTGGGCCTGTCCTTCTCGCTCTATTGATTCCGCGGGCCGCGGCCGAAGCGCAGCGGCTCGATGTGTACCGCGTCGTCGATGACTGCGGTAGCGTCCAGGGGCTGTCCCGGCAGAATATCGTACTCTCCCGGTGGCAGCCCGGGCGGGATGTGGAGCAGCAGGCCGCCGGCATCGGTTTTTTCGGTCCGGGTTTCCGGCAGGCGTGACAGGGCGCGCAGCACGTCCGTGCCGGCGAGATAGATCGCTTCCTCGCCGATGGCAAGATGGGTGACCGGCGCCATCGTTTCCTGACCCGCGACGAGGCGCCAGCCATCGGTGCCCAGCTCGAGCGTCCGCACCGTGCGGCCACGGGCAAGATGAATGCGCGGGCCGTCGACCGCCAGCGCGTCGATTCCCCCCGGCACCGGAATATCGGTCAGCTTGCGAAGCGTGCCGTTCGTTTGCCTGGTGAACACACGCAGCCGCTCATCCTCGGTATAGGCGATCACCCGGTCATCGCTTGCGAGCAGCCGGACGATGCTGCTGTCGAACGATGCCAGCACTCGCCCGGCCTGGCCATCGGCATCCAGTTCGCGGATGTTGCCATCGACATCCGCGATCAGCGCGATTCCGGCCGATGCGGCATCGGAGAGTGGCGCCGGCACGTGCGTCATGACGCGCGATTGCGTGTCGATCAACGCATATCCTTCATCTCCCGCGAGCAGTATGGCGCCGTCGAGCGTGCGGAGCAGGCTGGCCCGCACCGTGGTCTCGTAATCTTCTTCCGCGTGCGCCTGGAACGGATCGGTGATGTCGACGGCGGCGATCCGCGTGCCGCCCGAATGCAGCACCCAGGCACGGTCCGCCTCGAGCGTGATCGCGTCCGCGTCGGCCAGATCGACGCCGGTTACCCAGATCGGGTTGAGCGGATTGCGGATGTCGAACACCTGCATACCGCCATCGCCCTGAGAGACAAAGGCAAAGCTGTCGCGGATCGCTATCGATCGGATGGACTCGCGGCGGGGATACACGGCGAGGGTCTGCGCGGACATCTCGGTGTCGAGCAGCAGCAGCCCGCCCCACCAGTCCGCGACCACGAGCGCATCGTCCTGCAGGGCAAGGCCCCAGGCCGCGCCGTCGGTATCGCGCGAGCCGAGGTGCCACGGTCGTGCCGGATCCGAGACATCGAATATCTGCACTCCCGCCATCCAGTCGGCCACATGCAGCAGCGTGCCGCGCAGCGCCAGGCCGCGCGCATTGCCAGGCGTCTGCGCCCGTGCCAGCAGTCGAGGCGAGGCCGGATCGGCGATGTCGAGTACATGCACGCCGTCGTCGTAAAGCGCGAGATAGGCGATGTCGCCGTCGAGCAGCACTTCTTCCACGCGCCCGCCGGGACGATAGCGGGCGATCTCCCGTGGGGCGCGCGGATCGCTCACATCGAGGATCGCGAGACCGGCATCATCATCGGCGACCCAGGCGATACCGTCGCGCACGCGCAGCGACCAGGCCTTGCCGGGAGTGTCGAAGTGCGTCAGCAGGGACGGATTGCGCGGATTCGCGACATCGATCACCAGCACGCCGCCATGGTGGGAGGCGAGATAGAGCAGATCGCCATCGAGCACCGGCGTGTAGGCGAGTCCCGGCAGGGGCAGACGGCCCAATGCCCTGGGCTTGCGGGGATCGACGACATCCACCACCAGCAGACCGTGGTCATCATCGGCGACGAAAGCGATGCCGTCGCGCACGACTACGCCCTTGGGCGAGCCGGCGCTGTGCAGGCTGGCGAGCAATGCGGGGCGCCGGGGATCGCTCAGCTCGTAGATGTGCAGTCCCGCGAACCAGTCGGCGACGTAGGCGATGTCGCCGTCCAGAAAGATGCGACGCTGACCGCCGAAGTTCACGCCCTGGCCGAAAGCCAGTCCTTCGTTGCCGCTGCGTGGCAGGTCGCGCGGCTCGATGCCGATGAGACGGTTGCCGGCGACAGCCAGGATGCGGTCGTCCTGCGCGAGCCAGGTGCTGCAGCAGTCGCCGCGCCACAGCAGCGCGCTGCGCTCGATCGCCAGCGGATTCTCCACATCGAGCAGATAGAGCGCAGCTCCGTCCCGGATCGCCGCTCGCGTGCCCGCGACGCGTACGCCATCGACCGCGTCCGTGCCGCGCAGACTGCCCAGCCAGCGCAGTTCCTCCTCGTCGTCACGACCGATCACCGTCAGTCCGTGCTCGCCCTGCGCCAGATAGATACGGCCGTCTTCGACGAAGACATCGAGCACTGGCCCGGTTCCGGCGAAGCCTTCGACGCGGCCATCCGCATCGATGACCAGCAGGCCGCGTTCGCCTGCGGCGAGGTACGCGGCCCTGCCATCGGTCGCGATGGCAGCCGGTTCGAAATCGAAGGCGTGCTCGGCGACTACCGCCGCAGGCCCGGATCCGCTCAGCTCGAGTACATGCAGGCCGCGGGAGGAAAGCACGTAGCCGCGGCCCGCTGCCGCCGTGAAGATGCGTGCCGGCGCGGTCAGCGCCAGGCTGCCGCGCAGCAGCGCATGGGCGGGATCGCGGATATCCAGGGTGTATAGATGCGAGCGGGTCAGCAGCCAGGCGGTCTCGCCCTCTGCCTCGATCGCGAGCACGGATTCCGGCAGGGTGATGCGGCCGATGATGCGGGGCACGGGTGTGCTGCTGTCCATGATCAGCACGCTGTCCGTGGTGGCGAGCAGCAGCGCGCCATCCGCCTGTGCCAGATCGCGCCCCGCCGCTTCCAGTTCCTGCGCGAAAAGAAGGCGCGGGCTCGCCGGTTGTAGCCAGGGATCGGCGATGGCCGCTGCGTCCGGCACTTCCACGGTGCCGCCACGGCCTTCGGGCAGGGTTGCAGCCTGGGTCGAACCGGCGATCGCCGCCGCCAGTCCGCACGCCAGCCAGCGGCGGCGGTTCAGGGACACGGATTGGGATGACGCAGATGGATGGCTTCGATTTCCGCCAGCACTTCCTCCGACAGCTCCAGATCGTTGCTGGCGATGTTCGCGGCGAGCTGCTGCAGATCGGTGGCGCCGATGATGGTGCTGGTGAGGAACGGCCGCGAGTTGACGTATGCCAGCGCCATCTGCGCGGGATCGAGACCGTGACGCCCGGCTGTCTCCACATAGGCGCGGACCGGGGCTTGCGCCGTATCGCGGGTGTAGCGCTGGAAACGCTGGAAGCGGGTCAGGCGCGCGCCTTCCGGGCGCTTGCCATCCAGATACTTGCCGCTCAGCACGCCAAAGCCTAGCGGAGAATAGGCCAGCAGGCCGACCGATTCACGATGCGCGATCTCGGCCAGACCGATCTCGAAGGAGCGGTTCAGCAGATTGTACGGATTCTGGATGCTGACTATCCGGGGCAGGCCGCGCTCGGCGGCGAGCTGCAGCAGGCGCATCACGCCCCAGGGGGTTTCGTTCGACACGCCGATGTGGCGGACCTTTCCTGCCTTGACCAGCCGCCCCAGTACTTCCAGGGTTTCCTCCAGCGGTACCGGGTCGTCCTGCGCGTCGTGCTGGTAGCCGAGCTTGCCGAAGAAGTTGCTGCGGCGGTCCGGCCAGTGAAGCTGATAGAGGTCGATGTAGTCGGTGCCGAGTCGCTGCAGGCTGGCATCGATCGCGGCTTCGATGTTGCGGTGATCGAGACGTGTCGATCCATCACGCACGTAATGCAGGTCTTCGGAAGGCCCCATCACCTTGGTTGCCAGAACCAGGCGATCGCGCTGGCCGCGGCGGCTCAGCCAGCTGCCGATGTAGCGCTCCGTGCGGCCGTAGGTCTCCGCCCGCGGCGGAACCGGATACATCTCCGCGGTATCGATGAAGTTGATGCCGGCGTCGAGTGCGGCATCGAGCTGGGCATGGGCCTCGGCTTCGGTATTCTGTTCACCGAAGGTCATGGTGCCAAGGCAGATGCGGCTCACCTCGATGCCGGTCGTTCCGAGTGGGCTGTACTTCATGATGCGAGACCTTCGGATGCGCGCCTGCGGCCGGAACCGCTATCGCGACCCCATCACAATTGCGAGAAGACCTGTTCCGCCGCGATCAGCGTCTGCTTGATCTCGGCGGATCCATGCGCCGAAGAGACGAAGCATGCTTCGTACGCGGAGGGCGCGAGATACACGCCATGCGTCAGCATGCCGTGGAAGAAAAGGCGGAAGCGGTCCAGGTTGCAGCGCGTGACCGCATTGAAGCTGTCCACCGTCTGCTGTTCGGTGAAGAACAGGCCGAACATGCCACCCACGTGGTTCACCACCAGCGGCACGTTGAATGCCTTCGCGCGCGTCACCAGTCCGTCGGCGATGCGCTTGCTGGTTGCCGCCAGGTCCTGATAGAAATTCCCCTTCTCCACTTCCTGCAGGGTGGCCAGTCCGGCCGCCATCGCCACCGGATTGCCCGAGAGCGTGCCCGCCTGGTACACGCCGCCGAGCGGCGCCAGCTTCTCCATGATGTCCCGCTTGCCGCCGAACGCCCCGACCGGCATGCCGCCGCCGATCACCTTGCCCAGAGTCGTCAGGTCCGGGCGGATGCCGAAGCGCTGCTGCGCACCGCCGAGGGCGACGCGGAAGCCGGTCATCACTTCGTCGAAGATGAGCAGGGATTCGTACTGATCGCACAGCCGACGCAAGCCGGCGAGGAAGCCGTCCTTGGGCAGAATGCAGTTCATGTTGCCCGCGACCGGTTCCACGATGATGCAGGCGATCTGCCCGCCGAGCCGCGCGAATACTTCTTCCACGCGCTCCAGATCATTGTAGGGAACGGTGATGGTGTGTTCCGCAAGCGCGAGCGGCACGCCCGGCGAACTCGGTACACCCAGCGTCAGCGCGCCTGATCCGGCCTTCACCAGCAGCGAATCGCCATGGCCGTGATAGCAGCCCTCGAACTTCAGGATCTTGTCGCGGCCCGTGTAGGCGCGGGCGAGGCGGATCGCACTCATGGTGGCTTCGGTGCCCGAATTGACCATGCGCACCATCTCCAGCGAGGGCACCAGGCGGCACAGGGTTTCGGCCATCCGCGTCTCGATCTCTGTCGGCGCGCCGAAGCCGAGCCCGTCCTCCACCGCCCGTTTCACCGCCGCCACCACCGCCGGATGCGCATGCCCCAGAATGGCGGCGCCCCAGGAGCCGACGTAGTCGACGTAAGCCTTGTCGTCGACATCGATCAGCTGGGCACCGGCACCGCGGCGGATGAACACGGGCTCACCGCCGACGCCGTGGAAGGCGCGTACCGGTGAGTTGACGCCGCCGGGAATGACTCGTTGGGCCTTGTTGAACAGGGAGTGCGATTGCGTCATGTCAGATCTTCCTGAAGTGTTTCCGCGTCGTCGACGGCGGAGGATTCGAACAGGCGGCTGTAGCGCGCGGCGGCCACCGCGATGTCGGCTTGCGCAAACACACCGCTGATCACCGCGAGCGCATCGGTGCCGGCATCGATCAGCAGGGCGCCATTCTCCGGTGTAATGCCGCCGATGGCGACGATCGGCAGGTCGAACCGCCGCCGCGCTTCGACCAGCAGCGTGGGCGTCGCCTTCACGGCGTCCGGCTTGGTCGGCGAGGCATGGAAACTGCCGAAGGCGACGTAATCCGCACCCTGCCGTTGCGCCTCCTCGGCCCGAAGCAGGTCATTATAGCAGGAGGCGCCGATCAGCTTTCCTTCCCCGAGCCGCGCTCGCGCCGCTTCCACGCTTTCGTCGTCACGACCGAGGTGGACGCCATCGGCGTCGATCGTCTGCGCCAGCGCGACGTCATCGTTGATCAGCAGCGGTACCTGGCAGGCCCGGCACAGCTCGCGCAGTTCATGCAGCTCGCGCAGGCGGCGCTCGCCGGTCGCGCGCTTGTCGCGATATTGCACCAGTTGCGCGCCGCCGCGTACGGCCAGGCGCACATATTCGGTCAGCTTGCCATCCGGAATGACTTCGGTATCGGCGATGACATAGAGCCCGCGGATGGCGTGCCGCTTCATCGGCGCGCTTCCCGGTCGTGCTGGGCCCAGAAGAAGCGGTTGGGAATGCGCTGGCCGCCGCCGACGGAATAGGCATGGCGCAGACTTTCCCAGGTGTATTCCTGCGCCTGCCTTATCGCTTCCTCGGGAAGGACTCCAGTGGCGAGCAGGCCGGCGATGGCGGCGGCCAGCGTGCAGCCGGATCCGTGATAGCTCCCGGGCAGCCGTTCCCAGGACCAGGTATCGAGCAGGCGGCCATCGCCGTAGAGCGAGTTGATCACCTGTTCGGTCTGTTCGTGGCTGCCGGTGAGCAGCACGTATTCCGCGCCGGCATCGAGCAGCGTCAGCGCGCAGTCCCCGAGCGTGCCGGCAGCGGGAGCGAGCTGCCGTGCCTCGACCGTATTGGGTGTCACGACAGTGGCGAGCGGCAGCAGTTCACCGAGGATTGCGTGGCGGGCGGCATCGTCCGCGAGTGCGCCGCCGCCGCCTGCCCCCAGCACCGGGTCGAGCACCACGGGAATATCGGTGCGTTCCGCCAGGACCCGCGCGGCTGCGGCGGCGATCGCGGCGCTGCCGATCATGCCGATCTTGCATGCGGCGACCGAAAGGTCCGCGCACACCATGCGTATCTGTCGCTCCAGCAGCGTCGCGTCGGTGGCGACGTAGCCGCTCGCCTGATGTGTGTTCTGCAGGGTCAGGGCGGTGACCACGGGCGCGGTATGGCAGCCCATGCTGGCCAGCGTCTCGATGTCCGCCTGAATGCCGGCGCCACCGCTCGGATCGCTGCCGGATATCGCCATCACAGTCGGGATCGCGCTCAGTGATTGGCCGCTTTTCGGCTGGCAGTCGCGAGATTGGCGTTGCTGTTTCAAGGCGTTGTCGGTTTGGAGGAGGGCTCGCGCGCGGAATCACAGTAATGTCCGGTCGCGGTTCATTCTAGCATCGTTGCTGTGCTACATTGCATCTGCCTCACCATCCAGGTACGGACGACAACAGGATATGAGGAAGTACATGTGCGTGATCTGCGGCTTCATCTATGATGAGGCTGCCGGTCTGCCCGAACACGGAATCGCTCCCGGCACTCGCTGGGAGGATGTTCCCCTGACCTGGCGTTGCCCGGAATGCGGCGCTTCCCGGGATGATTTCGAGATGATCGAGATTTGATCGGTCGCCCGGATAGGCTGTGGGTGGGTTCCGGACAAAAAAAGGGAGCGCAGGGCGCTCCCGGATACACGCGTTTGAGGAGGGGGGGACGCGTGATGATCAAAGTATAGTCAGCGCGCCCCTTGATGTAAATAATTATCATTAATGAATTGGCGGTATCGGGGAAAAAGTTTGTTTCCGGATCGTTTCAGTGATCGCCCGGCCTTCGCCGTCGGGTCGCTGTCTGCTCTGAATCTGCAACGGCTGCTGCTGCTGAGGGCGGGCGCGGTGCTCGGATGGGTGCTGGCGCTGCTGTTCGTCGGCTGGCAGCTGGGTATTTCCCTGCCATTTATCACCATGTCCGCGCTGATCGCGGTCTGGTGCATCGTCAGCCTGGCGTCGTGGGCATGGCTGCGTGACCGGGAGGACATCAGCGATCGCGTCTTCGTCGTCCAGTTGCTGCTCGACGTCGCGATGCTCGGCCTGCTGCTCTATCTGAGCGGCGGGTCCACCAACCCGCTCGCCCTGCTCCTGCTCCTGCCGCTCATCGTGTCGGCGGCGCTGCTCCCCGGTGTGTACAGCTGGATCATCGCGGTTGCGATCATCGCCTGCTATACGCTCCTTTTGTTCCGCTACGAGCCGCTGCCCATCCCAGCGCATGAGCACGGCCTTCACGACTTCGAGCTTCACGTCACCGGCATGTGGCTGGGTTTCGTACTGAGCGCGGGACTGATTGTGGCTTTCGTGGCGAAGATGGGCAGCACGCTGCGTGAGCGCGATCGACTGCTCTCGGAAAGCAAGCAGCGCGCGCTGCGCGACGAACGCATCGTGGCGCTGGGCGCGCTCGCTGCCGGAGCCGCGCATGAACTGGGAACCCCGCTCGGAACGATTGCGCTGATCGCCGAGGAACTCGGCATCGACCACGAGGACGACGAGAGTCTGCAGCAGCGCCTTGGCCTGTTGCGTGAGCAGGTTGGCCGCTGCAAGCGCACGCTGACCATGCTGTCGCTGTCGGCTGGCCAGAGCCAGGCGGCATCCGGCCACTGCCTGCCTGTGGACGAATATCTGTGGGAAGTCATCGAGCGCTGGCGTGCCTTGCGGCCGGCGACCGAGGTGCGGACTGATCTGGCCGGCGACCGGCCGGCGCCGGTGATAGTGGCCGAACAGACCTTGAGTCAGGCGATCATCAGCATCCTCAACAATGCGGCGGACGCCTCTCGTGAGCGCATCGAGCTCAAGGCGCGCTGGGACTGGGAACGCTTGACGCTCGAAGTCTGCGATCATGGGGCCGGCCTGGCGCCGGCCGCCCTGTCGGCGGCGGGCAAGCGGGTGTTCTCCACCAAGGCGCCGGGTGAGGGCCTGGGACTCGGGCTGTATCTCGCCTATTCGGTGGTCGACCGCCTGGGTGGAGAGATGCTCCTGTTCAATCGCGAGGAAGGGGGAGCATGCACCTGGATGACGTTGCCGCTGACCCAGCTGCTGGTGCGCGATGACAACGACGGTCCTGAAGGAGGTGAGGGTGGAAGCGAAACTGCTGCTGGTCGATGACGACGCCGCATTCCGTGATGTGCTCGCCAGGGCGCTGACGCGCAGAGGCTACCAGGTCCGGACGGCCGAAGATGTGGAGAGCGCGTGGGAGCTGGCGAGCGAGGATCCGCCCGACTTCGCGGTGGTCGATCTTTGTCTGCCGGGATCTTCCGGCCTTGCCTTCGTGTCCCGTCTTGCCGCATCCCGCCCGCAGGCACGCATCGTAGTGCTGACGGGGTACGCCAGCATTGCCACTGCAGTGGAGGCGGTGAAGCTGGGAGCCACCTACTACCTCACCAAGCCGGTGCAGACCGACGATATCATCGCGGCTTTCGATCGCGAGGAAGGCGATCCCGAGGTGAGCGCCGAACCTCAGCCGATGTCGGTGAACCGGCTCGAATGGGAACACATACAGAAGGTGCTGATGGAATGCGGGGGCAATATCTCACAGACTGCGCAGCGTCTCGGTATGCATCGCCGCACATTGCAGCGCAAGCTGCAGAAGAGGCCGGTCAAGCGGTGAAGGCGGGAACGGCATTCACTGTGGAATGCCCGCCGCTCTGAGCGCTTGCCGGAACGGAGCGTCGCTCCGTTCGAGGCGACTCAGCGGTGAATTCCCTCGCCATCCCGGCGCCGGCGTGCGGCGCGATAGAGGTGGGCCTCGAGATCCAGGGACCACCAATCGGCAGCGCTGATGATCTTGCGCTTGCCGTTGAGGTATTCGATGACCACCTGGGACAGTCGGCCCGAGGAATACCCCAGCGCCCAGACCTTGATCAACTGGCCAGCCATGTTCATGTACCAGTTACCAACCACCGGCTTCTGCTTGACTGCCATATATTGCCCCTCTCTCTCGAGACCGAGACTGCGATCGATTATAGCAGTCGCTCACGCCGCAAAGAAAATGTTCTGAAAGCCCCCGGAAAGATCGGGCGTTTTCAATGGATTGCGCATGGCGGATCCGATGCCGCCATTACGCCACGCCATCCGGTCCGGTCGGACCATGGTCCCAGCCCGGGTCGGGAAAGCGACGGGGCGGGGCCGGGAGTGTCCGCCCCGTCGCTTTCCCGATGGCCTCAGCCGCATTTCGACTCGCCGCAGTTCAGGCAGGTCAGGCAGTTGTCCATGCGGATCATCGCCTTGGTCTGGCACTTGGTGCACAGCTGCGAGCCTTCCGGGAAGGTGTCGTCGCCGTTGTCGCCCTGTCGTGCCGCCGCGGCCTGCTCGAATTCACGCCGCTTGCCGTGGAGAAACGCCTGCTGATGTTCGTCGAGCTTGCTGTCCTTGATCAGGCCGATGTAGCGCAGGTGATTCTCGATGACGTCGCCGATTTCCGCTACCAGAGAGGGCATGAACTTGCCGCCCTTCTTGAAGTAGCCGCCGCGCGGGTCGAACACCGAGTGCAGCTCCTCGACCAGGAAGGTCACGTCGCCACCCTTGCGGAACACCGCCGAAATGATGCGGGTCAGGGCCACGATCCACTGGAAATGATCCATGTTCTTCGAGTTGATGAAGACCTCGAAGGGGCGCCGCAGCTCATGCTCGGTGCCGGCATTGAGCACGATGTCGTTGATGGTGACGTAGAGCGCGTGCTCGGTGAGCGGTGTCTTTACCTTGTAGGTCGACCCCAGCAGCATTTCGGGCCGCTCTACCTTCTCGTGCATGTGAATGATGTTGGAGGGCGCTTCCGCCGCGGGCTCGCGGGCGGCCGCGTCGTCCTTCACCACTTCGTAGCTGACTATCTTGTTGTCGATCTTGATGGTCATCTTTCCGGTTCCTTGATTCCTGTCAGGGTATGCGCACGGCTCAGTACTTGCCGTAGTAGCCTTCCTTCAGCGCGTCATAGAGGTTGGCCGCAGTATGTGTCTCGCCGTCGTATTCCACTTCCTCGTTGCCCTTTACCTCGATCGTCGATCCGTCCTCGAGTTGGAAGCGATAGATCGTGTTCTCCAGGTCTGTCTCCTTCACCAGCACGCCCTGGAACGCTTCCGGATTGAAGCGGAAGGTGGTGCAGCCCTTCAGACCCTGTTCGTAGGCGTAGAGATAGATGTCCTTGAAGTCCTCGTAGGCATAATCGCCGGGAACGTTGGCCGTCTTCGAGATCGATGAATCGACCCACTTCTGCGCGGCGGCCTGAACGTCGACATGTTCCCGCGGCGTGATGTCGTCGGCGGACACGAAGTAGTCCGGCAGCGCCTCCTCCGCGCTCTCGGCGTCGGGAGCGGCTGCCGGATTGATCAGATGACGATAGGCGAGCAGTTCGAAGGACCACACATCGACCTTTTCCTTGGTCTTCCTGCCATCGCGGATCACGTTGCGGAAGTAGCGATGGGCAAAGCTCGGCTCGATGCCGTTGCTGGCGTTGTTGGCCAGCGACAGCGAGATCGTCCCGGTCGGCGCGATCGAAGTGTGATGGGTGAAGCGTGCGCCCACTTCGGCGAGGAGATCCACCAGCTCGGGAGCGGTTTCGGCGATGCGCTGCATGTAGCGGCTGTAGCGTGCATGCAGCACCTTGCCCTTGACCTTGTCCCCGATCTGATAGCCATCCTTCGCCATCTCGGGACGCTTGCGCAGCATCTCCGCGGTGACGGTGAATTCCTCTTCCATGATCGGCGCCGGACCCTTTTCCTGCGCCAGATCGAGCGCCGTTTCCCAGCCGGTGAGCGCCATCTCCCGGGTCACGCGTTCGGTGAATTCGAGCGACTCCGCGCTCCCGTACTTCATGCGCAGCATCGCCAGCGTCGAGCCGAGCCCGAGATAGCCCATGCCGTGGCGGCGCTTGCGCAGGATCTCGTCGCGCTGCTCGGGCAACGGCAGGCCGTTGATTTCGACCACGTTGTCCAGCATGCGGGTGAAGGTGGACACCACGCGGCGGAAAGCGGTCCAGTCGAAGGAGACACGCTCGGTGAACGGATGCCGCACGAACATGCACAGATTCACCGATCCGAGCAGGCAGGAGCCGTACGGCGGCAGGGGCTGCTCGCCGCAGGGATTGGTGGCGCGGATGTTCTCGCAGAACCAGTTGTTGTTCATCTCGTTGACCTTGTCGATCAGGATGAACCCGGGTTCGGCATAGTCGTAGGTCGAGCTCATGATCAGGTCCCACAGGCGGCGCGCCCTGATCGTGCGCTCCACCTTGCAGGCCACCAGGCCTTCCTCGTTGCACGCATATCCGTCCCGGGTCGGCCACTCGCGCCAGACCACGGTCTCGGGGTCGTCCAGATCGATGCTGCCGCTCTCCAGCATGCCGTTGGTGATCGGGAAGGCGAGGCGCCACTGGCGATCGTTCTTGACCGCATCCATGAACTCCTGCGTGATGAGCAGCGATAGATTGAACTGGCGCAGCCTGCCGTCCTCGCGCTTGGCGCGAATGAAATCGATCACATCCGGGTGGCCGACGTCGAAGGTGCCCATCTGCGCGCCGCGCCGGCCGCCCGCCGACGATACGGTGAAACACATGCGGTCATAGATATCCATGAAGGACAGCGGCCCGGAGGTGTAGGCGCCGGCGCCGGTGACGTAGCCGCCGCGCGGCCGCAGGGTGGAGAACTCGTAGCCGATGCCGCAGCCCGCCTTCAGGGTCAGGCCGGCCTCATGGACGCGCTCCAGGATGCCGTCCATCGAGTCCTCGATGGTGCCGGAAACCGTGCAATTGATGGTCGAGGTGGCCGGCTTGTGGTCCAGCGCGCCGGCATTGGAGACGATGCGGCCGGCCGGAATGGCGCCGTGGCGCAGGGCCCACAGAAACTCTTCGTACCAGCGCTCGCGGTTCTCCGGGCTCTCCTCCACGTCGGCGAGGGCGCGGGCGATGCGCTTGTAGGTATCGTCGATGCTCTGGTCGAGGATATGGCTGTCCTTCGTCTTGAGGCGGTATTTCTTGTCCCAGATGTCCATGGAGGCCGCCTGCATCGGAATCGCGGGCTGATCGACGGAAACGACTCGCAGGTGTGCATGATCCATGGTGTTGTACTCTCCGTTTTATTCTGGTTATGCGCATCCCGGAACGCGGTCCAGGACACAAGATGTTGTGTGGGAGAAAACAGGTTAGGGATATTTCAGGAGATCGTCAACAAGCGAAATCAAAGCCGTGACGATTGCTTAACTGGTTGATATTCTAAGTAATGTGATGCGATCGAATCCGGTTTCCGGCTTTTCCGGAAAATTTTTCAAAGAATTCCGAAACACTATATGTTGTGTTCTTCGGTGCGATTCCTGTGGGCAGGTCTCGGCAAGGCTTGTGGGCTTGGTCTGGAAAACCTGTGGATAAGTTTTGCCCTTGTCCCGCACCAGCTTGAAATTCGCCGGCCCGACATGCACATACGAAGAGAAAAAAGAAGGAAAGATGAAAGTGCAGGATTCAACGTGCCCGTCGGCGACGCGCTCACGGCTGCGCCCTTGCTTTCATCTCGCTTTTTGTCAGAGCTGAAGAAGAAGGATCCAAGATGAAAGAACGGGATTCCACGGTCCGGATGGACCACATGCCGACGGATGCATGTTCGCTTCCGTTTCTTGTCTTTTCTCTTTTCCCATTTTTCCTCGTGCTTTTCTCGGCCAGCCTGTCGGGAAGCGCGCTCGCGTCCGCTCTGCCCCCCGTCGATTCCCAGGGCGCGGCCCTGCCCACGCTGGCTCCGATGGTCGATCGGGTGAGCCCGGCGGTAGTGAACATTTCGACCACCAGCCGGCTGCCCGCGCAGCAGAGTCCCCTGTACCGCGATCCCTTCTTCCGCTTCTTTTTCGATCTGCCTGACCGGCCGCGGCAGCGCCAGACCCAGAGTCTCGGCTCTGGCGTGATCGTCGATGCCGAACGCGGCTATGTGCTCACCAATAATCATGTCATTGATCGGGCGGCGGAAATCTCGGTGACTCTGGAGGATGGGCGGCAGCTGACCGCCACCGTCGTGGGCGCGGATCCGGAGGTCGATATCGCTGTGATCAAAATTCCCGCCGAGGACCTCACCGCCATTCCCTTCGCCGATTCCAGCGTTCTGCGCGCGGGTGACTTCGTGCTGGCGGTAGGCAATCCCTTTGGCCTGCGCCACACCGTGACCTCCGGTATCGTCAGCGCGATCGGCCGCAGCGGGCTTGGTATCGAGGGGTTCGAAGATTTCATCCAGACCGATGCCTCGATCAATCCGGGCAACTCGGGTGGCCCGCTGGTCAATCTGCGCGGCGAACTGGTCGGTATCAATACCGCCATCATCGGTCCAGCGGGCGGCAACGTCGGCATCGGCTTCGCCATTCCCAGCAACATGGCATCGCTGGTGATGGCGCAATTGATCGAGCATGGAGAGGTTCGCCGCGGCCAGCTCGGCATCGCGGTCCAGGATCTGACGAGGGAGCTGGCGCAGGCATTCGGCATGGAGCAGTTCCGCCCGGGTGTGGTGGTGACACAGGTCGGCGAGAATACGCCGGCCGCCGCGGCCGGTCTCCGGAGTGGCGACATCGTGCTGGCGATCAACGAGCGCGAGATCCGCAATTCGACCGAACTGCGCACGGCGGTCGGCCTGCTGCGCGTGGGTGATGAAGTCCGCATCCGCTTCCGCCGCGACGGCGCCGAGCGGACCGTGACTGCGCGCATCGCCGAAGCGCCGCAGGAAAGGCTGGGTGGAGACCGGGTGCATCCACGGCTCGCCGGTGCCGTGTTCGGTCGCATCGACGAAAGCTCGCCTCTTTACGGGCGGCTCGAAGGCGTGATGGTGCTGGATCTGGAGCAGGGAAGCTTGGCGCAGCTCGGCGGCCTGCGTCCCGGCGACGTCATCGTCTCGGTCAACCGCATGCCGGTAAGCTCAGTGGACGAAATGGCGAAAGCAGCCCGCGCCGGCGGGAACCGTCTGCTGCTGAACGTGCGCCGCGGCGAGGCGGCGCTGTTCATTCTGCTGCAGTGATTCGGGAGGATGGGGGGACGCTAGGGACGATAGGGGGCGCTTCCCTTTTAGGGGAGCGTCCCCCCTGTCTTCTACTTCGCCGAATGCCCGCTGAGCTTCACCTCGACCCGGTCTTCTTCCTTGATGGTGGCGTAATAGCGGCGCAGCACCTCCAGGACCTCGGGGCGGCTGAATTCCGCCGGGACTTCGCCGTTTTCCGATAGCGCCTTGCGCAGCTTGGTGCCGGACAGCAGCAGGCGATCGTTGCCGCCCGCGTGCGGGCAGGTGCGCATCGAGGCCATGCCGTTGCAGCGGTAGCACCAGAACGTCCAGTCGATCTTGAGCGGCTTGGTTTCCAGCGCGCCTGCGGGAATCTCGTCGAAGATGTGCTGGGCATCGAACGGACCGTAGTACTCGCCTACGCCGGCATGGTCGCGGCCGACGATGAGGTGGGAGCAACCGTAGTTCTGCCGGAAGAGCGCGTGCAGCAGGGCTTCGCGCGGACCCGCGTAGCGCATGTCGAGCGGATAGCCGGCTTGCACCACGGTATTGTCGACGAAGTAGTTCTTCACCAGGACGTCGATCGCCTCGGCGCGCACTTCGGCCGGAATGTCACCCGGCTTGAGGTTGCCGAGCAGGGAGTGGACCAGCACGCCATCGCAGATCTCGATGGCGATCTTGACCAGATACTCGTGCGAGCGGTGCATCGGGTTCCGGGTCTGGAAGGCGGCGATGGTGCTCCAGCCCTTTTCTTCGAACAGCGCGCGCGTCTGTGCCGGGGTCATGTAGACGCCGGGGAAGCGCTCGGCAAAGTCGCCTTCGGAGAGCACGCGCACCGGGCCGGCCAGATTGACGTCGCCCTGCTCCATCACCATCTTCACGCCCGGATGCGCCGGGTCGTCGGTGCGGAAGATCGCCCGGCATTCCTCGGCCTTGTCGATGCGGTATTTCTCGCGCACCGTCATCGTCGCCATGATGTCTCCGTCCGGACCGACCAGCGCGATGTCGCTGCCGATGCCGATACCGTCGGCCAGGTGCTCATCCGTCGACAGGGTGATGGGGATCGGCCAGAACACACCGCTCTCCAGCATGTAGTCACTGCACACGCCTTTCCAGTCCGCATGCCCCATGAAGCCGTCGAGCGGCGTGAAGCCGCCGATGCCGAGCATCACCAGGTCGCCCGCTTCGCGCGAGCTGATCTGGACGCGGGGCAGGCTCTTGGCGCGCTCGCGCTCCGCCGTCAGCGCGGCGCCTTCCAGCAGCAGCGGCTTGAGTACGGGACTACCGTGCGGATTGACGAGCTTGGACATCGGGATCCTCCTGAAAGCAGGTTGGAAAACGGGTCGAGGTAACGGGTCCGTGCGTGCGCAGCGGGAAGATTCGCGATTTTACCAGATTCGGCCGGCGTCGCGCGGTCACATCGGATGAATCCGGTTCGCCCGCACGGCCGGCTCGGGTTGCAGCGTGACATGCTCCAGTCCGAAGCGATCGTGCAGCAGGCGTCGCATCGCCTCCAGAATCGTCTCCCAGTGGCGCATATCCTCGATCACCACATGGGCGGACAGGACATTCCGTCCGCTCGACAGGGTCCAGATGTGCAGATCGTGGACTTCCCGCACCCCTGGCACGCCGGCCATCGCCTTGCCGACCGTGGGCAGTTCCAGGTGCGCCGGCACGCCTTCCATGATCACATGCACCACGTCGCGCAGCAGGCGCAGGCAGGAGAACAGGATCAGCGCACAGATAAGAAAGGAGAGCAGAGGATCGATCGGCATCCAGCCGGTGAAGTGGATGACCAGTCCGGCGATCAGGGCAGCGACCGAGCCCAGCAGGTCGCCGATGACATGGATCATCGCGCCGCGCACGTTCAGGTTCTGCTCGCCCCGGTGCAGGACCCAGATGATGAGCACGTTGACCAGCATGCCTGCGGCGGCGATCGCTATCACCAGTCCGCCGTCCACGGGCGTCGGATCGCGCAGGCGTGCCACCGCGTGCCAGACGATGCCGGCGATCACCAGCAGCATGAAAACGCCGTTGAACAGCGCGGACAGGACTTCGGCGCGGACGAGTCCATAGGAATGTCGCGGCGACGGCGGCAGGCGCGCGAATCTCGCCGCGAGCGCGGCCAGGCCGAGCGCGGTTGCATCCGAAAGCATATGCGCGGCATCGCTGAGCAGCGCGAGCGAACCGGAGATCCAGCCTCCGGTCGCCTCCACGGCGGCGAAGCCGAGCGTGAGGATCAGCCCCCACAGCAGAGCGTGTTCGCTGGCGTGGCTGACATGGTCATGCCCGTGCTCGTGATGGTGGTGATGTTCGTGTCCGTTCATCGAGTCCGCCGCGAAGCCTCCCGCTGATCGCGGGGGCAGAAAACCGGTTCCAGATTCATTTTGCGCTCATGGCGTTATCGTTCGAGCGCTCCAATATAACGCAGGCCGGAGCAGCGGGCCCCCGGAGAAAAGCGGTCCGGCACCTCCCTCGGGAGCGCGATTTCACGATCGGCGCCGGGGATGGCGGAATCGATGGGCGGCGTGCGGGCGATCGCTCGGAGCACCGAGGCAATCAGGTGCTCCCTGCCGGCATCATTCGCGGCGTGGACGAGCGGCGCGCGCGTATTCCTCTGGATTCAGATCTCGAAGCTCGTCCCGAGCCTCTTCGGCACGGCCACGTTCTTCAGCTGCACGTAGCGCGGCAGACCGTTGCGATAGGGCGGGTAGTCCTCGCCACGGATCAGCGGCTCCAGGTATTCGCGGCACCTGGCGGTGATGCCGAGGCCGTCGCGGCTGATGAAATTGCGCGGCATCTTCTTTTCGACGTTGGCGACCTTGTCCAGCGGCGCGATGCTGATCTTCCACCGATAGGGGCGGGATGAGCGGCGCTCTATCGCGGGCATCACCGCGTTATGGCCGCCCAGCGCCAGGCGCAGCGCTTCCCGCCCGACGGCGTAGGCCTGTTCCACATCGGTCTTCGAAGCGATATGGCGCGCCGCGCGCTGCAGGTAGTCCGCTACCGCCCAGTGGTGCTTCATGTCGAGCTCTTCGCGGATCATTCCCGCGATCACCGGCGCCACCCCGCCGAGCTGCGCATGGCCAAACGCATCGCGCACACCCTGATCGGAAAGAAAGCGTCCCTCCGGCGTGCGCACGCCCTCGGAAACCACGACCGTACAGTAGCCGTGCTTTTCGACCAGGCCGGATACGCGCCGCAGAAAGCTCGCCCGGTCGAAGGGGATCTCCGGAAAGAGAATCGCGATCGGGATCTCCATATCGTCATCGGAGGCCAGTCCGCCGGCGGCGGCGATCCAGCCGGCATGCCGCCCCATCACTTCCAGGACGAACACTCTGGTGGAGGTCTTGGCCATGGATGCGACGTCCATGCTCGCTTCGCGGGTGGAGATGGCGATGTACTTGGCAACCGAGCCGAAGCCGGGACAGTTGTCGGTGATGGGCAGGTCGTTGTCGATCGTCTTGGGAATGTGGATGGCCTGTATCGGATATCCCAGGGTTTCGGCGAGCTGGGATATCTTCAGACAGGTGTCCGCCGAATCGCCACCGCCGTTATAGAAAAAATAGCCGATGTCGTGCGCCTGGAACACCTCGATCAGTCGCTCGTACTCGCGGCGGTTCTGGTCGATGTCCTTGAGCTTGTAGCGGCAGGACCCGAATGCCCCGGCGGGGGTATGGCGCAGGGCAGCGATTGCGCTGGCGGAATCCCTGCCGGTATCGATCAGGTCCTCGGTGAGCGCTCCGATGATGCCGTTCCTTCCGGCGTACACCTTGCCAATGCGGTCGCGATTCTCGCGTGCCGCCTCGATCAGGCCGCAGGCGCTGGCGTTGATGACCGCAGTGACACCTCCCGACTGGGCATAGAAGGCGTTGCGCTTCTTCCGGTTCATGCTCGTCCTCCACTAAGGCGGAAACGATAAGCCGATGCGCGACATCGCTTTTCCTCTCGGCGTAGCCCTTTGCACGGATGCGAAAAATCTGTATAAGCATACAACATCGGGAATTTTCCTTCGCAGCGCGTGCGAGCGGTATCCGGCGCACTTGGGCGACGGAAGGCAACGTGTTGAAAAACAGCGGCTTGTGACAAGAATAACCAGACGATGGAGCAAAAGCCATGAGACTCGTATTGCTGGGAGCGCCGGGATCGGGCAAGGGGACCCAGGCGAAGCTGCTCACGGAGAAGTATCGAGCGCCTCAGGTTTCCACCGGCGATCTGCTGCGGGCTGCGGTCCGCGCGGGCACGCCGCTGGGGTTGCAGGCAAAGGCGGCGATGGATGCCGGTCGGCTTGTTTCCGACGATCTGGTTCTCGCCATGATCCGCGAGAGGCTCTCGGCGGAGGATGCCGGCAACGGTTTCATCCTCGATGGCTTTCCCCGCAACAATCTGCAGGCCCAGGCGCTCGATACGATGCTGGAGCGCATGGATCAGCCGCTCGATTTCGCGCTTCTGATCGATGTCGATCCCGACATCCTGATGCAGCGGATGACCGGACGCCGCACCTGCGAGTCCTGCGGCCAGACCTATAATGTTTACACTTCACCAGCCAAGATCGAGGATCGTTGCGACAAGTGCGGCGGCAATCTGCGCCATCGTGCTGACGACAATGAGGAGACGATCGGCAATCGTCTGCGGGTCTATGAAGCCCAGACGACGCCGGTGATCCAATACTATCGCGCCCAGAATCGCCTTAAGGTGGTTCAGGGGGTTGGAGAGATCTCCCAGATTTTTGCCGCCATCGAGCAGGCGATCGCCGAGGCGCGCGATGAAGCGAGCCGGCGCCAGGCCGAGCGCGCGAAGGCCGAAGCCGAGGCGCGCGAAGCGCGCGCGGCGGGAGCCGCCGCGACGCCGCCGCGCAAGGTGACGGGTGATGCGAGAAAGGCCGCGGTTGCAGCCGTGGTGCGCTCGCGCAAGCCCGTGAACAAGGCCGCCACGCCTGCCGCGGGCAAGGTCGTTGCGGGCGTGGCGGTTGTCGCCAAGGCGAGCGTCGCCGAGGACCGCAAGCCAGCCGCCACGGCGAAGAAGGCCGCGCCGAAGCAGAAGGCGGCCACCGCCAAGAAGGCCGCGCCGAAGCAGAAGGCGGCCACCGCCAAGAAGGCCGCGCCGAAGAAGAAGGCGACCACCGCCAAGAAGGCCGCGCCGAAGAAGAAGGCGACCACCGCCAAGAAGGCCGCGCCGAAGCAGAAGGCGACCACCGCCAAGAAGGCCGCGCCGAAGAAGAAGGTGGCTACCGCGAAGAAGGCCGCGCCGAAGAAGAAGGTGGCTACCGCGAAGAAGGCTGCGCCGAAGAAGAAGGTGACCACGGCGAAGAAGGCTGCGCCGAAGAAGAAGGTGACCACGGCGAAGAGGGCTGCGCCGAAGAAGAAGGTGACCACGGCGAAGAAGGCTGCGCCGAAGAAGAAGGTGACCACGGCGAAGAAGGCTG
>JAVEZY010000003.1:0-126483 GCA_034002745.1 Gammaproteobacteria bacterium
CGCCTACGAGGATTTCGTCGCCCACGGGGGCGAGGCTGGCGCCAAGGAAGCGGGCAAGTGGCGGCTGGAAGGCAAGGAATATGTCGTCCAGGACGGCGACGTGATCCATTTCCGGTTCAACGTCTGAGGACTCGGGCATTCCCGATCGCGGGTGCTTGGCAAGGGCCGGGCAACCCGCTATCATTAGCGTCCTCTTTCGTCCGGCTGTTTTTCCTGATATTGGCTATGTAGCTCAGTCGGTTAGAGCACGGCATTCATAATGCCGGTGTCGCTGGTTCGAGTCCAGCCATAGCCACCACGCATTTTTCCCCATCCGCCATTCCGCGCTCCGGGTCAGTCCTCGTCCTTCCGCGGGATGATCGATATCCCTCCATTGGGTTCGAGCACGGCGCGTTTTATCTGGTCCATGCGTTCCAGCCCCTGTGTGCGCGCGGCGTGAAGGATGTCGTCTTCGTCGATCAGTTCCTCGCGCAGCCGCTCGTGCAGTGGCTGACCGTTCTCGACGATCACCGTCGGCGTGCCTTCGAGCAGGCGATCCGCTCGCTCGGAGTGCGCTTTCACCAGGTTCAGGATGATGTCGATGCCGATCAGGGTGACGATCACGATCATGGCATTGGTCATAGACAGGTCGCGACCGATCAGCGCTTCCTGAATGGTCTCGGCGACGATGAGCACCAGCACGAAGTCGAAGGTCGTGACTTCTCCCAGCGTACGCTTGCCGCTGAAACGGAACACCAGCAGCATGAATGCGTAGACGATCAGGGCTCGTGCTATCGACTCCATGGTTCTTCCTCCCGACTCTGTCGGCTCGCGGGCGCCTCCTCAGGGGTAGATGAACTGC
Source organism: Gammaproteobacteria bacterium (assembly GCA_034002745.1). Lineage (GTDB taxonomy): Bacteria > Pseudomonadota > Gammaproteobacteria > SZUA-140 > SZUA-140 > JAITWN01. The sequence goes on from JAVEZY010000003.1 coordinate 842, forward strand.
CGGAAGCGTATCGGTTGACTGCCCTCGATCGCGATCTGCGCGTGAAGCATCCCGGTGGTGAGCGGTGTGATAGAAAAGTCGACCGCCATGCCGGGGTTTTCCGGATCGCCGATGAAGTGGAACGAAACGTGATCCGCGGACCCGTGCACCAGGTAAGGCTGGGGCAGGATCCAGTCGATGCGCACATTTTCCAGATAGGCGCGATTGAGCGCGATGTGGAGCGAACCCGTATCCAGCGGCTTGCTCGTGCGCAGCGCAAGTGTCGTCGGTGCGTTCATGCGCCACAGCCCGTCGTACTTCAGGTGCAGCAGCCTGTCGGCGCTCGATGCGCTGAGCCGGGTCGATGGCCCGCCGCCGAATCCGCCGGCCGCCGCCGTCAGAATCACGACGCATATAACGATCCATCCGAAGTGGATGCGGTGACCGTGAATGTGCCACGCCATGCCGCTCGCCCTGTCGCTTTACGGTGACGAATGTATCCGCAAGCGCACTCGGCGCGCGTTGATATTGCTCAATGCCAGGGGCGACGCCTCACTGTGGCACCGCGGACGGGTGCGGGTTAGACTCATGCGACCGGCTGGCTGTATATCCGGGGCTTGGGAGTCTGCGGACCGAGTGGTCATGACATGACGGACCTGTGCGATGAGTGGGCGGAAACCGATGATCTGCTGCTGCTGAAATTCGGCGATCGGCTGTCCGGCGCGCTGGGAGCAGCGGCGGTACTCGACGATATGTTGGACGCGGTGCTGTCGCTGACTGGCGCCGACGGCGCAGTGCTGCGAGTTTCCGGATTCCACGGGGAAGCGGGACGCTTGCAGGCCCGCAACCGGGAGAACGGATCCGCGGGCGGGACCGATCTGTGTTCAGCGGTGCTGGTGTTTGTCGACGTCCTGCTTGCCGAGGGCGGCCGCGAACTTCCGCTTGTCGGTCGTCCGGGTCATGAGCTTCCCTGCGACGATGCGGTCTGCGAGAGACTGGTGCGACAGGGGGTGCAGACCGTTCAGGCGACAGCCCTGACGGCGCCCTCCGGAGAAGATCTCGGTCTTCTGGCAATAAGCTGGCGCCGGCATCACCTGCCTTCCGCGGCGGAATCCCGCAGGCTCGATTTCATCGTCCGGCAGATCGCGGCGGTGGTCGAGCGCATGTTCGCCACTGCCGTGTGCAGCGAGCCCGCCAGTCGCGGTCTCAGCGTTGCGCGATGCACGCTCGATGCGCTCATGGGCACCGTCGAGCGGGGGATTTGCCGGCTGATACGTCCGGATGGCATCGCGTTCCTCCTCAAGGAGGGTGAACAATTTCACTATGTCGGCGGAAAACCCGTCGATGCTCCAGGAAAGCCCGCACTATCGAGCCAGCTCGCGGCGCTGGCCGATCTGGTGCTGCGCGATGGGAAAACCATCAGCGCAAGCGATGTGGCGGCTGATGAGCGCATTCCCTCCGTTTCGCGCGCCGGCCCCGTCGCCGCGGCCTTGCTGGTGCCGGTCGGCGAACTGGGGCCGGTCGCCGTACTGGCGGTCCATTTTTCCCGGCCCCGCATCTTCGCCTCGGCCGAGATCATGGCGCTCGAATCCCTCGCCGACATGCTTGGGACCGCATTGCAGCATGCCGGTGAGGCGAATGCGCTGCGCGAGCGGCTCGAGGAGGAATGCCGCGACGCGGCCGTCGTGCGTGAGACTGAAGCCCGGCTGCGGCGGGCGCTGTCGGCGGGGGAGGTATACGCCTGGGAGTGGAACTGCGCCGACGACACATTGATCCACAGCGACTCCTGCGCCGTTGTTCTACAGGTGCCGCATGGGCGTGTGCCGGTGACCGGCGATGCCTGGCTGGCATGCGTTTATCCGGAGGATCGGGATCGCTATCTGGAGCTTCGTCAGGCCTTGGCACGAGTGAACGGGAGGCAATCGATCACCTACCGCTATGTTCGGCCTGATGGCGGCGTGATATGGCTGCAGGAGGAATGCCGGGGCGAAGTCGACAAGCGCGGGCGGTTGCGACGGGTCGCGGGTCTGTCCAGGGATGTGACCGCACGCCATCGTTTCGAGGAATTGCAGCGGCTGCTGATGCGCGAGTTCGATCATCGTGCCCGCAACATGCTCGCCACCATCCAGGCGATGATCTCCCTTACCGCCCGCACTCAGAACGATATCCATCAGTTCGTGGCTGCGGTCCAGAGTCGAATCCGCTCGATGGCGCGCGCGCACGAGCTCATCGCCGGATCGCGATGGACCGGCGCGAGCGTGCGCGACATCGTGAGAGACGAGCTTGATCCCTATGTCGCCGGTAGACCGGATGCGGCATCGATCGTCGGCGTGGACGAAATGCTGACCCCCGGGGCGACCATGGCGGTTGCCATGGCGATACACGAACTGACTACAAACGCCGCCAAATATGGAGCGCTGTCGGTCGCGGAGGGAAGGATCGACATCGAGCTGCGCCGCGACTCGGGCGGCAGCCTGCTGATCGAATGGCGCGAATCCGGCGGCCCCAGGGTGGTTCCGCCGACACACCGTGGATTCGGTTCGCTGCTGATCGAGGGCAGCATACGCACTGAGGTCGGCGGCTCTGCGGAGGTCCGTTATCTGCCGGGGGGGGTGAGCTGCACCATCATCATCCCGGGCCCTCATATCGTCGCCGGAGACGCCGCGGAGAAGGGCGACCGCATCGCCGAGCCGGAAGGTGACATGGGCAATGGCGGCGACGGCACGATCCTGGTGGTGGGGGATTCTTCAGCGGCTCAGTGCGATACGGCAGCGCGGCTGCGGTCGTTCGGCTATCGTGTTCTCGTCGCAGGCTCCGTCGATGACGCCACGCGTCTCGCCGGTGGCGAGTCGTTGTCGGGCGCCATCGTGGATATCAACATTGGCGAAAAGGATGTGCTTCCGGTGGTCGACGCCCTGGCGGCGCGCGATCTGCCGATCGCGTTCATGACCGGCTGTTTGCTGGTGAATCTTCCCGCCCAGTATCGAAGCTTTCCTGTGCTCACCCGCCCGCTGCGGCGTGAGACCGTTCATCGCATGCTGTCCCATCCGGCCGAAATGCCAGCCCCGGAAATCTGACGAACCGGCGGAGAAACAGGGCTCGGAGACGCATTTTTGTACCGCAGACGGCTTGCTGCCGCAGCTGGTGAAAAATGCGTCTCTCTCGCTAATTTTCGTGCCGGGACAGAGCGCGCAGCGTGTCGATGAGCGCAGCGCCGGCGAACGGCTTCAACAGGACCGGAGCCTCGTGAAACTGCTTCGGGATATCCGCTCGGCCGTAGCCGGTGACGAAGGCGAAAGGAATGGCGCGGGAAGCGAGTGCCACGGCAACCCGTTCCGTCGATTCGCCCTGGAGATTGACGTCCAGCACTGCGCAATCGATGGCCTGGCTGTCGATGAGGCGCAGCGCGTCGTCGTTGCGGCTGATCGGTCCCACCGGAGTCATGCCGCAGTCGCGCAATATGGCGCCGATCTCGAGTGCCAGCAGCGCTTCGTCCTCGACGATCAGTACCCGTTTGCCATCCATCGTCTGCGCCTCCGGTTTTCCTCGCTCGTCAAAAGACCAAGCGCAGGCCTACCTTGGCCGCATCGATGTCGGTTTCGACTCGGAGTGCGCTTTCGTCGAAATCGACTTCATAGCGCGCATATTCCACGATGAATTTGAGCATGCGGCTGATGCGGAAGTCAAAACCGGCACCATAGAAGATATCGCGATCATCCACGGCCTCTTCGAGGTTCCCCGCGCGTCGAATGGTGGCGTCCCAGAACAGCACGCCGCCTCGTGCGTAGATTCCCAGTGTTCGGGTCAGTGGATAGCGCAAGGCAATGCTGCCCGTCCAGCCATCGGCTTCCGACTCGATCAGGCGGCCTCCGACCCTGCCGAAGTCGATGGCGCTGGCCTCGATGGCAAAATAACGAGAGAGATTTATGCCGATGACCGCCTCGGGCAAATCGTTCTCATCGTCAAAGGTGCCACCGCGCGCCTTGTAGAAGCCATAGTTGGCGCCGAGATAGAACGTGCCGACATCATTCTTCGAATGAGCAGAGGATCCGGATGACGCGGACGCGGCATCATTCGCCAGGCATGGAAATGCGGCTATGCCGCAAAGCATGGACGCCGTCATGACCCATTGCCGCATGGTAGTCGCCTCCCTGGCTATGTCTCATTCTCCGTCGATCGTGGTCCGCTCCTGTACGCTGCCGAAGCGGGAATCAGGATGCGCACTCGTCGCGCGCAAGCCGCGCTCCTTCGTTCCCGCATCAACTCAACTGGTCAACAGTATCGCCAGGCGCGTGTGTTCAGCGTCTAGAGCTGCTCAGGAATCCGATGAGAAAGCCGATCGCCGCTGAGCCTCCGACCGCCATCCATGGATGCCCGTGCACCGAGCTGCGCACCGTGGAATAGAGTTCATGCGCATCCTTGTCCAGGCGCCGATAACCATGTTGCAGGCGACGCTCGAGGTGCGCGCTGCGGTCGGCGACGCGATCTATGCCGCCGTGCAGATACTCGGCGGCTCGCCGCGTGTAGTAGCCGTTGGTGTTGACTCTGCTCATCCTGCGCATGGGGGGCTCCTTTGGTTCGGCCTTGCCTTCTTCGGAATCCAGTTTGACCGTTTGCGCTGCTTTCCGCTGCAGCTTGGATGCCAGGTCGCCTGCCTCGTCGGAGGCGGACTTTCGCGACCTTCGGCCGGGCGGCTTTTGGCGCGTTGAGGGTGCAGACGCACTTTTCGTGGTTGCTACACCCGCCCGTTTAGTCGTCTGAGGTCGTGATGCCATATTTTTTTATCCTGTAGCGTAGAGTGTCGCGTGTCGTGCGCAGGGCGCGCGCCGCGGCCGCGACGTTGTAACGATGGTGCTCCAGTGTTGCCACGATGATGGAGCGATCCATTTCCTCCAGACCAAGGCTCCCGTCGAGCGGCAGACTGATCCGGTTTCCTTCCTTCACAGGTCCCTCCGCCGCATGCCTGGCGCCCGATGGGCCGACGTGCGGTTCCACGGTGCTCGCGGCCTCGAGCTGCAGCCACTGCAGGGGGAATTCCTCGCCATGGGAGAACAGCACGCAGCGCTCGATGACATTGCGCAGCTCGCGTACGTTGCCGCTCCAGTGATGCGCGCGCAGGCGATCCCAGACCGCAGCGGGTACGACGGTGACATTGCGCCCGGCCTTGGCGTTGAACTCGGTGATGAAGAGCGGCACCAGCACATCGAGATCCTCGATGCGTTCGCGTAGCGGCGGCAGATGCAGATGAAAGACGCTGAGACGGTGATACAGGTCCTCGCGAAAGGCGCCATCACGAACCGCCTGTGCCAAATCGCGGTTGCTGGCGGCGATCAGTTGCACGTCGACGACCAGTTGATGTTCGCCACCGACGCGACGGAAGGTCTGCTCCTCGATAGCCTTCAGAATCTTTGCCTGCAGATCGAGGGGCATCTCGCCGATCTCGTCCAGGAACAGGGTGCCGCCGTCGGCCTGCTCCAGCATTCCGCGTCGTCGCCCCTTGGCGCCGGTGAACGAGCCCGCCTCGTGGCCGAACAGCTCCGATTCCATCAGGTCCTTGGGTAGCGCCGAGCAATTGATCTCTATCAGCGGTCCCTGGCGCCGGGCCCCATTGTGATGGAGAATGCGCGCGGCCACGCCCTTTCCGGTCCCGGTCTCGCCGGTGATGATCAGCGCGCGGAACGGCGCGGTGCTGAGCCGGCCGAGCAGTTCGCGCACTTGCTGCGCCGCGGCACTGGTGCCGACAAAGGAGGCGGGGCTGTAGCGCTGTCCCGCTTGCATCGACTCGTCCTGCAGTCGGCGATTGGCCCGCGCGCTGCGCGCTGCGCCCGCCACCACCAGATCCAGCCGGCTGAAGTCGACCGGCTTTTCCATGAAATCGAAGGCGCCGAGACGCAGCGCGCGCACCGAATCGGCCACGGTGCCGTAGCCGGTCAACAGGATCCACTCGCCTTCGCCGACGCCGAGTTCATCGAGCAGATCGAGTGCATTGCCGTCCGGCAGGCTCATGTCGCTGATCACGACCAGCGGGGAAACGCCTTCTTCGGCGAGCAGGCGCCGGGCATCCTTGAGGGTGCGCGCCACGACCACGCGCCAGTGTTCCCGCCGATAATGGCGTTCGATCTCCTGCGCCAGCAGGGGCTCATCCTCAATGACCAGCAGCGTCCGCGGCATGACCAACCTTCCCTTGTGGCAGTTCGATGGTTACACGTGCGCCTTTCGGAATTCGATTCTCGATCTTCAGAGTCCCGCCGAGATCGTTGACGAAGCGTCTGACCATGGCCATGCCCAGACCGGTTCCACCGCGGCGCCAACTGCTGAACGAGCGTACGCCGTTGTGCAGCATGTCTTCGGGGAACCCGGGGCCATCGTCCTCCACTACCAGCCGTACCAGACCGGGAAAGGTTGAGACCTCGACGCTGATGTGGCCAGATTCGCTGTCGAGAGCCTGTACCGAGTTGAGCAGCAGGTTGAGCAGGCACTGCCGGAGCTGCGACTCGGGAAGCCGGCAGATGGCGGAGGATGGGGCGCGGACCTGCACCGACACGCCCTCGCTGGCCTGGTAGCGGACCAGTGTCCGCACTTCGCCGAGTACCGCGACGACGTCGACATCGGACAGAGGTTCGGGTGTCTGGCGCGCGCCTTCCAGCAGTGCGTTGAGCTGCTGGTTGATGCGCTTGATCTCGACCAGAATGAGATCGACCCGGGATATCAGATCGGGATCCTGCAGGTCGCGGCGCAGGTTCTGCAATGCCATGTGGCTGGCAGTCAGCGGATTGCGCAGCTCGTGCGCGACACTGGCCGCGAGCTCACCCATCGCGCCCAGGCGTTCGGTCTGCGCCAGCCTGTGCTGCTGCTTGAGCAGCATGTGCGTGGCCTGACGGACCGATGCGGCCAGTGAGTCTTCGCGATGCTGGTGGGCCTGCTCAAGAGTGACCAGGCGATTGACCATGCGATTGTAGTTCTCGAACAGCGGCAGCAGCATGGGATCGACGTTGGTGGTGGGCGCGGATGTGTAGTCCTGACGGGACATCATGGTCATCAGATTGCCCAGGGTATCGAGCGGTCCGATGATGTTGTGGCGGATTCTCCGGCCGAGCGGGATGAGCACCATCAGCAGGCCGGCGAGCAGGCCGAGAGCGATATGCTGCTCGCGGCGCGAAACCGCGCGCTTCTCGCGCAGCAGAACTTTCTGCGCATCCATCTCGTTGGCCAGTACCTTGCGCATCAGCAGCCGCGCATCGCGCAGTCTTGTGAGGTCAGTCGTTCCCGCTTCCGCTTCATCAGTGAAAGCGCGCAGGCCGGCGAGCGTGGCGCTGGTCAGCTCGCCCGAGCGGGGATGAAGAAAGGCGTCGGAATTGCCAAGACGTTCCAGTTTGCTGGCGACGTAACCGGCCAGAGATGTGTCGAGTTCATCGCGCAGCACCTCCTCCGCGATCACCCGCAAGAGTTGGTCGGTCGATTCGACCATCGTTATGTAATCCAGATGGTGGGAGATCGGTTCGAGCTCGCGGTCATGGCGCCAGGAGCTGTAGAGCAGCAAACCGAAGGCCAGCAGCAGGAGTAGCGCAATACCGCCGGTCAGCAGCCACACCGGTCGGTGCAGCACGCTGGTGCGCTGGAGGTGCATGTCATCGCCGTGCCGGATGATCGGTACTTCGGCGGAGCCTTGCCCGACGAGCCGCATCGTCACTCCTCGCAGAGGCCCTTGGGCCGCTAGCTGGGACGGAAACGACATACTAGCGCAATCACCCAGTCCTACAATCCGGGCGCGCGCTACCCCGTCGATCAATCGACGGGATGTCGAAGCCCGAAAATCAATGCGATAACGAACAGCGTCACGAAAATGAAAAAGTGGATTTCAGCGAGGCCAGCGGCGAAGCCGGCAATGCCCGTAAAACCCAGCAGGCCCGCAATCATGGCGACGATCAGGAACGTGAATGCCCAGATCAGCATAGTCGTTCGGCCTCCTTGCCGTTCGCTCTGCTGCTTTCCTTGCAGCGAGAGAGAGCATGCATGATCCAGGCCGGCCATGCGGCCGCTTCAGGAGGCGACTCGCGCGGTTCCCGGGTGAATTAACCCGGCTGAGGGTGGGTGAATGGTCCGCTTGCGTTCTGGCGCCCCGATGCGCTGGGTCGCGGATTCCGGGGAAGCAGCAGCAGGGTGGTCAGAAGGGTCCGCCAGCGGCGAGACGGGCCGCGGCCGTCGCCACCCTGCGGCCGAGGGCGCGGCAAAGGCGCGCTTCCTCCTCGGACAGTGGCAGATCGCTGTCCGGGCCGGCCAGATGGCTCGCTCCGTACGGAGTGCCTCCGGTGCGGGTCGTGTAAAGGTCGGCTTCGCGATAAGGCAGCCCGAGCAGCAGCATGCCATGGTGCAGCAAGGGCAGCATCATCGACAGCAGCGTGCTTTCCTGTCCGCCATGCAGGCTGGATGTCGAGGTGAACACTGCCGCCGGCTTGCCGGCGAGGGTGCCGCCGGCCCAGAGTCCGCCGGTTCCGTCCAGAAAGTACTTCAACGGCGCCGCCATGTTGCCGAAGCGCGTCGGGCTGCCGAGGACCAGGCCCTGGCAGGACTCGAGGTCCGACGCGTCGGCATAGGGCGGCCCGGCCGGCGGAATGTCATCCGCCACCGCCTCGCACACCGTGGAGACCGAGGGCACCGTGCGCACCCGCGCCTGGCAACCGGGTACTTCCTCCACTCCGCGCGCAACGAGATCGGCCATTCGCGCCACCGCGCCGTGGCGGCTGTAGTAGAGGACGAGAATTTCAATCATCGAGCACATCCTGTACCCGCTCCGGGGGGCGGCCGAGCACCGCCTTGCGCCCGGCCACGACGACCGGTCGCTCGATGAGAATGGGGTTGGCGGCCATGGCCTCGATCAGTTCCGCATCGCTCATGCCTGCGTCATCCAGCCCGAGTTCGCGGTAGGGCGGCTCGTTGCGACGCATCAGTTCGCGCGGAGACATGCCGAGCAGGTGCAGTGTCCTGGCGATCGTCGCGGCGTCAGGCGGTGCGCGCAGATATTCGACGATTTCAGGTTCGACGCCGTTGTCTCTCAGCAATTGCAGTGCGGCGCGTGATTTCGAGCAACGGGGATTGTGCCAGATCGTGACCTTGGAGCGTTTCGAGTTCATCGCCTGCCTCGGATGTCGCGAAGCCTTTCATTGTAGCGTGCTTTCTTGACAGCCCATAGGGCCGGTGCTAATTTCGCCCAAACCTCCATGACGCCCTTCCAATGCGCTTTGACGCAGCCATGAACCCGGTTGTCTCGATCGTGAAGCATATCGGATGGCTCGCTTCGTCCGTCGTTCTGTTGTCCGCGTGCGCCACCGCTCCGGTTCAGGAAATGAGCAATGCGCGCCAGTCGGTGCAGGTCGCGCGTGAAGTCGGCGCCGGCGAATACGCCGTCTACAATCTTCAGACCGCCAATGAGTATCTCGCCCGCGCCGAACGCGAACTCGAGTTGCGTTACTTCTCGCGCGCGCGTCACGACGCGATCGTCGCCAAGAGCGAGGCACGCAAGGCTCATGAAGTCGCTGTCGCCCTGCAGCAGGCGCAGGCGGCACTTGCGGACTCCGAGGCCGATGAGGAATCTCTCGCCCGTGCGCGTGCGCTGTTGTCGGAAGCGATGGAAGCGGCTCGCGCTGGCCGTGATCGGCAGGCGACGCGTCTCGCTCGCGAAGCCGAACGCCGAGCCGGAGCGACCGCCGCCGTCGACGATTGAACAGCGGGGCTGACAGAGGCGGCGACGCATGGCGCCTGGGTTCGGCGCTGTGGCCCTTCGCGGCCTATCTCTATCGGCGTTTCAGGGATGACCGCTGTCTGATGACGGCGACGGCGCTGAGTTATACCACGCTGCTTTCCCTGGTTCCCCTGCTGGTGGTCGTTTTTTCCATCGTTTCGGCCTTCCCGGTCTTCGAAGCCGCAACCGCAACCATGCAGGACTTCATTTTCCGCAATTTCCTGCCGGCGGCCGGCGAGACCGTGCAGCAATACGTCACCGGCTTCATGGACAAAGCGGGCACGCTGACCGGCGTAGGCATCGTCTTCCTGGTGATTACCGCGCTGATGCTGATGAATACCATCGATGCGGCGCTTAACGGCATCTGGCGTGTACGCAAGGCGCGGGCCATGGTGGCGAAGCTGGCGGTCTACTGGGCGGCATTGACGCTGGGGCCATTGCTCATCGCGGTCAGCGTTCTGGCGACCACCTATGTCGTCGGCATGTCGCGCTTTGGTGAGGCTGCCGGCGCGGCGCTGGTGAGCTGGACGCCGTTTTTGTCCACCACCCTGGCGCTGACGCTGCTCTATGTGCTGGTGCCGAATCGGCGCATTCCGTTTCGCTACGGCGTGATCAGCGCGGTGCTGGCGGCGGCGCTGTTCGAAGTCGCCAAGGTCGGTTTCGCCCACTATGTCGCATCCGGTCCGGTATACGGCACCATTTACGGCGCGTTGGCCACGGTGCCGTTGTTTCTCGTGTGGGTATATGTGTCCTGGGCAATCGTGCTGCTGGGCGTGGAATTCAACTACTGTCTCGCCATGTTTCGGCCTCCCCGACCCTATCGGTTCCCGCCGCTAGTGCTCGCCTGTCGCGTACTCGGACATTTGTGGCACGCGCAGCTGCGTGGCGAGACGGTCGGAGAGGCGGTGCTGGCGCGCATGGAGCCTGCTGCCGATCCGGCCATGCTCGATGACGTCCTGCAGGAACTGGAGCGACGGCGTCTGATCCATTCCGTGGAGCCGGGAATCTGGGGGCTCGCGCGGGATCTGGACGAACTCAGTCTGCTCGACCTCTATCGCCTGTTTCCGGGAGCACTGACCGATGCCAAGCCGGATGCGGACTGGGGAACCGCGGATGAATGGAACCGCAGGCTGCTCGATCTCCTCATGCAAGCCCGCGGTTCGGTATGGACCACGCTGCAGGTGCCACTGAAGACGGTGTATCGGGAAGAGAAGAAAGAGTGAATATGAAAGATGAAAGGAAAATCGTCTGACGGAAACCGCAAGCAGAACCAGGGGACTGTCCCCTGGTTCTGCGCATCCGCACTCTGAAAGTGTCGCGGAAAGGGAGGATGTGCAGGGGACTGTCCCCTGCATGAAGCATCGCTACACGATCAGCGGAGCGGCTCCCCGGCTTTCATCGTGTATCGTTCCGCTCTCATTCAACCACCCCGCGTGCCGCCTGCAGAACGAGCCGGTCGAATTCCTCTGCTGACAGCAGGCCCCGCTCGGCGACGATGTCGCGGACCGGGCGGTGGGTGCGTTCGGATTCCTTGGCGATCTCCGCCGCGCGCGCATAGCCGATCCGTGTGTTGAGCAGGGTCGCCAGGCCGACGCTGGCGTGCAGGAACTCGCGGCAGCGTTCGCGCTCGGCGGTCAGGCCGCGCAGATTGCGATCGGTCGCGGCGTTGATGGCATTGGTGAGCCAATCCATGGCATCGAACAAGGCCGAGCCCATCGCCGGCATCATCACGTTGAGTTCGAGTTGACCGGCGTGCGTCATGCCCGAGATCGCCGCATCCTGACCGATCACCTGGTAGCACACCTGATTCAGCATTTCGAACATCACCGGATTGACCTTGCCCGGCATGATGCTCGAGCCCGGCTGGACCGCGGGCAGCAGGATTTCGCCGATGCCGGTGCGCGGGCCCGAGGCGAGCAGACGTATATCGTTCGAAATGCGTGTCAGTTCCAGAGCCAGGTCGCGGATGGCCGATGACAGACGCTGGATGTCATGCATCGATTGCATCTGCGCGGCAAGATCGGCTGCCGGCCTGATCGGCAAGCCACAGAGACGCGCGAGTTCGGCAGCCGCGAGCCCGGCGTAATCCGGGGCGGTGTTGATGCCAGTGCCCGCGGCGCTGCCGCCCAGGCCGATCTCGCACAGCGGGTCGCGCGTATCCTCGATCCGATCGGCCGCGCGGCGCAGGATCCAGCCATAGGCGGAGAATTCGCGTCCCAGCGTGGTCGGAACCGCATCCTGCAGGTGAGTGCGCGCACTCTTGACGGTATCGGCCTCGCGCTCGCCGATCTCCGCGAATACATCGGCCATCATGCGAACCGCCTCGACCAGGCGCGGAAGCTTGGCAAGCGCGGCCAGGCGGATCGCCGTCGGTATGGTGTCGTTGGTGCTCTGTCCCATGTTGACGTGATCGTTGGGGTGTACCGGATCGTAGCTGCCGCGCGTCGATCCCAGCGACTCGTTGGCCAGGTTGGCGATGACTTCGTTGGTGTTCATGTTGTGACTGGTGCCGGCGCCGGCCTGGAAGCGATCGACCACGAATTGGTCCAGGTGTTCGCCCGCGAGAATGCGATCCGCCGCGACGATGATCGCATCGGCGCGCCGCCCGTCGAGTTCGCCCGCCTGGCGGTTGGCCGCCGCGGCGGCTCGCTTGACGCGGACGTGCGCCTGCACGAAGTCGCGATCCGGTGCGCGTCCGGAAATCGGAAAGTTGCCGATGGCGCGCGCGGTCTGAATGCCGTACAGGGCGCCGGCCGGCACCTTGAGTTCGCCGAGGCTGTCCTTTTCGATGCGGAATGGCTGATTGTCTGCGCTCACGTGCTTTGTTCCGGAAGGTTCATCATGCGCATACTATATAGCAGACCGAGCGGGGAGTTCGAGGCATGACCGAGTGTACGCATTGCATCGTGTCGGGGCGGGTTCAAGGAGTTTCCTATCGCGTGCTCACGCGCCGAAAGGCGACCGAACTTGGCCTCGCGGGCTGGGTGAGGAACCTGCCGGACGGCACGGTGGAAGTCTACGCCCAGGGCGGACCCGAGGCCGTCGCGGCCCTGCGCGAGTGGCTGCGGGCAGGGCCGCCCGGCGCGAAGGTCGCGGAGCTGCGCTGCCGGGCCGCGGTGGCGACCGAGGGCATGTCGGGATTCGAAGTGCGTCGTTGAGAGCGGGGATGGCAGCCGTCAAGGAATGCGCTTCGGCGCGTTTTTTGAACGCCTGTCGAGTGTCAGCGGATGCAGGCCGTGCGCACGGTGTGGATGTCGGTCAGGCCCTGCAGCACTTTCTCGATGCCATCCTGCTTCAGCGTGCGCATGCCTTCGTCGACCGCGGTTTCGAAGAGCTCGGATACCGTCGCCTGTTCGTGGATCCTGCGCCTTATCGTCTCCGAACCCTTCAACAGTTCGTGCAGGCCGATTCGCCCCCGATAGCCGCTGCCATCGCAGGCTTCACAGCCATGCTTGCGGTACAGGGTGAAACGCCCGTCACTGGCATACGTGGAGCGGAATTCATCGCGGATACCGGCATGAGTTCGTTCGCGCTCTTCGGGTGTGACATTGCGCGGCAGCAGTTCGAAGCAATACTCGGCAATCAGTGAATCGATTTCCGCCTCGTCGGGCTCGTAGGCTTCCTTGCAGTCGGGGCACAGGCGTCGCGTCAGGCGCTGGGCCAGAATGCCGAGCAGGGCGTCGGCAAAATTGAACGGATCCATACCCATGTCGAGAAGGCGGGTGATGGTTTCGGGAGCGGTGTTGGTGTGCAGCGTCGACAGCACGAGGTGTCCGGTGAGTGAGGCCTCGATTCCCATGCTGGTGGTTTCCTTGTCGCGCATCTCGCCGACCATGATGATGTCGGGGTCGGCGCGGAGGAAGGCGCGCATGGCGGCGGCGAAGGTCAGGCCGATCTTCGGCTTCACCACCACCTGGCGCAGCCCGCGCTGCGTGATTTCGACCGGATCCTCGGCGGTCCAGATCTTGGCCTCTCCGGTGTTCAGATGGCCGAGCACGGAATGCAGCGTGGTCGTCTTGCCGGAGCCGGTGGGTCCGCACACCAGAAAGAGGCCGTAAGGCTTCGATATCAGCTCGCGCAGCGTCTGTGCGTTGCGCTCCGACAGGCGCAGGTCGGTCAGTGGCACGGGTTCGCCGCTTGCCAGAATGCGCATGACCACATCTTCCTGGTCGCCGGCGGTCGGGATAGTGGCGACGCGCAATTCGATCTTCAGGGGGCCGAACTTGCGGAAGTCGATCTTGCCGTCCTGCGGCTTGCGCTTCTCCGAGATGTCGAGGTCGGCCATGATCTTGATGCGGGCGACGAGCGCGCCGCGCATCTTCCCCGGAACCTCGTAGTAGCACTTCAGTACGCCATCCCTGCGGAAGCGGACTACGGTCTTCGCGCGGCCGGGGTAGGGTTCGATATGGATGTCGGAGGCGCGCTGGCGGTAGGCGTCGACGATGATCTTGTTGACCAGCTTGACGATGACGTTGTCCTGGACCGCGGATTCGTCGTGCTCGACGTCCCCACGGTCTTCGTCCTCGTCCTGAGGGTCGATGAGATCGTTCAGGTGTTCGTCGAGGTCCGTGCTGGGAGCGTAGAGCGTGGTGATGATACGATCTATGGCGGCACGGGAAGCCATGACCTGTTCGACGTGCAGGCTGGACTGGAAGCGCACCGCATCCAGGGCTTCCCAATCCATCGGATTCTCGATCGCGACCACCAGCTTGTTGCCGTACTGGTGGATCGGCATGACCTTGTATTTGCGTACCAGATCCTCCGGAACGAATCTTACGGCTTCCGGATTGATCTGGAAGTTATCGAGATCGACGAACGGTATGTCCAGCCTCTCGGCCAGTCCCTGCAGAACGCTGGGCAGGTCGATGATGTCGAGTTCCATCAGAACCTGTCCGAGCTGCAGGTTCCTGCCTTCCTCGCGCAGTCTTCGCTGATGGCCGAGCGCCTCATCGAGCTGCGCCTGACTGATATGCGCTTCCTTGACCAGAATCTCGCCGAGCTTCAGCTTGGGAGCCGGCTTATGCTTGCGAAGGGCGGCTTCGAGCTCCTCGGGCGTGGTCGCGTTGCCGCTCGCTGATGCCGGCCTGCCGCGCGCCGCTCCCGGCGAGTCTACTGACGATTCCGGCGCCGTTTCGGAGGGGGCGGTGGTCGATACCGGCAGTTCGCACTCCGCGCATTCCATATCCATGACCGCAGCGTGGGGAATGAATACATAGGTGAAGGAGTCGTCCTCCGCGAGGGGGTACAGATATACGCCCGCGCCATCGCGGCGCTGTCCGAGCGAGATACCTTCAATCGAGGATTGGTCCATGAGGATGATACGATACCGGACCACCGAACTCATGATGTCGTCGGATCCCGCCCGGGGGGGCACGGGGATCCACTGGCGTGGCGAGGGCAGGAGGGCCATGCGCAGGTTGGCGAAGGAGACCGCCTGCGGGGCGCCGCCATCAACGGTGAAGAGGAGGCGCTGCTCGTTGCGCAGGAACTTGTGCAGAGTGCCGTCGAAGCGCGAGCCGTCATTGAGGTGGATGCTGATCCGCTCCCCCGCCATAATCGCGTCTTCCGCGCGCGGTTCGGCTGCCGGAGGCGGCAGCAGCGGGATCAGGGTGCCGGGCCTGAACTGTCGAGCCTCGGATGTCGGCATATCGCACCTCGCGTCTGGACTGGAATATAAAGCATGCCTTCAGGGGTTATCGGTCGCCGCACCATCTATATGAGCGCTGCGGGCCACAAGCATCGCCACCGGCCAGGATTTGCGTTCTGATGCGGCGGGACGAACCCGTGTCCGTGACCCCGGAAGAGGGGACGATCCCGCGCCGGGCCGTCGCCGGCTGGGTCTCGTATGATCTGGCCAATACCATCTTTTCCATGGGGGTGGTGTCGCTTTTCCTGCCCATGTGGCTGCGCGAAGAGATGGGGGCCGATCGGGTCGATGCCGGCTTCGGCCTGGTTGCCGCGATCTCCTATGCCATCGTATTCCTGATCTCGCCCCAGCTCGGTGCGATGACCGACCGCGCCGGGCGCCGGATGCCGTTCCTGCTGGTGAGCACCTTGCTCTGCGTGCTGTGCACCGTGCTGCTCGGACGCTTCGGGATCGCGGCCACCCTGGTCCTGTTCGTGCTTGCCAACGTGGCCTATCAGGCCGGCCTGCAGTTCTACGATGCCCTGCTGCCCCAGGTAAGCACGCCGCGCAATCGCGGAATCATCGGTGGAATCGGCGTAGGCATCGGCTACTTCGGCTCGTTCATCGCGGTGGGGCTGGGCATCGTGCTCGGGACCGGGGACAAGGAGCCTCTCTTTCTCTGGATCGGCACCCTGTTCCTGCTGTTTGCGCTGCCCTGCTTCTTTTTCGTGCGGGAGCGTCCGGCACCGCGGCGCGGGTCGGTCTGGAGTCCCAGGGCGATGTATGCCTCGATGCGCGAAACCCTGCGCACCCTGCGCCGGGTCGACGAACATCCCGGGCTGCTGCGCTTCCTGATCGGACGCGTGTTCTATACCGATGCGATCAATACCGTGATCATGGTGATGGCGCTTTATACCGTGAACGTGGCTGTCGCCACCGGCCTCGATACCGCCGCCGGCGAGCGCGCCGCGCAGTTCGTGCTCATCTTCGCCATCGGCTTCGCGGTGCCGGGCGGCTTCGTGTGGGGATGGGTGACGGATCGCTACGGCCCGAAAAGGACGCTCGAAGCGGTGCTGCTGCTGTGGATGGCGGTGCTCGCCCTGGCGGCTGTGGCCGGTATGGCGCCGCTGTCGCTACCCTGGCTGTATGTGGTCGCGGCGTCGGCGGGGATCGCGCTCGCCGGTGTCTGGGCGGCTGACCGGCCGTACATGCTGCGCCTGTCTCCGCCCGATCGCATCGGCGAGTTCTACGGACTGTACGGCATGGTTGGACGCTTCTCCGCCGTGACCGGGCCGGCGATCTGGGGCGGGATTTTCTGGTTCACGGTGCAGGTGCTGGGGCTGGAGCCGCGCATCGGCCAGGGTATCGGTATCCTGCTGCTTGGCCTGCAGATGTTCGTGGGCTGGCTGATTCTGCGTAAAGTATCCCTGCGCTAGCGGATCGCCATGCCGGGAGCCGCTGAGTCCGGTGATCAGGATGCGATGGCGGGTTCGAAACGCATCGACAGATCGATGGCGCGCACGTCCTTGGTGAGTGAGCCGATGGCGATGCGGTCCACGCCGGTCTCGGCGACCTCGCGCACGTTGTCCAGGGTGATGCCGCCGGAGGCTTCGAGCTTCGAGCGTCCCTGGCACAGGGCGACCGCTTTGCGCAGCGCCGGCACGGTGAAATTGTCGAGCAGAATGATATCGGCGCCGGCTTCCAGCGCTTCGGTAACCTGATCCATGCGTTCCACCTCGATTTCCACCGGCATCTCCGGGAACATCTGGCGCGCCAGCTCCACTGCGCGGGCTATCGAGCCGCATACCTCGAGGTGGTTCTCCTTGATCAGGATCGCGTCGTACAGGCCCATCCGGTGATTGCTGCAGCCGCCGCAGCGGACCGCATACTTCTGTGCCGCACGCAGGCCGGGCAGGGTTTTGCGGGTATCGAGCAGCACGACCGGCAGCCCGGCGACGCGCTCGCGGTAGGTCCTGGCCAGTGTAGCGGTGCCAGACAGTGTCTGCAGAAAGTTCAGCGCCGTGCGCTCGCCGCTCAGCAGGGCGCGGGCGGTGCCGCGCAGCGTGCACAGCACCTGTCCCGCTTCGACGGGGCTGCCGTCATTTGCCGTCCAGTCGACCGTCACCGCGGCGTCGAAGGCGCGGAACGTCATCTCGAACCAGGCGGTGCCGCACAGCACGGCGGGTTCGCGGGCAATCACGGTTGCCTGCGCCTGCACGCCCTCGCCCAAGAGCGCCGAGGTGGGATCGCCTTCTCCCAGATCCTCGGCAAGCGCTCCCACCACGTTCTCTCGGACCACTTCCTCGTCCGCAGGGGCAATGTCCACGGCGTTCCTCGCTGATTTCACTGTTCCGGACCTCGGAGTATACCCCCGGCAGCCATCGACCGTCCCGGCAAGAACGGGTCGGTTGAATCCGGGCGCCGAGGCCTTATTGTAGAACCATCACTGTCGGCTGCCGCGTCACCCGCTGATGCGCGCGGGCGAGCCCGCCGGAGCGCCCCGGGGCGATTCCCGCGCGACAGGATGCACGGTCGCCAGGATGCGCTGGCGATTTCGAGACGGATTCAACGACTATTCGAAACTGGGAGTGCGGCGATGCGCATGGACAGACTGACAAGCAAATTTCAGATGGGAATCGCCGACGCCCAGTCGCTGGCGGTGGGTCGAGATCACCAGTTCATCGAACCGGTCCATCTCATGATCGCGCTGCTGGATCAGGAGGGCGGATCGCTGCGTCCGCTGCTCACCCAGGCCGAGGTCGATGTCAACGGACTCAGGTCCCAGCTCGGCGAGGCACTGGATCGGATCGCGAGAGTCGAGGGCCAGGCCGGCGATGTGCATCTGTCCAACGATCTCGCCAGACTGCTCAACGTCACCGACAAGCTCGCGCAGCAGCACAAGGACAGCTATATCTCCTCGGAATGGTTCGCGCTCGCGGCGCTCGAGGATCGCGGCGTGCTCGGCGACCTGATGCGGCGCAACGGCGCCAGCAAGGGGATGATCGAGCAGGCGATCAAGCGCATGCGCGGCGGCAACCGGATCGACGATCCCGGTGCGGAGGAGCAGCGCCAGGCGCTGGAAAAGTACACCATCGATCTCACCCAGCGCGCAGAGCAGGGAAAGATCGATCCGGTGATCGGCCGCGACGATGAGATCCGGCGCACGGTCCAGGTGCTGCAGCGCCGCACCAAGAACAATCCGGTGCTGATCGGCGAGCCGGGCGTGGGCAAGACCGCCATCGTCGAAGGGCTGGCGCAGCGCATCGTCAATGGCGAGGTTCCCGAGGCCCTCAAGGGCCGCCGCCTGCTGTCGCTCGACATGGGCGCGCTGCTCGCGGGAGCGAAGTACCGCGGCGACTTCGAGGAGCGCCTCAAGGCGGTGCTGAACGATCTGGCGAAACAGGAAGGACGCATCATCCTGTTCATCGACGAGCTGCATACCATCGTCGGCGCCGGCAAGGCCGAGGGCGCGATTGACGCCGGCAACATGCTCAAGCCCGCGCTGGCGCGCGGCGAGCTGCACTGCATCGGCGCAACCACGCTCGACGAATACCGCCAGTACATCGAGAAGGATGCGGCCCTCGAGCGCCGTTTCCAGAAAGTGCTGGTCGACGAACCCAGCGTGGAAGACACCATCGCCATCCTGCGCGGCCTGAAGGAGAAGTACGAAGTCCATCACGGCGTCGATATCACCGACCCGGCGATCGTCGCGGCGGCGACCCTGTCGAACCGCTACATTACGGATCGCAATCTGCCTGACAAGGCCATCGATCTGGTGGACGAGGCCGCTGCACGCATCCGTATAGAGATCGACTCCAAGCCCGAGGAGATGGACCGTCTCGAGCGGCGCATCATCCAGCTGAAGATCGAGCGCGAGGCGCTGCGCAAGGAGGCGGACGAAGCTTCGCGGCGTCGCCTGGAGACGCTCGAAGCGGAGATCGGCCGCCTGGAGCGCGACTTCGCCGATCTCGACGAGATCTGGAAGGGCGAGAAGGCGGTGCTGCAGGGCGCGCACCATGTAAAGGAAGAGCTCGACCAGGCAAGGATGGAGCTGGAGACGGCACGCCGTGCGGGAAACCTGGCGCGCATGTCCGAACTCCAGTATGGACGGATTCCCGAACTCGAGAAGCAGCTGGCACAGGCGTCGGTGGTCGGCGAGGACAGGGGCATGCAGCTCCTGCGCAACCGGGTCACCGACGAAGAGATCGCGGAGGTGGTTTCGAAGTGGACCGGCATTCCCGTCTCGCGGATGCTCGAAGGCGAGCGCGAAAAGCTGCTCCACATGGAGGAATCACTGCACCAGCGCGTGGTCGGCCAGGATGAGGCGATCCGCGCGGTTTCCGATGCCATCCGCCGCGCGCGGGCCGGCCTCGCCGATCCGAATCGCCCGAACGGCTCTTTCCTGTTCCTCGGTCCGACCGGCGTCGGCAAGACGGAGCTGTGCAAGGCATTGGCTTCCTTCCTCTTCGATACCGAAGAGGCGATGGTGCGCATCGACATGTCGGAGTTCATGGAGAAGCACTCGGTCGCCCGCCTCATCGGCGCGCCGCCCGGCTATGTCGGTTACGAAGAGGGCGGCTACCTGACCGAGGCGGTGCGGCGGCGACCCTATGCCGTGATCCTGCTCGACGAGATCGAGAAGGCGCATCCGGATGTCTTCAACGTGCTGCTCCAGGTGCTGGACGATGGCCGTCTGACCGACGGTCAGGGCCGGACCGTCGACTTCCGTAACACCGTCATCGTGATGACCTCCAATCTCGGTTCGCAGACCATACAGGAGCTCGCCGGAGATGAGCGCTACGGTGAAATGAAGGAAGCCGTGCTGGAAATCGTGGGGCGGCATTTCCGTCCGGAATTCATCAACCGGATCGATGAGGTGGTGGTGTTTCGCCCGCTCAGCCGCGACCAGATTCGCGCCATCACGGATATCCAGATCGCTCACCTGCGCGCCCGGCTGCGGGAGCGAGGGATGGATCTCCGCCTCACCGATGCCGCGCTCGATCTGCTCGGCGAAGCCGGCTTCGATCCGGTCTACGGCGCGCGTCCGCTGCGTCGTGCGGTGCAGCAGCGCCTGGAGAACCCGCTGGCGCAACGGATCCTCGCGGGCAACTACGGCGAGGGCGATCTCATCGAGGTCGATGTGGCCGAGGATGGTCTGGGCTTCACGCGGGCCGCGGGACAGGCGACGGTTTCGTGAACGCTGACTGGCGCCCGTGGTTGCGGGCGCGGGAATGATGCTCGACAGGTTTCATCGCCTGGGCCGGCGCCTGTGGCGCTGGCGGCTCGTGCTGTGGGCGATGTGCGTGCTCGCCGCGCTGGCAGTACCAGCCGCGGCGTTGGCAAGGCCGGGGGAGGAGGGGGCGCGCCTGGTGTTGCTCGCGCTCGCCGCGCTGATGTGGGCGATCTGTCTGCTGATGACGACCTACGGCTTTTCCCGGCCGCTGCCTGTGATCGAGGCCGGCGCCGGGTGGCTGACGCGCTTGCAGATCAGGTGCAGGCGTTTCGGCCTGCGCTTCGCGGCCCTGTTGACCGCGATTCTCACGCTGCTGGTCGCGTACACCAGCGCGCGGGCGATCTTCATGCTGCTGCGCGGAGGTTAGCTCCAGGCCGGTCCGCTCAGCCTTCGTGAGGCTGCGACTCATCCGGCGGTGGCGTGATGCGCACTCGGGTGATGGTCCGGTCCTCCATCGCCACGACTTCGAATACGAAGCCGTTCGCCTCCAGGGTAGCGCCCGTCGTCGGCAGGTGGCCGAGCTGCCAGAGGATATAGCCGGCGAGCGTGGAGTAGTGATCCGCGCGATCGACCAGATCGGCGCCTATGAGCTGGGATATGCGGCGGATCTCTATCGAGCCGTCGGCCAGCCAGGTGCCGTCCTCGGCCCGCTCCGCGAGCGCGGGCTCTTCGCCCGCCTCCACGAATTCGCCGGCGATCGCTTCGAGGATGTCGGTCGGCGTCACGATCCCTTCCAGCGAACCGTATTCGTCCATCACTGCCGCGAGTTGCAGCGGTGACTTGCGCAGTTGTTCCATCAGGCGCAGCACGCTGACGCTGGTATGCACCACCAGAGGCTGCTGGGCCGAACGCTCGGGATCGATGCGGCCGTTGATCAGAAGATCGCGCAGCAGTTCCTTGGTCAGGGACACGCCCATGAAATTGTCCAGGCTGCCACGCGCAAGTGGTACGCGGGAGTGAGGCATGCTTTCGATGCGGCGCTTGAGCTCTTCCGCCGGAAGGTCCAGGTCGAGCCAGTCGACATCGATGCGCGGCGTCATGATCGAGCGGGCGGGGCGCTTGTCGAGCGCCAGCACACCCTCGATCATCTGCTTCTGCTCCGGCGCGAACAGCTCCCTGGCCGCGGAGTACTCAGCAATGGCGTCCACGGTTTCGCCGAAACCCGAGTCTCGGCGCGCGCCGCCGAGCAGGGCCAGGACGGCGTTCGCGGCGCGTTCGCGCAGATCGGTCACCACCAGGCGTTCGCGATTGCGGCGTGCCATCTGGTTGAAGGCCTCGATCATCACGGAGAAGGCGATCGCCGCGTACAGGTAGCCCTTGGGGATATGGAATCCAAAGCCTTCCACCACCAGAGAAAAGCCGATCATCATCAGGAATCCGAGACACAGGACGACGACCGTGGGGTGACGCGACACGAAGGCCATCAGCGACTTGGCCGCCAGCATCATCACCATCATGGCGATGACGACGGCGATCATCATCACGGCGAGTTCGTTGACCATGCCCACCGCGGTGATCACCGAGTCCAGCGAGAACACGGCGTCGAGCACCACGATCTGCACGATCACCTGCCAGAATACCGCATGGGCTATCCGCCCTTCGGTCTGGTGGCCCCGGCCTTCCAGCCGCGTATGCAGTTCCATCGTCGCCTTGAAGATCAGGAACAATCCGCCGATCAGCAGGATCAGGTCCCGTCCCGAGAATTCGGCCGCCATGATCGAGAACAGCGGATCGGTCAGGGTGACTACCCAGGCGATGGAAGCGAGCAGGCCCAGTCGCATGAACATGGCGAGCGTGAGGCCGATGATGCGTGCACGCTCGCGCTGGTGAGGCGGCAGCTTGTCCGCCAGTATGGCGATGAAGACCAGATTGTCGATGCCCAGTACGATTTCGAGCACGATCAATGTGCCCAGGCCCAGCCAGGCACTGGGGTCCGTTATCCATTCCATGCGTCAGGGTCCTCAGATACCGCGGGGGGTTGGCTCGATTGGCGGGAAAGCGCCGTTCGTAGCTGAAAGCGAAGGTTTCATTCGGATTCGGGCTGTGCGCTGGCGCATGGACGGGAGACCATGGCCGCGTTCCGCAGGAATGCGGGATCAATACCGAGAGAAATCATGCGCATACGCTACCACAAAGGTATGCCGGAACAGAAGAACGGCCGGCTGCTGGCGAGTGATGCGTGATTTTTCCATGGATAATCATTGGCTTGCCGACTGCGGATGAGGTGTGCGCCAGGCACGTTTTCGGTGCGGGCCCGATGTTACACTTGCGCCATGATGACAGCAGAGTTCCGCTGGCGGCATGCCGGACCGCTGTTCCTCTTCGCGGCGATCACGGTCATCGTGTCCGCCTGCGCCGGTCCCGGTTCCCGGCATTCGCCGCATGCCGATCACCCGGGCGCCATGGCTCATCCGCCAGCGGAGCATGGCGCCGAGCTTCCGCTCAGCGCCATGCCGGCGCTCGCTCTCAGCGGACTGCCTACCCTGGCCGAGACGCTGCCGGCGCTGCGGGATCACCGGATCGTGTACATCGGCGAAATCCATGACCGATATTCCCATCACCTCACCCAACTGGAAATCATCCGCTATCTGCATCAAGCCGATCCCCGGCTCGCGATCGGTGTGGAATTCTTCCAGGCGCCGTTTCAGGCCCGGCTCGATGCCTATATCGCCGGGGAGATCGATGAGCGCGAACTGCTGACCTCGGCCCAGTACTTCAAGCGCTGGGGCTACGACTACCGCCTGTATGCGCCCATCATGCGCTATGCGCGCGAGCACGGGCTGCCGCTTGTCGCTCTGAGCGCGCCCGCCGAACTTGTCGATGCCGTGCGTGAACGCGGCATGGATGGACTCACGGCTGCGGAGCTGGCGGCATTGCCGGCTCAGCTGGATCGCAGCGACCGCGAATACGAAGGGCGCATGCGGCAGGTCTTTCACATGCATGCGCATGGCGAGAACGGTGTCGATGACTTCGAGCGCTTCGTGCAGATTCAGCTGCTGTGGGACGAAGTCATGGCTCGGCACGCTGCGGACTATCTGCGCAAACACGCCGATCGTCGCCTGGTGATTCTTGCCGGCAGCGGTCACATCGCGTTCCGCAGCGGCATTCCGCGTCGCGTGCAACGGCAAGTCGGTATCGAGGGCGCCGTGGTACTGATCGGCTGGGCGGGGCCGCTCGCCCCCGGGCTGGGGGACTATCTGCTCCTGCCCCAGGAGCGCGCGCTGCCTCCGGCCGGCAGGATGGGCGCCTTTCTCGACGATGATGAAAAGGGCGTAAGGGTGCGGTCCTGTGCCGCCGGCAGCGCCTGCGAGGAGCTGGGGATCCAGCGCGGTGACCGACTGCTCGCAGTCAACGGAAAGGCGGTTGACAGCGTAGGGGGCGTGCGCGCTCTGCTGTGGGATCGTTCGCCCGGCGAACGGATCTCCATTTCATTGAGTCGGGAGCGTCTGTTGCTCCCGCCCGAGGAGCGGGAGCTGGAATTGGATCTGCGCTGACCGCTGCAGCTCAGGCGGCAGCCTGGTCGGCGTCTTCGAAGGTGAGTCCGATCCGGTAGCCGTCCTGCATCTTGCGGATCCAGCGCACGCGACCACGCTGGGCGCCGGCTTCCAGTCCTTCGATTGCGACGGCTTCGTCCAGCGCCAGCGGACACGACAGCACCAGTCCCATCCCGCGCGTGGTCAGATCGACGGCGATTCCGTCATGACGCATGCCCGAGTGGACGAGGACGCAGCGCACCGGCGCTGTGAGGTCCTGGCGTGGAGTTTCCCGGAATTCGATGTATTCGACGCTGATCGCCACTGGCGCTCCCCCTTGTCGTTCGTTGTGATGGGTCCCGAGGCGGGAGCCGTCAGGATAACACCCCGCCGGTGCCGCGGGAAACCCGCCCGCTTGCCCGATTGTTCGGGATGAGGCTGGGCCAGCCCATCGTCCGCCCGGGGGCCGGAACGGACGATGGCCGGGGCTCTCCTACTTCAGAGCCTGGCGCAGCACGTAGGGCAGGATGCCGCCATGACGGAAGTAGGCGATCTCATTGGGGGTGTCTATGCGGGTGACGACCACGAATTCGCGCTTGCGGCCGTCATTGCTCACGGCCTGCACGGTGAGATGTCCTCCGGGGACGAGCGCGTCGAGATCCGGCAGGGTGTAGGTCTCCTCGCCGGTGAGGCCCAGGGATTCGCGGGTCTCATCCGGCCGGAACTGCAGCGGCAGAATGCCCATTCCCACCAGATTCGACCGATGGATGCGTTCGAAGCTCTCGGCGATCACCGCGCGGATCCCCAGCAGACGCGGTCCCTTGGCCGCCCAGTCTCGGGACGATCCGGTACCGTATTCCTTGCCGGCGAGCACGATCAGGGGGGTGCCGGCTTCGGCATAACGTACCGAAGCATCGTAGATCGACATCTGCTCTCCATCCGGCAGGTGGCGCGTCACTCCGCCCTCGGTCCCGGGCGCAAGCAGGTTGCGCAGGCGGATGTTGGCGAAGGTGCCGCGCACCATGACCTCGTGATTGCCGCGCCTTGCCCCGTAGGAGTTGAATTCCGAAGGCTCGACGCCCAGCCCGATCAGGTATTGCCCCGCGGGTGTGTTGCGACCGATGCTGCCGGCGGGCGAAATGTGGTCGGTCGTTACCGAATCGCCCAGCACGGCGAGGGCGCGCGCACCTTCGATCGCGGTCAGCGGCGCCGGTTCGGCACCCATGCTCTGGAAGAAGGGCGGTTCCTTGATATAGGTCGAGTCCTCGCGCCACTCGAAGAGGTCGCCGCTGGGGATCTCGAGTTCGTTCCACTCGCGGTTGCCGAGCGAGATGCGTTCGTAGGCCTGGCTGAACTGGCGCGGGGTGACGAAGCGCTGAATGGCCTCCTCGATCTCTTCGGCGCTCGGCCAGATGTCCTTGAGATAGACATACTGCCCGTTCGGGTCGATGCCGAGCGGATCGGAGGTCAGATCCATATTGACGTTGCCGGCAAGGGCGTAGGCGATCACCAGCGGCGGAGAGGCCAGGTAATTGGCGCGAACGTGCGGATTGACCCGTCCTTCGAAATTGCGATTGCCCGAGAGCACGGCCGCGACTGCCAGATTGCCTTCCTTCAACGCATCCACGATCTGCTCGGGTAACGGACCGCTGTTGCCGATGCAGGTGGTGCAGCCGTAGCCGACCAGATGGAAGCCCAGCCCCTCCAGGTAGGGCATCAGACCGGCATCGCCCAGGTACTCGGTGACCACCCGCGAGCCGGGCGCGAGGCTGGTCTTCACCCAGGGCTTGCTGCGCAGGCCGCGGCGCACGGCGTTGCGCGCCAGCAGGCCGGCGGCCATCATCACCGCCGGATTCGAGGTGTTGGTACAGCTGGTGATCGCCGCGATCACCACCGAGCCGTGGCACAGGTTGTAGGAAAGGCCGTCGGGATTGCGGACCGGCATTGCGGTGCCGAATTCCTGCAGATCCTTGTCCGGATGATGCGGTGACAGCTCGGGCGCGGTCATCATCGGCGCGCCGCCTTCGCCCAGCCAGTTGGTGATGGCGTCGGGGTCGACGTTGGGATTCGGCTTGAGGTGAGAGGCGAGCAGCTTGCGGAAGGAGCCGCGCACCTCCGGCAGCGATACCCGATCCTGCGGGCGGCTTGGTCCCGCCAGACTCGGCTGCACCGAACCCAGATCGAATTCGATCAGCTCCGAATACAGCGCCTCGGGCGCATCCGGTGCGTGCCACATGCCCTGGGCCTTGAAGTAGGCCTCGACGATGGGCGCCAGGTCCGCGCGTCCGGTGAGGCGCAGGAAATCGACCGCCTTCTGGTCGACGGGGAAAAGGCCGCAGGTGGCGCCGTACTCGGGCGCCATGTTGGCGATGGTCGCGCGATCGGCGAGGGAAAGTTCGCCGACGGCCGGACCGAAGAATTCGACGAACTTACCGACCACGCCGTGGCGGCGCAGGCGCTCGGTGACGGTGAGCACCAGATCGGTGGCCGTCGTGCCCGCCGGCAGCTTGCCGACCAGGCGCATGCCGACCACGCGCGGGATGAGCAGCGAAGAAGACTGGCCGAGCAGCGCGGCTTCGGCCTCGATGCCGCCGACGCCCCAGCCGAGCACGCCGAGTCCATTGATCATGGTGGTGTGTGAGTCGGTGCCGATCACCGTGTCGGGATAGACCCACGCGCCTCCGTCACGCTCGCCAACCATGGCCACCCGCGCCAGGTACTCCAGGTTGATCTGGTGCACGATGCCGCTGTCCGGCGGCACGATGCGGAAGTTGTCGAAGGCGTTCTGGCCCCAGCGCAGGAACTGATAGCGTTCGCGATTTCGATGCAATTCGCGGATCGCATTGATGCGGAACGACTGTTCGCTGCCGAAGCTGTCCACCTGCACCGAATGATCGATGACCAGATCCGCCGGGGTGTACGGGTTGATGGTGCGGGCGTCTCCGCCCATGCGAGCGATGGCGGCCCGCATGGCAGCGAGATCGGCGACCGCGGGAACGCCGGTGAAGTCCTGCAGCAGCACGCGCGCGGGCATGAAGAAGATTTCGCGTTCCGGTGCCTGCTCCCGGTCCCAGCGTACGAATCCTTCGATGTCGCCCGCTTCGATGGTGACACCATCCTCATGGCGCAGGAGGTTCTCCAGCAGCACCTTGTGCGCATAGGGCAGGCGCTCCACTTCCGGGAAGCCGGCGCGCGCGAGTGCGGCCAGAGAATGATAATGATACTTGGCGCCCTCCACTTCGAGGACGGAACGGGTACGGAAGGTGTCGAGGTTTGCGGTCATGTATTCGTCTTGTTTGCTGTGGAGCCGCTTCTGGCGGACAGTCGGGAAATTATAACGCGGTGCAGGCCGTCCCTGTCTTCCCTGCTGGAAGCGATCATGCCAGCAGGACGGCCACCAGTCCGGTCAGGAAGATGCCATCGAAGGTTCCGGCGCCGCCGATCGATGCCACGGGAACGCCCATTCGTCGGATATCACTGGTGCGCATCAGGTCGGCGCCGACGAGAACGCCCAGGGTGCCGCAGATGTAGGCCAGCGGCGCGCTTGCCTCCTCGTTCAGTATCAGAGCGACCAGGGCGGCGGCGATCGGAGCGACGAACATCGGCATGCCGATGCCCAGCCCGGGTATCGGACGGCTGAAGCGATAGCATATCAGCGCCACGACCGTGACCGCGACCGCCACCTGGAAGGCCGGAATGGGGTTGTGGTGCATGAGATAGGCCGAGAAGCACACCGGGACCAGACCGCCGCCCACATTCACGGCGATCGTCGTGCGGCCCTTGAACTGGCGCATTGCCTCTTCCAGCAGTGGTCGCAGGGGCTCGGGCGCGGCCTCCAGCGAGCCGGGCTGGGCGCGCATCGAGAACAGCGGCAGGTTGAACGCGCTGCCGAGCAGTGATGTCAGCAGGAGCAGCAGCGCCGATTCGCCGGACAGGCCCAGCTTGCCGAAGGCGATGGTCAGGGCTCCCATCTGGATGAAGGTGGCCAGCAGGGCGCTGGCGAGGATCAGCAGGAGGAGAGAAAGGGGTGAGCGCATGGGTCATCCGTGCATCGGACCCCTCTGGCCTGCCGCCTGCTCGGCCAATTCCGTTCCGGGATCTATGGGGGCTTTGAGTTTTCTGGGATAATCCCCAGTTCATGGGCATTGTAAGTTTTTTTCCCGGGAGAATGAAATGCCGATCTATGAATATGCCTGTCAATCCTGCGGTCACGCGCTCGAGCAGCTGCAGAAGCTCAGCGATGCGCCTCTGGTCGATTGCCCGGAATGCGGCCGTCCCGAGCTGCGCAAGCTGGTTTCGGCGGCCGGATTCGTGCTCAAGGGAAGCGGCTGGTACGCGACCGACTTCCGTGACAAGGGCAAGAAACCGGATGCGGCAGCATCCTCGGGGGATACCGCTTCCCAGGGCGGCGCTGCCTGCGGTACGGGTGCGTGCGGAGCCTGCGATTGAGATCCTTGCTCCGCCATTGTGCCGTGCCGGCACTTCGACCGCCCGGCAATGATGTTAGAATGAGCATCCCGGCGGGCAACGGCCCGCCTTTTCTTTTCCAGCGAAATCAAGATTGAAAATGCGCACCCATTATTGCGGTCAGGTCAACGAGTCCCTGCTCGACGGGGAGGTACGGCTGTGCGGATGGGTCCATCGCCGCCGTGATCATGGCGGAGTGATCTTCATCGATCTGCGCGACCGCGAAGGTCTGGTGCAGATTGTGTTCGATCCCCAGTCCCGGGACAGCTTCGCGATCGCCGAGCGGGTGCGCAGCGAATACGTGCTGCAGATCACCGGGCGGGTACGCATGAGGCCAGAAGGGACCGAGAATCCTCATCTCGCCACCGGTCGCATCGAAGTGCTTGCCGGCAGCGTGGAAATCCTCAATGCGGCACTGACCCCGCCCTTCACCCTCGATGAGGATGCGGACGTCGGCGAGGATGTCCGCCTGCGCTACCGCTATCTGGACCTGCGCCGTCCGCACATGCAGCGCAATCTGCGCCTGCGCTATGCCACGGCGCGTACGCTGCGGCGGTTCCTCGACGAGCACGGTTTCATGGAGGTCGAGACGCCGGTGCTCACCCGCTCGACGCCGGAGGGGGCGCGCGACTACCTGGTGCCGAGCCGTACCCACCAGGGCAGTTTCTACGCCTTGCCGCAGTCGCCGCAGCTGTTCAAACAGCTGCTGATGGTGGCCGGCATGGATCGGTACTATCAGATCGTGCGCTGCTTCCGCGACGAGGACCTGCGGGCCGATCGCCAGCCCGAATTCACGCAGCTCGACATCGAAGCCTCCTTCGTCGACGAAGACGAACTGATGACGCTGATGGAGCATATGATCCGGCGTCTCTTCGCCGAAATCGTCGAGGTCGCACTGCCCGATCCGTTCCCGCGCATGACCTACGCCGAGGCGGTGGCGCGATTCGGCACCGACCGGCCCGACCTGCGCATTCCGCTGGAGCTGGTGGACCTGACGGATCTGATGAAAGAGGTCGATTTCAAGGTCTTCGCGGCGCCCGCGGCCGATCCCGCCGGGCGGGTCGCGGCGCTGTGCCTGCCGCGGGGCGGCGAGCTCAGCCGCAAGGAAATCGACGATTACACCGCCTTCGTCGCCATCTACGGTGCGCGCGGACTGGCCTATATCAAGGTGAACGATCGCGCGGCCGGCAGGGAAGGGTTGCAATCACCCATCCTGAAGTTCCTGCCGGATGCGGTCATCGATGAGATTTTGCAGCGAACTGGCGCCAATGACGGTGATATCATCTTCTTCGGCGCCGATCGCGCGGAGATTGTCAACGAGGCCCTGGGCGCGCTGCGGGTCCGTCTGGGCCACGACCGGGGACTGGTCGAGCACGGCTGGCGACCGCTGTGGGTGGTCGATTTCCCGATGTTCGGCCGTGACGAGCAGGAAAAGCGCTGGGTAGCCCTGCATCACCCGTTCACCTGTCCCAAGGTGCAGGATCCGGCGGCGCTCGCCGCGGATCCCGGCCGCGCGCTTTCGCGTGCCTATGACATGGTGCTCAACGGTACCGAGGTCGGAGGCGGTTCGATCCGTATCCACGATTCCGCGCTGCAGTCCGAAGTGTTTCGTCTGCTTGGCATCGACGATGCCGAGGCGGAGGCGAAGTTCGGCTTCCTCCTGCATGCACTGCAGTATGGGGCGCCGCCTCATGGCGGTATCGCCTTCGGGCTGGACCGGCTGCTGATGCTGATGACCGGCTCGTCCTCGATCCGCGACGTCATCCCGTTCCCGAAGACACAGACAGGCGCCTGCCTGATGACCGAGGCGCCCTCTCCGGTGGACGAGCGTCAGTTGCGCGAACTCGGCATCCGGCCGACGAAGCCGGCCCGCTGAGCGGGATGTTCGCCCGCAGTGATCTTTGGCTTACACTGATCCCATGAACACTCAGGCTGTCCTGCCGCAGGCTTCCCTCGTCAGCGACGAGGAGTATCAGGAGCGCATCCGCGCGGCCAAGGCCGCGCTGGGTTCCAGGCTCGCGATCCTCGGGCATCATTATCAGCGCGAGGAAGTGTACCGCCATGCCGATTTCAGCGGCGATTCGCTGATGCTGTCGCGGCAGGCGGCGGCTTCGGATGCGGAATTCATCGTGTTCTGCGGCGTGCACTTCATGGCCGAGGTGGCCGACATCCTGACCCGCCCCGAGCAGGTGGTCATCCTGCCCGATCTGTCCGCCGGGTGCTCGATGGCGGACATGGCGAGCCTCGCCAAGGTCGAGCGCGCCTGGCGCGAACTGAACGAGGTGCTGGGCGATGCCGAGGGCGCGGTCACGCCCGTCACTTACATCAACTCCGCCGCCGACCTGAAGGCATTCTGCGGGCGGCACGGCGGCATCGTGTGCACCTCCTCCAATGCGGCGCGGGTGCTCGACTGGGCCTGGGAGCGGCGTGAGAAGGTGCTGTTCTTCCCCGATCAGCATCTGGGGCGCAATACCGCCCACCGGATGGGCGTGCCTCCGGAAGAAATGGTGGTGTGGGATTTCGATCTGCCGTATGGCGGGCTGGAGCCCGAGCGCATCCGCGCAGCGCGGCTGATCCTGTGGAAGGGGTTCTGCTCGGTACATCAGATGTTCCGGCCGGAGCACATCGACCGCTTCCTGGCGCAGTATCCGGATGCCCGTGTCATCGCGCATCCCGAGTGCTCGCTCGAGGTTTGCGAGCGCGCCGAATTCGTCGGCTCGACCGAATACATCATCCGCACCATTGCCGAGTCGGCGCCGGGCACGCGCTGGCTGGTGGGCACCGAGCTCAATCTGGTGCAGCGCCTGCATGAGCGCTTTCGTGGCGAAGGCAAGTCGGTGCACTTCATGTCGCCAACCATCTGCATGTGTTCCACCATGTTCCGCATCGACGCGAAGCACCTGTGTGCTTCGCTGGAAAACCTGGTTGCCGGCAGGGTGGAGAACCGCATCGTCGTGCCGCCGGCCATCGCGGCCGAGGCGCGCGTCGCCCTGGATCGCATGCTCGATCTGTAGGGCTTGCGCCCGCTCGACGGGCCTTTGACCGCTCCGTTTCACCTTCTTCGCCGCACATTCCTCGATGTGTGTCGCATCCGCCGTTTAATTCGCGCGGCCGGAGGTGCTAGACTGGCGGGCGATCAAACACACTATTGGGTAGGATCGATGGCCGGGCACAGCAAGTGGGCTAATATCCAGCATCGCAAGAACGCGCAGGACGCCAAGCGCGGCAAGCTTTTCACCAAATTCATCCGGGAAATCACCGTGGCCGCCAGGCTGGGTGGCGGGGACGCAGCGTCGAATCCGCGCCTGCGTGCCGCCATCGACAAGGCTCTGGATGCCAACATGACCAAGGACACCGTCGAACGCGCCATCAAGCGCGGAGCCGGCGGCCTCGAGGGAGCCAATGTCCAGGAAGTGCGCTATGAGGGGTACGGGCCCGGTGGCGCCGCCGTCATGGTCGACTGCATGACCGACAACCGCAACCGGACCGTGGCGGAGGTGCGTCACGCCTTCAATCGCTGCGAAGGCAGTCTCGGCACGGAAAACTCGGTCGCCTACCTGTTCTCGCGCGCGGGTGTGATCGGTTATCCGCCGGGCAGTGACGAAGACGCGGTGATGGGGGCGGCGCTCGAAGCCGGCGCGGAGGACGTGGTGGTTGATGACGACGGTTCGCTGGAAGTGCTGACCTCGCCCGAGTCATTCACTGTTGTGCGCGCGGCGATGATCGCCGCGGGCCTGGAGCCTTCGTACGCGGAACTGACCGAGCGTGCCGCGATCAGCGTGGCGCTCGGTGGCGACGATGCCACCACCATGATGCGCCTGCTCGACATGCTCGAGGACCTGGACGACGTGCAGAATGTCTATACCAACGCGGACCTGCCGGAAGAGGTTCTTGCCGGAGCATGATCCCTCATGATCATCCTCGGCATTGACCCGGGGCTCAACGTCACGGGTTTCGGCCTGATCGAGGTGACCGGGAATCGTGCCGGCTATGTCGCAAGCGGCTGCATACGCGCCTCCGGCAGCGAGCTTCCAAAGCGTCTGGGCATCATCTTCGAGGGCATACGGGAGCTGGTCGCGCTGCACGGACCCGGCGAAGCGGCTATCGAGAACGTCTTCATGCATCGCAATGCGTCCTCCGCGCTCAAGCTCGGCCAGGCGCGTGGCGCCGCGATCTGCGCGCTGGTGACGCACGGTCTTGCCGTGCACGAGTACACCCCGGCGCAGATCAAGCAATCCATGGTCGGTCGCGGCGGCGCCGACAAGGAGCAGGTGCGCCACATGGTGTGCGCCCTGCTCGGATTGAAGACTCCGCCGCGCCTGGACGCCAGCGATGCGCTCGCCTGCGCGCTCTCTCACCTGCATTTCAGCCGCACGCGCGCGCATGTATCGCGCGCCATGGCGGCGGCAGGACTCCCTTCGTGATCGGGCGCTTGCGCGGAGTGCTGGTGCACCAGCAGGCTCCCTTCGTCCTGATTGACGTCGGCGGCGTCGGATATGAGATCGAGGCCACCAGCGCGGTGCTTTCGCGCCTGCCGCACGTTGGCTCGGAGTGCACCATATATACGCACATGATCGTGCGCGACGACGCCCACCTGCTGTTCGGCTTCGCCGACCTGGCAGAGCGCGAGCTGTTTCGCGATCTCATCAAGGTCAATGGCGTCGGCGCGCGCATGGCGCTGGCGATCATCTCGGGCATGGCTGTCGAGGAGTTCGCCCGCTGCATCCGCGACAAGGATGCGACGACGCTGATGCGCCTGCCGGGAGTGGGGCGCAAGTCCGCGGATCGGTTAATCATGGAACTGCAGGACCGGATCGCCGATTACTGGTCGCCCGAAGCCACGCCCGTCGCCGCGGCGCGTCCGGCGCAGCCGGGCGGTGACGCTCTGCAGGAGGCGCTCGTGGCGCTGGCCGCGCTCGGCTACAAGCCGCATGAGGCGAACCGGATGCTGGCCGGCATCGATGCCGCCAGCCGGACCAGCGAGGAGATCATTCGTCATGCTCTCCAGCAGGCAGTGATCCGCACGCCGTGATCGAGAACGACCGCATCATCAGCGCCGGAGACGCGCCGGGCGAGGACGCGCTGGAACGTTCGGTGCGCCCGCGTTCGCTGGCCGACTACATCGGGCAGCAGAAGATGCGCGAGCAGATGTCGGTATTCATCCGCGCGGCTCGCGATCGCGGAGAGGCGCTGGACCACACACTGATCTTCGGGCCGCCGGGACTGGGCAAGACCACGCTCGCCCACATCATCGCCAACGAACTCGACGTCAAGCTCAGACATACCTCGGGCCCGGTGCTCGAGCGGCCCGGGGATCTCGCCGCGCTGCTCACCAACCTCGAGCCGCGGGACGTTCTTTTCATCGACGAGATACATCGCATGAGCCCGGTCATCGAGGAAATCCTCTATCCGGCCATGGAGGATTGCCAGCTCGACATCATGATCGGCGAGGGCCCGGCGGCGCGCTCGATCCGTCTCGATCTTCCCCCGTTCACTCTCGTCGGCGCGACGACCCGCGCCGGCCTGCTGACCTCGCCGCTCCGCGATCGCTTCGGCATCGTGCAGCGCCTCGGGTTCTACAACCGGGACGAGCTCACGTCGATCGTGCTGCGCGCTGCCGGAGTGCTGGGCGCCGGCATCGATGACGAGGGGGCGCGGCAGATCGCCCGCCGTTCCCGCGGTACGCCGCGCATCGCCAATCGCCTGCTGCGCCGCGTGCGCGATTTCGCCCAGGTGACGGCCGATGGCCACATCACCGGCGCCGTCGCCGATAGCGCCTTGCGCATCCTGGACGTGGACGAGGGCGGGCTCGATGCGATGGACCGGCGCTTGATCAGCGCCATTGCGCAGAAGTTCGACGGTGGTCCCGTTGGTCTCGACAGTCTCGCCGCGGCCATCGGCGAGGAGCGGGGTACCATCGAGGACGTGATCGAGCCCTATCTCATCCAGGAAGGTTATCTGGTGCGCACGGCGCGCGGGCGGATGGCGACGAGCCTGGGATATCGCCATCTCGGCCTGGCCACGCCGGAGCGCATCGCGGCGGAACCGGTTGAT
Source organism: Gammaproteobacteria bacterium (assembly GCA_034002745.1). GTDB lineage: Bacteria > Pseudomonadota > Gammaproteobacteria > SZUA-140 > SZUA-140 > JAITWN01. Next base: position 35,413 of record JAVEZY010000003.1, read on the forward strand.
CTGTTCGATCAGGCGTAGTCTTGTGGCGACGGTCCGCGCAATGCCCGCAGCGTGCAATGCGTATGGAATTCCACTAATATCATCCGCGTTCGTACCCTGTTAAACGCCCGGAGATTTTCAATGTTCCACTGGCCGGTGCGCGTCTATTACGAAGATACGGACAGCGGGGGCGTCGTCTACTACGCGAACTATCTGAAGTTCATGGAGCGGGCGCGCAGCGAGTGGCTGCGCAGCCTGGGATTCGAACAGGACGTTTTGAATGCGCAGTACGGAATCATCTTCGCAGTGCGTTCCGTGACGGTGGAGTATCTGCGGCCGGCACGCTTCAACGATCTGTTGTCCATAGGGGTGCAGCTCGGCGATCGGCGCGCCGCGGAGCTGCGGTTCAAGCAGTCGGTGCGGCGCACCGCGGCCGACGGCGCCGACGACCTTCTGTGTACCGGCGAGATTCGGCTGGCCTGCCTGGACAGCCGCGGTTTTCGACCGCGTCGCATTCCGGAATTCCTGATGACGGAGATCGAACGTGAATCTTGATATGTCCGTGCTCCATCTGATCACCAACGCGAGCCTGCTCGTGCAGATGGTCATGCTCATTCTCGTGCTGGCCTCCATCGCTTCCTGGACGCTGATCTTCCGCAAGGGGCGGGAGCTGAAGAACGCGCGCGAGGAGATGGACCGTTTCGAGGAACGCTTCTGGGCGGGCGGCGATCTGGCGGAGCTTCATCGCGAGGCCAGAAGGCGCGGCGATCAGCTGATCGGTGCGGAGCGCATGTTCGATGCCGGTTTCGAGAACTACCTGCGACTGCTGCAGAAACCGGGGATCACGCGCGGAGAGCTGGTTGATGGTACTCGGCGCGCGATGCGTGTCGCGCTCAACCGGGAAGCGGACCGGCTCGAGTTGCACCTGCCCTTTCTGGCCACTGTCGGTTCGATCAGTCCGTACATCGGGCTGTTCGGCACCGTATGGGGCATCATGAACTCCTTCCGTGCCCTGGCCAATGTCGGTCAGGCAACCCTGGCCATGGTCGCCCCGGGAATCGCCGAGGCGCTGATTGCCACCGCGACCGGCCTGTTCGCCGCGATCCCGGCGGTCGTCGCCTACAACCGCTTTATCAATGACGCCGAGAAGCTGGTCAACCGCTACGACAATTTCCTCGAGGAGTTCACCGCGCTGCTGCAGCGGCAGACGCCGGAGAACACCGGCGCGGGCGGCGCCGCGCGTCGGGGCGAGGGAGGCTGAGCACGAATGCTGCGCCGCGCCCGCAAGAGGCCGATGTCGGAGATCAACATCGTTCCGTACATCGACGTGATGCTGGTCCTGCTGGTGGTGTTCATGGTGGCCGCGCCGCTGCTCACCCTGGGCGTCAGCGTTGAACTGCCCAAGGCGGCCGCCAAGCCCATGCAGAGCGAGCGTCAGGAACCGCTGGTTGCCAGCGTCGATGCCGAAGGCAATATGTATCTGAACATAGGCGACAATCCGGACGCGCCGCTGGATGCGGACACACTGGTGCAGCGCGTGGCCGCAGTGCTGCGGCACCAGCCCGAAACGCCGGTGATGGTGCGCGGCGATACCTCCGCGGATTATGGCTCCGTGGTGCGGGTGATGGCGCTGCTGCAGACGGCCGGTGCGCCCAGTGTCGGACTGGTGACCGAGAGCCCCGAGCAGGCGGCGCCCAGGGGTTCGCGCTGAAACGATGAGCCTGCTGCGCGACATTGCCGCGACCGCGATCGGCGGCTTGAGGGGCCTGGCGAGGGAGCCGCGTCATCTGATCTATGCAGTGCTGATCCACATCGGTTTCTTCGCCATGTTCGTGATCGGCTTCGAGTGGCGGCAGACGGTGCGGCCGCCGGCGCCGGAGGTGGTGCAGGCGGTGGTGGTGGATGAATCGCGGGTGCTGGAGGAGATGGAGCGCCTGAAGGAGGCCGAAGCCCGCAAGGCGGCCCAGGAGGCCGAAAGCCAGCGGCGCCAGCGCGAGGCGGAGGAATCCCGCAAGCGCGAGGAGCAGCGTCTGGCAGAATTGAAGAAGCAGCAGGAGCAGGCGAAGAAGGACGCCGAAGCGCAGCGCAAGCGCGAGGAGCAGCGTCTCGCCGAGCTGAAGAAGCAGCAGGAGCAGGCGAAGAAGGACGCCGAGGCGAAGCGCAAGCGCGAGGAGCAGCGCCTCGCCGAGCTGAAGAAGAAGCAGGCGGAGGAGGCGAAGCGCGCCGAGGAGGCGCGACAGGCCGAAGAGCGCCGCCGACAGGAGGAAGCCCGCAAGGCGGAAGAGGCACGCAAGGCCGAAGAGGCCCGGCAGGCCGAGCAACGCCGGAAGGAGGAAGAGGCGCGCCAGCGTGCGGCGGAAGAGCAGCGCCAACGCGAAGCGCAGGCGGCGGCCGAGCGCGCGCGCCAGCAGACCGAAGTCGAGCGCTACGTGCGGATGATCCAGCAGCAGGTTGCGCGGGCGTGGATTCGCCCGCCGAACTGGGCGGGCCAGCAATGCATGGTGCGCGTGCATCTCATACCCGGTGGCGACGTCCTCGATGTCACCATGGTGCGCAGTTGCGGCGATCCGGTGCTGGATCGTTCGGTGGAGAGCGCGGTGCGCAGGGCCGCGCCGCTGCAGGTCCCGCCAGTCGACAGCGGGTTGTTCGATCGCTTCCGCGAACTGGAATTCGTATTCAAACCCGAGCCATGATCATGAAGAATCTGTGCAGGACACTGTTCTTTCTGGCGTGCGTGCTTGCCGCCGCCAATGCCCGTGCCGTATTGACCATCGAGATCACCCAGGGCGCCCAGGGCGCGCTGCCGATCGCGGTCGTGCCTTTCGCCTGGGAAGGGCTCGGCGCGCTGCCCGAGGATGTCGCCGGTGTGATCGCCGCGGACCTGCACCGCAGCGGTCGCTTTTCGCCTCTGCCGACGCGGGACATGCTCTCCCGGCCGCAGGAGCCCGGACAGATCCAGTTCAAGGATTGGCGCATCCTCGGCATGGACAGCCTGGTCATCGGCCGCATGCGTCAGGTCGGCGAGACCTACGAGATCCGCTTCCATCTGTTCGACGTCCTGCGCCAGTCGCAACTCACCGGTCTGACCTTCCGCGCCGATCGCGAGGGTCTGCGCCGCGTCGCGCACCAGATCGCGGATGTCATTTACGAGACGCTGCTGGGCGAGCCGGGCGCCTTCGCTACCCGCATCGCCTACATCACCGAAGTGTCGACCGGAGAGACCTCGCGTCGCTACACGCTCGAGGTGGCCGACTCGGACGGACACAATCCGCGTCCGGTTCTGGTATCGACCCAACCATTGATGTCGCCGGCCTGGTCGCCCGACGGCGGCCGTCTCGCCTATGTGTCGTTCGAGTCCGGCGCTCCGACGATCTACGTCCAGAACGTCAATTCCGGCGCACGGGAAGCGGTGTCGAGCCAGCGTGGCCTCAATGGCGCGCCGGCCTGGTCGCCAGACGGTCGCAGGCTGGCCCTGGTCCTGTCGAAGGACGGCTCGCCGAGCATCTATGTGCTCGATCTGGATTCCCGGAACCTGCAGCAGCTCACCCGTGGCTTCTCGATCGACACCGAGCCGGCCTGGTCCCTCGATGGCAGGACGATCTATTTCACTTCCGACCGCGGCGGCAAGCCCCAGATCTATCGTGTCCCGACAAGTGGCGGGCAGATAGAGCGGGTGAGCTTCGAGGGGGACTACAATGCGCGCGCCGCGATGTCGCCGAACGGCAGGCATCTGGCGATGGTCAACAGCAGCGGAAGGGGCTTCAATATCGGGGCGGTCGACCTGACGAACGGGGCGCTGCAGGTGCTTACGCAGGGCGGCCGCGACGAGTCGCCAAGCTTCGCGCCCAATGGTAGCATGATAATCTACGCGACCCGGGAAGGGGCGAGGGGATTCCTGTCGGTAGTCTCGATCGATGGTCGTGTCCGTCAACGCCTGGTATACGAAGGCGGACAGGCGCGCGAACCCGCGTGGTCTCCGTATCTGAAGTGATCCCGGTGACGAATTATGGGGCGAGCCCGAGTCAAAGGGCTGGCCCGATGGTTCCGGACGGCATCTCGGACAGCGATTCCGAAAGCGTCGCAGGAACTGGACGGCTCTCAATACCTTACAGGAGAAAGTGAACAATGAAGGGTTTTTACAGGCTGTGTGTCGCGGTCGTTCCGGTCATGTTGCTGACCGCCTGCGCCAGTACGCAGGAGGCGGTCGAGCCCGCGGCGGAGCCCGCATCGACGCCCACCCAGGAGCGCACGTTTGACTCGATGGGTTCCGGGGCCGAAGCGATGCCTGCTCCGGAGCAGTCCGGTTTCCAGGGCAGCCCGCTCGACGATCCGAGCAGCCTCCTGTCCAAGCGCGTCATCTATTTCGATTTCGATCGCGCGGAGGTTCAGCAGGACCAGCGTGACATCGTCCAGGCTCATGCCGAATACCTGGCCGCCAACCGCAACCTGCGGGTGGTGCTCGAAGGGCATACCGACGAGCGCGGTTCGCGCGAGTACAACATGGGTCTGGGCGAGCGGCGCGCGAACGCGGTGCGTTCCTTCCTCACCCTCAACGGTGTCTCCACCTCGCAGATCGAGGTTGTGAGCTACGGTGAGGAACGGCCGGTGGCGATGGGTCAGGACGAAGGTTCCTGGCGTCTGAATCGCCGCGTGGAAATCTTGTACCGTTGAGGTCGTTCGGCTGATGGGGCGCACGAGATCGATTCTGATCACCGGCATCGTGGCGATGGTGGGGGCGATGTCGCCCCCGCTGTCCTTCGGCGCCGCGCCGCCGATCATCGAATCGCAGCCCCTGCCACGCCCGGGCGCTGCGTCCGCGATGCCGGCCCAGTCCGCTCCGGCTTCGGCGGCGAACGAATCCAGCCAGATCCTGATGGAGATGTATTCGCGCATGGAAGCCCTGCAGCGTGAAGTGCAGGAGCTGCGTGGCGCACTCGAGGTGCAGGAGCATCGCGGTTCCAGCCTGGAGCAGCGTCAGCGCGAGTTGTACGTCGATATCGATCGGCGCCTCCGACGCATGGAGGAAACGGCTGCCGCGACCACGGCCGCGCCTGTCTCTGGCGCAGGCGAGGTGATGATCCCGGCTCCCGCGCCGGCTCCCGCCCCGGTGCCCGTGCCGCAGGCTTCGCAGGCGGCAGCTCCGGCTCCCGCCGCCGCGGCGGATGTCCAGGCGGAACGGCAGGCCTATGAACGGGCATTCGATATCATCAAGGCGGGACGCTACGAGGAGGCGATCACCGAGTTCCGCGGTTTCCTCTCCCGCTATCCCGGCAGCACCTATTCGGCCAACGCGCAGTACTGGCTGGGTGAGGCCAATTACGTCCTGCGCCGTTTCGAGGAAGCCGCCGACGAGTTTTCCAGGGTGCTGCAGTTCTATCCCGACAGCGCCAAGGCCTCGGACGCGATGCTGAAGCTTGGCTTCTCCCAGTATGAGCTGCAACGCTGGAGCGATGCATCGGCAACCCTGCAGCAGGTCATCGAGCGTTATCCCTCGAGCACCGCGCGACAGCTAGCCGAAGGCAGGCTGCAGCGGATGAGGATGGAAGGCCGCTGACAGGGTGGGCGCATCCCCCGCGCCCCGCCCGCTCGTCCCGCGTGTCCGCCGCGGCACGCTCATGATATTCTTGTCGTCCCCGATTTCTGCATCCGACCATGTCGACACGCGCCGAAGATTCGCTGCGAATCAGCGAGATATTCTTTTCCCTGCAGGGCGAGACCCGCACCAGCGGCATACCCACGATCTTCGTGCGCCTGACCGGCTGCCCGCTGCGTTGCGCCTACTGCGATACCGCCTACGCTTTCAGCGGCGGCGAAATGATGACCATCAACGACATCGTCGCGCGCACGCGTGCCTTCCCGGCGCAGCATGTGACCGTGACCGGCGGTGAGCCGCTGGCCCAGCGGAATTGTCTCACCCTGCTCGAGAAACTGTGCGACGAAGGCCTGGAAGTCTCGCTGGAGACCGGCGGCAGTATCGATGTGGCGGCAGTGGATCCCCGCGTGGTGAAGGTGGTCGACGTGAAGACGCCCGCATCGGGCGAGCAGGCGCGCAATCGTCTCGGGAACCTGGCCATTCTCGGCCCCAGGGACCAGGTCAAGTTCGTGATCTGTGATCGGCGCGATTACGAATGGGCAGCTGAACTGATCAACCGTCTCGAGCTGCCTGCGCGCTGCGAGGTGCTGCTGTCGCCCGCGCACGGGGAACTCGATCCCGGCCTGCTCGCCGACTGGATTCTCGCTGATGGCCTGCCGGTCCGGCTCCAGATCCAGCTACACAAATATCTGTGGGGAGACGTGCGCGGACGATGACGACGCGGGCCGTCGTACTGCTGTCCGGGGGGCTCGATTCGGCAACCGTGCTCGCGCTCGCACGCGCCGCTGGCCGCGAGTGTCATGGATTGAGCTTCGCCTACGGACAGCGCCACCAGATCGAACTCGCAGCCGCCCGGCGCGTGGCGGAAGCCTACGGTGCGGCTGCGCACCGCGTCATCGAGCTGCCGGCGCTGGGCGAGCATGGTGGTTCGGCACTCACCGACCGCAGCATCGACGTGCCGCACTCTCCCGGCGAGGGCATACCGATAACCTATGTCCCGGCGCGCAACACCGTCTTCCTTTCCCTGGCGCTCGCCTGGGCCGAGGTGATCGGTGCGCGGGAGATTCACATTGGAGTGAACGCGGTGGATTATTCCGGCTATCCCGATTGCCGGCCGCCGTTCATCGCGGCCTTCGAGACGATGGCGAATCTCGGGACCCGCGCCGGCATGGAAGGGCGCCCGTTCGCCGTGCGCGCTCCGCTGATGTCCATGAGCAAGGCGGACATCATCCGCACCGGTCGGCAACTCGGCGTTGATTATGCCCTGACCGTATCCTGCTACGAAGCCGATGAAGAGGGGCGGGCCTGCGGCGTCTGCGACTCCTGTCGGCTGCGCGCCGCCGGCTTTCGCGATGCCGGCGTGGCCGACCCCACGCGCTACCGCTAGCCTGCGGCATGGCAAGGTGACCGCAGCCAGCGGTCATTCCTGCTTGGCGCGGCATCAAAAACGGCGATACAATGCCTTTCCCTTTCCCCCGGGCCGTTAGCTCAGTCGGTAGAGCACCGGACTTTTAATCCGATGGTCCCGCGTTCGAGTCGCGGACGGCCCACCATTTCTCTTCCTCATTGGCATAAAGTGTCGTCCCCTTCCGCCGATAGCATGATGTCCGCCTTCCGAAGGATTCCCGATGTTCAAGTGGTTCCGGAAAAGCTCCGATTCACGCGCCCAGCCGCGCTGGAAGATCGATCGTTTCCTCGGCGTATACGACCGTGATGCCTCGGTGTTTCTCGGCCGGGTTCAGGATCTCAGCCTGAACGGGATGTGTGTGGCGAGCACGGAAAAGCCGCCTGCTGGCCAGCATGTGCGCCTGATGCTGGAAATTCTTCAGGATGATGGAGCGCCGGAGACTTTCATGCTGCGCTGCCGCACCCTGTGGACACGCCCCTGGGGCAGCGGCGGTCTGCATCTCATCGGCTTCGAGTTTTCGGGCCCGTCGCCCGCTGCTGTCACCCGCATCCAGGATCTCCTGCACGAACAGTCCGGAAAAGATCACGCTTCCTGAGTGCCACGCCCGGTTGCATGTGGCGGGGGCGGCAAATAGAGTATCGGCTTACTCCGGCGCCACAGGCTGACTCGGCATGTCCTTTCGCCTCAAGATTGTTTTCGGCCTGCTTGCCATCCAGTTCCTGCTGGTGGTGATGCTGATCTGGAGCTCCCTGCATTTTCTCAATGCGTCCCACGAAGTCGAGCTGAGCAATCGCGCTTTCGTGATGGCACCGGCGCTGGCGTCGCTGATGCGGCCTGCCGTGGTCGCGAACGATCATGAGGAACTGCGCCACGAAATGGATTCCCTGCTGTTCCGCCGCGGCGTGGTCTACATCCGTGTCCGCGACCCGGAGGGCGGGGTCATCGCCGAGGGCGGCGATCCGCGCCTGCTGGATCGGCCGTTCCACGAGGACTTTTTGCTGGACGACATCAGAGACGGCGTGTTCGACATCGGCGCGCCGATCGAGCGTGATGGAGTATCCCATGGCCATGTGGAACTCGGGCTTTCGCTCGAGGAGATCCCCGAGATGATGGCGGCCGCGCGGCGGGAGATGGCCAGCATTGCCCTGGTCGGTCTCGCGCTCTCCCTGCTGTTCTCCTGGGCGCTCGGTCATTACTTCGCCCATCAGCTTGCGCGCCTGCGCAACGCCACGCGGCGCATCGCGGCGGGAGATATCGGTTATCAGTTGCCGGCCCTGGGAAGCGATGAACTCGGACAAACTGCTCACGCCTTCAACGTCATGTCGCGCAAGCTCGCGATGCTCTATGCGGAGAAGCAGGACGCGCTGACGCGCGCCAAGCTGAAGGCGCAGGAGTTGCAGGAAAGCGAGCGTCGCGTGCACGCCGTGCTGGATCATGCGATGGATGCCATCCTGACCTTCGATGCGCAGGGAACCATCGAGGGTTTCAATCCTGCGGCCGAACACATCTTCGGCTATAGCGCCGCGGAGATCGTGGGTCAGCGGATCGATCTCCTGATTCCGGAGCCCTGGCTATCCGAACAGCAGGCGCGAATCGCGGAGTTCCTGCGCACCGGAGACGCAATGATCTTCGGTGCGCCGAGCGAGATCAAGGGGCGCCATCGCGACGGCGCCGAGTTCCCCGCGGAGATCGATGTCAGTCAGGTGAGGCTCGAAGGCCGGGACCTTTTCATCGTCGTGGCGCGCGACATAACGCGGCGTCGTGCCACGGAGGCGGAACTCCTGGCGGCGCAGCGGGCGGCACTGGATGCCGCGCGCGGCAAGTTCGAGTTCATCGCCAATGTCAGCGACGAGTTGCGCGTTCCGCTTAGCGACATGTTGGGTGCGCTCGGGATTCTCGCCCGTGCCGGGGTCGGTGACGAGCAGAAGGCGCGCATCGACACCATGCGCGAGGCGGGCGACACGCTCATCACCATCATCAACGACATGCTCGATTTCTCCCGGATCGAGGCGGGCAGGCTGGAGCTGGAGGCCATCGACTTCGATCTGTGGCAGACGGTCGATGCGGTATGCCGTGCATACCGGGACCGCGCGGCTGCCAAGGGTCTCGATCTGGTCTACGTGATTGCCTCCACGGTCCCGGCGACAGTGCACGGCGACCCTTCCCGTCTGCGTCAGATTCTGGCGAACCTGATCGACAATGCCATCAAGTTCACCGCCAGCGGCGAGATCGTGGCGCGTGTCGATGTCGCGGAAGCGGCGGATGAGCGTCTGATACTGAACTTCGAGGTCACCGATACCGGACAGGGCATCGCGCCCGAGACGCAGGAGCGGATCTTCGATCTGCTGTCGCGGCCGCATCCCGCCTCCAGACCGTCTCAGCTCTACGGCAGTTCCGGGCTCGGACTGAGCATATCGCGTCGTCTGGTCGAGATGATGCGCGGGCGGATGGGCGTCAGCAGTCGTCCGGGGCACGGCAGCACCTTCTGGTTCACGGCATCGTTCGAGAAGCCTCGGGGCAGCGGACCCGGGTTCGCCACCTCGCGGCCGCCAGTATCCCGGCGGGATTTTGCCGGCGTGAGGGCGCTCGTCGTCGCCGCGGACGATGACGCGCGCGCGGCCTTGCTGTGCATGCTCGAAGGAATGACCGCGCGTGGTGTCGCGGACAATGCCGTCGCATTGGCGGAGATCGCCGGCGCCGCTGCCGGCAGCGATCCCTATCGTATCGTGATCTACGATGGTTCGAGCGACCTCGCGCCCGGCCTTCAGTTCGCGCGCGCGCTGCGCGGTGGAGGTAATGCGGACATCGGACTGATCATGCTCGCATCGACTGGATTTCGCGGCGACAGCGAGGAGATCCGCCAGGCCGGTATCCAATGCTATCTGACCGAGCCGGCGGATTCCCCGCAGTTGCTCGACAGCATTTCGACCGTGCTCGACATGGCCGACTCAGCCGGCCGCGCCGAAGGCTTCCTGACCCGCCATGATCTCGGCGAGCGCGGCGCGAGACGGGAAGGTTACGTGCTGGTCACAGCCATTTCCCCTGAACGGCAGAAGCGTCTGCTTTCCATCATCGAGCGTTCCGGCTTCCGGGGCGCGGCCGCCGGCAGCGTGGAGCAAATGCTGTCGGCGGCGGCCGATCCGTTCTACCAGCTGCTGCTGGTGGACAACGCCGGTGGGGAGTTGCTTGGAATCGCTGACATCGAACGCCTGCGCCGCGAACGCGGACCGGAGGCGCCGCAGCTGCCGATCGCGGTTCTGTGCGGCGATGGCGCCGAGGACAGCTGCGCCGCATTTCTTGCCGCCGGTGTCGAGGCATGCATGGCGCGTGAGGGGGAAGTGGAGGCGATGGTGCGCCGGGTCATGGGGGCGGCGGAGCAGTCGTCTCGCCGGTGAGTTTCGCCCGCGCCCTCCATTCACTCCTCATGACATCGATGCGGGCGCGGATGCGCTCGGCACGCACGTCTTCCTTCGGCATCTGCCGCAACGCCATCTGCAACTGCTCCAGCGCCGACCCGAGTTCGCCGACGAGATAGTAATGCTCCGCCAGCGCCTGCTGGGCTGCCGGGCGGTCGTTCATCATGTCCCGCGCCTGGGCCAGCATCCGGTACAGCTCGGGACGCGGCGGCCGGGCGTCCATGTAGTCTCCGATGAGACGGATGGCATCGGCCGGTTTTCCGGCTTCGAGCAGGGTTTCGGCGCGATGTATCGTCAGCGGCAGGTGGTACGGGTAGATGGCGAGCATGTGCGCGGAAATGGCGAGTGCTTCGTAGAGGCGGCGTTCGCCGCGCGCCGCATCGGCAAGCGCCAGCTGATAGGTAGGGCGCTCAGGCTCGCGGGCGATCAGCGGTGCAAGTTCTTCTCTCGCCTCGGCGTGTCGTCCCGCGGCGTTCAGCGCCACCGCGAGTCCGTAGCGCAGGGCATTGCGATCGGCATCGCCTTCGGTTCCCAGGGCGTTGCGGTACCATGCGATGCTTTTCTGCGGGTCGCCCTGCTGCAGCACCCGCACCCGTTCCCTGACCAGATCGAAACTGTCGGTCACCGATTCGCGCAACTCGGGATACTGTTCGGCGCGGCTGCGGGTATCGGCGATGCGCGAGACGGTTACAGGGTGGGTGCGCAGGAATTCCAGATTGAGATTGTCATAGTACTGGCTTGCGCGCTGCAGCCGTTCGAAGAAGCGCGGCATGGCGCGCGGTTCGTAGCCTGAATCGGCGAGGATCTGCAGGCCGACGCGATCGGCTTCCTGCTCATGCGCGCGGGTGAAGTTGATCTGCTTCTGGATGCTGCCCGCGGTGGTGGCGGCGATGGCCGCCTCGGTCACCTGGCTGCTGTCGGAGCGGCTGCCCAGGATCAACGCCGCGATGAGCGCGGCCGTCATGGGCACGCTCATGCGGGACACTTCCTCAAAGGCGCGCGCGAGATGGCGCTGGGTGACGTGCGCAATTTCATGGGCGAATACCGAGGCGAGTTCGGCCTCGGAATCCGACGTGAGTATCAGGCCGGTATTGATGCCGATGTATCCCCCGGGACCCGCGAAGGCGTTGATTGCGGGATCACGCACGGGGAAGAAGAAGAAACGTCGGCTGCCTGCGCTGGCATTGGCCGCCAGGCGGTTGCCGAGCGATTCGACATAGTTCTGCACTTCCGCATCGTCCATCAGTGGCAGGGAATGGCGAATGCTGCGCATGAACGCTTCGCCATAGCGCTGCTCGTCTTTGGTCGAGAGAAAGGACTCGGTGGTTTCGCCGATATCTGGCAGCGAAATGGCCGCCTGCGCGCCGTCGATCCCCGCTCCGCTGTGCAAGGCCAGCAGGATGGCGACGAGGAGAGGGGCGACGCGGCCGGGCGTCTTCATCGGGTTACGCGATTTGCGCCCGGATCATGAGCCGTGAGCCTCGATCGCAGCCGGCGACGGTCTTGAGCCGCGCTGCAACACCGGCCGGAGGAACTGTCCGGTATAGGAGCGCGGATGCGCGGCAATGTCCTCGGGAGTGCCGAAGGCCATGATCTCTCCGCCGCGATCTCCGCCCTCCGGGCCGAGGTCGATGACCCAGTCTGCCGTCTTGATCACATCGAGGTTGTGTTCGATGATCACCACGGTATTGCCTTCGTCGCGCAGTCGATGCAGTACCTGCAGCAGTTGTCGAACGTCGTGGAAGTGCAGGCCGGTGGTCGGTTCGTCGAGGATGTAGAGCGTGTTGCCGGTATCGCGCTTCGACAGTTCGCGCGACAGTTTCACCCGCTGGGCTTCGCCGCCGGAGAGCGTGGTGGCGTTCTGTCCCAGCTTGATGTAGGACATGCCGACGTCGATGAGTGTCTGCAGCTTGCGCGTGATCGCGGGTACCGCGCCGAAGAATTCCGCCGCTTCCTCGATGGTCATTTCCAGGGCTTCGTGTATGTTCCTGCCCTTGTAGCGGACTTCCAGCGTCTCGCGATTGTAACGCTGACCCTTGCACACATCGCAAGGGACGTAGATGTCGGGCAGGAAGTGCATCGCCACCTTGATGACGCCATCCCCCTTGCATGCCTCGCAGCGCCCGCCCTTGACGTTGAAGCTGAAGCGCCCCGGACCGTATCCGCGCATGCGCGCGTCGGTGGTGGTGGCATAGAGGTCGCGGACCAACGTGAAGAGGCCGGTGTAGGTCGCCGGATTCGAGCGTGGTGTACGCCCGATCGGGCTCTGGTCGATGTTGACCACCTTGTCGAACTGATCGAGGCCGGAAACCTCGCGGCAGGGCGCGGGATCCTCGCCGCCTTCGCCGCCAATGACGCGTGCGGCGTGCCGATACAGCGTGTCGTTGATGAGGGTGGATTTTCCCGAGCCGGAAACGCCGGTGATACAGCACATCAATCCGACGGGAATGCTCGCGTCGACATCACGCAGATTGTTGCCGCTCGCCCCGGTGATGCGGCACTGGCGCATCGGATTGGGGGGCGTGCGATGCTGCGGAATCTCGATGGCGAGATCACCCGAGAGGTAGCGGCCGGTCAGCGAAGCCGGGGACTGCGCAACCTCGCGCGGTGTGCCCTGGGCGACGATGCTTCCGCCATGCACGCCTGCTCCAGGGCCGACATCGACGACATAATCGGCCGTATTGATCGCATCCTCGTCATGCTCGACCACGATCACCGTATTGCCCAGATCGCGCAGGTAGGTGAGGGTGTCGAGCAGGCGCTGGTTGTCACGCTGGTGCAGTCCGATCGACGGTTCATCGAGTACGTACATCACGCCGACCAGGCCGGCGCCGATCTGGCTGGCGAGACGGATGCGCTGGGTTTCGCCGCCCGAAAGCGTATTGGCCCGGCGCTCCAGCGACAGGTAATCCAGGCCCACGTTGACCAGAAACTCCAGGCGTCGATCTATCTCGGTCACGATCTTGCCGGCGATCTGCCCGCGGGTTCCAGGCAGGTCGAGTTCCCGGAAAAACCGATGAAGGCGGCCGACCGGCATGCCGGTCAGTTCCGGCAGGATGCAATCCTGCAGGAACACATTGCGTGAAGCCTCGCGCAGTCTCGTGCCTTCACACTCGGGGCAGACGTGGTGGTTGAGATACTTCGACAGTTCGTCACGCACGATCTGCGAATCGGTCTCCCGATAGCGGCGTTCGAGGTTGGGCACGATGCCCTCGAACGGATGGTTACGCTTGCGCTCGCGGCCCCGCTCGTCGAGATACGAGAATTCGATCGCTTCCTCGCCGCTGCCGTCCAGCACGATACGGCGCACATCGTCGGGAAGTTCGGCGAATGGGGTTTCGATGTCGAAGCCATAATGCGCGGCGAGTGATTCGAGCATGCGCGCATAGTAGGCATTGCGCAGGTCCCAGCCGCGGACCGCGCCGGCCGCCAGGCTGAGTTCCGGATGACGCACGACGCGGGCCGGATCGAAGAATTCGATCTCGCCGAGCCCGTCGCAACCCGGGCACGCGCCCGCCGGGTTGTTGAATGAAAACAGGCGCGGTTCCAGCTCCGGCAGGCTGTAGCCGCAATCCGGACAGGCGTACTGCGAGGAGAACACCAGCTCCGGCCGTTCGGTTTCGTCCATGAACGCGACGCGTACCGTGCCGCCGCTCAGGCCGAGCGCGGTCTCGATCGATTCCGCCAGACGCTGGCTGTTCTCGCGGCGGACGCGGAAGCGATCGACGATCGCCTCGATCACGTGCTTGCGCTGGCCGTCGATGGTCGGCGGACGATCGAGTTCGATGACTTCCCCGTCGACGCGGGCGCGCAGGAAGCCCTGGGTGCGCAGATCGGCGATCAGCGCCTGATGTCCGCCCTTGCGATCCTGGACCAGCGGGGCGAGCAGCATCAGTCGCGTGCCTTCGGGCTGCTCGAGGATGTGATCGACCATCTGGCTGACGGTCTGGGCGGCGAGCGGGCGGCGGTGGCGCGGGCAGCGCGGCTCGCCGGCCCGCGCGTACAGCAGGCGCAGGTAGTCGTAGATCTCGGTGACGGTGCCGACGGTCGAGCGGGGGTTGTGGGAAATGGTCTTCTGCTCGATCGAGATCGCGGGCGACAGCCCCTCGATATGGTCGACGTCGGGCTTTTCCATGATCGACAGGAACTGCCGGGCATAGCTCGACAGCGACTCGACGTAGCGGCGCTGGCCTTCGGCATAGATGGTGTCGAAGGCGAGCGAGGACTTGCCGGATCCCGAAAGGCCGGTTATGACGATCAAAGCGGAACGCGGCAGGTCGAGATCGACATTTTTCAGATTGTGGGTGCGCGCACCCCGTATGGAGATCTTCTGCACGATAATTCCTGCAGCAAAGGCAACCTGTTAATATACGCGCCTTGCCCCCGGTTACGCAAAGAAGCCTCGTATGGAAAAAGGGATGACAGCGAGTGAGCGCCGCGCGGCGTTCTCGCTAGCGGCGATCTACGCTTTCCGCATGCTCGGCCTGTTCATGATCCTGCCGGTCATGGCGCTGTACGCTGAAACGCTGGACAGTCCTGATCCGTTGTTGATCGGCCTGGCGATCGGCATTTACGGCCTGACGCAGGCCCTGCTGGCCATTCCCTACGGTCTGTGGTCCGATCGGCTGGGGCGCAAGCCGGTGATCGCTTTCGGGCTGCTGGTGTTCGCCATCGGCAGCGTGGTGGCGGCGATGGCCGACACCATTACGGGCGTCATCATCGGCCGTGCCTTGCAGGGCGCCGGGGCGGTCGCCGCCGCGGTGATGGCCCTCGCCTCCGATCTGACGCGGGAGGAGCATCGCACGCGGACCATGGCGATCATCGGCATGACCATCGGACTGTCGTTCGCCGCCTCGCTGGGGCTCGGTCCGATTCTCGAGCGCTGGATCGGCGTGCCCGGCATATTCTGGCTTACCTCGGTGCTGGCCCTTGCCGGCATCGCCGTGCTCTATCTGCTGGTTCCCGATACCAGCGCCGGCCGCGGCAAGCGCGATACCGGCGCGGTGCCCGGATATTTCCGCGAGGTGTTGCGCAATCGGCAGCTGCTGCGGCTGGATGCCGGCGTTTTCGTCCTGCACTGCATGCTGACTGCCACTTTCGTTGCGGTGCCGTTTGCCCTGCGCGACTACGCCGGGCTCGATTCCGTCCGGCACGGTTACCTGTATCTGCCGGTATTGCTGCTTTCGCTGCTGGCCATGTTCCCGCTCGTCATCGTGGCTGAGACACGGCGCCGGCTGCGCGAAACGCTGCTGATGATGATCGTCGCGCTGGCGGTGGCGCAGCTCCTGCTGTGGTCCGGCTATGGTTCCACCATCGGCATCGCCGCGGCGCTGCTGGTGTTTTTCGTCGCCTTCAACGTGCTCGAGGCGCTGCTGCCCTCGCTGCTCACCAAGTTTGCGCCGGCGGACAAGAAGGGAACCGCCATGGGCATGTTTTCCGCGGCCCAGTTCCTTGGGGCTTTCACCGGCGGCGTGTTCGGGGGATGGCTCTATGGACGCTTCGGTTTTGCCGGCGTGTTCGGCGGAAGCCTGATTCTGGCGTCCGCCTGGTTCCTGTGGGCACGCGGCATGGAACCCGTGCGCTATCTCTCCAGCTATATGATTTTCGTGGGGGAATCCACCTCCGCGGAGATCGCCCGCAAGACCCGTGAATTGCTGGAGCTCCCCGGCGTGGCCGAAGCCGTTATTGTCGGCGAGGAGGGGGTGGCGTATCTTAAGGTGGACAACCGTACGGTGGACCGGGACCAGATCGCGGCGCTGGCGCAAAGCTGGCAGATCGAAGCCGCGGGTGCGTGATCGTTTTACGGGCGGAACAAACAGATTTCAGGAGCGAATTCCATGGCAAGAGGCGTGAACAAGGTCATTCTCATCGGCAATCTCGGCAAGGATCCGGAAGTGCGGTACATGCCGAGCGGCGGCGCCGTTGCCAATGTAACGCTCGCCACGTCCGAATCCTGGAAGGACAAGCAGTCCGGAGAGCGCCAGGAGCGCACCGAGTGGCACAACGTGGTGTTCTACAACCGGCTGGCGGAAATCGCCGGAGAGTATCTGCGCAAGGGCTCCAAGATTTACGTCGAAGGCAGGATCCAGACGCGCAAGTGGCAGGACAAGACGGGCGCCGACCGCTATACCACCGAGATCATCGCCGGCGAGATGCAGATGCTCGATGGCCGCGGCGAAGGCTCCGGCTCCGGTGGCGCTCCGGCGCGGCGTGCTCCTGCCGCGGGTCGTGAGGACGCGACGGCTGATGTCGGCAGCGCTCCGGATTTCGACGACGATATTCCGTTCTAGCAGTTACCTGACAGTAATTCTGTAAAGTTTGTCCTTTGAAGCCCGCCTTTGGCGGGCTTCTTTCGTTGGGGACGCAGGAGGAGAGTCCGTCCTGGTGGCGGATGTCCTGTTCCCCGATTCGTCGCCATGCGCGGAGGCCCGGGCTGAGCGACGTGCTAGCGGTCGAATGTGACGCTGACGCACAGACCGCGTTGGCCGTCAGAAAGATCGCGCAGTTCGAGGTGCGCGCCATGCAGTTCGACGATGCGCTGCACGATGGACAAGCCAAGGCCGCTGCCCGTCTCCGCAGGGTGATCGCCGCGTACGAACCGCTTCAACACCCGTTCCCGGTCCTCTGGCTCGATTCCCGCGCCCTGATCCTCGACACGAATTTCCCGATGATGCGCCGACTCGGCCAGGTGAACCGTAACCTGAGTCCCTCGCGGACTGTACAGAATCGCGTTGTGCACCAGGTTGCGCAAGAGCACGGCGAGCAGGGATGCGTCGCCTTTCAGCCGGAACTGTGCAGGAGCATGCAGCACGAACTCGATATCGCGTTCGAATGAGTGCGGCGCCAGCTCCGCCAGCACCGCTTCGGCGACCGGGCGAAAATCCTGCTCTGCCATTTCCAACTGGTGCTGTGGATCCAGCCGGCTCAGCATCAGCAGCTGCTCCGCGAGGCGCGTCATCCGCTCGACACTGGAGAGCAGCGGTGCCAGCTTCGGTCGAGGTTGTTCCATCGCTGTCTGCAGGTCCAGCTTCAGGGCGGCAAGTGGCGTCCGCAGTTCATGAGCGGCATCGGCGGTAAAGCGTTTCTCTCGGGCCATCGCCTCTCGCAGGTGGATCAGGAGTTGATTGAGGGCGGTGACCAGACCGCGAACCTCGGCGGGAGTGCGCTTGATCTCGATGGTCTCCAGCTGTTCAGGGCGCAGCGCCCTGACCCGCTGTTCGATCTGTTTCAGTGGCCGGAATCCCCAGGTGATGATGGCGAAGATCGAAGCCAGCAGGAAGGGCACGATCCATAGCCAGGGCCACAGCATGCTTCGGCTGAGTTCGTCGGTGAGTTCGCGGCGAATGTCCTCCCGCTGCGCAGCGCGAAGCCAGAACTCGTTCTCGGGATCGTACAGGGTGAACGTGCGCCAGTTGTGTTCGGCCGATCTCGTCCAGTCAAAGCCTTCACGGAATTCCCGCGGCAGTGGCAGGACGCCCGGATGCGCGGTCACCAGCTCTTCATCCTGGTGTTTCCACATCTGAAAGGCGATCTTCATTTCATAGCGATGACCAGGCAGGCCTTCAAAGAATTCGTCATTGTCCTGGTCGGGCAGTGGCTGGCTCAGTGCCTGGGTATCGAAGTCCCGCAGTGTCTGCTGCAGTTCGGCGAGGCTTCCGCGATCGGTGCGGTGCCGCAGCAGGCCCTGAAGCACCCGCGTCATCTGGGCGAGTTCGGCATCGAACAGCTCCTCCACTTCATGGGTCGTTTCCGCGTAACTCAGGATGCCGACGAGCAGGGTGGTGAGCACGATGGTCGCGGTAACCGCGATCAGCAGGGTATTCCGTATGGACCTCACTTGTTCAGGGTTCCCAGGATGGTGGCTGGCGAGGAATCATGTAGCCCACGCCGCGCAGGGTTCTGATCAGCTCCCGGTGGATCTTCCGTCTCAGGTTGTGGATGTGCACTTCGAGCGCGTTACTCTCCACCCCGCCGTCCCAGCCGTAGAGCAAGGCTTCGAGCTGGCTGCGTGTCACCACCTTGCCCGCGTGCTCGAGGAGATAATGCAGGAGCTGATACTCCGTGCGCGACAGGGATACTGGTTCGCCGCGAAACTCGACACGCTGTGAGCTGGTGTCCAGCAACAGGTCGCCATATTCGATCGCCTGCTGCGTCCGCCCCATCGAGCGGCGACATATGGCGCGCAGACGGGCGAGCAGTTCGGGCAGATCGAATGGTTTCAGCAGGTAGTCGTCAGCGCCACTGTCCAGCCCATCCAGCTTGCTCTCAAGGGAATCACGGGCCGTCAGAACCAGAACCGGCGTGGTGATGCCGAGCTTGCGCGCCCTGCGCAGGACATCCAGGCCATCCAGCTTTGGCAGTCCCAGGTCCAGAATGATCGCATCGAAGGTTTCGGTGCTCAGCGCCGTAAGCGCCTCATCGCCTCGAGTGAGCCACTGGGGCGTATAGCCGTGCTGACGCAAGGCCCGGGCCAGCCCGTCCCCCAGCGCCGGATCGTCTTCGATTACCAGTATGCGCATCTGTATACCGTGGCAAGCAGAACAGCTGCCTTGTAACACTGAATCCTTAAGCGGGGCTTAAGCTCGGGTGCGCCGCAAGCGCCCGCGGAGCCTGGCGCTGGCACGGCCGGAATGCCTCTTAAGATAGCGTTAAGGTTGCTCGTCTACAGTCGAGCCTGCTTCTCAGGAGGAGGCCGAGCACCATGTCCAGGACCAGTTCAGGAGTTTCCCATGCCGATGCAGGTTCCCAGTCTACCGCCTGGGCGTGGGCTTCCATAGATCATCCCGGCCGGCTGCGGATCGAGGACTTCATTCGCAGGCGCTTCTTCGACGAGTATAAGGCCCGTATATGCCATTTCCTTCCTGAGCTGGTTTGTTTGATGGATGCGCAGGGTATCCACGCTGCGGTGGGATTCTCGGGTGCGCTGCACCGGGATTTGTACCTGGAGCAGTATCTCGCCTCCCCCGTGGAAGTGGCTCTGCGGCAAGCCACTGGCGCCCGTGTCGGCAGGGACGGGATTATCGAGGTGGGGAATCTGGCCTCATCCAGCCCGGGGGGCGCCAGGGCCATCATTCTGACACTTGCCCGCTATTTTCATGAGCAGGATGCCGAATGGGTCGTATTCACGGGCATCCCTAGCTTGCTCAACACCTTCTCTCGCCTGGGAATCCTCACCCATGACCTCGGGGAGGCGCGGCCGGAGAGCCTGAGAGACCAGGTGACGGATTGGGGGACCTACTACGCCAGTCGGCCGCGCGTTATCGGCGTTTCCGTTCCGGAAACTTTCGGTCATATCGGAGTGAACCCGGTGCTTGCCCGAATGATGGCGCGGATGCCGCGACTTCATCTGGAGGACGGGCGGACGGTATGACGACGGATCTGTTCGCCTGCCTGCATGACCGCGCCCGCCAGACACCGCGGCGTCCCGCCATCGTCAGCGAAGCGGAGAGCTGGAGCTATCGGGAACTCCACTGCAAAGTCATGGAGCTTTCGCGATGGCTGAAACGGCAGCGTGTCGAGGTCGTCGCGTTGCTGGCCGACAATAGCCCCGCCTGGGTGCTGGCGGATCTGGCCTGCCTCCATGCGGGCGTCACGCTGATCCCGATTCCCGGCTTTTTTTCCGAATCACAGCGCAGGCATGTCCTCGAAGATTCGGGGGCCGAGGCGATCATGGCGCCGGTCGTCGGTGACCTCGTGTCGGTGACCCGGTTGCCCGGAATCGGGCTGTCGTGGCAGCCCCTTGCCCCTGGCGATGGAGCCCGTGTTTCCTGGCCTGTTGCCAAGGTGACGTATACGTCGGGAACGACCGGGCAGCCGAGAGGCGTCTGTCTGTCGGCCGGCAACCAGTTGAAGGTTGCCCGGGGGGTTCGGGAAACGGCGTGTATCGACGCGCCCCGCCATCTCGCAAACCTGCCGCTCTCGACCCTGCTGGAAAACGTTGCGGGGCTGTATCAGGCCCTGCTCGCCGGGGGGGTGGTACTTTTGCCTTCGCTGGAGGATCTGGGCTACAGCGGCAGTGCCGGCCTCGATGTGCAGCGATGGTATGGAACGCTCAATCGATGGCAACCCGAGACCCTGATCATGATTCCGGAAATGCTGCGGGGACTGCTCAATGTATGGCGGCCTGACGCTCCCCTGGCGCGGTCCCTCAGGTTTGCGGCAGTTGGCGGCGGGCACGTTGCGCCGGCCCTGCTGGAGCAGGCTGTCGCGACCGGGATCCCGGTGTATCAGGGCTATGGCCTGTCCGAATGCGGTTCCGTCGTCGCTCTGAACGTGCCCGCCCACAACCGGTGCGGCAGCGTCGGGCGAATCCTTCCTCATCTTCGGGTGAGGATCGCGGAAGATGGAGAGGTTCTCGTCAGCGGCAACGCCTTCCTGGGTTATCTCGGGCACCTGAGTGAGCAGGCGCGATGGCTTCCGACGGGTGATCTCGGCAGGCTCGATGACGGGGGCTACCTGCACATCGAGGGACGCAAGAAGAATCTGCTGATCACCAGCTATGGCAGGAACCTTTCGCCTGAATGGGTGGAGGCAGAACTGCTGTCGCTTGGGGGGATCCGTCAGGCGGCGGTTTTCGGCGATGCACGCCCTTTCAACGTGGCGCTGCTCGCGACCGATCCGGACTTGCTCGATGCGGACCTCTTGCGCGCCATCGAATCCCTGAACGAAAGGCTGCCGGACTATGCGCGGATCGCATGCTGGCAAAGGCTGCAGGAGCCTTTCACTCCCGCCAACGGCCTGACCACCGAGAACGGCCGACTCAGGCGCGAACGTATCGCCGAGCGCTATGCGTCTCTGCTGACGAGCCTGTTCGAAGTTCCGACCCGATCTGCTCAAGGAGGATGAAATGTCGTTTTACCGGACACTACAGACACAGACCGCTGCTGAGCGCGAACGGCTGCTGTCGGCACCCATCATTCAGGATGCGCTGGCCGATCGGATCAGCCTTGAACAGTATCTGGCATTCCTGACGCAAGCCTATCATCACGTCAAGCACACGGTACCGCTGTTGATGGCGTGTGGCTCCCGGCTCCCGGATTCCAGGGAGTGGCTGAGAGTCGCCATCGCCGAGTACATCAAGGAGGAGACCGGTCATCAGGAATGGATCCTCGGTGATATCGCCGCAGCCGGAGGAGACGCCCAGGAAGTGCGTTCGGGCAAGCCGCATGCAAGCACCGAGCTGATGATCTCCTATGCCTATGACACCATCATGCGCGGCAACCCCGTGGCGTTCTTCGGGATGGTGCAGGTTCTGGAAGGCACGAGCGTGACGACGGCCACCGTCGCTGCGGATCACATCAGCCGGACGCTGGGGTTGCCGAGGCAGGCGTTCAGCTATCTCTACTCCCACGGCGATCTGGATCAGGACCATATCCGTTTCTTCGCCGAACTCATGGACAGGATCGTCGGGCCGGAAGATCAGGCGGCGATACTGCATGCTGCGCGGATGTTCTACGAGCTGTACGGAAACATCTTCAGGGCCATCCCCGGTTCGCGGAGGGCTGACCATGCAGCTTGAAGGCCGCACAGTCCTGCTCACCGGCGCGTCGGGCGGTATCGGCGCCGCGCTGGCGCAGTGCCTGGCCGCCCAGGGAGTGAGGCTGTTGCTGACCGGTCGCGACGAATCCGTCTTGTCATCGCTGCGGGACGGCCTGCTCGATAGTGGCGTGCAGGCGCATGTCTGCGTTGCGGATCTGGCCACCCATGCAGGGCGACAGAGCATCGTGGAGTGGATACGAGCGAACCGCTGGTCGCTGTCCGTGCTGATCAACAACGCGGGCCTGAACGACTTCATCGATTTCGAGCGGCAATCGCCGGAGCGAATCGAGCAGGTGATTCATCTCAATCTCCTGGCGCCCATGCTGCTGACCCGGCAGCTGCTGCCGCTGTTGCTGGAGCAGGATGAGGCGCTCGTTCTGAACGTGGGATCGACGCTGGGATCGCTCGGGTATCCGGGTTACGTAACCTATTGCGCAAGCAAGTTCGGGCTCAGGGGTTTTTCGGAAGCGCTGGGCCGCGAACTCGCCGGTACCGGGGTGAGAGTTGCGTATGTCTCTCCCCGTCCGGCGGCTACCGGTTTGAACGATGCCCGGGTCAACGAGATGAATGCCGAACTGGGAAATGCGACCGATGCTCCGGCATGGGTGGCGGAGCAGATCGTGGCCCTGATTTCGAGCGATGACCGACAACGCCAGCTCGGCTGGCCGGAGCGGTTGTTCGTGCGGCTGAACGCCCTGTTCCCCGAGATGGTCAGCCGATCCATCCGCAAGCAGATGCCAACCATCCGGCGATACCTGGACCTTGTCCATGGCTCCCGTTCAACCCCGACATGAGGGAATCACCATGCGCCCGATGATCTTTCTCCTCGCCATTTTCTGCTGCCTGAGTGCATTCGCGGAACCGGTCGCGAACGCGCCGAAGGATGTGGTGCCCGGCCTCTATCGGGCGTGGGATCAAATTCGATCCTCGACCCCCGAAGCACAACGGAAGCGCGCCCTGCTCGATCTCAGGAAGAGCGCGGAGGGGTGGCTGAAGCAGTACCCCGAGGACCCCGGCCTGCTGATCTGGACGGGGATCATAACCAGCAGTTATGCAGGCGCCGCGGGTGGGCTGTCCGCCCTGGGTGCGGCGAAGGACGCCCGGGCGTCCTTCGAGCGGGCTCTGCAGATCCATCCGGGCGCACAGGATGGGGCTGCCTATACCAGCCTGGGAAGTCTTTACTCCCAGGTGCCCGGATGGCCTCTCGGCTTCGGCAATGATGACAAGGCCGAAGATCTGCTGAGGAAGGGGCTGGAGGTGAATCCGGCTGGCATGGATGCGAATTACTTCTACGCCGACCATCTCGCGCGCCAGGGGCGCTGGTCGCTGGCGCGTACTCACCTCGAGCGTGCGCGCAGCGCGCCACCGCGCCCGGATCGACCGCTGGCTGACCAGGCGCGTCTTGCGGAGATAGACAGCTTGCTGAAGGAGGTCGAGGCGAAGGACGCGTCAGCCTCGAAACCCTGACCCCTGCGGTTCCCGGGCCGGCATCGCCACAAGGCGTGCCGGACGCCCGGTGATCCAGCGTCAAACGGCTCCTGTCCGACATTCCTTCATGCTTCATCCCGTGGGGCCCGACCACTGTGGTCCGCGAATCCGCTTTTCCGACCCCAATAATCCTGTAAGATTGCCTCTGTCACATTTGGGATGGTCGAGCTGCGACTTTCGGTGTCGAGCCGGCACAACTATCTGATATCAGGGGTCATGGCGTTGCATTCGCGATGGGCGGGCAATGACGTTTTCCACCGATCGCTGTCAGGGCCCGCAATCGGGCCGGCCCGGGAGACAGGCGCATGAGCGACAGGCTGCGGATCGCGCTGGCTCAATCGGGCTTCATGGTGGGCGATGTGCGGGGCAATGCGCAACGCATCGTGGATCTTGCGAGGGAGGCGCGCGAACGGCTGGCGGCTGATTGCGTGGTGTTCCCGGAGTTGGCGCTCACCGGTTATCCGCCGGAGGATCTGCTGCTGCGTCCAGGTTTTCTGCGCGAGGTGGAAAGCGGGCTGCATCAGGTCTGTGCCGGGATCCGGGACATCGATGCCATCGTCGGCGTCCCGATCCTGCGCGAGGGTCGCTTGTACAATGCCGCGGTCATGATCCATGGCGGCGAGCCCATCGCCGTCTATCGCAAACAGCATTTGCCCAACTACTCCGTTTTCGATGAAAAGCGCTATTTCGATCCGGGCGCGCAGCCCTGCGTGGTGGATATCCGCGGCTGGCGCGCCGGCCTTACCGTGTGCGAGGACATGTGGCAGCCGGGTCCCGTCGAGCAGGCTGCCGTTGGCGCCGACTTCGTCATCAACATCAATGCTTCGCCCTGGCATCTGGGCAAGCGCGCTGAGCGCGAGGATGTGCTGCGCCGTCGCATAGGCAGCGCACAGGTGCCGGTGATCTATGTGAACACCGTCGCCGGGCAGGACGAACTGGTTTTCGACGGTCAGTCCTTCGTCATGGATGCGCACGGAACGGTGACCCAGCGCGCGCCTGCCTGGGAAGAGGCGCTGGTGCTGGTGGAACTCGAGGCCGGGCCCGATGGACGGGCGATACCGGTGCCGGCGACCGTGACGCCGACGCTCTCCGAGGAGGAATCCGTCTATCGCGCACTGGTTCTTGGTGTGCGGCAGTATGTGGACCGGAACAACTTCGAGGGGGTGGTGGTTGGTCTGTCGGGTGGCCTCGATTCGGCGCTCACCCTGGCGATCGCGGTCGATGCGCTCGGCGCGCGCCGGGTCGAGGCGCTCATGCTGCCATCCAGGTTCACCGCCAAAATCAGTCGCGAGGATGCAGCGGCGGAGGCGCGGGCGCTCGGAGTACTGTACCGGGAGATCTCGATCGAGCCTGCCTTCGAAACGTTCCTCGATTCGTTGCGCGACGAGTTCGCCGGACTTCCTCCGGATGTGACCGAAGAGAACATCCAGGCGCGCTGCCGCGGCGTGATTCTCATGGCGGTGGCGAACAAGAAGCGCCGCATGGTGCTGACCACCGGCAACAAGAGCGAGATGGCGGTGGGGTACGCCACACTGTACGGCGACATGGCCGGTGGATTCGCGCCGATCAAGGATGTGCCCAAGACGATGGTCTACCGCCTGGCGCGCTATCGCAACGGGCTCGGCCAGGTGATTCCGCAGCGGGTGCTCGAGCGGCCGCCGTCGGCGGAGCTCGCGCCCGGTCAGCTGGATCAGGACACGCTCCCGCCGTACCCGGTGCTGGATGCGATCCTCGAGATGTATGTGGAGCGTGACATGGCGCCGGCTGATATCGTCGCCGCCGGACACGACGCGGAGGTGGTTCGCCGCACGGTGACCATGATCGATCGCAATGAGTACAAGCGTCGGCAGGCGCCGCCGGGAGTGCGGATCTCCAGGCGGGCGTTCGGCCGCGACCGGCGTTATCCCATCACCTCGGGGTTCAGGAGTTATCCGGGCTGAAAAACAATACGCACAGTGCAAGCGGAGGCAACATGAAAAGAATCGAGGCGATCATCAAGCCCTTCAAGCTCGACGAGGTGCGCGAAGCCCTGTCGGAAGTCGGCATCACCGGCATGACGGTCACGGAGGTCAAGGGATTCGGCCGGCAGAAGGGACACACCGAGCTCTATCGCGGCGCCGAATACGTCGTCGACTTCCTGCCCAAGGTGAAGGTCGACGTCGTCGTCGATGACGACCGGGCCGAGCTGTGCATCGACGCCATAACCCGCGCGGCGCGCACCGGCAACATCGGCGACGGGAAGGTGTTTGTCAGTGATGTGCTGAAGGTGATCCGCATCCGCACCGGCGAGCAGGATTCGGAAGCGATCTGAGCCGTTTCTCTCAGCCGTCGCTGCCGGCGGTGGCATTCTCCGCCATCACCCGGCGTGCATCCGCGGCCAGCTCGGGAAGTCCGAGTTCGTCATAGGCGCGGGCCATGATGTCCAGCGCCGAGAGCGCCGCGGGCGCACCGGCGTAGTTCTCGATCACGTGCCGGGCGCGGCCGGCGGCTGCGACATAGGCCTTGCGGCGCATGTAGTAATCGGCGACGTGAAGCTCATGACGCGCGAGGTAGTTGCGCAGGTGCGTCATGCGCTGAACCGCGTCGGCTGCGTAGGGGCTGTCGGGAAAGCGCTGCACCAGCTCGGCGAAGTGGCGGAATGACTCGAGCGCGCTGCGCGGATCGCGCTGAGCCGGATCCTCTTTCAGCACATCGTCGAGGAAGGCGCGGGTCTGTTCGAAGTTCGCGAGTCCGCGGAGATAGTAGGCGTAGTCCACGTCGGGATGGCGCGGATAGTTCCTGATGAAGAGATCGGCGGCGCTGATCGCCGATTCCGGCTCACGGAACATGTAGTAGGCATAGGCCGTGTGGAGCTGTGCCTGCTGCGCGTACTCGCCGAAGGGGAAGCGGGCGGACAGGTTTTCGAAGTGCCGTATCGCGGTCTCGTAATGTTCGCCCTCGAGCGCTTCCCGGCCGAGTTCGTAGAGTCTTACCGGATCTTGCTGGGCCTCTTCGAGCGCACGCTGCGAGGCGCAGGCGGAAAGCAGGGCGACGGCGATCAGGGCAGCGAGGATCCGCGCTGAGCGCGGCTGGTTCTTGGCGGGCATGGGGACGAGTTTAAGGTGAAAAACGCCTTCAATCCAGCTTTCAATCCAGCAGCGCCTGCACGTCGCTCATCTTCCTGATCCACGGCTTTTCGGGGCGCAGCGCGGCGGGCAGGCGTTCGGCAGCGGTCCGTGCCTCATCGAGGGAGGCGAAAGCCCCATGGATGAGCGAGTACCATGCCTGCTCCCCGGATCCGGTCCGGAACCATGCAAGGTCGGCGATCCGGTGGCGACGCGCAAAGCCGCGCAGGGCCTCCTCGTTGGAGGTGCTGAACAGCTGGATGGTATACGTGCCGGGTCCCTGGGCGGCGATCCATGCGCGATCATGCAGGCCGTCCGCGTTGCCCGCGACCGGAGCGGGTCCGGCCCCGGCTGTGCCGGCCTTCGCGGCGTCGTCCCGGCCCGCTGCGTCCGCCGGATCCCCATCGAGGCGCAGCATGCGATGCGCCATGTTGAGCACCACCACGGCGTCGGGGACCAGCCCGGAATCGGGATGGTTGTCGATCAGCGCGCGGGCGCGCAGGCCGGCATTGGCGTACTGGCCGTCGTTCAGGAAGCGCTTGGCGGCATTGAGCTCGATCTGCGCGAGTTGCAGGCGGAGGTGTTCCACGCGCTTGCGAGCGTCCTCCGCGTAGCGGCTGTTCGGAAAGCGAGCCAGCAGTTCGCCGAAGTACTCCAGCGCGATCTCGACGCTGGGTGGCCGCACGACCGGTTCTCCGCCTTCCATTTCGGTCGCGCTGCGCAGATCCGTGCCGGCCCGGCTGAAGCCGGCGAGTGCGCGCAGATAATAGATGTAGTCCAGATTGGCATGGTCCGGATACAGGCGGATGAAGCGTTCGGCCGCGGCGACCGCCGAAGCCGGGTCGTCCGCCAGGTGATGCGCGTACACCGTTTCCATGCGGGCCGTGACGATGCGCGGTTCGACCGGATACAGCGCTTCCAGCCGCTGCAGGATGCCAACGGCCTCATCGGCCCGGCCGGCGGAGAGCGCATCGCGCGCCTGCTGCTGCAGTGCAGCGGCTTCGCGTTCCATGTCACGGTCCGAAGCGCCGGGCGCCGCCGAGCCCTGCCGGGTATCGACGGAGGCGCAGCCCGCGGCCGACACGGCGAGCACGCAGGCCAGAAGGAGGGCCGTGCGCGCCGGTCCGGAGCGCGCACGGCCTTGCGATACAATGAGACGCTTCGGCATGGAGGACATTATGGGCGGAGAGCCCCGGGAAAGGAAAGGCGGAGAGGAGCTCGCGTCGATGGTCATCGAGGACGAGGAGGTGATGGACGAGGGCGCGGATGACGCGCAGCCGTGCTTCGTGCCGGCGCATCTCGCCGGCATCCGGACGGACCGCGCGCTGGTGGAGCTTTTCCCGCGCTATTCGCGTGCGCGCCTCCAGCAGTGGTTGCGCGACGGACACATCCTTATCGACGGTGCGCCGGCGCGCCCGCGCGATCCGGTACGCGGGGGAGAGCGGATCGATTTCACCGCTTCTCCCGAACCCGAAACGAGCTGGAACGCCGAGCCGGTCGATTTTCGCATCGTCTACGAGGACGAGGACCTGATCATCGTCGACAAGCCGGCGGGACTCGTGGTGCATCCGGGTGCGGGCAACCCTGGTGGGACCCTGGTCAACGGCCTGTTGCATCACGCGCCCGAGCTCGGCTGCCTGCCGCGCGCCGGCATCGTGCACCGGATCGACAAGGACACCAGTGGCCTGCTGGCGGTGGCGCGAACGCTGGAGGCGCACAAGTCGCTGGTCGATCAGCTGCAGGCGCGGACGATGGGGCGGGAATACGAGGCGATCGTGTGCGGCGTCTTGACCGCTGGCGGAACGGTCGATCTGCCGATTGGCCGGCACCCGGTGCATCGCACGCGCATGGCGGTGCGTGACGGCGGCAAGCCGGCGATCACTCACTACCGGGTGGTTGAACGCTACCGGGGCCATACCTGGATCAGGGTGAAGCTGGAAACGGGGCGGACCCATCAGATTCGCGTCCACATGGCCCATCTGCATCACCCGCTGGTGGGCGATCCGGAATACGGTCGCTTGCGACTGCCGGCGGGCGGATCTACGGCCCTGCGCGATGCGCTGCGCTCGTTTCGCCGCCAGGCGCTGCATGCAGCCAGGATAGGGCTCGATCATCCGCGCGACGGCATCCGGCGTGAGTGGACTTCGCCCCTGCCGCCGGATATGGCGGCGCTGATCAAGGTCCTGGAGCTGGACGCGGCGGGGGAGCCGGCGTGATCCGGAGGCCCTGCAATGTTTGTGTCACAATGAGCCCTTAGGCTGACGCATAGATCAGGCAGCCGGATATATGGAACATGATCAAGCTTTTGCTGATAGAAGACGAAGCTCCGGTTCGGGAGATGCTCAAGTTTGCGCTGGCCGATGAGGACTACGCGATCCTGGAAGCCGCGGATGCAAGTGAAGGGTTCAGCATCCTGCGCGAACAGCGCCCCGATCTCATACTTCTGGACTGGATGCTGCCCGGAATGAGCGGCGTCGATTTCGCCCGGCGTCTGCGGCGGGATGCGGCCAATCGCGGGATCCCCATCATTCTCCTCACCGCGCGCGCGGAAGAGGATGACAAGATTCAGGGCCTGGGGAATGCGGACGACTATGTGACCAAACCCTTCTCGACGCGCGAACTCAAGGCGCGCATCGAGGCGGTACTCCGTCGCGCGGTCCCCGAGTCCGAAGGCATGCTGCAGCTCGGATCGCTGTTGCTGGATCCGGTGGCCCACGCGGTATCGGTGGACGGATCCCCTGTCGCCATGGGGCCGACGGAGTTCCGATTGCTGCATTTTTTCATGTCGCATCCCGAGCGCGTCTACAGTCGGGAGCAATTGCTCGACAACGTCTGGGGGCAGAACGTGTACGTCGAGGAGCGCACGGTCGACGTGCACATCCGCCGTCTGCGCAAGGCCCTTTCGCCTCATGGCTATGACCACAATGTGCAGACGGTCCGCGCCGTAGGCTACCGCTTCTCCGCACGGACAGAGACTTGACCACCTATTGGTTCAAGGAAGCGCTGCGCCTTGTCGCCTTTGCCGGCGTCGGAATGATTCTGGACGGCATCTTCGATCAGGGGCCCGGTTTCCTGATCCTCTCCCTGCTCCTCTTCATCGCCTGGCATGGGGTGCGCCTGCGCCGGCTGGCGCGCTGGCTGATGTATCGCAATCAGCCCGATCCCGAGTTCGGCAATGACATCTGGGGCGAACTCTACTACCAGGTCCAGCGCCGCAAGGCGCGGGCGCGAAAGCGCGAGCGCAAACTCAAGGGAATGATCCGCCGTTATCGCGAATCATCCTCGGCGATGCCGGATGCGGCCGTCGTACTGCGCGCGGACAATACCATCGAATGGATGAACGACGCCGCGGCCCCGCTGCTCGGCCTGAGAGCCGGCGCCGATCTCGGGAGCCGGATCGATAACCTGGTTCGCCATCCCGATTTCGTGCGTTTTCTGCGGTCGGGAAAGTATGAGGAGGGGATAAATCTCCTTTCTCCGGTGGATGAAGACCGCACCATGGAAATCCATATCGTTCCCTATGGTCATGAGCAGCGCCTGCTCGTCGCCCGCGACATCACGCGCATGCATCAGCTGGAAGTGATGCGGCGTGACTTCGTCGCCAACGTGTCCCATGAGCTGAGTACGCCGCTCACGGTCATTAGCGGCTATCTGGAGAAGATGGCTGACAGTCCGCCGTCACCGGAACGGCTGGTGAAACCTGTCATGCAAATGCGCGAGCAGACCGAACGCATGAGGCAGCTGGTAAGCGATCTGCTGCAGCTGTCCCGGCTGGAGACCGACGCGGCCGAGCCGGAGGAGATCGTCGATGTCGCCCCGATGATCCGCCGCGTGGTGAATGAGGTCAGCCAGAGTGGCGGCGGAAATTCCCACCGCTTCGAACTGCGGCTTGCCGACGCGATCCTGCTGAGCGGCGTGAGCCGTGATCTCTACACCGCATTCTCCAATCTGGTCCGCAACGCGGCGCAGTATACGCCTGAAGGCGGGACCATCACCGTGCGCTGGGGCGATGACAATGGCGGCGCGCGCCTCGATGTGGAAGACACCGGCATTGGCATTCCGGCCGCCGCGATTCCCCGCCTCACCGAGCGCTTCTATCGCGTCGATGCGGGTCGCTCGCGGCGGGCGGGGGGCACGGGACTGGGTCTGTCGATCGTGAAGCATGTGTTGCGCCAGCATCAGGCGACACTGAAGGTGAAAAGCGTGGTGGACAAAGGCAGCACCTTCAGCTGCCTGTTTCCGGAGGAGCGCGTTGAGCGCAGAGACCCGGCGGCGATGTCAGAAGGTGGCCAGCAGGCTGACGCCGCCGGCAAGAGCGGAGAGGCACATGGTCGGCACCACCAGTCGGGCGAGTCCACGACCACCGATGGAAGCAGCCAGTCCCCCCTTGAGCAGGGTGTTACTGAGGGTGGCGATCACGATGCCGATATGCATGGGCGTCGTATCTTCTGAGGATTGTGAAAGGCGAGCCAGCGAGAGCGAGATCGCGTCGACATCGGCGATGCCGGCAAGCGCGGCAGCCGCATAAAGACCGCTCTCGCCGGCCCAGTGATACAGCGCCGTGGCGCCCATCATGACCAGGGCGAGCAATCCGCCGAAAGTGAGCGCGATGCGCAGTTCAACCGGGTTGCGCAGTCCCAGCTCCGAGACTCTCCCTCCTTTCTCTCCTTTGAGCAGCCATGCCGCGCCGATGCCGAGTACCAGGGCCATCGCTCCCGCTGGAACCAGCAGGCGAGGCACCAGCGCCGGGGCCAGCGCGCCTACGACCAGCAGCAGCCGGGGCAGCATCATCCCTGATGCGAGCAGAATGCCGGCCGCGGACAGGTTGTCCGCGTCGTGGTCCCTGGCGAGGCGCGCCAGGCTGGCTGTGGTGGCCGTGGAGGAAACGAGGCCGCCAAGCAGGCCAGTGAGCATGATGCCACGCTGCGCGCCGCTCACCTTGATGGCGAGGTAGCCCGCGAACGAGAGGGTGGCGATGAGGACTACCATCAGCCAGATTTCACGCGGATTCAGCGTTTCCCAGGGGCCGAAGCCGTGGTCGGGCAGTAAGGGCAGCATCACCACCGAAATCAGCAGCAACTTGATGCCGGCATAGAGGTCGCGCTGTTCGAGGCGTCGCAGCCAGCCGTGGAGGATCGGTTTCAGGCTGAGCAGGGCGGTGGTAATCACCGCTCCGACGGAGGCAACCGTGGGCTCGCCGCCCACTGCCACGGCACCGAGGACGAAAGTGATCAGCCCGGCCACTTCCGTGGTGATGCCGTAATCATCCTGCTCGCGCGTCGTCTGGATGTAGGCGGTGATTATGATGCCTGTGACGGCCACGAATGCGAGCCCCAGCGCCAGGGGGCCGAAACTCATGCCGAGGACCGCGGACAACCCTCCCAGCAGGCCGAGCAGGCCGTGCGTCCGTATGCCGGCGATGCGTCCGCCCTCCGGCGCGCGGCGTTCGGACCAGCCGCGTTCGATGCCGATCAACAGTCCCAGCGCGAGCGCAAGGCCGAGCAGCGTCAGGAGTTCGGTTCCTGAAGGTAGTGCGGCCATTGATCGATCATACGCCATCGCCGCATCCCCGCTGCTTGAAAACGGAATGCCTTTAATTCACACTGGCACAAAAGCAGGCGGCTACCCGCAGTCCTCCGGCCATCGCCGGTCGATACGCAGCTGCTGCAGGGTTTACCATGCAGAAAGCCTATCATTTTGCTCTACCCGGCCAATCCGGAAGCGAGGCGCTGGGCACGGCGCTCCGCCATGCCGGTTTTGCCTTTCGGCGCCATCCGATCTCTCTCCTGCAGCGCGTCTATTACGATACTTTCGACTGGCGTCTGTACGCGGCGGGCTTGCTGCTGCTGTCCGAGGAGGGAGGCGAGGGGCTGCGCCTGCGCCTGCGCGAGCGCAACAGCGGACTCGATGTCGTGGTCATCGATGTGGTCGATGTGCCGCGGTTCGCCGAGAATCTCCCGCAGGGGGTGATGCGCAAGCGTCTTGCGCCGCTGATCGAGGAGCGTCGGCTGCTGCCGCTGGTCAGTCTGGAAAATCGCGGTGACGAGTTCCGTGTGCTCGATGGCCAGAGCAAGATCGTGATGCGGGCGGCGATCGAGCGCTACCGCGTGGACGGCGGCGACGGCCGGGTGCGATTGCGCAGCCGCATCGCGGTGGTGCCGGTACGCGGTTTCGCCGAACCTCTGGCGAAAGTGCTGCCGGCGCTGGAGCACGATCTGCAACTCAAGCAGATCGATGGCGGCGTGCTGGAGGAGGCGCTGGATGCCATCGGCCGCCGACCGCTCGATTACCGCGCGCGGCCGGACCTTCGTCTGAAGCGCGGCGAACCGATCGGAGAAGCGGCGCGCCGCGTGTTCGTGCATCTGCTCGATGTCGTCGAGGCGAACGAGGACGGCGTCCGCCAGGAAACCGATGCCGGTTTTCTGCATGACCTGCGGGTCGCGGTGCGCCGCACGCGCTCACTTCTCAGTGAACTGAAACGAATCCTTTCCGCGCCGCACTTCGGTCACTATCGGGCCGAGTTCGCCTGGCTGTCCAGGCTCACCGGGCCGGTGCGCGATCTCGATGTCCATCTCGCGGCTTTCCATCGTTATGAGCGCTGGCTCGGCGGGAGCGGTCCGGAACTGGAGTCCTTGCGTGCCGCGCTGCGCAAGCGCCGTACCGGCGAGCGGCGGGCGATGCTCGAGGGCCTCGCGTCGCCGCAGTACCGCAGCCTCAAGAAGGGTTGGAGATCGGTCCTCGATGAAGCCGACGAGCGCTGGCGTAGCGGCGATGCCGGTGTCCCGGCGGATGAAACGGTGCGGGAGCTGGTGCAGCGTCGTCATGAGCGCGTGCTCGCGCGCGGCCGCAAGCTCGACCGGGACTCCGAGGATGAGGACTTTCATTCACTGCGCAAGCAGGTCAAGAAGCTGCGCTATCTGATCGAGCTGTTCCCCGGCGCCATGCACGCCGGCGAGGCGCGCGCCATGCTCGACGATCTGAAGAGCATGCAGAAGTTGCTGGGCAGGCATCACGATTTCAGTGTCAAGCTGTCCGTGATGCGGGAGCTGAAGAAGAGCTTTCGCGAGCAAGGGCGGGGCGACGTGGCGGCAGCGGCCAAATCGCTGTGCGAACGCTTGCAGGATGGCAAGCGTGAAGCGGAGCAGGAGTTCATCCGACTGTTCGATCGCATGGCAGCGGACGGTGTCGGGAAGAAAGCCCGCCGGCGCGCGGGCAAGATCCGGGAGTCCTCGCAGTGAAAGTTCTGGCTTGCTACAACATCAAGGGCGGCGTGGGAAAGACCGCCGCGGCCGTGAATCTGTCCTGGTTGTCCGCGCGCGAAGGATTCCGCACGCTGATCTGGGATCTCGATCCCCAGGGGGCGGCGAGTTTCTATTTTCGAGTCAGTCCCTATGTTCCCGCGGGCGCCGAGGGGCTGATGCGCGGCGGAGGCCTGCGATCGGTGATCAAGGGGACCGATCACGAGAATCTGGACCTGCTGCCGGCGGATTTCTCCTATCGCAATCTCGATCTGCTGCTCGACCAGGCCATCAAGCCACAGCGCTGCCTGAGCGCGCTGCTCAAGGCCCTCGAAGGCGAATACGACTACATCTTTCTCGATTGCCCTCCCGGTATCACGCTACTGTCCGAGAACATCTTCAGGGCGTCCGACGTATTGCTGGTGCCGACCATCCCGACCACGCTCTCGCTTCGGGCGCTCGACCAGCTCCTGCGTTTCTGTCGCCGCGAAGGACTTGATGATTTCAGCATCCTGCCCTTTTTCACCATGGTCGATGGCCGCCGCGCGCTGCACCGGCGCATCGTCGAGGAACTGCCCAGGCAGATCCCTGCCATGCTTGCCAATCATATTCCGTATGCCAGCGACGTCGAGCAGATGGGTTTGCGGCGCAGCGCGGTCGGCGCCTATGCCGGCAATGGCCGTTCCGCACGTGCCTATGAGGATACCTGGTGGGAGATCAAGATGAGACTCGAGTGGATCGAGGACGGCGGACTGCGCGCCGCCTACGCGGAGGGAGAGAAGCTGGCGTGAAGGGGCATGCACGGCAATTGCTGATGCTTCGTCACGCCAAGGCGGGCGGCGAGCGGGGTGGGGAGGATGACTTCTACCGGCCTCTCACTTCCCGCGGCGAGAAGGATGCCCTCGTCGCCGGACAGGCGATACTCGGCCGCGGCTGGATGCCGGATCTCATCCTGTGCTCGCCCGCGCGCCGGACGAGGTCGACGCTGGAACTGGTTCTGGAGGTGCTGGAGCGCGACGAGGAAGGACTGGTCCGCTACGAGGAAGCGCTCTACAACGCATCGTTCGAAACACTGCTGCGCTTCGTTCAGAAGTGTCCGCTCAAGGTTTCCAGGTTGATGATCGTAGGTCACAATCCAGGGCTCGATCATCTGCTGGAGTGGATCGCCGCGGCGCCGCCGCCGCGCAAGGACAACGGCAAGCTGATGACCACCGCCGCGCTCGCCTGCCTGGAAACAGATGCCGCCTGGCCGGACCTCGCAGAAGGAGGGGCGCGGCTCGTGGAACTGATCCGTCCTTGAGTTCGTTCGCTGATTCGCCCGTTGCATGTAACATTTCGTTCATGTCCGCCGGCTATTCTCGAGTTCCGCCCTCAAAGTCATGGACCTGAAGCTGCCGGATCTCTACATCAATCGCGAGCTCAGCCAGCTCGAGTTCATTTCTCGTGTTCTGCTCCAGGCCGAGGATGAGCAGGTGCCGCTGCTCGAGCGGCTGCGCTTTCTCTGCATATCCTCGACCATCCTCGACGAGTTCTTCGAAACCCGGGTGGCGGGATTGCGTCAGATGGCGGAGGTGGGATCGCTGCAGACCGGTCCCGACAACCTCTCGCCGCAGGATGCGCTGAAGGCGATCGCAACGCGAGCCCGCGCCCTGGTCAGCAGGCAGTACCAGATCCTCAATGATGTGGTCCTGCCGAGCCTGGCAACGCAGGGCATCCGGACGGTGCGCCGCGGCGACTGGACCGGGCGGCAGGAAAGCTGGCTGCGCGATTACTTCCATAATGAGTTGCAACCCATTCTCAGCCCCCTCGGGCTCGATCCCGCGCATCCGTTTCCGCGCGTGCTCAACAAGAGCCTGAACTTCATCGTTTCCCTGACCGGCAAGGATGCGTTCGGTCGCAAGAGCGGGCTGGCGGTGGTGCAGGTGCCGCGTGCGTTGCCGCGCATCGTGCAGCTGCCTCCTGAAGAGACGGGAAGCGGGCCGCACGATTTCGTGTTTCTGTCATCGATCATTCATGCCTATGCAGATGATCTGTTCTATGGTCTGAATGTGACCGGGTGCTACCAGTTTCGCGTCACCCGCAATAGCGACCTGTTTGTCGACGAAGAGGAGATCGACGATCTGCTCCGCGCCGTCGAAGGCGAGTTGTTCTCGCGGCACTTCGGGGATTCGGTGCGGCTCGAAGTCGCAAGCAACTGCCCGGAGGAACTGGTCGATTTTCTGCTCGAGCAGTTTCATCTCGGCCGCGAAGATCTCTATCTGGTGGATGGTCCGGTCAATCTGAACCGACTGACCAGCATCGTCGAGATGACGGACCGCCCGGAACTGAAGTACCCGTCCTTCACGCCGGCGCGCCCCGCATCGCTTGCGCCGGGCACCGATTTCTTCGAGATCCTCCGCAAGGACGACATTCTGCTCCACCATCCTTACGAATCATTCGCGCCGGTGGTCGAGTTTGTGCGCCAGGTGGCGTCCGATCCCCAGGTGCTGGCGGTGAAGCAGACCCTCTATCGCACCGGATCGGATTCCGCCATCGTCGATGCTCTGGTCTCCGCGGCGCGCTCCGGCAAGGAAGTGACGGTGGTGATCGAGCTGCGTGCGCGTTTCGACGAGGAGGCCAACGTGGCCCTCGCGACGCGTCTGCAGGAAGCCGGCGCGCATGTCGTCTACGGCATCGTCGGCCACAAAACGCACGCCAAGATGCTGCTCGTGACCCGGCGCGAGGGCCGCAGGCTGGTCAACTATGTCCACCTCGGTACCGGCAACTATCATTCGCGCACGGCCCGGATGTACACCGACTACGGCTTGCTGACGTCCGATGCCGCCATCGGCGACGATGTGCATCGCGTATTCCAGCAGCTGACCAGCCTGAGCAAGGTGGTCAAGCTCGATCGGCTGCTGCAATCGCCGTTCACGCTGCACAAGGCGCTGCTGAAGAAGATCCAGCGCGAGGCCGAGCACGCCGCCGCCGGCAGGTCCGCGCGCATCATCATCAAGATCAATGCACTGATCGAGCCGCAGCTCATTCAGGCCCTGTACGCCGCATCCAGCGCCGGCGTCGAGGTGGAGCTAGTGGTGCGAGGCATCTGCGCGCTGCGGCCGGGCATCCCGGGCGTATCGGAGCGCATACGCGTGCGGTCAGTGGTGGGCCGGCTGCTCGAGCACACGCGCGTGTACTACTTCAATAATGGCGGAGATGCCGAAGTCTGGTGTGCCAGCGCCGACTGGATGGAGCGCAACATGTTCCGTCGCGTCGAGGTTGCGTTTCCGATCGTCAGCTCGCGTCTTGCCAAGCGGGTCTATCGCGACCTGCTGTGCTACCTGAAGGACAATACCCAGGCCTGGATCCTGCAGCCGGACGGCAGTTACGAGAGGGCCGTCCCGGCGCCGGGCGCGGCGCCCTTCTCGGCCCAGCAGGCGCTGCTCGATGCGCTGGCCGAGCAATCCTGAGGCAGGATCTCAGTCGCAGTCGAGAACGATGCCGATCTGAGCCAGGTAGTGGGCTTCGCGTTCGAGGTCCGCGCGGGTCAGGGGATGCTCATCGAGCCAGCCCGCAGGCATGTGCAGAGCGAGGCGCTTCTTTCCGGCACCGAGGCTGAAGTCGTCCGGCAGCGGCGTGTCGGAGCGGCTGTGGTGCAGCAGCACGGCGATGCGCAGCAGCAAGGCCAGCCGCTCCGCCGTCTTTCCCCACTGGCCACGCACTTCCTTGAGCGCCTTCAGCGGGAACTTGCGCCGATGCGCCAGCACCAGCAATGCCAGCAGTTTCTGTTCGCGGCAGGAGAAGCCGGCGAGATCGGCGTTGGCCAGCACATAGGCGCCATGCTTCTGGTGATTGCTGTGGGCGATGCCAAGGCCGATCTCGTGAAGCCGCGCGGCCCATTCGAGCCACTGCGCCTGATGCTCGTCGAGCCGCCATGCATCGGCGACCATGTCGAAGCAGCGCAGCGTCGTGGCGCGTACCCGCTCGGCCTGCGCCTCGTCGACGTTGTAGCGACGCGCCAGCGCCCGCGTGCTGGTTTCGCGGACATCGCCAGTCTGTCGATGGCGTCCGACCAGATCCCACAGCAGTCCTTCGCGCAGCGCGCCGTCGCAGGTCTCGATATGATCGATGCCGAGTGATTCCATCGCTGCCAGCAGGATGGCGATGCCGCCAGGCAGAATCGCGGCGCGATCCGCGCTCAGTCCATCGAGGCGCAGGCGAGTGACGTCTCCGGCCTCGAGCATCGCCGCCACCAGCCGCTTCACGCCCGCAACGGTGACCCCGTCCTTGCTCCAGCCGTTGGCAGCGAGGATGCGGGCGGTCACGAGCGCGGTGCCGGAAGTACCGATCGCCCGCCGCCAGCCGCGCGCCCGGTAAGGTTGAATCTTGGGTTCGAATTCGAGCCGCGCCTCGAGCAGCGCCTGCTCGAAGGTCGTCGCCGTGATGGCGCCGTCCGGAAAGCACCGCGCCGACAGCGTCACGCAGCCGGCGTAGAGGCTTTCCATCATCAAAGGCTCGAGGCCGCGTCCGATGATGAGTTCGGTGCTGCCCCCGCCTATGTCGATCACCAGGCGGTTGTCATCATCGACTGCGATGGCGCGGGCCGCGCCATTGTAGATCAGGCGTGCTTCCTCGATGCCGGAGATGATTTCGATCGAATGGCCGAGCGCCTGTTCGGCGCGCTCGAGAAAATCGCCGGCGTTGCGTGCGCTGCGCAGCGCGTTCGTGCCGACGGCGCGCACGTTTTCGGGAAGGAATCCGTCAAGACGCTGCCCGAACTGGCGCAGGCAATCGAGGGCGCGTTCCTGAACATGCTCGCCGATGGTCCGGGTGCCGTTCAGCCCCTCCGCCAGTCGCACCTGCACGCGCAGTCGATCGATCAGCTGGGGCTCTTCCCCTTCCAGGCGAGCAATGATCATGTGAAAGCTGTTCGAGCCGAGGTCGACCGCCGCCATCTGTGCGATCGACCCGGAACTTTGGGCGGGACGCGATCTCATGCGCGAAAGATACCCGTGACAGCGGCACGCGCCAAGCAAAAATTGCCGCATGGTATCCTTTGACATTTTCTGCGCTGCTCACCACTATCGTTGGCATGACTTTAACCGCTTCCTGGCTCACGCCGCGGTGGCCCGCGCCGGCCGGCGTGCATGCGCTCAGCACCCTGCGCTCCGGAGGTTGCAGTACCGGAGCCTATCAGGGGCTCAATCTCGGGGACCATGTGGCGGACGACCCCGCCGCCGTGGCCGCGAACCGCCGGACGCTGCTTCGACTCGCGCGGCTGCCCGCCGAACCCCTCTGGCTGCGTCAGGTGCACGGAGTGCGGGCGATCGACGCCGGGGAATGGCGCCCCGGCATCGAAGCGGACGCATGCCACACCCATGTGGCCGGACGGGTATGCGCCGTCCTCACCGCGGAC
Source organism: Gammaproteobacteria bacterium (assembly GCA_034002745.1). GTDB lineage: Bacteria > Pseudomonadota > Gammaproteobacteria > SZUA-140 > SZUA-140 > JAITWN01. The sequence continues at coordinate 74,572 of JAVEZY010000003.1, forward strand.
TGCCTTCCCATCCTGCTGTGCAGCCGGGATGGCGGGAGTGTGGCAGCCATTCACGCAGGATGGCGTGGGCTCCTTCACGGGGTAATCGAAGAGACTGTGGCGCGAATGGGGGTTCCTCCGGATCGTCTGATCGCCTGGATCGGTCCGGGCATCGGTCCGGAGGCCTTCGAGGTGGGAGAGGATGTGCGTGACGCTTTCGCGGGATGCGCTGACGACGTGGATGATTTCTTCGCGCCTTCGGCTCGGGGGCGCTGGCTGGCCGATCTCGCCGGTCTTGCGCGGGGCCGCTTGCGCGCCTGCGGCGTTCGCCGGGTCGATGGCGGCTCCTGGTGCACCGCCAGCGAGGCGGAGCGCTTCTATTCCTACCGTCGGGAAGGGGTCACCGGGCGCATGGCGACGCTGATCTGGCGCGAGGATCCGCGGAGGCGGACTGACGTCGGCCCGGATTTGGGATAAAATACGCGATTTTTGCGCCAGCTCATGAGACTCAGACACCGACATCCGATTCATCTGCCACGGCCCTGCGCCGTGTTTCTGTTCGTGCTGCTGGCAGCGATGCTGACGGCGTGTTCCGATCCGATCGTTGGCGTCGTCGATCGGGGGGAGACGCAGGCCGCCGAAACCCTGCTTGCCGAAGGGGCCGACATCGATGCGCGCAACCGCGCCGGAGACACTCTGCTCGCTGTCGCCATCCGCAAGGGGCATCTGGACATCGTGCGTCTGTTGCTCGAGCGCGGAGCCGATGTGAATGCCAGTGGTGATCTGGGCGTGACGCCCCTGATGTTCGCCGCATCGAGCGGCAACCTCGACCTGACGCGGGAACTGATCGGGCTCGGCGCCGAAGTGACTGCAATCGACAGCTTCGGCAATACCGCGCTGATCATTCTCCCCGAGGAGGACCGTCCCGATATCGTACGCTTGATTCTCGATGAGGGCGTGAGCCCCTCGCAGAGCAATCACAACGGACAGACGCCGCTGATGGTTTCCGCCTGGCTGGGTCAGCAGCGGACGACGCGTCTGCTGATCGAGGCCGGAGCCGATGTGAATGCTACCGCCCGCAATGGCCAGACGGCGATGATGCGCGCGGCGATGCAGGGGCGCGAGGACATCGTGGATCTCCTGCTCGGCCATGGTGCCGACCCGGGAATACGGGACCGCGACGGTGATACCGCGGCGGACCATGCCCGGGACAACGGACATCGTCAGCTCGCGGAACGGCTGGCCGGCGCTCGCGGCGGCTGACGCGTGTCCACACTGAGCCTTATCGTTGTCTTCTGCCTGCTCGGCGGAGTGCTGAGCGTCGGCTGCGCGGGCGCGTTTCTGCTCGCCCCGCAGCCATGGCGCACCAGAATCCTGCCCCATCTGCTCAGCTTCGCCGTCGGTGCCATGCTCGGCGCGGCCTTCCTCGCGCTGCTGCCGCATGCCATCGTCGACGGCCATGTCGACGACATGCATCAGCTGGGCTACGCGGTGCTCGGCGGACTGCTGTTCTTCTTCCTGCTGGAGAAGCTGATCCTGTGGCGCCATCATCATCCGTACGATGGGCACGACCACGAGCATGGTTGCGCCGAGGGTCCGGCCGGATACCTGATCCTGATCGGCGACGGACTGCATAACTTCATCGACGGAATCGTCATCGCCGCCGCGTTTCTCACTGACACGCATCTCGGCATCGTCACCGCGCTGGCGGTCGCCGCTCACGAGATTCCCCAGGAGGTCGGAGACTTTGCCGTGCTTCTCGCCAGTGGCTTCAGCCGGGGCCGCGCCCTGGCCTTCAACCTGCTGGCGAGCGCGGCGACAGTCATTGGCGGAGTGATGGCCTACTTCGCTCTTTCCTCGGTGTTCGCCTGGGTTCCGTATGTACTGGCCGTGGCCGCCGCCGGTTTCATCTACATCGCCGTGGCCGACCTCATTCCCGGGCTGCACAAACGCGCACGGCCGGTGGAGGCGCTTCAGCAGCTGATCCTGATCGTGGCGGGCGCGGCGATGATTCACTTCCTGCACGCTGTGGCGCATTGAGGGCCGCCCCGAAGGAGAGCGGATGACGGTTTGGCTGGTGTTGGGGCTGCTTGCTCTGGCATCACTGGTTCTGGTGCCGGAGCTGCTGATGCTGCGCCGGCGCCGCGTCATCGGCCCCTGGGAAGCGCTGGCCTGGACGGCATTCTGGATCGTGCTGGCGATCACCTTCGGCGCCTGGCTGTACTTCGCCTATGAGGAAGGCTGGTTCGGGCTCGGAGCCGCCGCCGATGCCGATGCCGAAGTGCCCGATGGCCGCGCCGCGGCGATGCAGTTCTTTGCCGCATGGTTGGTGCAGAAGTCACTGAGCGCCGACAACATCGTTGTCATCGCCATGATCCTGGCGTACTTTCGCGTTCCGCTGGAGCAACAGCAGCGGTTGCTGGCCTGGAGTCTTCCGGTCGCCATCGGCATGCGCGGCCTCGCGGTGGCTGGCGGTGTTCTGCTCATTCACGCCTTGCCCTGGACGGCCTATGCCTTCGGGGTGTTCCTGGTATTCACCGCACTGCGCATGCTCGTCCGCCGCAGCGGCCACCTGCACGCCGAAAGCCCTCTGATGCGCGTCATGGTGAGGCGCTGGCCGCTTGCCGAGTTCGACGGCGGCCGCTTCATCGCGATGCGCGAGGGCCGGCGTGCGCCGACGCCGCTGCTCGCGGCACTGCTCATGATCGGCTTCGCCAATATGGTGTTCGCCGTGGATGCGGTGCCGGCGATCCTCGCCATCACGCGCGAACCCCTGATCGTGCTGGCGGCCATCCTGTTCGCGCTGCTCGGCCTGCACTCCCTGTATTTCCTGCTGGCGAGCATCATGGAGCGGCTGTACTACATGAGGCTGGCGCTGGTCGGCGTATTCGCCTACGTGGGCGTGAAGATGCTGCTCGTCAACCATGTGGACATTCCCGCGCAGATGTCGCTGGTGCTCGTGTCCACCCTGCTGATCGCGGGCGCGGTGGCGTCCGCGCTGTTGCGACCGCCGCCGGGTGGAAGGTTCGAGTCGCCGTTCGCGGACGAGCTGGAGCATTTCGTCACGCTGACGGTGAAGAGTACGCGCCGGATCGTGGTGCTGGTTACGGGCTCCACCGTGCTTCTGGTCGGCCTGCTGATGGTGGTCATGCCGGGGCCGGCGATTCTGGTGATCCCCGCCGGACTCGCCATCCTGGCTACCGAGTTCATCTGGGCGCGGCGCATGCTGACGAGGTTCCGGCAGGAAGTGCGCGTTCTGTCGGGTCGGGCATGGCGCATTCTCGATCGGGTGCGCGGCCGCAAGCGACCGGATGGCGGGCAGGATCCGGGTAAAGATGTGTAAAGATGGGCCGGCGCCAGCGCGGCCGGCCTTATAATCGCAGGCATCGATACGGGATCCGGAGAGTGGTGTGCGCATCCTGCTGGCCGACGACGATGAAGAACTCTGCGACATGCTCGGCGCCTATGTGCGGCGGGAGGGTTTCGATGTCGACTGCGCGCATGATGGTGAGGCTGCGCTGGCGAGCGCGTTGACGGGTGCATATGACCTGATCGTGCTCGACGTCATGATGCCGAAACGCGACGGCTTCGATGTGCTGCGACGGCTGCGCCGCGAATCCCTCGTCCCGGTGCTGATGCTGACCGCACGCGGCAGCGACGTGGACAGCATCGTCGGCCTCGAACTCGGCGCCGACGACTACCTTCCCAAGCCGTGCAACCCCCGGGTTCTGGTCGCGCGCATGCGCGCCGTGCTGCGCCGTGCCGGGGCGGAGACCGACGACGATACCGGCGATCTTCAGGTTGGTGACATCGAGCTTCGGCGCGGCGCCCGCCGCGTACGGCGCGCCGACGAGGTGGTGGAACTGACCAGTACCGAATTCAGCGTGCTGGCTGTGCTGCTGGAGTCCGCCGGCCGCGTGGTCGGCAAGGAAGCGCTTTCCGAGCAGGCGCTGGGGCGCAAGCTCACCCGGTACGATCGCAGTCTCGACATGCATATCAGCAACCTGAGGCGCAAGCTCGGACCGCTGCCGGATGGCGAGGAGCGCATCCAGACGGTGCGCGGCGTGGGCTATCTCTATCGCCGCACGGAAGACTGAAGTGTTCAATCTGTTTGGCAAGATCTTTCTCTGGTTCTGGGGCACGATGCTGGTGACGGCGGCGGCGGTGGCATTCACCACGGCCCAGCTCGGCGGGGCGAAGATTCCGCCCATGATCGAGCGTGCCCATGTCCAGTTCGTCGAGGCCGCCACCGAGGCTACCGGTGTACTGGCGAGCGGTGGGGTCCGCGCGCTCGGACGGTGGCGCGATGAACATGGCACGCGCTCGATGCGGCTGTATGTGTTCGATCCGGCGGGGACGGAAGCCTTCGGGCAAACGGTCCCCGCGGAGCTGCGGCGTTTCTCCCGGCGTTTCGCGGGCGATCCGACCCCCGGCCCCATGCGGGAACGCCGTGGCATGATCGTGCATGCGGTGCCGGTGCCGGGCGAGGGCCTCTACCGTCTGGTCATGATTTTTCAGCCGCCGCATCCCGTCTGGCATCTGTTCACTTTCCCGGGATTGCTGGTGGCACTGCTCCTGAGCGCGGTGGTCTGTTTCGGACTGGCGCGCTATCTCACCTCGCCGCTGCTGCGCCTGCGAGGCGTGGTGCAGGCGCTGGCCGGCGGTGATCTGTCGGTGCGGGTGGGGCCGGCGCTGACGCGTCGCGGCGACGAGATCGGCAGTCTCGGCCGCGATTTCGATCGCATGGCGGAACGGCTGCAGGAGCTGATCGAAAGCCAGCAGCGCCTGCTGCGCGACGTATCTCACGAACTCCGCTCACCGCTGGCGCGGCTGCAGGCGGCGCTCGGACTGGCGCGTCAGCGCACGGGAGAGCAGGCCGCGGACGAGCTGGAGCGTATCGAGCGGGAGGCGGAGCGCCTGGAAGAACTGATCGGCCAGACACTGTCTCTTACGCGTCTGGCTTCGGGCGTGGAAAGCCGGCGCGAAGAAACGGTTGATCTCGCCGGTCTGCTGCGCAGCGTGGCGGATGATGCCCGCTTCGAAGCCGCTCAGGGCGGACGAACGGTGACCGAGCAGCTGGAAGACTTCCTGCTCGTGCGGGGTGATCCGGAGCTGCTGCACCGCGCAATAGAAAACGTGGTGCGCAATGCTGTCCGTTACACCAGCGTGGGCGGCGCGGTGGAACTGAGTTTGCGGCGGGTCGATGCGCAGGCGCTGATCTCGGTCCGGGATTACGGTGCGGGGGTGGATCGGCGGGACCTGGAGCGGCTGTTCGACCCGTTTTTCCGCTCGGGCGAGGCCCGCGATCGCGCGAGCGGAGGCTATGGGCTGGGGCTGGCAATCGCGCGGCGCGCGGTTGAGCTCCACGGCGGGGATATCAGGGCATGCAATGCTCCCGGTGGCGGTCTGCAGGTGGATATTCGCCTTCCGCTGTCGCCCGCCGATAGCAGATCAGGCCAGGACGAAGGTGAATGAGCATGAGATATGGTCCGCGCACACTGGCGGCGCTGGCGCGCGCCGGCATCCTTCCAGAGGCGGTGGCCGGGCGCGGTTTGCGGGAATACGAAGAGGCATCCGAACTGGAGCCGGTGGAGACCGGCGCCGACGGCCGCGTCTATCTGCTGGCGCCGCATGCCGCGCAGGCCTGGCGCGCGCTGAGCGCTGCGGCGGCGGCCGATGGCGTGCGCCTGTACATCGTGTCCGCCTTCCGCAGCGTCGACCGTCAGCTGGAGCTGATCGAGCGCAAACTGGCGCGCGGCGATGCGCTTTCCGACATCCTGTCGGTGATCGCGCCGCCGGGATTCAGCGAACACCATACCGGTCGTGCGGTTGATGTGGGGTGCCCGGAAGCCGCGCCGCTGGAACGTGAGTTCGACCGCACTCCGGCCTTTCGCTGGCTGCGGTCCCGGGCGGGCGAGTTCGGTTTCCTGCTTTCGTATCCCGAGGGAAATCCTCAGGGTTATCAATACGAGCCGTGGCACTGGTGCCACCGCGTGGGATCCTGACAGTCACCACAGTAGTTGCAGTGGAAGGGAGAACAGGTACAGGACCAGGATGATGCCGGCCAGGCGCAGCAGCGTCCCCAATGGCCTCTGCTTGAGCCGGGTATAGACCGATTCCTCTTCACCGCTGCGGCGCCGGTCCTCGCGCTCGGCGCGTGCCCGGAGTTGCCGCTCACGCTGATAATCATCGAGCAGGGCGCGGGCGCGCAGGCGCACGGTATCGTCGTCCGAGTTCAGCCAGATTCCCCCCGAGGAAATTCCCCACCTGCCCGGGGGTGTCTCGTAGAAATCCACGCCGTGCTCGCGCAGCAGCGCGCAGACTTCTTCCGCCTCGTCGGCAGGTACGTGACGCAGTGACATCAGCAATCTGGCCATGGGAGAGGGCTCCGGTCGTTGATGGCTATTCTAGCCGCGGCGGCGTGTCGGCGTGGCGGCTGGCGCCGACTTTTCGTAACATGTGCGGATGTCCGATCTCATCGATGAAATCCATCCGCAGGCCGTGATCGCGCACGGCGCGCGTCTCGGCAAGGGTAACCGCATCGGCCCCGGGGTGGTGATCGAGAACGATGTCGAGCTCGGCGATGGCAATGTGTTCCTGCCCTATGCCGTCATCAAGACCGGTACCCGGATGGGCAGCGGCAATACCGTCCACGAACACGCGGTGCTCGGCGGACCGCCGCAGGATCTGAGCTTCAAGGGCCGTGATACGACGCTGGAAATCGGCGACGGCAACGTGTTTCGCGAGGGAGTGACGATCAACCGGGGCTGCAAGGGTGACGGCCGTACCATCGTTGGCAACCGCAACTACTTCATGGCGGCCTGTCACGCTGCACATGACTGCATTCTCGGCGACGATATCATCGTCGCCAACGGCGCGCTGCTCGCCGGGCATGTGGAAGTGGAGGATCGCGTCTTCATATCGGGCTGCGTGGTGATCCACCAGTTCTGCCATATCGGACGCAATGCGATGCTGAGCGGCGGCGCCCGCATCTCGCTTGATGCGCCGCCATTCTTCATCACCGAGGGCAGTCCTGCCCACGTGCGCGGCCTCAATGTCGTGGGGCTGAAGCGGGCGGGATTCACCCTGGAGGATATCGCCGAGTTGAAGAAGGCATATCGTACGCTTTTCCAGCGGCGTCAGCCCTTGCCGGTGATCATGGAAGAGCTGGGGCGGAGCAATGATCCGCATGTGCGCCATCTGCACGGCTTCCTTGCCCGTTCACGTCGCGGTTTTCATCGCGCCGCGCCCTGAGCCGGCATCACCAGGAAAGCAGCAGGCCGAGCGAAACCCCGCCCTGCCGGTAGTCGTACGCCGGGACGTTGGAATGGTTGAGGGTGCGCTGGAGCTGCAGCGCCAACTCCCGATCGCGTCCGATCGATCGGCTCAGGCGCAGAAAGAGCCTGAGTCGATGGTCCTTGCGCCGCATGGCGCTTCCATCCGTGAGTTCGCCTGGATCGGCGTAGTGGCTGCGTCGATAGCGTAAGCCTGTGCTGATGACGTTTCCGCCCGCCAGTCTGAAACGCACATCACCGCCAATTTCGTGTCGCCGCGGCGAGACGCTGATGAAGACCGGTTCCCGAAGATCGTTCCTGTCGTTGTCCTCGTAGCGGTAGAAGCCACGCAGCCGCGTGGCGCGGATCTGCCAGGCCGACTCGAGTTCGAAAGCGTGATGTGATCCTGTGAGATAGGCGAACCGTGCGTTCGATTCGCGTGTCCGTCCCGTTTCAACCATCAGACGCAGGACGTGCTCGGGGCGGAATGAGCGGCTCGCTTCGAGCCGCAGCGCATGGCCGGAGGTCAATCCCGAGCCATCGGCCAGGGTCCGCTCGACTTGCAGTTCCCCGTCGACCCGCCAGGCGCCGAAATGGCGGCTGTGCATGGCGCCCAGCCGAAACAGCGCGGTGTCGTATTCATGCAGGTCCTGGTGTGCCAGCAGCCAGGCACTTCCGCGCAGCGAGAGTCCCGCCTGGTTCAGTAGTCGCGGTGCGTAGTCGAAATCGCCGTAGAGCTCCAGCCAGGTGTCGCCCTTTCCGGTCTCGGCCAGTGTCTCGTCGTCGGCGCGCAGCGTTACGTTGCTGTCATACCCGATGGACGCGTAGGCCAGGCCGCCGGGTCGCGAAGCGTGGTTCTCCGCCATCGTTCGGCCGAGTTCATCGATCAGTTCCCGCAGTTCGGCTTCGGGGGACGCGTCCCGTGCCCGCTTCAGCCAATCCGCGGCAAGCCGCCGATCTTTCAGTTGCCAGGCGCTGAGCGCGGCATTGTAGGCGGCGACGGCGGTGAGGCGGGGGTCGCGGGCGGCGCGGCTGAACGCTGCGACTGCCTGTTCGTGGTCTGCGAGACGATAATGGATGGCGCCGAGGTTGAAATCGATCGCGGGATCGTCGACCCCGGTGGCCTGCAGTTCGCGGAAGCCTGCGAGGGCTTCCTCGTTCCGCCCGGACTCGAAGGCGGCGACGGCCTGATCGTATATCCGGTCGCCTTCCGTATCGGCACGGATTTCCGGACCGATGCAGAGTAGCAGAATGGCCAGCAGGGCCGCGAGCGAGCCTGGGGGCGTGCGGGGGGGCAAGGGCACTGTTCAGGAGCGTGTGAATCGGGCGTGCGGCCATTATCCGGGCCGCCGCGGACGGCGGTCAATGACGGCGATCGGCGACACCGCCCGGCTTCCCGTCGAGCATCCAAGCGCCATGGCGGTTATAATGAGTCCTTTCAAGCGCGGGCGCTGATCCTTCAGGAGATTGCAAAAATGCATGTGCAGGTCAATACGGACGGCAACGTCCAGGGCAGGGAAGACGTCACCGAGCGGGTGCGTGCCACGGTCTCCGATGGGCTCGCCCGTTTTGCCGACAGGCTGACCCGCGTCGAGGTTCATCTCTCCGACGAGAACAGCGCCAAGGCTGGGGCCGACGACAAGCGTTGCCTGATCGAGGCCCGTGTGGCGGGCATGGATCCGGTGGTGGCCAGCCATAACGCGGCGGCATTGCCGGTAGCGATCGATGGCGCGCTCGACAAGCTGCGCCGGGCGCTGGATAGCGCCATTGGCAGGCTGGAGAAGCGCTGACAGTTGTCAAAATCCGCTCGGCTGCGGGATCCGGGGGTGAGCGTCGGTCGAAGCGGAATAAGCGACCAGATCACCCCCAACCGGAGGAACCATTGCAGCCAAGACATCGAATACGATTTCCGCAGGTTGAAGGTCACGCTCTCGCCCAGGATGAGGTGTATTTCTACCTGATCGACGACGGCGGGAAAAAGACCAAGATCCGTTTTCACGACTACGATCATATCTACCGTCATCCCGGTCTTTACGAACAGCTGTTCTATGACCGGCTCCGATGCGATTCACCGCGCAAGGTTGCGGAAATCCTCAAGTCCGCAATCGATCAGACCAATGAAAACTTCACTGCCCTGCGGGTGCTCGATCTGGGCGCAGGCAATGGCCTGATGGGGGAGGCGCTGGATCGTTACGGTGTGTCGCGGCTGGTAGGAGTCGACATCATTCCCGAGGCGCGTGCCGCGATGGAGCGTGATCGCCCCCATGTCTACGATGCTTACCATGTGGCCGACTTCTGCCGCCTGAACGGCGACATGCGGGAGGAGTTGGAATCCTGGGGGTTCAACTGCCTGACCACCGTGGCGGCGCTGGGGTTCGGAGACATTCCTCCACTGGCGTTCATGGAGGCGTTCAACCTGGTGCATGCCCAGGGCTGGGTCGCGTTCAACATCAAGGAGACGTTCTTCGATGGCCGGGACGATAGTGGCTTCTCGACCATGATCCGGGAGATGATCTTTTCGCGCCACATCACCATCTATCATCTCGAGCGCTATCGCCATCGTCTGTCGATGGAAGGCGAGCCTCTGTACTATTACGCCATTGCGGCGAAGAAGAACGGCGATATTCCCTCCGAATTCATCGCCCGCTATAGCTGAGAAAAAAAAGGGGGGCGCAAGGCCCCCCAACTCATGCTTGACAGCAGGGTGATCAACGCAGGATCAGATTGCCGTCCTTGCCGATCTTCGGGTCGGCGTCCGGAGTGTGCATCAGCACGGTGATGGCGCCGCGCATTGCAGCCTTCATCGCGTGATCCACGATTGCGTTGTTGGTCGGACGGTCGGCAGGCGATTTGATGTCGAACGTCACCGCCTCGGCAACTCCCATGTTGTAGGTCTGGATGCCGTAGATCACGTTCTTCGGATTGCCGTTCAGGTAGACGCGGTCCCAGATGCCAGCGATCGGGTGGATCGCCGCCGGCTCGTTGATGTTGGCATTCACGTAGTGGATGCGCACCAGTTCGCCCGGCTTGGCCTGAAGCGCGAGGCTGGCATTCGGGTCGTGCACCGGATCGTAGTGGAAGACCTTTCCATTGATCAGCGAATTGGCCCAGCCTTCGTTCTCCATCATGCCGTGATGGTCTTCGGCATCCGGGAAGAACTGCGACTGGATCAGAACGTACTCGCGGTCAGGCTTCGGATAGGCGGCCGTGAATCCCTCTTTCGGATCGACGATGATGATGCCGAACATCCCGCGCGCGATGTGCTGGTGCATCGGGTCCGACCCGCAGTGATACATGAAGACACCGGGGTACTGGGCCTTGAAGCTGAACTGCTTGGTCTCACCGGGCTTGACCGATGTGAACTCCTTGAGCACGTCCGCGACCGCGGCGTGGAAGTCCATGGAGTGCGAGTTCTTGTTGCTCGCGGGATTGACCAGCGTGAATTCGACGGTGTCGCCTTCCTTGACCCTCACCACCGGCCCGGGAATCTCGCCGCCGAAGGTCCACGCGGGATACATCGTGCCCTTATTGTCGATGGCTACTTCTTTCTCCTTGACTTCCATGGTCACCTTGACCGTCGCGGCGAACGCCGGGGCGGCGATCATCGATGCGCCGATCACGGCCGCTGTCAAGGCCCTCCGCATGGTATTCCCCCTCATGACTACCTCCTCTCGTGGTGGTTGACGACAAATCGGTACTTTTTTGGTTCAGCCGGTGCCGTGACGGCACTGGCAGAGCTCGCGCATGTGCTCGACGAGCCGGTGAATCTCATCATCACTGAAGACGCCGTCCCACGGCGGCATCAGCACTGATTTATTGATGCTCTGACCGCCCTCCTTGATCGCCTTGAAGAGGAGTTCGTCGGAGCGCGCGGACATCGCCGAGGCATCCGTGTGATCACGGGGCTGGACCGACATGTCGTGGACGTTGATTCCCATGCCGTTGCCGTGGACGCCATGACACTGGGTGCAGTACACCTGATAGAGATCGGCGCCGCTCTCTTCGGCCAGCGCGGGCGCAGCGGAGGCGGCGAGCAGGACTGCCATCGCAGCGTATGTCTTCATCACTCCATCTCCTCGGCAAGCGCCCGCATGTAGTGCACCAGCTTCTGCAGATCAGCGTCGGTCAGATGCCGGTTGGGCATGAAGGAACGGGGATCCCAGGCCTGGGGATTGCGCATGTAGCTGATCATCCAATCGGCCTGGAGCCGCTTCGCGGCAGTGTAGACCTCGGGGCCGGAGAGGCCGCCGTACTCCGGCTCGATCTGGTGGCAGGCAAGGCAGCCGCGGAACTTGTCGAACATCAATTCGCCCATCGACAGACCGATGCTCCCTTCCTTGTACTCGCCGGGATTCACCAGGTCGTCGCCGGCGCGCAGGGTCATCAACGCTTCGGCGGCGGCCTTTGCGTCCGCCTCGCCAAGCGCCGTGTGGTCGATGAGTCCGCTCTCGTCGATGGCATCGATGCCGTCCTCGCCATCGACGACGAGCTTGCCGTAGAACATGCCGGCGGGGCGGATCCGGGTCGGCTCCTGCAGCCAGTTCTCCAGCCATTCCTGACGATACTTGTTGCCGGCGTAGAACAGATCGGGACCCTTGCGCTCACGCAACTCCTGGAGTGTGGCCGGAGCCGGCCCTGTCAGATCGTGGCATCCGCTGCATTCGTTCTTCAGAAGTTCCGTGCCGCTGGCCGACGCCGTTCCCGCGGCGAAGGCGAGCAATGCGCTTCCAAGTGCAGCGTGCATGAGCCTACTCATGGCGATGTTCCCGGGCAGGGGCCTCGCGGTTGCCCCGGCGTCGCTCTCCTCTGGTGGTCAGCGGTTCGCCCGCGAAGCCTTCGTGGTTGTGCAAGCCAAAGCCGGCCTGCATGGAGTCTCCGTAGAAGAAGTTCGAGTCGTACTTGACGTTCTTCCAGTGATACCAGTCATCGGGTTCCACCCCGGCATACTCGATCGTCGTCATCGGGCCGCCACTGTGCTCGCCGTTGTTGGTGACATGCGGATCCACATGGTCGTGCATCATGAACCGTCCCGGGTTGTCCATTTCGACGATGACGTCGTAGCGCTCACCGGGACCGATCAGGACGGTATCCACCCAGTAGGGGGACGCCAGTTCCCTTCCGTCCTTGTGGGTGACCAGCATGTCGTGACCGTGCAGGTGCATCGAGTGGACTTCAGCGCCGGCGCCGATGAAGCGGATGCGCAATACGTCGCCCTTCTCTACCCGGATCGGCTGGGTATAGGGAAACGAGCGACCGTTCGCGGAGAAGTAGTTGGGCGTATCGAGGGGGCCCCCACCCTGGCCGAACTTGTCGGCATACTTCGAATCCCAGGAACTGAGCATCATGATCGCTTCCCTGGTGACCCGGCGCTCGAGCTTGCTCGGCTTCTTGGGTTCCACGATCAGCGGACCCCACATGCCGCGCAGTCCGACATGTTCGGCGACGTTGACGTGACAGTGGTACCAGAGCGTGCCGACTTTGTCGGCCTTGAAGCGGTAGGTGAAGGTCTCTCCGGGCTGGATTCCCTGCTGCGTGACGCCGGGAACGCCATCGTTGCGCCAGTTGTTGTGCTGGTAGATTCCGTGCCAGTGGATGGTGTGTTCGAGGGAGGTGTTGTTGCTTACGTGGACGATGACGTCATCGCCTTCCTTGACGTGTATGAGGGGGGCGGGTACCTGTCCGTTGAAAGCGAAAACCTGGTATTTGAGCCCGGGCGCCACCTCGATCACGCGTTCATCGATGGCAAGTTCGAATTCGCGTTCCGCGGCCTGAGCCACGGTCATCAGCGCTGCGATGACGGGTAGCATCAGTGCTATCGCGTGTCGCGCCAAGGGTCTAGACAAGGTCATGACAGCCCCTCCTGGTCGGTTGGAAATAGGCAAAAAATACGTTCATTCAGCAGCTTGCCCAACAAAAGTTGTATTTTTGATCTATGTTTTCGGGCGCAATAAATGTATTTCTAATGCATGTTAGGCTATACTCTATTTCCGGGCGACTGTCGTGTCAACAGAATTGTCGGGCGGACCCAGGCGGGGATGACGCGGCACCCAATCAGAGCACTTGACAGAGTGCCGGGAAAGAAATGCAACTCACACTATATACCGACTATTCGCTGCGAGTGCTGCTCTACCTCGGGGTGCACCCCGACGAGCTGGTGACGATCGGCGAGATCGCGGATGCTTACCGCATATCCCGCAATCACTTGGTCAAGGTGGTGCATCACCTTGCCAGCATGGGTTTCGTGCATACCACGCGCGGCAAGGGCGGCGGCGTGCGCCTGATGCGTCCTCCCGAAGAAATCAGACTCGGCGAAGTGATCAGATCCACCGAAGGCGGATTCGATCTGGTGGAGTGCATGAACGGGACGACCAATACCTGCCCGATCGATCAGCTCTGTGCGCTGAAGGGGGTGGTTCGTGAGGCGCTGGGCGCTTTCACCTCTGTATGGGACCGTTACACGCTGGCGGATGTCCTGCGCAATCGTGGACAGCTGAAGCAGGTACTCGTCCCGCTGCCGCGACGGCCATCGGCGCCCTAGCAGCCCGTTCAGGGGCAATGTTTCGCTCCCTGCATCGTCAATTGCCCGCCAGGTTCCCGATCCCCTTGCGTGGCGTCAGCCAATCCGTGAAGATCGGCGGATGCTTGCCTACAGGATCTTTCTGGTTTCCGGTGCGCTCGGCGCCGCGCTGGCGGTGGTCGCCGGCGCATTCGGCGCCCACGCGCTGCGCGGGATCGATCCCGCGTCCCTTTCCGTCTATCGCCTGGCTGTCGATTATCAGTTCTGGCATGCGCTTGGGCTGCTCGCTGCCGGCCTCGCCGGCATGCACTTCGGACCGCGCAGGTCGATCGTGGCGGCCGGTTCGCTGATGATCATCGGCATCGTGCTCTTTTCGGGCAGTCTGTACGGAATGAGTCTTCTCGGTATGCGTCTGGGCATGGTCACTCCGCTCGGTGGACTGGCGTTCATCCTTGCCTGGCTTTTTCTCGCCTGGGGAATCGGCCGGGCCGGTCCGCTGCGGACATGAGCCATGGCGCAACATCTTTTCTGCTACGGAACACTTGAATTCCCCGAGGTCATGACGCAGGTCGCCGGGCGGCCGCTGAGTGGGGAGCGCGCCGTCGTGGAGGATTACGAGAGACGTCGCATGCGGGGCGGGCCCTGGCCAGGCATCGTGGCGGTGCCCGGCGGGCTGGTTCACGGCACGCTGTACGCGCCAGTCGATTCCGCCAGCCTGCGTCGGCTCGATCGCTATGAAGGAGACCAGTACCGGCGCGTCGTACTGGATGCACGCACCGGCTCACGGATCGTGCCTGCCTGGACGTATGTGACTCATGCCGGGCTGGTGGATGACGCGGATTGGGATCGCGATGAATTCGCGTGCGGGCATCTGCAGGAGTATCTTGATGAAGTCCGGCGGGAACTTTCGTCTCTGCCATTCGGCAACCGGAGGTAGGCATGGCGTCTGTAAGCAATGAGCTGCGCAACGATGGCCTGGTTGAGATCCGCCGGCATCTGCTCGCGCGCCGGGAAGAACTGCAACACCGGGTGGAGAGGATCGCTGCCGGAGTCGGTCGCGGGCGCCCGCTCGATCCCGATTTCGAAGAGCAGGCGACCGAGCGCCAGAACGAAGAGGTGGTGGAGGCGCTCGAGACGGCTGCCCGATTCGAACTCGCCAGGATCGCCGTCGCGCTTGCGCGCATGGAGCAGGGCGAATACGGAGCCTGCGCGCGCTGTGGCGCCGACATTCCGCTCGAGCGCCTGCGGGTCGTACCCTATGCTGATTGCTGCATCAGCTGCGCCGAGTTGGCGGACAGCTGAAGCGCGCCAACGTCCGTCGTCTTCGCATCATCCCGCGGCCTGATCTGCCCTGCAGTCATGCGTCGGGCAGCAGCGATGGATCGGTCCGCGTCAGGCGGGTGCCGGGCGGCATGATGGCTTCCTTCATGCGCGCCGCCAGGCCGCCATCTTCCACGCCGAGGCGGCTCTCGTAGATTGCGCTGAAGTACATGATGTTCTGCACGTAGTTGCGCGTCTCGTGGAACGGGATGGTTTCTGCCCACACATCCGCGTCCATGTCCCGGTCGCGCGGCAGCCAGCCGGCCACGCGGCCCGGACCGGCGTTGTATGCCGCCAGCGCGCTCGCCTGGTGTCCAAAGCGCTCGATCATGCGACGCAGATAGGACATCCCGAGGCGCAGGTTCGTCGACACATCCAGCACCCGCGTGGAATTGCCAAGTGGCATATCGAGCTGAGCCGCGAGCCGCTTGGCGGTTGCCGGCATCAGCTGCATCAGGCCCAGCGCTCCGGCAGGTGAGCGGGCATCGGCCGCGAAGGCGCTTTCCTGTCGAATGAGGGCAAAGCCCAGGGCGGGATCGATGCCATGCGATGCAGCGGCGGCGAGGATCTCGTTGCGATAGGCAAGCGGAAAGCGCAGCTCCAGGTCGTCACGCTCCGGCGTACGAGCGATGGCGAGAATGGCCCGATCATGCCATCCCCATTCGTGCGCCAGGCTGGCGGCGATCCGCAGTTCCGCCTCGTTCAGCCGCTGTGTGGCGTAGTGCCATTCCCGGCGGGCTTCAGTGAGGCGGCCCAGGAGGTAAAGTTCGCGCGCACGCTGCATCCCGGGCAGTCCGGCGAATACCGCCGCGTCGCTGCCTTCGACGGACAGGGGTATGTGGCCGAGCCGGTAGGGCAGGCCGAGCCGATCGGCGGCCAGAAAACCGTAATAGTCGCGGTTGCCCGCCAGCTCCAGCAGAAGCGCGCGGGAACCCTCATGATCGCCTTCCGCTTCCAGGGCCCGCGCCAGCCAGTAGCGCCAGCGCAATTCGGTTCGCTGGGCTTCTGGTAACCGCGCGATGTGTTCCGCCACGGCGCGCCAGTCCTCCATATGCAGGGCGGCGCGAATCCGCCATTCGCGGGCACTGTCGTCGGCGTTGGCATCGTCGAGCGCTTCCAGGCGCTGCGGTGCCGCGGGATGCCGGCGAAGGGCGAGCATCGTCGCCAGGCGCGCTTCGAGATGGTGACGCAGCTTGGTAGCGGCGGGTGACGTCGAGCCAGGCAGTCGTTCCCAGACCAGCAGTGCGCGCTCGGTATCGCGTGTCAACAGGCGGCGAAAGGCATGCGTGTACAGCTCCTGCCCCTCTGCCGACTCTTCAAGGGGGCTCTCACTTTCCAGCAGTTCGGGGCGGGCATGCAGACGCAACCACATGCGCGCGCTGTCGGCCCGATCCTCATCGAGAAAGCGCAACAGGTAACGGGCCAGCGTGGGCTGGTTCGCTTCGATGGCCAGACGGAAGCGCTGCCAGGCAAGCTCCGGCGCGATGCCGCCGTGCCTGGTCCACGCCTCGAACAGCGGATCACAGGCGGCGGGGAGGGAGCGTGGCGCCAGCCAGACCGACTGGAGTTCGTGAAAGGCTTCGGTCTCTCGCCCGGTCTCGCGCAGCGCGATGCGGCGCTGGCATTCGAGTTCGGTGTTCGGCGCGGGTACGGGGCTGTGCTCGATCAGCGTCTTCCAGTGTTTGCGCTGCGCCAGCGCGCGCAGCCATTGCCGCTGGAGGCGATCCGCATATGGGGTGCCGGGATGGTCGGCGATGAAGGCAGCGACATGCCCGGGATCGGCGGACTTCAGTCTTCGTCCCAGTTCCTCGGCAGCGAGATAGGGCCGCAGCGGGTAGCCTTCGAGCGCCGCGTAAAGGCTGGCGAAGCTCGCATCATCGCGCCGCTTCAGCGCCTGTTCTGCTGCCAGGAAGTCGGCGCGCATGCGCCGCAACTCCGACGCGTCGTCGATATCGGCTCTGGCAAGCGCCGGAAAGGCGAGGCAGAGGGTGGTCAGGAGGATCCATGTGCGACGCATGCCTCTGCACATGAAAGATTCATACCAGCTTGAGGAAGTAGAACCGTCGCCCATGCCGGCGGGCGTGACAGAGGAGGGTGTGGCGAGAGACATCCAGGCGATACCGCGGTGCACCGAAGTACACCGCGGCAAGGCAGTGGATCAGGATGCCATATCCTTGAGGGACTTGAGCGGCTGAACCTTGACGACGTTGCGGGCGGGCTTGGCCTTGAAGACCATCTCCTGGCCGGTGAACGGATTGACGCCCTTGCGCGCCTTGGTGGCGGGCTTGCGAACGACCTTGATCTTGAACAGGCCGGGCATGGTGAACACACGTGCGCCGCCGTTGCGAACGTGACCTTCGATGACGTTCTTCAGTTCGTCGATCACCGCGCTCACCTGCTTCTTCGACAGCCCGGTGCCTTCGGCTACATGGGTCAGCATCTCGGAGCGGGTGTACGGCTCCTTGATCGCCTTCGCGGCGCGGGCCGCCGGCTTCTTTGCAGCGGCAGCAGCGGAGGCTTTCTTGGTCGTCGCTTTCTTCTTGGTTACCGCCTTCTTTCGTGCAACCATTCTTCTTCTCCTGGCTTATGGTTGTGTTGTTGGAACCAGCTGTCGGACCTTGAAATTCTAGGGTATGCGCAGCATAGCAACGTATTTTTTAATGCGCAATGCATTTTATCGGGGCTTTTCTGGGCTCGGGACAGGAGCTGTTCGGCCTATATTTACCGGTCTTTCCGCGTCGTCCGGCAAGGCCGCATGAGAGAGGACGATGCGATGACAAAGGCGGTGGATTACCGGAAGCCTTTTTTCAGGCGCCAGGCGCTGCATTTCGAATGCACGCGCTGCGGCGCCTGCTGCAGCGGAGGCCCCGACGAGCATGTGTTTCTGGAGCCCGATGAGGTGCCGGCGCTGGCCGCGGAGCTCGAGCTGAGTACGTCGAGCTTCCGGCGGCGTTACCTCATGCGCACGGAGGAAGGCGATCTGGTGTTGCGCATGCGCGATGATGGCGCATGCATCCTGCTTGCGGCGGACGGCACTTGCGGCGCCTACCGGGCGCGTCCGCTGCAATGCCGCACGTATCCGTTCTGGCCCGAGCTGGTGCGGACGGCCAAGGCTTGGCGGCGCGAGGCCAGGCGGTGCGAAGGCATGGACCGAGGGGAGCGCGTGCCGATCGAGCGCATAGAGGCTGCATTGAGGGAGATGGAACGATGAACCGCCCGACCGGGTTGCGCTGCTTCATCGTCGACCTGGCGCTGCCGCCGGAGGAATGCATGCGCTATTACAGCGGCGAAGCGAGCGTCGTGGTCGCGCGTGCGCGCGACGGCAGCGTCATCCAGTTTCCGGCCCGTCTCCTGCGCCGGTTCATCGGTCGTGATGGCGTCGCCGGCGCCTTCGAGCTGGCATGCGACGCCGACAGCAGGCTGGTCGCGATGGAGCGTATCGGGGAGAAGGGGGCATGACGTCCGCTGCGGTTGAGCGTCTGCTCGCGATCGTCGCGCGCCTGCGGTCCGAGGATGGATGTTCCTGGGATCGTGCCCAGACGCTTGCCTCTCTCGCTCCGCGTCTGGTGGAGGAAGCCTACGAAGCTCTGGAGTTCGCGGAAGCCGGTGAATCCGGTGAGCTGTGCGTCGAGCTCGGTGATCTCCTGTTCGTCATGATGCTGTGCGCGCGGATCGCGGACGAGGACGGCCGGTTCGGATTCGCCGACGTGGCCGCGGCGGCAGCCGACAAACTCGAACGGCGGCATCCGCGGATCTTCGGGCGCGCGCACGACCCGGGTGAGGAGGCGCCCTCTGACTGGGAGACGCAAAAGGCCGAGGAGCGGCGCTTGCGGGCGGCGGCGAACGGGCGCCGGGAGCCGGGCGCGCTGGAAGGAGTGGCGCGCGGCCTGCCGGCGCTTACGCGATCGATCAGGCTGCAGGATCGCGCCGCGCGCGTGGGATTCGACTGGCCTGAACTCGGGCCGGTCCTGGACAAGGTCGAGGAGGAGATCGCGGAGTTGCAGGCCGAACTGCCGTCCGGGGCCCACGCACGGCTCGAGCACGAGCTCGGCGATATCCTTCTCGCCGTCACCAATGTTGCGCGTCACATCGATGTCGACCCCGAGCGCGCGCTGCGCCGGGCCAACGAGCGGTTCGAGTCCCGCTTCGCGTGCATGGAGGCGCTTGCCGAAGCGACCGGGCGGCGCCTGGCGGATTTCCCGCTGGAAGAGCAGGAGGCGCTGTGGCAGCGCGCCAAGCGCGAGCTCGAGGGCGGCGATACTGGCTGAAGGCCCTCGACGGCCGGCACGGGACCATTAGCGGAGCTCATCGCCTGTATTGACATGGACCCGATGGCTCCGCACAATAAGCGGCTTGCTTTTGGAGGGGTTCCCGAGCGGCCAAAGGGATCAGACTGTAAATCTGACGGCTCAGCCTTCGGAGGTTCGAATCCTCCCCCCTCCACCGCCCAGGCAGCAGAGCGGGGCGCCCGATTTCAGCGCCTGGACGCCCGGTTTGCAGCGGACGGGATCGAGGCTGGTTCGTGGCGCTGCGGCGCCCGGGGATCGCAAGGCCGGGTCCACGGTTCTCCGGTTCGCGGGTGTAGTTCAATGGTAGAACTTCAGCCTTCCAAGCTGATAACGTGGGTTCGATTCCCATCACCCGCTCCAATTTCTCGTCGTGGAGGCGGGCAGGCTGGTACCAGGCTGGTACCATGCTGGCACTGGCAGGTCACAGGAGACGGAGCGCGGACGTTCCGTCTCCTGTGAGTTGTTCCGGCGCGCCCATATAGCTCAGCAGGTAGAGCACTTCCTTGGTAAGGAAGAGGTCACCGGTTCAAATCCGGTTATGGGCTCCAGAGAGATGAATGGTCAGGCGCGAGCCTGGCGGTAGGTCGAGCGACGAACGGTGCCGGTGAGCGACTTGCGATGGCAGGCGCCACGCCTTGGCGGTTCATGGCCTTACATTAGGGGAGCAGTCCGATGTCGAAGGGAAAGTTTGAGCGTACGAAGCCGCATGTGAACGTGGGCACGATTGGTCACGTGGACCACGGGAAGACGACGCTGACGGCGGCGCTGACGAAGGTGATGGCCGAGAAGCATGGCGGCGAGGTGAAGGCGTACGACCAGATTGACAAGGCGCCGGAAGAGAAGGCGCGCGGCATCACGATTTCGACGAGTCACGTGGAGTATGAGTCGGACAACCGGCACTACGCGCACGTGGATTGCCCTGGGCACGCTGACTACGTGAAGAACATGATCACGGGTGCGGCGCAGATGGACGGCGCGATTCTGGTTTGTTCGGCGGCGGATGGCCCGATGCCGCAGACGCGCGAGCACATTCTGCTGGCCCGCCAGGTGGGTGTTCCGTACATTGTGGTGTTCCTGAACAAGGCGGACATGGTTGACGACGCCGAGCTTCTGGAGCTGGTGGAGATGGAAGTTCGGGAGCTGCTGAGCAGCTACCAGTTTCCTGGCGACGACACGCCGATTGTTCGTGGGTCTGCGCTGAAGGCGCTGGAAGGCGACCAGAGCGAGATTGGTGTTCCTGCGATTCTGAAGCTGATCGATGAGATGGATCGCTACATTCCGCAGCCTGAGCGCCCGAAGGATCGTCCGTTCCTGATGCCGATCGAGGACGTGTTCTCGATTTCGGGCCGTGGCACGGTGGTGACGGGTCGCGTCGAGCGCGGCATGGTCAAGGTTGGCGAGGAAATCGAGATCGTTGGCATTCGTCCGACGACGAAGACGACCTGCACGGGCGTTGAGATGTTCCGCAAGCTGCTGGATCAGGGCGAGGCGGGAGACAACGTGGGCATTCTGCTGCGCGGCACGAAGCGCGAGGATGTCGAGCGCGGCCAGGTGCTGTGCAAGCCGGGCTCGATCACGCCGCACACGAATTTCGAGTGTGAGGTGTATGTTCTGAACAAGGAAGAGGGCGGACGCCACACGCCGTTTTTCAACGGCTACCGTCCGCAGTTCTACTTCCGTACGACGGACGTGACGGGCGCGTGCGATCTTCCCGAGGGTATCGAGATGGTGATGCCGGGTGACAACGTGAAGATGACGGTAACGCTGATCAACCCGATCGCGATGGAAGAAGGTCTGCGCTTCGCGATCCGCGAAGGCGGCCGCACCGTCGGCGCGGGTGTGGTGTCGAAGGTGATCAAGTAAGGGAAGAGAGGAAAGGGAGAAGAGTAAAGAGGAAAGTGATGGACGCGCTCGTGGCGCGCTCGTCGGGCTCTACTCGAAATCCTTCGCTCTTTGCGCTTTCCGTCGCAGCTTAATTGACAGAGTAAAAAACGATTATGGCAACAACGAGTCAAAGGATCCGGATCCGCCTGAAGGCGTTCGATCATCGCCTGATCGACCAGTCCGCGCGCGAGATCGTGGAGACGGCGAGGCGTACGGGGGCTCACGTGAAAGGGCCGATTCCGCTGCCGACCCGCAAGGAGCGCTTTACGGTCCTGATCTCTCCGCACGTCAACAAGGACGCGCGTGACCAGTACGAGATCCGGACGCACAAGCGTCTGCTCGATATCATCGATCCGACCGACAAGACCGTCGATGCCCTGATGAAGCTTGATCTGGCCGCCGGCGTCGACGTTCAGATCAAACTGCACTGACGCCTGGGCGGATTGGTCGAGGGAGTTCAGCAATGACTATAGGTGTAGTTGGTCGCAAACATGGTATGACCCGTCTCTTCACCGAAGAAGGCGTCTCCGTGCCTGTGACGGTGATCGAGGTCGAACCGAACCGTGTCACTCAGGTGAAGACGGAAGAGGGCGATGGCTATCGCGCCCTTCAGATCACCACGGGTACGCGTCGGGCGTCGCGTGTAACCAAGCCGATGGCGGGACATTTCGCCAAGGCGGGTACCGCAGCCGGTCGTGGTCTGTGGGAGTTCCGTCTGGGGGATGGTGAGGGCGAAGGCATCGAGGTCGGTTCCGAAATCGGTGCGGGCATTTTCACTGAAGGACAGCGGGTGGACGTAAGCGGTATCACGCGAGGCAAGGGCTTCGCCGGTACCATCAAGCGTCACCACTTCGCTGGCCAGGATCGCAGCCATGGCAACTCGCTGTCGCATCGCGTGCCGGGCTCGATCGGTCAGAACCAGACGCCGGGTCGCGTGTTCAAGGGCAAGAAGATGGCGGGTCATATGGGCGCCGTGCCGCGCAGTGCGCAGAACCTGGAGGTCGTCCGGGTCGACGCCGAGCGCAATCTGGTCCTGGTGAGGGGTGCGGTTCCTGGTGCGCCGGGCGGCGACGTGATCATCCGTCCCTCGGTCAAGGCGCGTCGGGAGGGATGAGGCACATGGATATTCGCATGGTGGGTTCTTCGGGCAGCGTCACCGTTTCCGACGCCAACTTCGGTTGCCCGTTCAACGAGGCACTGGTGCATCAGGTCGTCACCGCCTACATGGCGGGCGGACGCTCGGGAACGCGCGCGCAGCTGACGCGCGCCGAAGTCCGGGGCGGCGGCATCAAGCCTTGGCGGCAGAAGGGCAGCGGGCGTGCGCGTGCCGGCAGTATCCGCAGCCCTCTGTGGCGTGGAGGCGGCACGACGTTTGCCGCGGTGCCCGCCAATTATTCGCAGAAGGTCAACCGCAAGATGTATCGTGCGGCGATGCGCTCGATCCTGTCCGAGCTGCTGCGTCAGGAGCGTCTGCTGGTGGTCGAGGATATCGGCATCAAGGAGCCGAAGACCAAGGCGATGGTTGCCCGGCTGGGGGAACTCGGCGTCGAAGGACGCGTGCTGCTGGTGGTCGACGAGATCAGCGAAGCGGTCTATCTGGCGGCCCGTAATCTGTACGGAATCGAGGTGATCGATACGGCGTCCGTCGATCCCGTGAGCCTGGTGCGCTTCGACCGGGTCGTGATGGATGCGGCTGCGCTGCGCAAGGTCGAGGAGCGGCTGGCATGAACGAAGAGCGTTTGATGAAGATCCTGCTCGCTCCGCATGTGTCGGAGAAGGCAACGACGGCTGCCGACCGGAACAAGCAGTTCGTGTTCCGCGTGGTACCCGATGCCAACAAGCAGGAGATCAGGAAGGCGGTCGAGCACCTGTTTGCGGTGGAAGTGGACAGCGTACAGGTGGTCAATACGCCTGGTAAGGCGCGGCGCGTCGGCGCCATCCACGGCCGGCGTTCGGGCTACAAGAAGGCGTACGTCGCCCTCAAGCCGGGCTTCGACATCGATTTCATGGGGTCGCAGTAAGCGAGCGGCCCGGAACGGATTGGCTGAAAAATGGCGATCGTAAAGACAAAACCGACGTCCGCAGGGCGGCGCTTCCTGGTGAAGGTGGTCAACCCCGAGTTGCACAAGGGGGCCCCGCACGCAGCGCTCGTCGAAAGCAAGACGCGCAAGGGTGGTCGTAACAACAACGGCCGCGTGACCGTTCGTCACGTCGGCGGCGGGCACAAGCAGAACTATCGGATCATCGACTTCAAGCGCGACAAGGACACCATTCCTGCGCGTGTCGAAAGACTGGAGTACGATCCCAACCGCAGCGCCAATATTGCCCTGCTGTTGTATGCGGATGGAGAGCGGCGCTACATCATCGCGCCCAAGGGCGTGAGCGCGGGAGACGAACTGGTTTCGGGCAGCGAAGCGCCGATTCGTCGGGGAAACTGCCTCCCCATTCGTAATATTCCGGTCGGAAGCGAGATTCATTGCATCGAGCTGAAGCCGGGTAAAGGGGCTCAGATCGCGCGCAGCGCTGGCGCCTCGGCCCAGCTGGTAGCCCGCGAAGGTCGCTACGCCATCGTCCGCCTGCGTTCGGGCGAGATGCGCCGGATTCTGGTCGATTGCCGTGCGACGCTCGGCGAGGTCGGCAACTCCGAGCATGGCCTGCGCTCGCTCGGCAAGGCAGGTGCGAAGCGCTGGCTCGGTGTCCGCCCGACGGTGCGAGGCGTGGCCATGAACCCGGTCGATCATCCGCACGGTGGTGGCGAAGGACGTACCTCCGGTGGGCGGCATCCGGTGAGCCCGTGGGGCAAGCCGACCAAGGGGCACAAGACGCGCAACAACAAGCGTACTGGCAGCATGATCGTGCGCCGGCGCAAGGCGAAGTAAGTGAGAGGTTGAGAGATGCCACGTTCAGTCAAGAAGGGACCGTTCGTCGATCTGCACCTGATGAAGAAGGTGGATCAGGCGGTTGCCGAGAACAGCAGGCGGCCCATCAAGACCTGGTCCCGGCGTTCGATGGTGCTTCCCGACATGGTCGGTCTGACCATTGCGGTGCACAACGGTCGTCAGCATGTCCCCGTGCTGGTCACCGAGAACATGGTCGGTCACAAGCTGGGTGAATTCGCCGCGACGCGCACCTTCAAGGGTCATGTCGCGGACAAGAAGACGAGGTAAGGCGGAAACATGGAAACGATCGCCAAGCGCAGAAACGCAGACATCTCGGCTCAGAAGTGCCGGCTGGTCGCTGACCAGGTCCGTGGACTCCCTGTGGGTAACGCACTGAACGTTCTGACGTTCAGCCGCAAGAAGGCCGCATTGCTGGTCAAGAAGGTGCTCGAGTCGGCCATTGCCAACGCCGAGCACAACGACGGCGCCGACATCGACGAACTCAAGGTGTCCAGGATCTACGTGGACGAGGGTCCGACGCAGAAGCGTTTCCGGGCGCGTGCCAAGGGTCGCGGCAACAGGATCATGAAGCGCAGCAGCCACATCACCGTGGCCGTCAGCGACAAGTAGACGGGAAGAGAGACGTCATGGGTCAGAAAGTACATCCAACGGGTATTCGACTCGGCATCGTCAAGGACTGGACGTCCAAGTGGTATGCCAATGCGAAGGACTACCCCGACTACCTGCTGACGGATCTGCGGGTTCGCGAGTTTCTGAAGAAGAAGCTGTCGCAGGCGTCGGTGAGCCGCATCCAGATCGAGCGGCCGGCGCGCAACGCGCACATCACCATCCAGACCGCGCGTCCGGGCATGGTGATCGGCAAGAAGGGTGAGGACATCGAGAAGCTGCGTCGCGACGTCACGGCGATGATGGGTATTCGGGATGTGCGGATCAACATCGAGGAAATCCGCAAGCCCGAGCTCGACGCCCAGCTGGTCGCCGAAAGCATTGCGCAGCAGATTGAAAGGCGCATCATGTATCGCCGCGCGATGAAGCGCGCCGTGACCAACACGATGCGGCTCGGGGCCCAGGGCATCCGGGTCAACCTGGCCGGCCGCCTGAACGGAGCGGAGATCGCCCGCAGCGAGTGGTATCGCGAGGGTCGCGTGCCGCTGCATACGCTGCGCGCGGACATCGATTACGGGTTCACCGAGGCGAGCACGCCCTCGGGCCAGATCGGCGTTAAGGTCTGGGTGTTCAAGGGCGAGGTCTTCGATCGTGGCGCTCAGCAGGATACGGGTGTGTCCGGCGACGGCAAGGCCGAGGCCGTTTGATTTAGTGGAGAATCGGTATGCTTCAGCCTAAGAGGACCAAGTACCGCAAGCAGCACAAGGGACGGAACCGCGGTTCCGCCACCAGCGGCGCGGATGTGAGCTTCGGGGAGTACGGTCTGAAGACCGTCGACCGCGGCCGCATCACCGCCCGCCAGATCGAGGCTGCGCGTCGCGCGATGACCCGTCACGTGAAGCGTGGCGGCAAGGTGTGGATCCGGGTATTCCCCGACAAGCCGGTGACCAAGAAGCCGATTGAAGTTCGCATGGGCAAGGGCAAGGGCAACGTCGAATACTGGGTCGCGCTGACGCAGCCGGGCCGGGTTCTGTATGAGATGGCCGGCGTGCCCGAGTCGGTAGCGCGCGAGGCTTTCCGTCTGGCCGCCGCCAAGCTGCCGGTGAAGACGACATTCGTTACGCGGACAATACTATGACTAAGGGAAGTGAGCTGAAGAAGAAGACGGCGCCCGAGCTTCATCGGGAGCTGCTCGATCTTCTGCGCGAGCAGTTCAACCTGCGCATGCAGAAGGGCACCGGACAGCTGGGTCAGCCGCACCGGATGAAGGAAGTGCGCCGCGATATCGCGCGCATTCGCACCGTGATGAATGAGCAGAGGAAGGTCGAAGCGTCATGACCGAAGTGGCCGAGACGGTACGCACGATCACCGGACGTGTGATCAGCGACAAGATGGACAAGACGATCACGGTGCTCGTCGAGCGGCGCGTTCCTCACCCGATCTATCGGAAATACGTGCGACGTTCGACCAAGCTGCACGCCCATGACGAGGCCAATGAGTGCCGCGAGGGCGATACGGTGGTGATCGAGCAGTCGCGTCCGCTGTCCAAGACGAAGTCCTGGCGCCTGGTGAAGGTCATCGGCCGCGCTGAAGGGGTTTAAGGCGTTAGGAGCCTGGAGACGGTACGATGATTCAGATGCAGACGAGACTCGAGGTCGCGGACAACAGTGGTGCCCGCGAACTGATGTGCATCAAGGTGCTGGGCGGATCGAAGCGCAGGTACGCCGGTATTGGTGACATTATCAAGGTGAGCGTCAAGGAAGCGATTCCGCGCGGAAAGGTGAAGAAGGGCGAGGTTTACGACGCCGTGGTCGTGCGCACCCGCAAGGGCATCAGGCGTCCGGACGGCTCGGTCATCCGCTTCGATACGAATGCCGCTGTGCTGCTCAACAACCAGAAGCAGCCGATCGGCACCCGCATCTTTGGGCCGGTGACGCGCGAGCTTCGCGGCGATCAGTTCATGAAGATCATTTCGCTTGCGCCGGAAGTGCTGTAACGGCGAGCGGCGCGGAGAGCAGGCATGAGAAAGATTAGGAAGGACGACGACGTGGTCGTCACCGCTGGAAAGGACAAGGGCAAGCGGGGCACGGTGGTGCGCGTGCTGGAGAACGATCTCGTGGTCGTCCAGAACGTGAACATGGTGAAGCGGCATACGCGCGCCAATCCGAACCGTGGCGTAGCCGGCGGGATCATCGAGAAGGAGGCGCCGATTCACGTGTCGAACGTGGCGCACTTCAACCCGGTTACCAAGAAGGCCGACCGCGTCGGCTTCCGGTTGCTGGAGGATGGGCGCAAGGTGCGCTTTTTCAAGTCGAACGGCGAAGTTCTGGACACCTGACGGTTATGGCTAGACTCAAGGAACATTACAGGCAGGCGGTGGTACCGCAGCTCATGCAGCGCTTCAGCTATGATAGCGTCATGCAGGTGCCGCGCATCGTCAAGATCACCCTGAACATGGGGCTCGGCGAGGCCGTCGGTGACAAGAAGATCATCGAGCACGCCATGGGCGATATGCAGAAGATCTGCGGCCAGAAGCCGGTGGTGACGCTGGCGCGCAACTCGATCGCGGGTTTCAAGATTCGCGACGGCTGGCCCATCGGCTGCAAAGTTACCCTGCGCCGTGAGATCATGTACGAGTTTCTCGATCGCCTGATCAACGTTGCGATTCCGCGTATCCGCGACTTCCGCGGCCTGAACGGGCGCGCGTTCGACGGACGCGGCAACTACAGCATGGGCGTGAGGGAGCAGATCATTTTCCCGGAGATCGACTACGACAAGATCGATGTGCTCCGGGGGATGGACATCACCATCACGACCAGCGCACGCACCGACGAGGAAGCGCGGGCACTGCTCGAATCTTTCAGCTTCCCGTTCAGGAACTGAGGTAGGACAATGGCCAAGAAGTCGATGATCAATCGGGATGTCAAGCGGCGCGAGCTGGTCGACAAGTACGCTGCCAAGCGGCGCGAGCTGAAGAAGCAGCTTCTCGACCCGAAGATCGGCGAGGATGAGCGTGCCGAGGCGTGGCGCAAGTTCCACTCGCTGCCCCGTGACTCCAGCCGCTCGCGCATTCGCAACCGCTGCCAGCTGACTGGAAGGCCTCACGGGTATTACCGCAAGTTCGGCCTGGCCCGCAACAAGCTGCGCGAAGCAGCCATGCGCGGCGATGTGCCGGGCCTGGTGAAGGCGAGCTGGTAAGGACCGAACCGACGCTCGCCGGACGTCTCCGACGCGGCTTCGAGCGGCGCAACTCTTAAACTGGTTGATTTGCATATGACAATGACTGATCCAATCGCCGACATGCTCACCCGCATCCGCAATGCACAGCGGAACGAAAGAGCGCAGGTGTCGATGCCGGCGTCAAAGATGAAGGCGTCGATCGCCGCCGTGCTGAAGGACGAGGGCTACATTTTGGGCTTCAACGTCGAGCAGCAGGACGGCAAGGATGTTCTGGTGATCGACCTCAAGTACTACCAGGGTAAGCCGGTAATCAGCAGCCTGAAGCGGGTAAGCCGCCCCGGCTTGCGGATTTACAAGGGCCGCAGCGAAGTGCCGCGCGTGATGGGTGGGCTCGGCATTGCTGTGGTGAGCACCTCGGCCGGCGTCATGACGGATCGCGCGGCGCGCGCGGCCGGTCATGGCGGTGAAGTGATCTGCTACGTTTCCTGACGAGTCGCCATGTCCAGAATCGCTAAGAAGCCAATTGAAGTGCCGTCCGGCGTGACGGTGACGGTTAACGGCAACTCGCTCGCAGTCAAGGGCGCGAAGGGTGAGATGAGCTTCGCACTCGACAGCAACGTGGAAGTCGTTCAGGAAGACGGTGTGCTGCAGGTCCGCCAGGCGGGCGAGGGGCATCATGCCCATGCCATGGCCGGGACGACGCGTGCGCTCGTCAACAACATGGTCGTCGGGGTGAGCCAGGGCTTCGAGCGCCGGCTGACGCTGGTCGGTGTCGGTTATCGTGCGGCCGCCCAGGGCAACTCACTGAATCTGACGCTCGGCTTTTCGCATCCGGTGAGCTATCCGGTGCCGGAGGGGGTCACCATCGAGACGCCGACTCAGACCGAGATCGTGGTGCGTGGTACGGACAAGCAGAAGGTCGGACAGGTGGCGGCGGACATTCGTGCCTACCGCCCACCGGAACCGTACAAGGGCAAGGGTGTGCGCTATTCCGACGAAGTGGTAGTGCGCAAGGAAACCAAGAAGAAGTAAGGGCGGAGAACGCAGGTGGACAAGAAGCAGGCACGTTTGCGCCGCGGGCGCCGTACCCGCGCCAAGATCAGGGAGCTCGGCGTTCACCGTCTGACGGTGCATCGCACGCCCCGGCATATCTATGCCCAGGTGATCGCGCCGAACGGCAGCGAGGTACTGGCCAGCGCCTCCACTCTGGAGGCCGAGGTCAAGGCGGCGCTGGACGGTTACAGCGGCAATGCATCTGCGGCGGCCGCGGTCGGTCGCAAGATCGCCGAGCGGGCCCGCGCAGCGGGGCTGACGAGGATCGCATTCGATCGCGCCGGCTACAGATATCACGGCCGTATCAAGGCGCTCGCAGACGCGGCGCGTGAAGGCGGCTTGGAGTTCTAAAGGGCAGGATCATGGCGAGATTTGAAGCATCAGAGGGCGGTGACGAGCTCCAGGAAAAGCTGATCGCGGTGCGTCGCGTGGCCAAGGTGGTCAAGGGCGGCCGTCAGTTCGGCTTCTCGGCGCTGACGGTCGTCGGTGACGGCAAGGGCCGGGTCGGTTTCGGCAGCGGCAAGGCACGCGAAGTGCCCGCGGCGATTCAGAAGGCGATGGAGAATGCGCGTCGGAATATGCGTCGCATCAGCCTGAAAGGCGGCACGCTGCAGTATCCGGTGATGTCCTGCCACGGTGCGGCGAAGGTGTTCATGCAGCCCGCCTCGCCGGGTACGGGCATCATCGCCGGCGGCGCCATGCGCGCCGTGTTCGAAGTGATGGGTGTGCACGACGTGCTGGCCAAGTGCATCGGGTCGACTTCCAACCCGGTCAACGTGGTGCGGGCAACCATGAAGGGCCTGGTCGAGATGTCGAGCCCCGAGGAGATCGCCAGCAAGCGTGGCAAGACCGTCGAGGAGATCACGGGATGAGTGGCGGCAAGAAGCTCAAGGTGACCCTGGTGCGCAGCGTGCACGGGCGCCTGCCGGCACACAAGGCCTGTGTGGCCGGACTCGGCCTGCGGCGCATGCACCACTCGGTGGTGGTGGAGGATACTCCCTGCACCCGCGGCATGATCAACAGGGTCTCCTATATGGTGAAGTGCGAGGAGCTGGGATGATGCGCCTTAACGATTTGAAGCCGGCGGCGGGCTCGAAGACCCCGCGCAAGCGGCTGGGCCGTGGTATCGGTTCCGGCCTCGGCAAGACCAGCGGCCGTGGCCACAAGGGACAGCATGCCCGTGCCGGCGGCTTCCACAAGGTCGGGTTCGAGGGCGGCCAGATGCCGCTGCAGCGTCGCCTGCCCAAGGTGGGATTCACCTCTCGCCGCGCCCGTGACTACGCCGAGGTGCGACTGGACGAACTGGCGAAGGTCAAGGCCGATGTCATCGATCTGCTTGCACTGCGACAGGCAAACGTGATCTCCGGGCAGATCGCCCGCGCCAAGGTCATCGCTTCGGGCGAGATCAATACGGCGGTCACGCTGCGCGGTGTTGCCGTTACCAAGGGCGCGCGCGCTGCGATCGAAGCCGCCGGCGGCAAGATCGAGGAGTAAGTGGCAGCAACCAGGTCAACGCTGGGCGGCGGTCTCGGAGGACTGACGGGCTTGAGCGAGCTGCGGCGCCGGCTGCTGTTCGTCCTCGGGGCCTTGGTCGTTTTCCGTATCGGCGCTTTCATCCCGGTTCCCGGGGTGGATCCGGGCGCGCTGGCGGCGCTCTTCGAGCAGCAGCGCGGCACCATCATCGACATGTTCAACATGTTTTCCGGTGGTGCGCTCGGTCGTCTGTCGGTCTTCGCGCTGGGGGTGATGCCGTACATCTCGGCAGCGATCATCATTCAGCTGCTGACGGCCGTGTCGCCGACACTCGAGGCGCTGAAGAAGGAAGGTGAGTCGGGCCGGCGCAAGCTGACCCAGTACACGCGCTACCTTACCGTGGGTCTGGCTGCATTCCAGGCGCTCGGCATCGCCATCGCGGTGGAAGGGCAGCGCATCGGCGCCGTGCCTGTGGTGATCGACCCGGGCTGGACGTTCCGCATCGTCGCCGCCACGACCCTGGTTTCGGGCACCATCTTCCTGATGTGGCTCGGCGAACAGGTCACTGAGCGGGGCGTAGGAAACGGTATTTCGCTGATCATCTTCGCAGGTATCGTGGTCGGACTGCCGGCCGCGATAGGTGGCACGCTCGAGCTGGCGCGGACGGGTGAACTGCATACCTTCACGGTGCTGTTCTTCCTGTTGCTGGCGGTGGCGGTGACGGCGTTTGTGGTCTTCGTCGAAAGAGGACAGCGCCGCATCCCGGTGACCTATGCCAAGCGGCAGCAGGGGCGCAAGGTTTACGGCGGACAGGTGAGCCACCTGCCGCTCAAGCTGAACATGGCGGGTGTGATCCCGCCCATCTTCGCGTCGTCGATCATTCTGTTCCCGGCCACGGCCGGTAGCTGGTTCGGCAACACCGAAGGCATGGAGTGGCTGCAGAACATCGCGTCCACGCTGTCGCCGGGGCAGCCCATCTATGTGCTGCTGTTTGCGGTGGCGATCATATTTTTCTGTTTCTTCTACACTGCGTTGCAGTTCAATCCGAACGACACCGCGGAGAATCTGAAGAAATCGGGCGCGTTCATTCCCGGAATCCGGCCCGGGGAGCAGACCGCACGTTACATCGACGGCGTGATGACGCGGCTGACGCTGGTCGGATCGCTGTACATCACGGCAGTGTGCCTGTTGCCGGAGTTTCTGATCGTGTACTGGCGAGTGCCGTTCTATTTCGGCGGCACCTCCCTGCTGATCATCGTGGTCGTGGTCATGGATATGATGGCGCAGATTCAGGCACATCTGATGTCGCATCAATACGATAGCCTGCTGAAGAAGGCGAATCTGAAGGGTGGCCGTAGCGGCCTCCTGCGCTAGCAGGCGAACAGCGGTAACAGGAGCTAGAAATGAAAGTACGGGCATCCATTAAGAAAATCTGCCGGAACTGCAAGGTGGTGCGCCGCAAGGGCGTGGTCCGCATCATTTGCAAGGACGCCCGGCACAAGCAGCGCCAGGGCTGAGTTCTCGCCTCTGGTGTTGCTTAGTAGCGTGTACAAGCATAAAATGGGCGGTTTTCGCGAATCGGCGTGACCGCGCGAGTCTCAGAAACAGGTTGAAGGCGGAGTAAAGCATGGCCCGAATTGCTGGCATCAATATCCCGGTGAACAAGCACGCGGCGATCGCGCTGCGCGCCATCTATGGTATCGGGGGCACCCGGGCGCTCCAGATCTGTGCCGCTTCCAGCATCGATCCCACGACGAAGATCAAGGATCTGACCGAGGGAGAGATCGAGGCTCTGCGCGCGGAGGTTGGCAAGATCAAGGTCGAAGGCGACCTTCGTCGCGAAATCTCCATGAATATCAAGCGTCTGATGGATCTCGGCAGCTATCGCGGGATGCGTCATCGGCGCGGACTGCCGGTGCGCGGACAGCGCACCAAGACGAACGCCCGCACCCGCAAGGGACCGCGCAAGGCGATTCGCAGGTGATCGGCAGCGTGACAATTTCAGGAACTGAGACAGGACCAAGGTAATGGCAAAGGGGACCACCAGAACCCGCAAGCGTATCAAGAAGAACGTGGTTGACGGGATTGCGCACGTGCATGCCTCGTTCAACAACACGATCATCACCATCACCGACATGCAGGGCAACACGCTTGCATGGGCCTCGGCCGGCGGGTCCGGGTTCCGCGGTTCGCGCAAGAGCACGCCGTTCGCCGCCCAGGTGGCTGCCGAGCGTGCCGGCGAGAAAGTGAAAGAGTTCGGCATGAAGAACGTCGAGGTGCGCGTCAAGGGCCCCGGTCCGGGCCGCGACTCCGCGGTGCGCGCGCTCAATTCCGCCGGCTTCAAGGTAGGCAGCATTTCAGACGTCACGCCGATTCCGCATAACGGCTGCCGTCCCCCGAAGAAAAGAAGAGTCTGAGCAGAGATCATCGTGGCCAAATATACCGATGCTAAGTGTCGCCTGTGCCGCCGTCAGGGAGAGAAGCTCTACCTGAAGGGCGAAAAGTGTCTCAGTGCCAAGTGCACGATCGAGAAGCGCAGCTTTCCGCCGGGTCAGCACGGCAAGCGACGCACCCGCCTTACCGACTATGCCCTCCAGCTGCGCGAGAAGCAGAAGGTGCGCAGGATTTACGGCATTCTCGAGAAGCAGTTCCGCCTGTATTACCAGGAGGCGACGCGGCGCAAGGGTACGACCGGCGAGATCCTGCTGCAGTTGCTCGAGACGCGGCTGGACAACGTCGTGTTCCGCATGGGCGCGGGCGCTTCGCGGTCCGAGGCCCGTCAGCTGGTTCGCCACAACGCGGTGCTGGTCAACGGCAAGCGGGTCAACATCCCGAGCTATCAGCTTCGCGCCAATGACGTGGTTGCGCTTACCGAGGACGCAAGGAAGCAGCTGCGTGTACAGGCTGCCATGCAGTTCTCGCAGCAGCAGGGAGGTTGCGAATGGCTGGACGTCGATCCCGACAAAATGGAGGCGGTTTTCAAGGGGCCGCCTGCACGCACGGATCTTCCGGCAGAGATCAACGAGCATCTCATCGTCGAGCTTTACTCGAAGTGATGACGTTGGATTTCTGCTTGTTTAACCATTTTCAGAGAGGCACTGGATGAAGAGCGCAGCGACGGAGTTTCTGAAGCCCCGGGTGGTGGACGTTCAGACGATCAATGAGCGCCACGCCAAGATCACGCTGGAGCCGCTGGAGCGTGGGTTCGGACATACTCTGGGCAACAGCCTGCGTCGGATCATGCTTTCCTCGATCGCTGGAGCGGCCATCACCGAGGTTGAGATCGAAGGCGTGCTCCACGAGTACACCACCATCGAAGGTGTCCAGGAAGACGTCATCGACATCCTGCTCAACCTCAAGGGTGTGGCGATCCGCATGCATGGCCGCGAAGAGGCCACGCTGACCCTGAAGAAGAAGGGCAGCGGACCGGTGCGGGCGGGCGACATCGAACTGGTGGGCGACGTGGAGATCATCAATCCGGATCACCTCATCGCGCACCTGACCGAGGCCGGCAACCTGAACATGACGCTCAAGGTCGAACGCGGCCGCGGCTTCCAGCCGGCGAGCGCACGGCGCGATACGGCGAGCGAGACCAGCGGCCCGATCGGCCGGCTGCTGCTCGATGCGTCTTTCAGCCCGGTTCGTCGCGTCAGCTATGTCGTCGACACCGCTCGTGTCGAGCAGCGTACCGACCTCGACAAGCTGATCATCGATCTGGAGACGAACGGTAGCGTCGACCCCGAGGAGACGATCCGCCAGGCGGCGCGAATTCTCCGCGAGCAGCTCACCGTGTTCATCGATCTCGAGAGCCCGGAGCAGGAAGAGCCGGTAATGGCAGCGGAGGAGATCGATCCGATTCTGCTCCGTCCGGTCGACGACCTGGAGCTGACCGTGCGCTCGGCGAACTGCCTCAAGGCGGAGAACATCTATTACATCGGCGACCTGATTCAGCGCACCGAGGTGGAGCTGCTGAAGACGCCCAATCTGGGCAAGAAGTCGCTCACGGAGATCAAGGACGTATTGGCGTCCCACGGTCTGTCCCTGGGGCTGCGGCTGGAGAACTGGCCACCCGCGGGACTGAAGAACAAGGACAAGGAAAACGAGCACGAGGCGGCGTCCATCTGAGGACACCGTCGCTCGTGACCGAACAGCGCTCGAGGCGGACAAATGCGTCACCGTAAATCTGGCAGGAAACTGGGTCGTAACAGCAGTCACCGCAAGGCGATGTACCGCAATATGGCGGCTTCGCTGGTGCATCACGAGATCATCCGCACTACCTTGCCCAAGGCGAAGGAGTTGCGTCGGGTTATCGAGCCGCTGATTACGCTGGCCAAGGACGATGGCGCGCCGCGCCGGCGTCTGGCGTTCGACCGCATTCGCGATCGCGAGGCCGTGACCAAGCTGTTCAACGAACTCGGACCGCGCTACAAGGCCCGTCCCGGTGGATATCTGCGCATCATGAAGTGCGGCTTCCGTCCGGGAGACAGCGCGCCGCTGGCCTATGTGGAGTTGGTGGATCGTCCGGCTTCGGACGAATCCGGCAGCTAAGGTTGCCGCCGGTAGTTGCCGGCGACCGCGGATTGAAAGCCTGCCTCGCTTGTCAGCGCGGCAGGCTTTCGCGTTTTGGGCGCTCGGGATGGGAGGAGGTTACCGGGTCCTTCCCCGAACGGCACGGCTTCCAGCGCATCCGCCGAGTGGTGTCGCCTTGATCGTACTGTTCACGGATTTCGGAGTAAGCGGCCCGTACCTGGGGCAAATGAAGGCGGTTCTGTACCGTCATGATTCCGGGCGCCCGGTGCTCGACCTCTTTGCGGATGCGCCACGCGATCCGCGCATGGCTTCCTATCTGCTTGCCGCGTATGTTCAGGACTTTCCCCCTCCGGCTGTCTTCCTCTGTGTGGTCGATCCCGGCGTGGGCGGAGAGCGCGCGGCGATTGCGCTGCGCATCGATGGCCAGTGGTTCGTAGGACCGGACAACGGTTTGTTCAATGTGGTCGCCATGCGGGCGCAGCGCGAGGTGGAATGGTGGGATATCGGCTGGCGGCCGCAGCGGCTGTCACACACCTTCCACGGCCGCGATCTGTTTGCTCCGGTTGCCGCCCGACTCGCCGCGGGAGAACTGCCGCCAGGTGCGCGCTGCGACGCCGATGCCCGCATTGACCGTGCGTGGCCCGAGGATCTGTCCTCGGTGCTCTATGTCGATGCCTACGGGAATGCGATGACCGGAATGCGCGCCGATCAGGCTCCGACCGGCGGCCGTCTGATGGCGGCGGAGCGCACGCTGGACTATGCCGCGCGTTACGGCGAAGTGCCGCCGGGGACGGCCTTCTGGTATGGAAACGCCAACGGTCTGGTGGAGATCGCCGTCAGCGGCGGACACGCAGCCGAAGCGCTGGGGCTGCGTCCGGGTGATGCGGTGCGCTGGGCAGAGTGACCGTGGGCGGTCGGCGGGCCGACAGACAGGCAGGAAAAAGGCGCAGGCGGAGGAAAGGGGCACAGATTGCCGGATGATGCGCCTGCGCTCAGCGGGAATCCCGGTTCCGACAGCCGATCGCGGCTGTCTTCCCGCGGCCGTCAGTCGCGGCCGAGCGCCTTCACCGCTTCCAGCACTTCCTCCGCATGTCCTTCCACCTTCACCTTGCGCCATTCGCGCTGCAGGCGGCCGTGGGCGTCGAGGAGGAAGGTGCTGCGCTCGATGCCGCGCACCTGCTTGCCGTACATGTTCTTCAGGCGCATGACGTCGAACAGTGAGCACAGATCCTCGTCCGGGTCCGAGATCAGCTCGAAGGGCATTTCCTGCGCCGCCTTGAAGGATTCGTGCGACTTGATGCTGTCCCGCGAGATGCCGAACACCCGCGCCCCCGCGCGCCTGAAGCGCGGATGCAGATCACGGAAATCCTGGCTTTCGAGCGTGCAGCCCGGCGTCTTGTCCTTCGGATAGAAGTACAGCACGACGTGCTGACCTCGAAGATCGGAAAGCCGAAGCTTGCCGGTTCCGGTTACGAGAGTTTCGAAATCCGGTACTTCGTCACCAATGGCGATGCGGCTCATGAGCATTTCTCCACGCATGACGGGCTGCGAATGTCAGGCGCCGATCATACCCCCGCCGCGATGCGGTCACAACGCCCGTCCGGCGCGACACGTGATTGTGTTGAGCAGGGCCACTCAGTAATATGGGATGCCTGTCAGTAGCGGAGAACAACATGTTTCGCGGCAGTATGGTTGCGCTCGTGACGCCGATGCACGAGGACGGAGCGCTCGACTTCGAATCCCTGAGCCAGCTCGTCGAGTTCCACATCGCGAACGGCACCAGTGCGATCGTCGCCGTGGGCACCACTGGCGAGTCCGCCACGCTCGACGAGGAGGAGCACTGCGAAGTCATCCGTCGCGTGGTGAGCATGGCACGCGGACGCGTGCCGGTGATCGGCGGTACCGGGGCCAACTCGACCCGCGAGGCGATCGAGTTGACGCAGTGTGCGATGGCCGGCGGCGCCGACGCCTGTCTGCTGGTCACTCCGTACTACAACAAGCCCACCCAGGAAGGACTGTACCGTCACTTCAAGGCGGTGGCCGACGCCGTGCCCATTCCGCAGATCCTGTACAATGTGCCCGGTCGCACGGCCTGTGACCTGCTGCCGGAAACGGTCGGGCGTCTGGCAAGGATCCCCAATATCGTGGGCATCAAGGAAGCGACCGGCGATCTCGGGCGCCTCGCCGAGTTGCAGGAAACCTGCGGCGATCGTATCGACCTGTTCAGCGGTGACGACGCGACCGCGCGGCAATTCATCCTGGCTGGCGGCAAGGGCGTGATTTCCGTCACCGCCAACGTGGTGCCGCGAGCGATGCAGGAGATGTGCGCCGCCGCGCTGGATGGCGACGCCGAGGAAGCGGAACGCATCGACGAGCGCATCGCGCCGCTGCACGTCGGTCTGTTCGTGGAGTCCAATCCCATCCCCGTGAAGTGGGCCCTCCATCGCATGGGCCTGATACCGTCCGGCATCCGTCTGCCGCTCACCGAACTCGCAGAACGTTTCAGGCCGGGGCTCGAGCAGCAGTTGCGCGAGGCCGGCGCGCTGTGAGGCGGCCGTCTGTGTCTGCCGCCCGGCAAGGGATCGCCTGGGCGCTGGCGACCGCCGTAGTGGTGGTCCTCGGCGGTTGCGCGGCCAAGAAGGACATGCGCTATCTGGAGAGTCGGGAGATCCCGCCATTGCAGATTCCCGCTGACCTCGATACGCCCGTCTATACCGGCGTCATGGCCATTCCAGGCCCCTCGGCGGAGAGCGAGAGCCGGGTGCCGGCGGACGAGGCAGCATTGCGCGCGCTGGAGCAGCCGCCGCGTCGCGTGTCGCTCCCGGACTGAGGGCAGCGCCTGCAGGATATGCCGCCGGGCGCCGAGCCGGTCCAGTGGACGGGCCGAGCTCGCGGCATTATGCTTTGATTTCTGAATGATACGGCCGCGGCCGAAGCGGGTGACCTTATGCAGACCGAGACGCAAATCGAGCAGGAGTTGTATTCCGGAAAAGCCAAGTCGGTGTTCCTCAGCTCCGACCCGGATCGGCTCGTGCTGCGCTTCCGCGACGACACCTCGGCTTTCGATGGTCGCAAGGTCGAGGCTCTCGCCCACAAGGGTGCGATCAACAACCGGACCAATGCCTTCATCATGAAGCAGCTCGAGCGGGCAGGAATTCCCACCCATTTCGAGCGCATGCTGTCCGAGACCGAGTCATTGGTGAAGCGACTGGAGATGATTCCGGTCGAATGCGTGGTGAGGAACCGTACCGCGGGCAGCATCTGCCGGCGGCTCGGCGTGCCCGAGAACATGGAGCTCGATCCGCCCACCTTCGAGTTCTTCCTGAAGAACGACGAATTGCACGATCCGATGGTCAACGAATACCACATCCGGGCATTCGGATGGGCGACCGACGACGAGATCGCCACCATGAAGCGTCTGACCTTCGAGGTGAACGATGTGCTCAAGCAGTTGTTCCTCGATGCCGGCATCCTGCTAGTGGACTACAAGCTCGAGTTCGGTCGCTTCCAGGGCGCCATCCTGCTCGGCGATGAATTCACCGCCGACGGCTGCCGTCTCTGGGATGTCGAAACCGGACGCAAACTCGACAAGGACCGCTTCAGGCAGGATCTGGGCGGTGTCATCGAAGCCTATGAGGAAGTCGCGCGCCGTCTCGGCGTCGACCTCGACTCGTAATGCGGCGGGCGAGCGCCCGTCGCGATCCGCAGCCCTGAATCTGGACCGACTATGCTACGTTTGAGCGGCAGCGCCGCACATTCATCCTTTCGCCTCGACAAGCTGACCGCGGCCGCGCGTGAATCGCTGCCGGCCCTGAACCGCATCACCTCGTCATTCGTACATTTCGTGGATCTCGAGCGGCCGCTGACGGCCGAGGAGCGGGCGATGCTTGATCGCCTGCTGTCCTATGGCGAACCGCCATCCGAAGATGCCGCGGAAGGCTGGATGCTGCTGGTGGTGCCGCGCCCGGGCACGGTCACACCCTGGTCGACCAAGGCGACCGACATTGCGCACATCTGCGGATTGACGGATGTCAGACGCGTCGAGCGCGGCGTGCTCTACAGGCTTGCGCCAGTCGCCGGAGAGGATTTCGCTGAGGGCGACCTTGCGCGGGTGGCGCACCTGTTCCATGACCGCATGACGGAAACGGTGCTGTACTCGCCGGAAGACGCCGATGCGCTGTTCCTCCAGGCCGAGCCGCAGCCGCTGCGCACGGTGGATGTGCTCTCCGGTGGCCGTCAGGCGCTGATCGAGATCGATCGCGAGCTGGGCCTCGCGCTGAGCGCGGACGAGATCGATTATCTGCTGGAGAGCTTCCAGGGCATCGGACGCAATCCGAACGATGTCGAGCTGATGATGTTCGCGCAGGCGAATTCCGAGCATTGCCGTCACAAGATCTTCAACGCCGACTGGATCGTCGACGGCGAGCCGCAGGATCAGAGCCTGTTCCGCATGATCCGGCACACCAGTGCGCGATCTCCGGGCGGCATACTTTCCGCCTACAGTGACAACGCCGCGGTGATCGCCGGTACCGAGGGCGAGCGCCTGCAGCCGGATCCGGTCAGCGGCGAGTACCGCTACGTGCGGGAAGACATCCACATCAACATCAAGGTGGAAACGCACAACCATCCGACGGCGATCTCGCCATTCCCCGGCGCCGCCACTGGCGCCGGCGGGGAAATCCGCGACGAGGGCGCGACTGGTCGCGGTGCGAAGCCCAAGGCCGGGCTGTCCGGATTCTCCGTGTCGAATCTGCGCCTGCCGGGCGCGGTTCAGCCCTGGGAAACCAGTCATGGCAAGCCGGCCAATATCGTCTCGGCCCTGGACATCATGCTCGAGGGGCCGATCGGCGCGGCGGCGTTCAACAACGAATTCGGCAGACCCAATCTCGCCGGTTACTTCCGCACCTACGA
The DNA here is from genome assembly GCA_034002745.1 of Gammaproteobacteria bacterium. Taxonomy (GTDB): domain Bacteria; phylum Pseudomonadota; class Gammaproteobacteria; order SZUA-140; family SZUA-140; genus JAITWN01. Next base: position 114,488 of record JAVEZY010000003.1, read on the forward strand.
GGAGCGTGTCCCCGGTCCGGGCGGAATGCGCCTGCGCGGATACCACAAGCCGATCATGGTGGCGGGCGGCCTCGGCAATGTGCGCGCGGCGGATATCGCCAAGAAGGATCTGCAGCCGATGGCGCAGCTGATCGTTCTCGGTGGCCCGGCCCTGCTGATCGGTCTCGGTGGCGGTGCCGCCTCGTCGATGGCTAGCGGTACCAGCAGCAGCGAACTCGACTTCGCCTCGGTGCAGCGCGGCAATCCGGAAATGCAGCGCCGCTGCCAGGAAGTGATCGACCGCTGCTGGCAGCTCGGCGATGACAACCCCATCCAGTCCATCCACGATGTCGGCGCCGGCGGGCTGTCGAATGCCCTGCCCGAACTGGTGCATGACAGCGCCCGCGGCGCCCGCATCGAGCTGCGTACCATACCGTGCGACGACGCGCGCATGTCGCCGATGCAGATCTGGTGCAACGAATCCCAGGAGCGCTATGTGCTCGCCGTCAGCCAGGAGCACCTCGCTGCCTTCGAGGCCATCTGCGAGCGCGAACGTTGTCCCTGGGCCGCTGTCGGCGAAGTGACGAGCGAGGAGCATCTCACCGTCGGCGATGGATGGTTCGACAATCTGCCGGTCGACATGCCGATGTCGCTGCTGTTCGGCAAGGCGCCGAAGACCCTGCGCGACGTGACGCATCATCCGTTCCCCAAGCCGGGACTGGACACTTCCGTGATGGATCTCGGCGAAGCGGCGGAACGCGTGCTGCGCCTGCCCGCCGTCGCTGACAAGAGCTTCCTCATCACCATCGGCGATCGCTCCGTCGGCGGCCTGGTGGCGCGCGACCAGATGGTCGGGCCATGGCAGGTGCCGGTGGCCGATGTCGCAGTCACCCTCGCCGACTTCCGCGGCTACGCCGGAGAGGCGATGGCGATGGGCGAACGCGCGCCGGTCGCGCTGCTTCATCCGGCGGCGTCCGGGCGCATGGCGGTCGGCGAGGCGTTGACGAATATCGCGGCGGCCAGCATCGCGGAGATCGGCGACATCAAGCTTTCAGCCAACTGGATGGCGGCCGCCGGACAGCCGGGCGAAGACGCGGGGCTGTTCGATACCGTGCGGGCAGTGGGCATGGAACTGTGCCCGGCGCTCGGCATCGCCATTCCGGTGGGCAAGGATTCGTTGTCGATGCGCAGCGCATGGACCGAGCATGGCGAGGCGCGCGAGATGACGGCGCCGCTGTCGCTGATCGTGAGCGCGTTCGCGCCCGTGCTCGACGCGCGCCGCACGCTCACGCCGCAGCTGCGCGGGGATGCCGGAGAGACCGAGCTGCTGCTCATCGATCTCGGCAAGGGCCGCAATCGGCTCGGCGGCTCCTGCCTCGCCCAGGTTTACAAGCAGATCGGGCATCACCCGGCGGACCTCGATGATCCGGGCATGGTGACCTCGTTCTTCAGCGCGATCCAGGCGCTCAATCGCGACGGCCTGCTGCTTGCCTATCACGATCGCTCCGATGGCGGCCTGTTCGTGACGCTGTGCGAAATGGCATTCGCTGGTCACGTCGGCCTGCGCGTGAGCCTCGATGGCCTCGCGAAGGATCCGTTCGCGGCGCTGTTCAGCGAGGAACTCGGCGCGGTGCTGCAGGTGCGCGCCGCGGACGTCGAGGAAGTGACGAAACGCCTGCAAGCGGCGGGTCTCGGCGCGGTCACTCATCGCATCGCCACTCCCGCGGCGGATGACCGCATCACGTTCCTGAGGGAAGGCGCGGAGATCTATGCCGCGGCGCGCACCCATCTGCAGCGCATCTGGTCGGAAACGAGCTGGCGCATGCAGTCGCTGCGCGACAACCCGCGCACCGCGCTCGAGGATTACGAGCGGCTGCTGGATGCGGACGATCCCGGGCTGTCCGCCGTCCCTGCTTTCGATCCAGCCGAAGATGTGGCGGCGCCATTCATCGCGCGCGGCGCGCGTCCGGCGGTCGCCATTCTGCGCGAGCAGGGGGTCAATGGACAGGTGGAAATGGCTGCGGCTTTCGAGCGCGCGGGCTTCCGCTGCGTCGATGTGCACATGACCGATCTGCTCTCGGGTCGCGTGCAGCTGCAGGGATTCCAGGGCATCGCCGCCTGCGGCGGCTTCTCCTACGGCGACGTGCTCGGCGCCGGCGCCGGCTGGGCCCGGGCGATCCTGTTCAACGAGCGCGTGCGCGACGAGTTCGCCGCCTTCGTGCTGCGGCAGGATACCTTCGGCCTGGGCGTGTGCAACGGTTGCCAGATGTTCTCGCATCTGCGCGAACTGATCCCCGGCACGGCGCACTGGCCACGTTTCCTGCGCAATTCCTCCGAGCAGTTCGAGGCCCGCCTGGCGCTGGTCGAGGTGCTGGCTTCGCCCTCCCTGTTCTTCGCGGGGATGGCCGGGTCACGGATGCCGATCGTCGTGTCTCATGGCGAGGGCAGGGCGGCGCCGCATCCCGGTCAGAGCGAGGAGGCGATCCGCGCCGGCGCCGTGATGCGCTACGTCGATAATCACGGTCGGCCGGCAGAGCGCTATCCCGCCAACCCGAACGGTTCGCCGGGCGGCGCCACCGGTTTCACCAGCGAGGATGGCCGCTTTACCATCCTCATGCCGCATCCGGAGCGTTGTTTCCGCACGGTACAGCACTCCTGGCATCCTCCCGAATGGGGCGAGGACGGTCCGTGGCTGCGCATGTTCCGCAATGCCCGCCGCTGGCTCGGCTGATGCGGCCCCGGGGTTCGCTGGTGCCGGCTCCGGAGGATTGCTACCATAGCGCGACTTTTTTCCAAAAAGGACACACGATGAGAGCGAAGCTTACGGGGTTGGCGGCGGCAGTAGCCCTGGTGGCCGCGGGTGGAGCCGGCGCTGCCGGACCGGCGCTGGAGACCGACAGGCAGCAGCTCGGCTATACGGTCGGATTCCAGATCGGGCACAGCCTGAAGGCCGATCAGCTCGATGTCGATCTCGATGCCCTCGCTCAGGGTATCCGCGATGTCATGAGCGGCAACGAGGCGCGGCTGACGGAAGAGCAGATGATGGCCGCGATCGATAAGATGCAGGCGGACCGCGTCGCTGATCGTGAACGGATGGCCGCCGAGAACCTCGAGGAAAGCCGCAAGTTCCTGGAGCAGAACGGCAAGCGCGACGGGGTCACGCAGACCGCGTCGGGGCTGCAGTACGAAGTGAAGCAAGCCGGTTCTGGCCAGCAGCCAACGCCGACCGATACGGTGGTCGTGCATTATCGCGGCACGCTGATCGACGGCACCGAGTTCGACAGCTCGCACAGCCGCGGAGAGCCGGTTTCGTTCCGCGTGAACGAGGTGATCGACGGCTGGCAGGAAGTGCTGCCGCTGATGAAGGAAGGCGCCGAATGGCGGGTCTACATCCCTTCGGAGCTCGCCTATGGCAGCCGTGGAGCGGGTCAGGACATCCCCCCGAACTCCGCGCTCGTGTTCGATATCGAGCTGATCTCGATCGAGAAGGAGTAAGCCTTCGCGCTCCTGGTCCCGGCCGCCGCGCCGGGATCAGGGCAGCGTGATCGGCAGAGTGCGCTGCGTGGTGTGTCCGCCCGCCGGATCCGCGCGGCGGACGCAGTTCCTGCCATCGGCCTTGGCGACGTACATCGCCTGATCGGCCGCATCGATGAGCTGCTCGCTCGTCGTGATCTCTCCCGCCGTCATCGCCACGCCGATACTGAGCGTGATCTGCATGACCCTGTCTGTGCCGATCGGCAGACTCCTGCCGGCAGTCAGGTTGCGGATCCGTTCCGCGAGCACCATGGCATCGTCGATCGGCGTTTCCGGCAGCAGTACCGCCAGTTCATCGCCGCCGTAGCGGGCGACGACGTCGCCCTTGCGGCTTATGTCGCGAATGGCGGCCGACACCATCTTCAGCGCCCGGTCTCCGGCGCGATGCCCGAAGCCGTCGTTGATCTCCTTGAACTTGTCGATGTCGATCAGGAGCAGCGACAGCGGGTGGTGATAGCGCGCCGAGCGATGCAGCTCCTCACCGAGCAGGCGCTCGAATTCGCGGCGGTTGTACAGTCCGGTCAGGCTGTCGCGGATGGCGAGCTGGGCGAGTTCGATCTGATCCTGCTGCAGTCGCTTGGCCATGGTATTGATGCCGCGGGCCAGCTCGCCCACTTCGTTCTCGAGATCCAGGTCGATGCGACAGGAAAGATCGCCGGCGCCGATCTGCCGGATACCGTCGTGCAGGGTGCGCAGGGGGCGGATGATGTGCATGGACAGCACATAGCTGGCGAAGAAGAAAAAGCAGATGCCGCCGGCGAAAATGACCGCCGTCAGGATCAGGTTCGTGCGATGTCGCTGCGTGGCCTGGTTCTTGTCGCGCTCGGTTTCCCGGATGCGGATGTTGTGCGCCTCGTACAGCGTGTTGACCGTCGCCGTGATGGTGTTGATGAAGATGTCCTCGGCGGCCCTGAGGTCGGCCTTGTCGTCGGGCGGGATGGCGTAGAGGGCGTGGCCCACCGCGGCCGCCCGCCGCCATTCCTCGCGAGCCTTCTCGATCAGGGCGCGCTGCTCTTCCTGGATGTGTTCCAGCTTCAGGATGTCGCCGAACAGGTCTTCGATGTCACTGACCTGGTTGTCGAAGAGGGCGGCCTCGTCGGCATTGCCCCAGGCCACGTACTGCGAGATCGGAGTGGAGCTCAGGCGAATGGTGTCCTGGAGATAGAACAGGCGGCGCAGTTCGACGAACTCACGCTCCGTGATCGTCTCGAAGGTCTTTACCGTGGTGCGCAGGGAAAGATAAGAAGCGAGGGAGAGCGCGAACACCACCACCATGGCCCAGGTATAGACCCTGAACAATCCGGCGAGGGACAGCGCTTTTCCGGGCGGGGAGATCATCGTTGTGGATGCTTGCCCGCGGCAAAACGCGGGCGATCCCCCGCGGATCGTATCGCTACGTTCCCGGATATTGGCTGCGTCGCGGACATCTCAGGCCGACATCAGCAGCAATTGATAGAGGATCAGGGCGCCATACATCGTAGCCGCGCCATACAGCGCATGCTTGCCCCGCATGAGCCGCAGCAGCCGGAAATTGGCATGCGTGGTGAGGAAGGCGGTGGCGAGCAGGGTCAGGCCGAACTTCACCAGCAGGAATGCCAGGATGTCCGCTTCGATCAGGGTTCGCATGAAGGGATTGACTTCCACGGCCCCCATCGAGAGCAGGCGCATGGTGAACACGGCGTCCACGCAGCAGCAGATCAGCACGGTCATGGCCGCGATCAGCACCTCGCGGGGGACGACATCGAGATAGTAGCCGGGGCCCGCCAGATCCTCGGGCCGCCGTGGGCCGCGTCGGCGGCGATGAACCAGGCTGCTGCGCAGCGCCTGCCAGCCGGTCCGGCGGCGGTCTGCCCCGCAGCGGCGATTGCCGGAAATGAGCGCGACTGTGGACATGGCTGGCGGCCGGGCCTGCATCAGGGTCGGTAGTGGAAGGATGTCATTATAGCCGCCCGATCGCCGCCTTGCACCGTCGTTCGTTTGTGATTGGGCAGGGAAGCGGGTAATATTTTGCGTCTCTCGATGAGGTCGGCGCCCCGCCGGCCGGATGACCTTCCCTGCATGTCACAGCAATCAGAAACAGCCAGACGCCGAACCTTCGCCATCATCTCGCATCCCGACGCGGGCAAGACCACCCTCACTGAAAAGCTGCTGCTGTTCGGAGGCGCGATCCAGCTGGCCGGCGCGGTAAAGGGCCGCAAGGCGGCGCGTCATGCGACCTCCGACTGGATGGCGCTCGAGCAGCAGCGCGGCATCTCGGTGACCACTTCGGTGCTCCAGTTTCCCTATCGGGAGCGGGTGATCAATCTCCTCGACACGCCGGGCCACCAGGACTTCTCGGAGGACACCTATCGCGTGCTGACCGCCGTCGATTCCGCCCTCATGGTGATCGACAGCGGCAAGGGCGTCGAAGAGCGCACGCTCAAGCTGATGGAAATCTGTCGCCTGCGCGACACGCCCATCGTCACCTTCATCAACAAGCTCGACCGTGACGGACGGCCGCCCATCGAACTGATCGACGAGATCGAGCGCGTCCTCGGCATGCCCTGTGCGCCGATCACCTGGCCGATCGGCATGGGCAAGAGCTTCAAGGGCGTATTCGATCTGCTGCAGGACAAGGTCCAGCTCTTCAGCGCGACGCATGGTGGCCGCATCAAGACCGGAGAGATCATCGAAGGTCTGGACAACCCCCGCCTGGATGAGCTCCTCGGTCCGTTCGCCGCCGAATTGCGCGATGAGATCGAGCTGGTGCGCGGCGCCAGTCAGCCGTTCGATCTCGAGGAATACCGTGCCGGTCGCCAGACGCCCGTATTCTTCGGTTCGGCGATCAACAACTTCGGTGTGCGCGAACTGCTCGATGCCTTCATCGAATGGGCTCCGGGACCGCTGCCGCGCGCGACCCTGACACGCGAAGTCGATCCCCGGGAAGACAAGTTCACCGGTTTCGTGTTCAAGATTCAGGCGAACATGGATCCCGCGCATCGCGACCGCATCGCTTTCCTGCGCGTCTGTTCGGGCGTTTATACCCGCGGCATGAAGATCTTTCACGTGCGCCAGGGCCGGCAGGTGCAGATCTCCAACGCCATCACCTTCATGGCGTCCGAGCGTGAGCGCACCGAGGAGGCGTGGCCCGGCGACATCATCGGGCTGCACAATCATGGCACCATCCGCATCGGCGACACCTTCACCCAGGGCGAGGAGCTGAAGTTCACCGGCATTCCGGACTTCGCGCCCGAACTGTTCCGCCGCATCGTGCTGCGCGATCCGATGAAGATGAAGGCGTTGCAGAAGGGCGTCGATCAGCTCTCGGAAGAGGGCGCGATCCGCGTGTTCCGCCCCATCTTCGGCAACGACATCATCATCGGCGCGGTCGGCGTGCTGCAGTTCGACGTCGTCGCCTGGCGCCTGAAGAACGAGTACTCGGTCGAGTGCAGCTATGACAACGTTCAGATCAGCACCGCCCGCTGGATCCGCTGCGACGACGACAAGCGTCTCGCCGAGTTCCGCAACCGGCTGAGCGATAACCTGGCGATCGACAGCGGCGGAGAGCTGGTGTACCTGGCCCCGACCCGGGTGAATCTGGACCTGACCATGGAGCGCTGGCCGGAGATCGAATTCCTGGCCACGCGCGAGCACTGAATCAGGGGGCAGCCCGGCGGCCTGGAAAACGGCCGCCCGTGATCGTTCCGCCGGGTACGGGCCTGCCGACCTGCTGGTTGAGTTTCCCGCGGGGGCCGTCGCATCATGCCAGCATTCGAAGCGATTTCTCACCCTTCCAGTCCGGATCCCGGTGAATGAGCCGCATCCGCATCATGGCCCTGCGCCACTCGGCATTCTACAGTCCGCTGCTGCTGACCATCGCGGGCGGCTACCTGCGCGACGAGGGTCTCGAACCATCCTACGGCCTGGCCAGCGCGGAGCGGACCGTGCCCGCCAGCATCGCGGATGGCAGCTGCGACCTCGCCCAATCCGCGGTGGCGACGAGCTTCCCCGCGCTCGAGCGCGGTGAGCCGGTGGACATCGTGCATTTCGCCCAGATCAACGGTCGCGATGGCTTCTTCATCGTTGGCCGCCGGCCCGAGCCGGATTTCGCCTGGCAGCGCCTGAAGGGCCGGCGTGTGCTCGTCGACCATTTCTTTCAGCCGCTGGCGATGTTCCGCTACGCGCTGCATCGCAATGGCATGTCGCTCGGCGACATCGATGCCGTGGATGCGGGTGGCGTCGAGGCCATCGAGCGCGCGTTCCGCGATGGCGCCGCGGATTATGCGCATTTCCAGGGACCGGTGCCGCAACAGCTCGAACGCGATGGCCTGGGGCACGTGCTGGCTGCGGTCGGGGATGCGGTCGGGCCGGTGGCGTTCAGCAGCCTGTGCGCCCGGCGCGACTGGCTGACGACTCCCGCTGCTGCCGCGTTCATGCGCGCCTATCGGCGCGGTCTCAAGCACGCCGTCGGTGGCGATGCGGACGAAATCGCGGCGCTTCTCGCCGCCGCGAATTTCTTTCCGGCGATCGATGGCGCCGTGCTGTCCTCGACCATCTCAGCCTATCAGCGACTTGCCTGCTGGCGCCCCGATCCGTTGATTCCGCCCGCACAATATGAGCGTCTGCTCGATGTTTTCGCGTTCTCCGGTCTCATCACACGCAGGCATCCCTATGAGGCGGCGATCGTCGCGCCGCCGGCCTGATGCTGCGGATATCGCGCGCCGTCGAAATCCCCGAGGACGAGATCGAGCTGAAAGCGATCCGTTCCCAGGGCGCCGGCGGGCAGAACGTCAACAAGGTGGCGAGCGCCATCCACCTGCGTTTCGACATCCACGCCTCATCGCTGCCGGAATTCTACAAGCAGCGTTTGCTGAAGCTGAGCGACAGCCGCATCTCCCGCGACGGCGTCATCGTCATCAAGGCACAGCGTCATCGCAATCAGGAGCAGAACCGGGACGATGCGCTGGAGCGCTTGCGCGAGCTGATCCAGAGCGCGGCGATCACGCGCAAGCGGCGGATCCCGACGCGCCCGGGGAAGGCCGCCACGCAGAGGAGACTGACGGAAAAGGCGCTGCATGGGCGGCGCAAGCGCCAGCGCGGGGGCGTGAAAATCGACGATGGTGAATGATGGCCGGAGTCTGTCCCCACAGGGAATGTCGGCTGCGTGTGTTCCCCGTGCCCGGTCTGCAGAGTGTGTCACGCATTGTGTCAGCTTCATGGCACACGCCAGGTCTGAAGTCTCTCCAGCCGCCGGATATCGGGCGTTGCAGGCGGCCGTGGCGATGGCGGCGGCTTTATCTTGTGGATGGGCAGGGGTATTCTTGATTCACATCATCGATCGGGTCGACAGGCCGTGCCCCGAGGATGCTCGATCCAGCTGTTGCCACGGTTTCGATGAGCCTGGCTCAGGCGCAGAGATCATGAAACGGAAACCAGGGAGAACCCAATGAAGAGATACAGCGCCGAGTTTGTCGGAACCTTCTGGCTGGTATTGGGAGGTTGTGGCAGCGCCGTACTGGCGGCCGCCTTTCCAGAGGTCGGCATCGGGCTGCTTGGTGTTTCTCTCGCATTCGGTCTGACCGTGCTAACCATGGCTTTCGCCATTGGACACATATCGGGTTGTCATCTCAATCCCGCCGTATCGATCGGCCTGTGGGCTGGTGGCCGCTTCCCGGCAAAAGAACTGCTGCCCTACATCGTTGCACAGGTCCTTGGCGGAATCGTGGCCGGCGGCGTGCTCTATCTCGTGGCCAGCGGCAAGGCGGGTTTCGATGTCTCGGCAGGTTTCGCTTCAAATGGCTATGGCGCCCATTCTCCGGGCGGCTACAGTCTGCAGGCGGCGCTGATCACGGAAGTGGTGATGACCATGATGTTCCTTCTGGTCATTCTCGGTGCGACAGACCGGCGGGCGCCGCAAGGCTTTGCGCCGATTGCAATCGGATTGTGCCTGACGCTGATCCATCTGATCAGTATTCCGGTGACGAACACTTCGGTGAATCCCGCGCGCAGCACGGGCGTTGCAGTCTATGTAGGCGATTGGGCAGTTTCGCAGCTTTGGCTGTTCTGGCTGGCTCCGATCATCGGTGGCATTCTGGGCGCAGTGGTCTATCGCTTCATCGGTGGCAAGGAGTCCGCTCAGTAGACGCGGAGCCCGGGCCTCCGCCGCCGGGGTTCACTGATTTTCGCTCAGGCGGGGACATGCGGGCGCCGCCGCTTCGCTACGACAGGCAATCCGCCTCCCATGACAGTGATTCCCCAGGAGCTGGCACTGGTCACCGAAAAGACGATTTCGCACTATGACGAACGTGCGGTGGCCTTCTGGGAAGGCACCCGCGATCACGACGTGAGCCAGAACATCGCCGCGCTGCTGCGTCATATTCGCGGCGAGCCGCCGTTTCGCATGCTCGATTTCGGCTGCGGTCCGGGCCGCGATCTCGTGGCACTGCGCGAGCTCGGGCACGACCCGATCGGTCTCGAAGGTTCGCCGGCTCTGGCCGCGATGGCGCGCGGGCACAGCGGTTGCGAAGTCTGGGAGCAGAACTTCCTGGAACTCGAACTTCCCCGGGCGCACTTCGATGGCATCTTCGCCAATGCCTCTCTGTTTCATGTCCCGCGCGCGCAACTGCCGCGCGTCCTCGGCGAACTGCGCGACGCGCTCAAACCGGGCGGCGTTCTGTTCTCATCCAATCCGCGCGGGGACAACGAGGAAGGCTGGAACCGGGGGCGATACGGGGTGTATCACAATCTGGAGACATGGCGCGCATTCCTCGAAGCGGCCGGCTTCTCGGAGCTGGAACACTACTACCGTCCGGCGGGTCTGCCGCGTGAGCAGCAGCCCTGGCTCGCGAGCGTGTGGCGCCGATGCGGTGAATGAATGTGCGATGGTCATCGCCCGGGCGGCGGCGGATCGAGGCCGCAGGGCGCGGGCAGTGAGCCTACCGGGCGCTACGCCGTCGGCCAGTCGATGTAGCCTGCGGCGCCGCCGCCGTAATAGGTCTCGCGCGGGGCGTCGACCAGCGGAAGATTTTCCCGCAGGCGGCGGACCAGGTCCGGGTTGCCGATGAATGGACGGCCGAAGGCGACCGCGTCCACCTTTCCTTCGGCCAGGCGACGCTTCGCCAGCGCCAGATCATAGCCATTGTTGCCGATGTAGGGGCCATCGAACAGCGCTCGCAGCGCATCGAGATCGACGCCGTCCGGATTGGCGCGCGAGCCTCCCGCCACGCCTTCGACGAAATGCAGGTACGCCAGGCCGAACCGGTTCAATTGCCGGATCAGGTAGCCGTAGGTGCCCATCACGTCGCTGTCGAGCGAGGTATCTCCCGGTTGCGGGGGCACTGGTGACAGGCGAATGCCGACCCGGTCGCCTCCCCATACCGAGGCGAGGGCTTCGGTTACTTCAAGGGTGAGCCGCGTCCGGTTCTCGACCGAGCCGCCGTAGCGGTCCGTGCGCCGATTCGTCGAGTCGCGAATGAACTGCTCCAGCAGATACGCGTTCGCCGAGTGTAGCTCTATGCCGTCGAAGCCGGCACGTTTGGCGCAAGCCGCAGCGTGAGCGTACTGGTCGATGATTCCAGGGATCTCGCTGGTTTCCAGCGCCCTCGGCATCGAGTACTCGACGACTCCCCGCGCGGTGAATGTGGTGCCGACCGCACGGATGGCGGATGGCGCCACTGGCGCCTTGCCGCCCGGTTGCAGATCGCTATGGGAGATGCGGCCTACGTGCCACAACTGGCACACGATTCTGCCGCCGGCGGCATGTACGGCATCGGTGACTTGTCGCCAGCCCTGAGTCTGCGCCTCTGTCCAGATGCCGGGAGTCATCGCGTAACCCCGCGCCTGGGCGGATATGTTGGTGGCTTCGCTGACGATCAGGCCGGCGGATGCGCGCTGTGCATAGTATTCCGCATGCATGGCGGAGGGGACGCCGTCATCGCCGGCCCGCGAGCGGGTAAGCGGCGCCATGACAATGCGGTTGGATAGCCGAAGCGCGCCCAGCTGCACGGGCTCGAACAGGTCACGGGTGCGACGAGCATCATTCATGTCCAGGGACTCGCTGTGTTTCGAATTGGGATCGATTATAGAGTCAAAGAGGATGACAGTGACAGGCGGGCGGGCTGCAGCGCGCTTCTTTGGTCCGGAACGGTAATTTTTGCGCGCGATCGACGAGCGGCTGTCCCTCCGGCACGCTTCCCAATGCCCTGCTAAACTGGGTTCATCGAATCCGAAGCCGGTGCGCTCAATGAAGCCTGCGATCACCATGATCACCATCGGTGTCGATGATCTGGAAGCAGCCCTGCGCTTCTATCGCGACGGCCTTGGGTTCCCGAGCGCGGGCATCGTCGGCGAAGAGTTCGAGCATGGTGCCGTGGCATTTTTCGAGCTTCAGCATGGCCTGCGCCTGGCCCTGTGGCCGCGAACCAGCATTGCACATGACGCCGGGCTTTCCCCAGGCTCTCCCAGCGCAACCGAGATGACGCTGGGATGCAACGTTTCCTCCAGGG